>CANFLV010000012.1 GCA_947448025.1 Oxalobacteraceae bacterium | reverse complement strand
CCACCATTCGTGCCGCCGCCGGAAATTTCAGTGCAGCAGCCGGTGACACAAAATACGATTTCCGCTGTCTCGCGCGAGACGCCGCCGACGAATGTGCTGGCGCCTATCCAGCGTGCGCCGGCTGCCGATACTGGCCCGGTACGCGTGCCTGCCGTGGTTGACTCACGCGCTTGCACGAAGCCGGAATATCCGCCGAAGTCACTGCGTAATGAAGAGACTGGCACCGTCACCTTGCAATTCCTTATCGGCCTCGACGGCAAAGTCGTGGAAGCCAAGGTTGAAAAGTCGAGCGGTTATCGCGATCTCGATAACGCTGCCCGCAATGCGCTGAGCCTGTGCAAATTCAAGCCAGGCACGATCGATGGCAAGCCCGAGCAGAGCTGGACCAAGATGCAGTATGTCTGGAAGCTTGAGTAAGAATTTGCGCCGGTGGCGCCGAGCCCCGCAAAACAGACAGTCGATTTATCCTGATTAGACAGGGACCAGCCACCGCCCGTCCCGATCATTTTACGTTTCATTTTTTTGAATTTAAAGGAAGCATGTTCATGAAAACTCGCCTCTCCGCATTCCTCGCGGCTGTATTGTTCTCCGTGACCGCCGCTACTGCGCTGGTCGCTCCTCACGCCATGGCCGCTGATGCCGCGTCCGCGCCAGTCGCTTCTGCAGAGGTGAGCGCCCCTGCGGCGGCCGCCGTCGATGCAGCACCTGCCCCATCCAAAGACGCTGTTGAAAACCCCTACGGCCTCGACGCTCTGTGGAAAGGCGGCGACTTCGTCGCGCGCGGCACACTGATCATCCTCGTCATCATGTCCATGGGTTCGTGGTACATCCTGATCACGAAGCTGATCGACCAGATCCGCCTCGGCGGCCAGGCCAAGGCAGCGACCGAAAACTTCTGGAAAGCCAAGACGGTCAAAGCCGGTATCGACAGTCTCGATGCCAAGAGCCCATTCCGCTACATCGCCGAAAACGGCGCCAAGTCGACTGACCACCATGAAGGCGCGCTGCTCGAGCAAATCGATCTGAACACCTGGGTCACGATGTCGATCCAGCGCTCAGTCGACAAGGTTCAAAGCCGCCTGCAAGATGGCCTGGCATTTTTGGCCACGGTTGGTTCCACTGCGCCATTCGTGGGTTTGTTCGGTACGGTCTGGGGTATTTACCATGCGCTGACAGCGATCGGTATCGCTGGCCAGGCATCGATCGACAAAGTCGCCGGCCCCGTCGGTGAAGCGCTGATCATGACCGCCATCGGTCTGGCCGTCGCCGTTCCTGCAGTTCTTGGTTATAACTTCCTCGTGCGTCGTAACAAGAGCGCCATGGAAGATGTGCGTGCCTTCTCGGCTGACTTGCATTCGGTGCTGTTGTCAGGCGCGATGAGCACGACGAGTACTGAAAAAAAGGCAGCATAAATCATGGCCATGGCAATGGGATCCCCGGATGGGGATGGAGAAGAGGAAGTGATCGCCGCGATCAACACCACGCCGCTGGTCGACGTGATGCTGGTGCTGCTGATCATTTTCCTGATCACGATTCCCGTGGTCACGCACACAGTCCCGGTGAAGCTGCCGGCCGAAGTCAATGAGCCCTACAAGACCAAGCCGGAAAACATTAATCTGGCCGTGAACAAGGATGGCGACGTCTTCTGGAACGAACAGTTCGTGCCGACGACCGACGCCTTGCTCGGCAAGCTGAAGGCCGTCGCGGTGCAAGTGCCACAGCCGGAATTGCATATCCGTGGCGATCAAGCCGCGCGTTATGAATTCGTCGGCAAGGTGATCCTGACGGCGCAGCGCGCCGGCATTGCGAAGATCGGGTTTATCACCGAGCCGCCAGCCCGCGGCGGTTGAACCAGTACATTGAGGAGTAAGCGATGGGAATGAATATAGGCTCCAGCAGCGGTGATGACGAGCCGATGATCGAAATGAACATGACGCCGCTGATCGACGTCATGCTCGTATTGATCATCATGCTGATCATCACGATCCCGATCCAGAATCACGCGGTCAACCTGAACATGCCGGTCGGTACCCCGCCGCCATCGAATGTGAAGCCGGAAGTCGTGCGTATCGATGTCGATTTCGACGGCACGATATTCTGGAATGGCGAGACCGTGCCTAACCGCGCAGCGCTCGAAGCGCGCCTGCAAGGCGTGGCCGCGATCGCGAACCAGCCGGAAGTGCATCTGCGTCCGAACAAGCTCGTGGAATACAAGGTCGTCGCCGGTGTCATGGCCTCGGCGCAGCGCCTGGGCGTAACGAAAATAGGCCTGGTCGGCAATGAGCAGTTCCTGAACTAAATCTGTAAAACGGGGCAGCGCACTGTCGCTGTCCCGCCCGCTTCATGCACGCTAATTTACCGTCTGCAATCGTTTGAAATCGCCCCTCTGGCCTATCCCCAAGCAAGCAAAAAACAAGTATTATCTGCAATTCTGATCGGCAATTTCACGCCGCATTTCCCACTTCATTGGCTGAAAGATTTCACATGTCCCAATTCCGTTTTGCCCGTACTGGCCTGCTCGTCGCTGCTCTTGGTCTCAGCGCTGTCCCTAGCTTGGTGGGTCTTGGCCCGGTCGCTTTTGCGCAGTCAGTACGCCCGGAAATCGGCAAGCCTTTGCAAGCCGCGCAAGAGATGATGAAGGCGAAAAAATACAAGGACGCGCTGGCGAAAATCCGCGAAACCGATGCCGTCGGCGGCAAGACCCCGGCGGAACAATTACTGATCGATGGCACGCGCGCGTCGGCAGCGCAAATGGCCGGCGACTACGACACGGCGGCGAAATCTTTTGAAGCTGTCCTGGCCAGCGGCAAGCTCGGACCAGCGGAATCGAAAAACATCATCATGGCCCTGCCTAGCCTGTACTTCCAGACCAAGAACTGGCCACAAGCCATCGCGGCCCTGAATCGCCAGCTGAAAGATTATGGCGATGATCCGAAGGCGCGCGCCTATCTCTTGCAGGCGTATTACCAGAGCGGTGACTTCGCCAAGGTACAAAAAGAAGTCGCTGCCTCGATCTCTGACGCTGAAAAAGCCGGTCGCGCCCCGACAGAAGAGTCCCTGCAAATGCTGGCCAATGCCGCCCTGCGCCAAAACGACAAAGCCGGCTATGTGATCGCCATGGAAAAGCTGGTCGCGAATTATCCGAAGAAGGATTACTGGACCGACTTGCTCACGCGTGTACGCTCCAAGCCGGGTTTTGCCGAGCGCCTGTCGCACGACCTGTATCGCCTGAAAATGGCGACGGGCCAGAAGCTGGGCACGGATGATTACATGGAAATGGCGCAGCTTGCCTTGCAAGCCGGCGCGCCAGCGGAGTCCCTGAAAATTATTGAGACGGCCTACAAGTCAGGCAGCTTTGGCAGCGGCGCTGAAGCCAGCCGCCAGAAGCGCCTGAAGGATCTGGCCGATCAGAAGGCCGCGGATTTCGCCGCCAATAGTGAAAAAAATGAAGCGGAAGCTGTGCGTAACAAGGATGGCGACACGCTCGTCAATCTCGGCTTCGCTTATGTCGCGGCCGGCAAGACTGACAAGGGCCTGGCGCTGATGAACCAGGTCATCAAGGATGGCACGCTCAAGCGCGTCGATGATGCGAAGCTGCACCTCGGCTACGCCTACCTCATCGCCGGCAAGAAAGCCGAAGCCGTGAAAGCCTTTAATTCCGTGCAAGGCAAGGATGGCACGGCGGAACTGGCGCGTTACTGGGTATTGCATGTGAACCGCGCTGCCGGCTAAAGCAAACATCACTCCCCCTCTCACAGGGCGCCCTTGTGTCATATGGCGCCCTGCTGCACCCATGTTCAGCTTCTCCTCCACGGATCATCCATGAAACGCAAGGCCCCGATTGATCTCTTGCTGACCAATGCAGCGATCACCGAGCGTATCCATCGCAGTTACCCAGAGTTCTCGATCTCGCATCGTAAGGCAGCGGATTACGTACTGGCGCATCCATTCCGTGCAGCGACGATGACCATCGATGAATTTGCCAGCGCGGTGGGCATGTCTGTAGCGACCGCGAACCGCTTTGCACGTGCGCTGAGCTTTGATGGTTATCCGCAATTTCGTGCGGAACTCGTCTCCGCCTTCGAATCCATGTTGGCACCAGTGGAAAACCTGCGCAGCGAATTGCAACGCGAAGCCACTAGCGCTGAAATCTTTGCGCGCTCGCTGGAAGAGGATCTCGACAATATCCACGCGACCCTGGGACGACTCAATGACAAGGATTGCGAAGCCGCTGTCGCCATGATCCTCAAGGCGCCGCGCGTGTTCATCCTGGGTTTCAGCACGAGCGCCTATCTGGCATCGATCATGGCGCACAGACTCGACCCATTTTGCAGCAATGTGCAAACCATCGCTACCGATGCCGGCCCGACGCAAGCCGCACGGCGGCTGTTCAAACTCAAGCGCGAAGACGTCGTCATCGCGATCTCCTTCCCGCGCTATAACAAATTTACGGTGGAATTGCTGACCTTGGCGCGCCAACGCGAAGCACGCGTATTGGCCATCACCGACAGCGCCAGCTCACCCCTGGTCGCACTGGCTGATCTGGTGCTGTACGCCAAGTCCGAACACCGGCTGTCGGCTTCGTCGGAAGCGGCCGCGCTGTCGCTGATCGAAGCACTGTGCGGCGCCGTCGTGCACCGCGCCGATAATTCGCTGCGCAATGCAACGGAATTGACGGAACATTTGCTGCCCTATCTGTATTCCCCAAAAGCAGGCTGAAGCGCGCGCTGGCAAGCGCACTGACACGGCGGGGCTGGCCGCTTAATAATGCTAAACTCCGTTTTTTGACGATGCCTGCGCCGCTGGCAAGATCCCAAGCCGGACCGCCGGATCGCCGGACCTCACCATTACGCGCAGCGAACCCTCCATGCAAAAAAAAGTATTCATTAAAACCTTCGGCTGCCAGATGAACGAGTATGACTCGGACAAGATGGCCGATGTCCTCCATGCCGCCGAAGGCATGATCAAGACCGACACGCTCGAAGACGCCGATGTGGTCTTGCTCAATACCTGTTCCGTGCGCGAAAAGGCGCAGGAAAAAGTCTTTTCCGACCTCGGCCGCCTGCGCGAATTGAAACTCGAGAAGCCCGAGCTCGTGATCGGCGTCGGCGGCTGCGTCGCCTCCCAGGAAGGCGCAGCCATCATCAAGCGCGCGCCCTATGTCGACCTCGTGTTCGGCCCGCAAACCCTGCATCGCCTGCCAGCCATGCTCAATGAGCGACGCAGCAGCGGCCATTCGCAAGTCGACATCAGCTTTCCGGAAATTGAAAAATTCGATCATTTGCCGCCGGCCAAAGTCGATGGCGTGACGGCCTTTGTGTCGATCATGGAAGGCTGCAGCAAATATTGCAGTTACTGCGTCGTGCCCTATACGCGCGGCGAAGAAGTCTCGCGCCGCTTCGAGGATGTGTTGGCCGAAATCGCCGGCCTCGCAGCGCAAGGCGTGCGCGAAATTTCGCTGCTCGGCCAGAACGTGAATGCCTACCGCGGCGTGATGGCCGATGGCGAAATCGCCGACTTTGCCTTGCTGATCGAATACATTGCGGAAATCGAGAATATTGCGCGCATCCGTTTCGTCACCAGCCATCCGAAAGAATTCAGCCAGCGCTTGATCGATACCTATGCCAAGGTACCCAAGCTGGTCAATCATCTCTACCTGCCAGCGCAACATGGCGCAGACCGCATCCTGTCAGCGATGAAGCGTGGCTATACCTCGCTCGAATATAAATCGGTCTTGCGCCGCCTGCGCGCGATTCGCCCGGACCTGACCGTGTCGTCGGATTTCATTGTTGGCTTCCCCGGCGAGACCGATGCCGACTTCGAGGCGATGATGAAATTGATCAGCGACGTCGGCTTCGATAACAGCTTCAGCTTCATTTTCAGTCCGCGTCCCGGCACGCCCGCCGCCAATCTCGAAGACAACACGCCGCAGGACGTCAAGCTGGCGCGCCTGCAGCGCCTGCAGGCAGCCATCGCCGAGAACGTCAAGCACATCAGCGAGTCCATGATCGGCAGCGTGCAGACCATCCTTGTAGAAGGACCGTCGCGCAAGGATGCGAGCGAATTCCAGGGCCGCACTGAAAATAACCGCGTCGTCAATTTCGCCGCCGGCCCCTTCCCGGAACGCCTGATCGGCCAATTGATCGACCTGAAGATTACCGCCAGCTTCACCTATACGCTACGTGGCGAAATGATATTGAAACACTAGGATAAATTGAAAACCAAGACACCAGACCAACCGCTGTATTTCATCCCCGAGCCGATCGATAACAAACGGCTCGCGCATCTGTGCGGCCCGATGGACGAGAATCTGCGGCAGATTTCCGCAGCGCTTGATGTGACAATCTTCCGTCGTGGCGAAAAATTCATTGTCAGCGGCAGCAATGCCCCGCAGGCGCTAGAAATCCTCGAAAAGTTCTACGCCGTCGCGCAAAAAATCGTCTCCATCGAAGACGTACAACTCGCGCTCGTCGAACAGCGCGCGACCGCGGCGCCCTATGCCGGGCCCGATTTACTTGCCACGATTGCAACAAAGGCAAAGGCCAGCAAGAAAGCCGCACTGGTCGCCCTGCCCGTGTCGGTCGAAAACCATGTACTGAAAACGCGCCGCCATGATCTGCGCGGCCGCACGCCACATCAGGCGCATTACATCAAGTCCATACTCGAACATGACATCAGCTTCGGCGTCGGTCCTGCCGGTACCGGCAAGACTTATCTCGCCGTGGCCTGCGCCGTCGATGCGCTCGAGCGCGACATGGTGCAAAAAATTATCCTCACGCGCCCGGCCGTCGAAGCCGGTGAGCGCCTCGGCTTTTTGCCGGGCGACCTGACGCAAAAAGTCGATCCCTACCTGCGCCCGCTGTATGACGCGCTGTACGACTTGATGGGCTTCGACCGCACGCAAAAGATGCTCGAGAAGCAGGTGATTGAAATCGCTCCGCTGGCTTACATGCGCGGGCGCACCCTGAACCACGCCTTCGTGATCCTCGATGAAGCGCAGAACACGACGCCGGAACAAATGAAGATGTTCTTGACGCGCATAGGCTTTGGCAGCAAGGCCGTCGTCACCGGTGACGTGACACAGATCGATCTGCAACGCAGCCAGAAGAGCGGCCTCGTCGACGCTGTGCAAGTCTTGCAGGATGTACGCGGTATCGCCTTCTCGCATTTCAGCAGCGCCGATGTCGTGCGCCATCCGCTGGTGGCGCGCATCGTCGATGCCTATGAAGCCATCCATGCAGAACCCGTCAAACCCGTCAAATCCGTCCCGCGAAAAAATGTCAAAGAAGCCTGAACTCACGCTCTCGATCCAGTACCCGGATGCGCGCCTGAAAGCCACGATTTCACGCACTCTGGTGCGCCGCTGGGTGCGCGCTGCGCAATTTGCACCAGCTGAGCTGGCGGTGCGCTTCGTCGATGAAGCGGAGGGGCGCGTGCTGAACCACGATTATCGCGGCAAGGACTACGCGACGAATGTGCTGACCTTTACCTACAATGACGCCGCCGATGAAGGGGCAGAAGACGCCCCGACACAAGCCGACATCATTCTCTGCACCGATGTGCTGCTGCGCGAAGCGGCGGAACAGGGCAAGACGATCGCAGCGCACACGGCGCATCTGCTCGTGCATGGCGTGCTGCATGCGCAGGGCTATGACCACGAAGAGACAGCCGACGCTGAAGAAATGGAAGCCATTGAAATTGACATCCTGGCATCGCTGGGCCTCGCCAATCCCTATGCCGAACAATGAAACATGATGGATTGACAATGCGCCGGCACGGCAATGCCGGCGTCATGCTACTGTTTAGACAAGCAATTTTGGCGCAGCCTGTCATTTGTTGTATGCTGTGACCATACCAACTACCCGCACCGCCTCGGCATCGCGCCATATGCAAGATCATCCTACTGACGGCAGGTACTCTGAGGTCAAACCCCACCGGTCGCTTTTCGAACGACTGACTGCCCTGATTTCCCCCGAACCGGAAAATCGTTCCGAGTTACTCGACATTCTGCACGACGCGCATGAGCGCAATCTGATCGATGCCGACGCGCTGTCGATGATTGAAGGCGTCTTTCAAGTATCCGACCTCGATGCGCGCGACATCATGGTACCGCGCTCGCAAATGGATGCGGTCGACATCTCCAAGCCGATCGAGGAATGGCTGCCGATGGTACTGGAAACGGCGCACTCGCGTTTTCCCGCCGTCGAAGGCGACCGCGACAAGGTGGTCGGCATCTTGCTCGCAAAAGATTTGTTGCGCTATTACGCCGAAGACAGCTTCGATGTGCGCGACATGCTGCGCCCGGCCGTATTCATCCCGGAATCGAAACGCCTGAATGTCTTGCTGCGCGACTTCCGCGCGAACCGGAATCACATTGCCATCGTCGTCGATGAATACGGTGGCGTGGCTGGCCTGATCAC
This sequence comes from Oxalobacteraceae bacterium, assembly GCA_947448025.1. Lineage (GTDB taxonomy): Bacteria > Pseudomonadota > Gammaproteobacteria > Burkholderiales > Burkholderiaceae_D > CANFLV01. The sequence goes on along the minus strand of CANFLV010000012.1, from coordinate 123,330 downwards.
GATTGAAGACGTGCTCGAGCAGATCGTCGGTGACATCGAGGATGAATATGATTTCGATGAAGCCGAAGACAATATCCTCGCCATCGAGCCGGGCCTGCACGGACCGCGCTGGCGCATCAAGGCGCTGACCGAAATCGAACAGTTCAATGATGCACTGGCGACCAGTTTTTCTGACGAAGATGTCGACACCATTGGCGGCATCGTCGCGAACCATCTGGGCCGCGTACCGCGCAAGGGTGACGTGATCGATATCGATGGCTGGCGCTTTGAAATCCTGCGTGCTGATGCGCGTCAGGTGCATGTGCTGCTGGTCGAAAAATTGCCGACCTTGAGCGATGACGACGACGCGTGAGGCGGCGCGCTCTGCTTTGAATTTTGCCATGCACCTGCCGCTGCAACTAGGACTCGCCGCAATGGCCGGCGCGCTGCATGTACTGGCCTTCGCACCCTTTGGACTGTGGCCGCTGCAACTTGCGCTGCTGATGCTGTTGTTCGGCCTGCTGCAATATTCCCCCTCGATCAAAGCCCATGCCTTCACCGGCTGGGCTTTCGGCTTTGGCTGGTATGTCTTCGGCGTGTCATGGCTGTATATCAGCATGCATCGCTTTGGTGGCATGCCGGGCTGGCTTGCGGGGCTTGCGGTAGTGGCGATGGCCTTGCTGCTGGGCGCCTTCATTGCCTTGATGATGGCGGCGGCGGCCTGGCTGCGTGCACGCTACGACTTGTCCAAGACTGTCATGCTGCTGCTGGTGCTGCCAATGTGCTTTGCTTTGGCCGACTGGCTGCGCGGCTGGGTCTTTACAGGCTTTCCATGGGTCGTTACCGGTTATGCGCATACAGATAGTCCATTGGCGGGCTTTGCCCCTGTGCTCGGCGTGTATGGCCTCGGCTGGCTGGCGGCGCTCATGGCAGGCACCTTGCTGCTGGCGGTAACGCAACGTCGCTGGCTACTGCTGCCAATAGTACTGCTGCTGACCGGCGCAGGAATAAAGACAGTGAATTGGACCACGCCATCCGGCGCGCCGATTTCCGTACGCCTCTTGCAAGGCAATGTGCCGCAAGAAATGAAGTTCGATATCGACCGCATCAACGATACGCTGTCGCTGTATCACGATCTGGTGAAAGCCGGCCCGGCCGACCTGATCGTCACGCCCGAGACGGCGATTCCGTTGCTGTCGCGTGACCTGCCGCCTGACTACCTGCCGCTGCTGCAGACTTACGCAGAAACCTCGGGCAGCCATCTCGCGCTCGGCATTCCGCTCAGCGACGGCCTCGCGCAATATGCCAACAGCATGATCGCACTGACGCCAGACGCCACAAAATACCGCTACGACAAACACCACCTCGTGCCCTTCGGCGAATTCATCCCGCCCGGCTTTCGCTGGTTCGTCGAGATGATGCATATCCCATTGGGCGACTTCACGCCTGGCGCGGCATTGCAGGCGCCGTTGCAGGTCCGCGATCAGCGCGTGCTGCCCAACATCTGCTATGAAGACCTGTTCGGCGAACAGATCGCCGCCCAGCTGCGCACAGACGCACCAGCGACGATACTGCTGAACATGTCGAACATCGCCTGGTTCGGCGATTCGATCGCCTTGCCGCAGCATTTGCAGATTTCGCGCATGCGTGCGCTCGAGACGGGCCGGCCGATGCTGCGCGCGACCAATACCGGCACGACTGCCGTGATTGATGCGCATGGCGTGGTCACGGCGCAATTAACGCCTTACACGCGCGCGACACTGAGCGCGAAGGTACAGGGTTTTCAGGGCATGACGCCCTATAGCCGTTATGGCAACGCGCTGTTCCTGATTATGGCGGCGCTCATCCTGGCTGTAGTGGTATTTTTGCGGCGGCAAAAGCCGCCGGGCACAGGTAAAACCCGTTAAAATCGCGGTTTCGCGCGGTTAAGTTTCGGTCTCCAAGGTCGTCACCGCACCAGCACCAATCTGCCCGACAGCGCCTGCCTGTGTAACGCGTCCGGGAATGAGAAGACAAAATCACGATGCTCACATTTCAAGAAATTATTCTGACCCTCCAGGACTACTGGGGCAAGCAAGGCTGCGCACTGCTGCAGCCGTATGACATGGAAGTCGGCGCCGGCACTTTTCACACCGGTACCTTTCTGCGCGCGATCGGCCCCGAGCCTTGGCGTGCTGCCTATGTACAGCCATCGCGCCGCCCGAAAGACGGCCGCTATGGCGAGAACCCGAATCGTTTGCAACATTACTATCAATATCAGGTCGTACTGAAACCAGCGCCGGAAAATATTCTCGACCTGTATCTGGGTTCACTCGAAGCGCTCGGTCTCGACCTGAAGCAAAATGATGTGCGCTTCGTCGAAGATGACTGGGAAAGCCCGACACTGGGCGCCTGGGGTCTGGGCTGGGAAGTTTGGCTCAACGGCATGGAAGTCACGCAATTCACTTACTTTCAGCAAGTCGGCAGCCTCGACTGCAAACCGGTCCTCGGCGAAATCACCTACGGCATCGAACGTCTGGCCATGTATCTGCAGGGTGTGGAAAATGTCTACGACCTCGTCTGGACCGAATCCGTCGAAAATGGCGTGACGCGCCGCCTGACTTATGGCGACGTCTTCCATCAGAACGAAGTCGAACAGTCGACCTTCAATTTTGAATATGCGAATACCGACTTCCTGTTCTCGCAGTTCAATAATTACGAGAGCGAAGCCAAGCGCCTGCTCGACATCCCGCTCGCCTTGCCGGCTTACGAAATGATCATGAAGGCTTCGCACAGCTTCAACCTGCTCGATGCGCGCGGTGCGATCTCAGTGACTGAACGTGCTGCCTATATCGGCCGTATCCGTAATCTCTCGCGTTCTGTTGCGCAAGCCTATTACGATTCGCGCGAGAAGCTCGGCTTCCCGATGTGCGCCGACGCGACGTCCGCTACGCCTGCTGCTGCCTGATCCAAACATAATCACGAAATGAATCACATGTCGAATCAAACCCTGCTGGTCGAACTGTTTACCGAAGAACTGCCGCCGAAAGCGCTGGCAAAACTGGGCGAGGCCTTCGCCGCCGGCATCGTCAATGGCTTGAAGACGCGCGACTTCCTCGACGCTGATGCAGTCGCGACCGCATACGCTTCACCGCGCCGCCTGGCGGTATCGATCAGCCATGTACGCGCCATGTCGCCGGATAAATCGATCCGCGAAAAAGTCTTGCCTGTGTCGGTCGCGCTGAACGCCGAAGGCCAGCCCGCCGCACCGCTGCTGAAAAAACTGGCAGCGCTGGCAACCAGCATCGGCTGCGGCGAGATCGCCCTGAGCGCGCTGGAACGCGCCGTCGACGGCAAGGCGGAAAGCTTTTTCTATACCTACACCGCGAACGGCTCGGCGCTGCAACATGGCTTGCAAGCCGCGCTCGAAGAATCGGTCGCCAAACTGCCGATTCCGAAGCTGATGAGTTACCAGCGCCCGGATGGGACGACCGTACAATTTGTACGCCCTGTACATAGCGTGCTGGCCCTGCATGGCGCCGACGTCATCGACTTGACGCTGCTCGGACTGAACGCTGGTCGCAGCACCGGCGGCCATCGCTTCCTGTCTGCCGGCTCCCTGTCGATTGCGCATGCCGACGACTACAGCCGCGTGCTCGAGTCCGAAGGCAAAGTCATCGCCAGTGTCACTGCGCGCAAGGAAAAAATCCGCAGCGCCCTGCTTGAAGCTGCCGGCAGCGACCTCGTGCTAATGCCGGAGTCCTTGCTCGATGAAGTTACGGCGCTGGTCGAATGGCCGGTCGTCTACACCTGCAATTTCGAAGCGGAATTCCTGGCCGTGCCGCAGGAATGCCTGATCCTGACGATGCAGACGAACCAGAAATATTTCGCGCTCACCGACGCGAACGGCAAGCTGCGTTCGCGCTTCCTGATCGTCTCCAACATCGCCACCGACGATGCGCAGCACATCATCGGCGGCAATGAGCGCGTCGTGCGTCCACGCCTGTCGGATGCGAAATTCTTTTTTGAGCAAGACAAGAAAAAGAAGCTCGAAGAGCGCCTGCCGGGTCTGGCCAATGTCGTCTATCACAATAAACTCGGCACACAGGCACAGCGCACCGAACGCGTGACCGCCCTGGCCGGCAAGATCGCCTTAGCGCTCGGCGCGGATGTCGCGCTGGCACAGCGTGGCGCCTTGCTGGCCAAGACCGACCTGCTCACCGATATGGTCGGCGAGTTCCCTGAACTGCAGGGCATCATGGGCACGTATTACGCACGCCACGATGGCGAGCACGATGAAGTCGCGCTGGCCGCATCCGAACATTACCAGCCGCGCTTTGCCGGTGACGCCTTGCCGTCAACACAGACCGGCACGGCTGTCGCGCTGGCCGACAAGCTCGAAACTTTGGTCGGTATCTGGGGCATCGGCCTGCAGCCGACTGGTGACAAAGATCCATTCGCCCTGCGTCGTCATGCACTGGGCATCCTGCGCATGCTGGTCGAAAAACGCCTGCCGCTGTCACTCACCGGTTTGCTCGCCGATGCGGCGCAATGCTTTGCCGGCAATGCGAATTTCAAGGACCCGTGCAGCGACGCTGCCAGCTTCATGTACGATCGTCTGCGCGGCTTGCTGCGTGAGCGCGGCTTCGCGCCGAATGAAATTGAAGCAGTCGTGGCACAGCAGCCTGACACGCTCGACAACATCGTCGAACGCCTGAATGCGGTCAAGGCCTTTGCCGCCCTGCCGGAAGCCGAATCGTTGGCAGCAGCGAACAAGCGCATCACGAACATCCTGAAAAAGACCGCGGCAACGACAGGTGCAGTGCAACCCGCCCTGCTCGTCGAAGCCGCCGAGCAAAGCCTGTTTCGCGACATGCAAGCCGCGCAGCCACAGGTCGATGCCGCCTTTGCACAGGGCGACTTCGCCGGCACGCTCAAGGCGCTGGCGCATTTGCGGGACAGCGTCGATGGCTTCTTCAATGACGTGATGGTGATGGCTGAGGATGAAGCGCTACGCAATAACCGGCTGGCGCTGCTGTCGACCTTGCATGGCATGCTCAACCGCGTAGCCGACATCTCGAAACTGGCAGCTTGATCACGCCCGCAATGAAACTGATTGTTCTCGACCGCGACGGTGTCATCAATCATGACTCCGACGCGTTCATTAAATCGCCAGCCGAGTGGATACCGCTGCCCGGCTCGCTGGCAGCGATCGCGCGCCTGAACCAGGCGGACTATTGCGTCGTGGTCGCGACGAACCAGTCGGGCATTGCGCGCGGCCTGTTCGACATGCGCATGCTTAACGAGATCCACCAGAAAATGCATGCGGCCGCACTGGCCGTGGGCGCGGAAATTGACGCCGTGTTCTTCTGTCCGCATTCCGCCGCTGAAAATTGTGACTGCCGCAAACCCAAATCCGGCATGTTCGAAGAAATCGCCGAACGCTACGCCACGCGTTTGAAAGGTGTACCGGTCATTGGCGATTCACTGCGCGATCTGCAAGCCGGTTATAGCCTCGGCTGTGTGCCCTACCTCGTCCTCACCGGCAAAGGGGAAAAGACGCGCGAACGCGGCGGCCTGCCACCGGACACGCAAGTTTTTGCAGACCTCGCGGCGGTCGTCGATCATCTGCTGCAAGGTGAAACGACAGCTGAGGCCAAGCCGTCCTGAATCACGGCATCCCGCCTGTCAACCTTATAACCCGAATCTGGAGATTCAATGTCGCGCATCCTTCCCTTCCTGCGTTCACTACTGTACATGACGATCATGGTCATCGTGACCCTGATCTGGGCGCCGATCTGCCTCTTGGTCGCGCCACTGCCGTATAACCAGCGTTACTTCGTCACCTCGCGCTGGAACCTGTTCATGGTCTGGCTTTCGAAAGCACTGTGCGGTATCCACTATGAAGTCCGGGGCGAAGAGAACCTGCCGGATGCGCCGGCGATCCTGCTGTCGAAACACCAGTCGGCATGGGAAACAATTTTCTTCCTGTGGTACATGCCCCGTCCGCTGGTCTATGTCTTCAAGCGCGAACTGCTCTACATTCCTTTCTTTGGCTGGGCGCTCGGTTTGCTGCGCATGGTGCCGATCGACCGCAATAAAGGCCGTGACGCCTTTGCGCAAGTCGTCGTGCAAGGCCGTCGCCGCCTCGCCGATGGTCAGTGGATCATCATGTTCCCCGAGGGGACGCGCATCGCACCGGGCCAAAAAGGCAAATACAAAATCGGTGGCGCGCGCCTGGCCATCGAGACCCAGACCCAGGTCATCCCGATCGCGATGAACTCCGGCGACTGCTGGCCGAAGAATTCCTTCATCAAGAAGCCGGGCGTGATCACGATCTCGATCGGCAAACCGATTTCGCCCGAAGGCAAAGATTCAGCCACCTTGATGCACGAAGTGGAAAATTGGATAGAATCGGAAATGCGCGTGATTTCGCCGCATGCTTATCCTGAAACCCGAGATAAATAAACGCCCTTGAAACTGTTCCGCAAGTCGACGCCGGACCCGCAACAGCTTGGGCTGCAGCTCGACTTTTTCACGCCTGATATTTCCAGCTCGCTGAAGAGTGCCGCACCTTCCCCGGCGCGCGAACTGCAGGTGCCGCCCGCGGCATTCTCGGCACCGGCCGCGCTGCCGCTACTGGCGCCGGGCAAACGCCGCATCCACCTGAACCAGCATTTTCTCGATTACGTGCTGCTGCGCTCATCGCGCCGCTCAATCGGTTTTCTGATCGACGAGGATGGCTTGCGTATCACTGCGCCGAAGTGGGTGACACTGACCGACATCGACAATGCGATCCGCGAAAAGCAGCAATGGATACTGCGCAAGCTCAATGAGCGGCGCGAACGCTCGGCGCGCAAGCTGCAGCCGAAAATGGACTGGTGCGATGGCGGCAAACTGCCCTTCCTCGGCGCCGAGATCACCTTGCGCATCAGGACGCAGCAGGCGCTGGGCGTCTCCTTTGACAGTGAGAGCCGCGAGCTGATCATCTCCCTGCCAGCCGACGCGGCCGAACAACAGTTGAAAGACCGTGTGCAAAGCTGGCTGCAGCTCGAAGCCAAACGCATCTTTGCCGAACGCCTGCCCGTGTATGCAGACAAACTCGGCGTGCGCTTCCAGTCCTTCAAGCTGTCGTCAGCATTGACGCAGTGGGGTTCCTGCACGGCGGATGGGCGCATACGACTGAACTGGCGCTTGATCCATTTTGCGCTGCCGCTGATCGATTACGTGATCGCCCATGAACTGTCACATCTGCGCGAAATGAATCACAGCTCGCGCTTCTGGGCGACGGTGCAGTCGGTGTTCCCGGAATTCCAGGAAGCGAAGAAGGCCTTGCGCGAGCGGGCGCCGGAAACGCTGCCGATTTTTTAAGCTCAATTTTTACGCTCTATACTTGGAGAACACTATGCGTTTTTTACACACGATGCTTCGCGTTGGTAACCTTGATCGTTCGATTGATTTTTATACCAAGGTCATGGGGATGGAGTTATTGCGCAAGAATGATGTGCCGAGTCAGCAGTACACGCTGGCCTTCGTTGGCTACGGCAAGAATCCGGAGCATGCGGAGCTGGAGCTGACGTATAACTACGGCGTGGAGCACTATGATCTGGGCACGGCGTATGGGCATATTGCAATCGGAGTGGAGGATGTTGCCAAGACCTGCGCTGATGTGAAGGCGAATGGCGGGAATGTCACGCGTGAGGCCGGGCCGGTCAAGGGCGGCACTACCGTGATCGCGTTCATCACGGATCCGGATGGTTACAAAATTGAATTGATTGAGCGTAAATCCTCAGTGTGAGACTGGGAAGATTGATGCATCCTGCCGGGCGAAAAACGCCCGGACAGGGTCATCAGTGCGCCACAAATTGCCCCAAGTAGATGTGCTTGCCAAGCCACGACCACATACGCTGGAAGTCTCGCCAGGTTCGCAGAAACCCCGATAGCCTCCGCCGCTGTCTTGACCACGAAACTGAGCAAAAGGAGCGTGAGTAACATTTTATATCTGGGCCAAATGCTTCCACCGGCAGATATCGCCATCATGACAGCGATCCCGGAAGCGCCTCGGTAATACAGTAAATCGGGCGATCCCAGCATCAGCCCCAAGGAAATGCACGGCGCTCCTAGCACCAATGCGATAAGCAGACGAGCGGTGCCGATCGCCCGTTCCACCAGGGCGCTCGCAATAGACAATGCGAATGCATCGACGAACGCCTGCTGGAGTGAAAAATGGACAAGATGGCCCGTCCATAAGCGCCAGATTTCGCCGGTCAATATCGCCTGACGATCATATTCCAGCGCAACGATGATGGATCCCGGGGCGGCCAGCGCCATCCCCATACACAAAAGCAGAACAGCGCTACACCATGGCAGAAAATTACGTTGCACGGCGGCTTCGATAGCCTAGTACAGCGAGCATGCCGACCAGCGCGAGCATGAACCAATCAAAGCTGCCGCCACCTTGATACCCCGGCTTGTTGTCCACTTTGAAATTGGCGTCGGATTTGATGCGATCTTTAAAGCGATCGAGTTCTGTTTGCAATTGAGGAAGGAGTTGATCAACGGCTTTGTTATAGCCTTCGATTTGCGCTGCACGGGCGCGTTCACTAAAGCCCGCCATGGTCGCGCTGCCCTTGACCTGACTGGTTCCCGGGGCGCGAAACAGCAATTTTCGGCTGGCCACATCGAACACCGAGGCGTCCACCATGGTTTGCACGTCGTATTGATCGCCTTGAATGATGTAGGCGCCGATAATCGTCCAATACAGGACGGACAAGGCATTCGTGTCATTGAATTGAACCTGGTCATAGGAAAGCAGCGCGATCACTTCGACATTGAACATCCTGGCGACCTGGTCGAGATTGGCGAATCCGCCCTTGGGTCGCAGGTACTGAGTGGGAATCAACTCGATGCTGCCGATGTAGGCATGTTGCGCGAAGGCTGATTTGACGCGTTCCAGCAGTTTGATTTTTTCAGCTTCAGGCAAGCCCGCCCGCGGGGAAGCACCGGGCACAAAGGCAACCCCGACCCGAACCGGCGGCCGCAGGCGCGTTACGGTCGGCTGCATATTCGGCGCTTCCCTGGAATTCGGGTACAGGTATTCGACGATGCTTCCGGCCTGTTTGATGCCGTTGTGTGAGGCCAAGGATGCACATCCGGCGCACACCACCAGAAACACGATCAACGCTGACCATTTCAATATTTTCATATTTTTCCAGACGACAAACGCAGGCATCAAGCAGGCCGCTACTTAAGCAAAAGGGTTGAAAAGCGGAACGTCAATTCGGCAGCAACAAATCGCCACGCCCCTCTTCACTCAGCAACAAACTTTTGAGGGAGGGCCGCGCAGCACTATGCAGTCGTCGCCACTCAGCGACAGGAACAAGAACTGCTGCCTCTGTGCCGCGTCGAGAAACCATTTGCGGCCCCTCGCTGATGCATGTATCGAGTAATTCACTAAAACGGGCTTTCGCATCCTGCACTGGCCAAGTATTCATCATAGGGCCTCTTGACCTTAAGCAGTCGCCAGCCGATTCGCCAACGCCACATAAAACTCCAGCCCGACAGTCTCGGGCCGCCCCTGCGGATCAATCCCGACATCGATCAAGTCATTTTCCGTGAACATCCCAGCCAGGCAATTACGAATCACCTTGCGCCGCTGCGAAAATGCCTTCTGCACGACCTGCTCCAGCAAGACCTGCTCGCAAGCCAGCGGCTGCGCGAGCGGAATCATGCGCACGATCGCGGACTCCACGCGCGGTGGCGGGTCGAACGCGGTCGGGGGCACGATGAACAGCAGTGAAATGTCATAGCGCCATTGCAGCATCACCGACAGGCGGCCGTAAGTCTTGCTACCGGGCGGCGCAGCCATGCGTTCGACGACCTCCTTCTGCAGCATGAAATGCTGGTCCTGCACCAAGGGCGCGATCGCCGCGAGATGGAACAGCAAGGGACTTGAAATGTTATAAGGCAGATTCCCGACCACGCGCAGCTTCTTGCCGTCGGGGACAGGCAGCTTGGTGAAATCGAATTGCAAGGCATCGCCCGCATGGACGATCAGGCGCTTCGGATCGAAGGTCTTTTCCAGTCGCGCGACTAGGTCGCGGTCCAGCTCGACTACATGCATCTGCTTCAAGGACTCCAGCAGCAGACGCGTCATCGCCGCAAGACCAGGTCCGATTTCGACCATGGTGTCATCCGGCTGTGGATCGATGGCGCGAATAATATTGTGCAATACCAGATCATCGGTCAGGAAGTTCTGCCCGAAGCGCTTTCTAGCGATGTGCTTCATCGTGTTTCCGATTGGGTGACTGTGCGCGCGACGACCATCTGTGCCGCGACTTTGAGGGCTTCCAGCATGCTGCCGTGATCCGCGTGACCGATACCGCGCGCGGCGAGATCGAGTGCCGTGCCGTGGTCGACCGAGGTGCGGATGATAGGCAAGCCGAGCGTGATGTTGACGCCACGACCGAAGCTCGCATGTTTCAGAACCGGCAAGCCCTGATCATGATACATCGCCAGCACACAGTCGGCATCCTGCAAATATTTAGGCTGAAACAAGGTGTCAGCCGGATACGGACCACTCACCTGCATGCCCTGCTGCTGCGCAGCTTGCAGTACCGGCGTGATTACGTCGATTTCTTCACGGCCGAGATAACCGCCCTCACCCGCATGCGGATTGAGGCCGGTGACAAGTATGCGCGGCTCGGCGATGCCGAATTTTTCCTGCAGGTCGTGATGCAAAATGGTCAGCGTCTGCATGAGGCTATCGAAGGTGATCGCCGCCGCCACGTCCTTCAACGGCAAATGCGTGGTCGCCAGCGCCACGCGCAGATCAGCGCCGGCGAGCATCATCACGACTTGTGCCGTGCCGGTCTTTTGCGCCAGATATTCGGTATGGCCGGTAAAAGGAATGCCGGCATCGTTGATCGTGCTTTTCTGTAGCGGCGCCGTGGCGATCGCATCGAGCCAGCCGGCTTGCGTGCCTTCGATAGCGATGTCGAGCAGATGCAGGACATGGCCGCCGTTATTTTTATCGAGCACGCCGGGCGTGACCCAGGCCGTGACGGGACTATCGATCACGGTGACCAAGCCCGCCGGAAAATCCGGCAAGCCGTTGATGCGCACAGCTTGCACCGAGGTCGCCACGAGCTTGATGGCCGGATCGATCTCGCCGGCCAGAATCGCCAGCATCGCGGCGTCGCCGATCAGCACTGACTTGATGGTGTCGCGCAGCTGCCAGGCGGCGCGGATGGCAATTTCCGGACCGATGCCGGCCGGTTCGCCGCAGGTGATGCCGATGACGGGACGCTTGATGTTCACTTATTTATCTTCATTGCGGAATTCGACATAGGCACGGTCGCGCAGCTGGCGCATCCAGTCTTGTGTGGCTTCTTCGCTCTTGCGCTCGCGGATGGCCTGACGCGCGATCTGCTTCTGACGCTCTTGCGAGACATCGTCTTTCTTGCGCTCGAGGACTTCAATCAAATGCATGCCGAATTGCGATTCGACCGGATCGCTGACGGCACCAACGGCCAATTCATCCATGGCGCGTTCGAATTCCGGCACTGTGTCGCCCGGATAAATCCAGCCGAGATCGCCGCCTTTGGCCGCGCTGCCATCGTTGGAATGCAATTTTGCGAGCTCTTCAAACGTCGCGGCCTTGTTCATCAGGCGCTCTTTCAAGTCGAGCAATTTGCGTTTGGCATCGGCAGCCGAGACGACTTGCGTGACCTTGATGAGGATATGGCGCACATGCGTTTGCTGGATGCTGTTCGCCGCCGGATTCGCCTTTGGCACGGCGATCGTGCGCTGGTCGATCAGCTTGATGATGTGGAAGCCGTTCGGACTCTTGATGATTTGCGAAACCTGGCCAGTCTTGAGATTGGCAACAGCGTCGACGAACAATTCCGGCAAACGGTCCTTCATGCGCCAGCCAAGCTCACCACCCTTGAGCGCATCGCTGGCGTCCGAGAAGGTCGCCGCGATCTTGGCGAAGTCACCACCGCTGCGCAGCTGGCGCATCACGTCTTCGACACGACGACGGCGCTCATTGATTTGCTCGGCGCTGGCGTTTTCAGGAATGCGCACGAGGATTTGTCCGAGGTTCAATTCCTGCTGCTCGAGCACGGCCTTGGTCTCGACTTCCATGTAGTGCTCGACTTCGGCTTGCGAAATCTGGATGCGGTTATCGACTTCGCGTTCACGCACGCGCTGCATCAGGATGTCTTCGCGAATCTCTTCGCGAAAGCGCGCAAAGCTGGTGCCTTCGCGCTCGATCTGGTTACGGAACTCTTGTACTGACATCTTGTTGCTCTCGGCGATACGCTGGATCGAGCGGTCGAGCATGATGTCGTCGACGCGGATGCCATTTTCGCGCGCCAGCTGCAGCTGCGCCTTGTCGACGATCATGCGTTCGAGCAGCTGCTTGCGGAATTCTTCTGCCGGCGGCAAGGCCACGCGCTGCGCCTTCATGCGGCGCTCGACGGCCTGTTTGCGTTCTTCAAGTTCGTTGCGCGTGATGACCTCGTCATTGACGATGACGATGATCGCATCTGCAGCAACGCTGCGCGGGCGGGCGGCGGCATTGCTGTCGGCCTGCGACCAGGCTAGAGGCGCGGCGCCCAGCGTTGCACACAGGAGCAGCAGCGCTGTCAGGCCTTGCGTCGGAATCTTCGATGTGGACATAGTGTGAACAATATTCATAGGTTAGCGTAACGCGGAATGTCGATTTCAAAAGTTCAGAGACGGTTAATCAATTGATAACCGGGGATGCTATTGCGCAGCGCATCGAGCGGATTTGACCCCAGGCGCGTCAAACCATTTAACTCCAGCTGGAAAAACAGCGAGGACGTGGCCTTGCCGGTCGCCGTCGGCGTGCGCTGGCCGACCATGCGGAAGACCCAGCAGTCGGCCTTGTATTCGGCGCCGAGCAAGCCTTCCACGACTTTATTATCCGGCAGCGAATAATTCACGCGAGCCACACCATACCAGCGATCGGCAATCGGCCACTGGGTCGAGGTATCAACCTGCTCGAGATTATTGAGCAAATCACGGCGGTATTGCAAATTAAGTATTTTCTTTGGCGCGGGCTGCCAATGTACGCCGAAATTACTGCGACTGAGCGCGCGCTGGCTGGCGCTGTACTGGATATTGCCTTCTGCAGTAAAAGTCTGGGTGAGTCGCCCTTGTCCAGAGACTAAAAGGTCGGAGCGGCTGTCATCGCGCGGTGCGCCAAGGGTGACACGCTGCTCGGAAAAGTAAAAGCGCTGGCCCAGCGCCAGGCGCACGCGCTCGGCGCCGCTGGCTTCGATAAAGCGCGTCACCAGCGCCGCCGTCAGCTGGTTCGCGTCGCTCACGCGGTCATGACCAATAAAGCGGTTTTCACTGAACAGCTGGCTGAAACTCAGATCGGCTTCGGCGGTATCGAAATTGGGGAACTGGCTCTGGTCGCGGAAAGGCGTACGCACATAAAACAGGCGCGGCTCCAACGTTTGCGTGCCAGCCTCATCAAAGAATTTCGTCTCGCGTTCAAACACCAGGCCGCTATCGAGCGAGACCGTCGGCACCGCGCGCGACAGATTCGCCGGTATGCCGCCGGCACGATTTTCGAGCGCGTAACGGCTGACGTCCATGGCGAATTTCGGCACCACGAAATAGCCGGGATGGAGGATAGGGTAGGACAATTCCGGCGTCATCACGAAACGGTCGCCGCGCTCCAGGTCAGGATGCCAGAAGCGCGTGAGCTCCGTATTCACATTCCAGTCAAAACCCAGCACATCCTGGCGTCCGGCCTGCAGCGTGACTTGCGGCAGACGGTCGTAAGGCCGCGCGATCGGTGCCGCCGGATCCTGCAGCACCTGGTAATTCGAGGTGCGCGTATTCATGCGCCACAGATCGCCGCCATAGTTCAGATTCAGGTCGCGCAACAGCAGTCGCTGCGAACTGGTCGTGATGGTTCGCGCAAAGTCACTCGGGTAATCATCGTCTGACGCGGCATTGAGATTCCAGCCATAGGACCAGCGCGGCGCAAAGTTCTGGTTATGCGTCGAGGTCAGCGCATAGCGTGAAGTTTTGGTCTGGCTGTCATTGGGCAGGACTTCGATGCGGGTTTCACCGCTGGCGGTCTCACTCAGGTAACGCGCATCGGCGCCGAGCTGCAGGCCGCGGCGCGCGATCAGGTTCGGATACAGCGTCAGATCGCGGTTCGGGGCGATGTTGAAATAATACGGTACGGTGATTTCAAGGCCGCCCTTGTTGGTCGTGCCGATCGTCGGCGGCAGTACGCCCGACTTGCGTGCATCCGACAGCGGAAACGACATCGCCGGCGTGCCGAGAATGGGGACGCCCTTGAAGTACACAACGGTCTGGCCGGCATTGCCGACATCGCGTCCAGTATCGAGGCGCAGCGTACTGGACTTCAGATACCAGTCCGGATCGGCGCCTTCGCAGGTACTGTAAGTGCCATCGGTGACGACGGCACGGTCTTCCGCTTCAAAATCGATGCGCTCGGCCTTACCTTGGGCATTATTGCGCGACAGACGGTAAGTCGGGCTGATGACAAAGCCGCGCCCGGCTTCGAGCTGCAGCTTGAGCGTGTCGCCGGTGTACATGTCACCGAGTCGGCGCAGCAGTATGTGGCCATTCGCCGTGACGCGGTCTTCGACGACATCGTAGGTCGCGTTATCCGACGTGATGATGGTCGAGCCGCGCGTAATCTCGACATTGTGCGAGAGCGTGACTTCACGGTCAGGCCGACCGGTCATGACTTCTGCGCTGACTTCGACGGGCAGGTTTTCAACCGCAACGGCGGGTGGCGTCTGCGCCTGCACAAACGCCGGCGCAAATGCCGCCGCCAACGCAGTACAGAGCACGCGCTGGCGGAAAGGAAACACAGGAAAGGCGGGAAACCAGGTCATGAAGTACGCAAATTGAACGCTGTCACCGCAATGGTGCCGGAGGAATCGTCTGGATAGCAAGAAGTGCCGGGCTCAGTCAGGGAATGCGCGGCAAACACCATGGCAGGCGATTTTTTAAGTTTAATCCATTATTATATGGGAACTCCCCTCCATCAAACCGAATGTCCAGGTCGTCCATGCCCTTAAGTACTCCCGCTGATCCCCGTTTTGCTGAAATATCTGTCTGGCTGAGCACAATTACCGAGCCTGTCGTCTTGCCTGCCACCCTTCGCGCGGCCTCGGCCGACGCCAGTTTCCGCCGCTATTTCAGGGTCGATGCGACGGATGGCCACACGTATATCGTCATGGATGCGCCGCCGCCACAGGAAAACGTCGAACGCTTCGTCAAGACTGCCGCTATTTTCCGCCAGACTGGCGTGACGGTACCGCAGGTCTACGCACAAGACTTGACGCGCGGCTTCCTGCTGCTCAGCGATCTCGGCCCGACGACGTATTTGCATCAGCTTAATAATGACACGGCCAACAAACTGTATCTTGATGCGATCGATGCACTGATCCTGATCCAGGTACAGAGCCAGCCCGATGTGCTGCCGGAATATGACCGCGCCCTGCTGCTGCGCGAATTGATGCTGTTCCCGGAATGGTATATCGGCAAGCACCTCGGCCAAACACTGACTGAAAAACAAAACGCCACACTGAGCAAAGTATTCGACACGCTACTGGCGGCTGCCGTGGCGCAGCCGCCAGTCACCGTGCATCGCGATTACCATTCGCGCAATCTGATGGTGCTCTCCAGCGGCAATCCCGGCATCCTTGATTTCCAGGATGCGGTGTATGGCCCGATCACTTACGACATCGTCTCGCTGCTGCGCGACGCCTATATCCAGTGGGATGAAGAAATCGTGCTCGACTGGGCGATCCGCTACTGGGAACGCGCCAAGCGCGCCGGGCTGCCGGTCAGTCCCGACATCGACAGCTTTTACCAGGATTTCGAATACATGGGCCTGCAGCGCCATCTGAAAATCCTTGGCATCTTTGCACGTCTCTACCATCGCGACGGCAAGGATACGTATCTGAATGACATGCCGGTCGTACTCGAATACGTGCGCAAGGCGGCGATGCGTTACAAGCCGCTGGCACCGCTGGTGCGCTTGCTCGACGAGCTGGAAGACAAACAGCCGCAAGTCGGCTACACCTTTTGACCGGCATGTTCAGGAAGCACACATGAAAGCCATGATTTTTGCTGCAGGACGCGGTGAACGGATGCGTCCGCTCACCGATACCTGCCCCAAGCCGCTGCTGAAAGTTCGCGGCCGCCCGCTCATCGTCTGGCACATCCTGAACCTGGTGCGCGCCGGGATTACCGACATCATCATCAATCACGCGCATTTGGGAGACATGATCGTGTCGACCTTGGGCGATGGCAGCCAGTTCGGTGCGCAGATCAGCTACTCACCGGAAGTCACTGCGCTGGAGACTGCCGGCGGCGTGGCACAGGCGCGTCATCTGCTCGGGGATGAACCGTTTGTGGCGATCGCGGCCGACATTTATTGCCCGCATTTCGCCTTCGACAAATTGTTCAATGTGCTCGAAGCGAATGATGTCTGGGGCAATCCCTATCCCGTCGATCAGCGCGATATCGCCTGGATCTTCCTCGTGAAAAATCCGCCGTATCATCCGCTGGGCGACTTTGCGCTCAACAGCTTCGCCATCGCCAACGAAGGCGAGCCCAAATACAACTTCAGCGGCATCGGCGTATTCAGGCCGGAAATGTTTGATGCGATCAAGCCGGGCGAGTCAGCCAAACTCGGCCCGCTTTTACGCGCCTATGCCGATCGCGGCCAGGTCGGCGGCGACCTGTATCGCGGCGACTGGGCCAATGTCGGCACTGTCGACGACCTCGCTGCATTGAATGCGCCATTTACTCCACCTGCCGTGCCGGGACAAAACTCATGAACGCTTTTCAAGAACGCCGCGCCCGTCTGCTGGCGCAAATGCAAGCTGCTGGCGGCGGCATCGCCGTCATTCCGACTGCGCATGAAGTCATGCGTAACAGCGACGCTGATTATCCGTATCGGCATGACAGTTATTTTTATTACTTGTCCGGCTTTGCGGAACCGGAAGCAGTCGTCGTCTTGATTGCCGCCGGCGCGCAGTCCAAAAGCATCCTGTTTTGCCGAGAAAAAAACGTTGAGCGCGAAATCTGGGATGGCTTCCGCTTCGGCCCCGCTGCGGCGCAGGCGCAATTCGGTTTTGATGGTGCCTACGCAATCGACGCGCTGGCAGTCGAACTGCCGAAACTGATGGCCGAGATGCCCACCCTGTTCTACTCGCTCGGCCACGATGCAAAATTCGATGCGCAGATTCAAGCGGCCTTGGCGGCAGTACGTCAGCAGGCACGCGCCGGCGTCAACGCGCCGTCGACGATCCACGAATTGCGCCCGCTGCTCAACGAGATGCGCCTGTTCAAGGACGCCACTGAAATCGCCAGCATGCAGCGCGCCGCCGATATTGCCGCCGGCGCCCATGCGCGCGCGATGCGCCTGTCGCGTCCCGGACGCCACGAATACCAAATCGAAGCTGAATTGCTGCATGAATTCCGCGTCCATGGTGCCGAAGGTCCGGCTTATACCTCCATCGTCGCCACTGGTGCGAATGCCTGCGTGCTGCATTACCGCGCCGGCAATGCCATCCTTGCGGACGGTGACCTGGTGCTGATCGATGCCGGCTGCGAATTTGATAGCTACGCCTCCGACATCACGCGCACCTATCCGGCGAATGGTCGCTTCAGCGCAGCGCAAAAGGAACTGTATGAAATCGTCCTCGCCGCACAAGCCGCCGCGATCGCTGCAATCAAGCCGGGCGCCTGTTTCAATGACAGCCATGATGCGGCGCTCAAAGTTCTCGTGCAGGGCATGCTCGATACCGGTCTACTGACAGGCACGCTGGAAGAAGTGATCAAGAGCGGCGCGTATCGCCAGTTCTACATGCACCGCACCGGTCACTGGCTGGGCATGGATGTGCATGACGTCGGTGATTATCTCGAATCGCCGGCAGGCGTGACTGGCAGTGCGCGGCCATCGCGCATCCTGCAGCCGGGCATGGTGCTCACGGTCGAACCGGGCCTGTATGTGCGCCCTGCCGCCGGCGTGCCGGAACAATACTGGCACATCGGCATCCGCATCGAAGACGATGTGCTGGTCACGCCCGAAGGTCGCCATGTGCTCAGCGCCGCCGCGCCCAAGACCGTCGCCGAGATTGAAGCGACGATGGCGCAAGGCAGCTGATTTGCCAACCATGCACCATGACTTTGCGATCGCGATCTGCGGCGCCGGCCCGGTCGGCATTGCCCTGGCTGCGCTGCTGGTCAAACGCGGCGTAGCGCCTACGCGCATCGCGCTCATCGATGCACGCGCGCTGGACGTGGCTATCCGCGATCCGCGCTCGATCGCCATTTCGCATGGCAGCGCGCAGATTTTGCAAACGCTGGGCGCCTGGCCGATCGGCGCCACGACCATCAAGGAAATCCATGTCTCACGCCGCGCCCATTTCGGCCGTACGCTCATCAAGGCCGACGCTTACGCACTGCCGGCGCTGGGCTATGTGACGCGTTATGGCGCGCTCGCGAACGGCTTGCATACGGCTGCTAGCCCATTGGGAATTCACATCCTGCGTCCGGCAACGATTACCGGCAGTAGCGAAGGTGCTGATGGCGTCAGCATTCAGCTCGATGATGGCGGAACCATCACTGCTGCGCTGATGGTACAGGCTGAAGGCGGCGTCTTCAGCGAGCAGGACACGAAAGCGCGCCGCCACGATTACGCCCAGACTGCGCTGGTGGCAAATGTGCAGGTCAGCGCCGCTGTGAGTGCGCGCGCCTATGAACGATTTACCGAAGAAGGTCCATTGGCGCTTTTGCCGCAGGACGAAGCTTACGCGCTGGTGTGGTGTGCGCGCGCAGCGACGATAGAAAAATTAATCGCACTGCCCGATGCTGAATTCCTGCTTGAGCTCGGTCGTGTTTTTGGGGCGCGCCTCGGCCACTTTACCAGCGTCAGCAAACGCAATACCTACGTGCTGGGCCTGAACGCCGAAGCGAAGTTCACGGCGCGCACGGTCGCCATCGGCAATGCGGCGCAAACGCTGCATCCGGTGGCAGGACAAGGATTGAATCTGGGCTTGCGCGATGCGCTGGTATTGGCCTCGCTGCTTGCGCGTGACATGTCGCCGGCCACGCTGGCGCAATTCGTCGCCACGCGCCGTGCGGACCGCGGCATGACCATCCGCCTGACTGACAGCATGGCGCGCGTGTTTGCCAGCGCCGGTGATGGCGCACTGTCGCAAACT
Source organism: Oxalobacteraceae bacterium (assembly GCA_947448025.1). Lineage (GTDB taxonomy): Bacteria > Pseudomonadota > Gammaproteobacteria > Burkholderiales > Burkholderiaceae_D > CANFLV01. Next base: position 104,110 of record CANFLV010000012.1, on the reverse strand, counting down.
TTGCTGGGTGCATCCCTCAGCATGGTCGACCTGTTCAAGCCAGCCAAACGCGCGCTGGCAGAACAGATGATGTTCGGCTGGCGCGCCTGAGTTTTTAAAAACTGGCAGTGCGAACTTGCGCCATTGTGGGCGTTACCACGGCATGCAAACCTTGCCGCCCGAGGAAGCTTTCGCATTGTTCCGCCGCCATCGCCTCGCTGAACAGGAAGCCCTGAAAATGCTGGCAGCCGTTCTGCATGAGGAAATTACGTTGGCCTTCTGATTCGACGCCTTCTGCAATGACGGCCAGCCCAAGACTGCGCGCCAGCGCCACGATACTGCAGGCGATCACGGCGTCATTCGCATCAGTGAGCACTTCGCGTACAAAGGATTGGTCGATTTTTAATTCATCAATCGGCAGGCGCTTGAGATAGGCCAGCGAAGAATAGCCAGTGCCAAAATCATCGAGCGAAAAACTGACGCCACGGCTTTTCAATACGCTCATTTTTGCGATCGTATCTTCGATATTTTCGATCAGCATGCTTTCCGTGAGTTCGAGGCGCAGGCGCCGCGGGTTGATCACATGCGTATCGATCATGCCCAATACGCGGCGCAGGAAATCGAGATGACGGAACTGGCGTGCGCTGACATTGACTGAAATGTTCAAGTGCGCTGTCTCGGGCCGGGTCGCCCAGCGCGCCAATTGCTTGCATGCAGCCTCCAGCACCCAGTAGCCGAGTGGCACGATCATGCCGGTTTCTTCGGTAACGGGAATGAATTCCGACGGATGAATCATGCCACGCGTCGGATGCGCCCAACGTACGAGCGCTTCGGCGCCAGTCATCTGGCCTGTGACATCGACTTGCGGCTGATAATGGACGCGGAACTGCTGTTCGCGCAAGGCTTCATTGAGTTCGCTTTCGAGCAGGATGCGTGCCGTGACGGCGGCTTCCATGTCGGCGTCAAAGTAGCGTACCGTATTGCGCCCGGCCGCCTTGGCCTGATACAGGGCCTTGTCGGCTCGCTCGATCGCTTCCGTCATCGATTCGCCGTGCGAGAGTGCCGCCAGACCCGCAGAAAAGGTAATGTGCAAGTCACGATCAATGCGCGAAAGATCGAGGGCGGCAATCTGACCACGCATACGTTCGAGCACACGCATGCCGGCTTGCAAACTGGTGTTAGGCATGAGCAGGCAAAACTCTTCACCGCCCCAGCGCGACAAGACATCGGTGGTACGCAAGGCAGCCCTTGCGTGCTGCGCAAATTTGTACAACACCCTGTCACCCACCGGATGACCATAAGAATCATTGACGCGCTTGAACAGATCAATATCCAGCATGGCCAGACACAGGATTTGCCCCTCTCGCTTATGCCGCTGGGCTTCACGCCCTAGCAGCTCGCGCATGTGGGTGCGATTCGGTAAGCCGGTTAGTTCATCATGCGTAGCCAGTTCCTGGAACCGTGTGACAGTTTCAGCGAGTTCGTTCCTTTGTGCGGCCATTCGCGCCAGGAGGTGCTTGAAGTGACCGGTCACGCCGCTGAGCAAGAGGAGGATGCCGGTCGCAATCCCGATATGCAGCCATTCCTGCTCCGACTGAAAGAGTTGAGGATCCCTGCGGTGCATACCAAAACTAACCAGACAGAGCAACACGAGCGCAAAGCCGCTCAAGCTGTTTGCGTGCTTCGGCGTCATCACGGTGGCGCAGACGGCCAGCACCATCAACATCAAGGCGAGTGCCACATCGCGCATGGCGCCGCTGATCGCATAGACCGTGACGCAGGCGATGATGACAAACCCCGCTGGCAGATAGGCCCGTGCAGCACATGCTTCGCCAAGGCGATGTAGTGCGCGTATCAGCAGCGAATCAGACGAAGGCGACATGGTATTTGGGTCAGCGCCGCTGGCAATAAAATGACCGGGAAGCACACCGTCATCTTCACATTGCCAACGTAAAAAACATGATCTAAAGTCCGCACTTCGGCGCGACTTCCCCAGTGAATAACCTGTCCACTTTAACGCCGCTCCCCGCTGATGGCCATTGAAAATCCGACCATCTTTGATAGGCTAAAAAAAACGTAACGGGATTGCGACAAGCTCTTGCCAGTCAGATCGAAACTAAGGTACCGGGCCGGCGTAGAAGCGCGACTAAGTCAAACCTCCATCCGGCTGGGTCGCTGGCGATGCCACGATGGACTGTCACGGGTATTCGCCACTCTGGTTGCTTATTCGATCGCCTTAACCATATCTTCAATCACTTTTTTCGCATCGCCAAAGACCATCATGGTCTTGTCCATGTAGAACAATTCATTGTCCAGCCCGGCATAGCCGGAGGCCATCGAGCGTTTATTGACGATCACGGTTTTCGCTTTGTAGGCTTCCAGAATCGGCATGCCGGCGATCGATGATTTCGGATCTTTCGCGGCCGGATTGACGACGTCGTTGGCGCCAAGTACGAGCACGACATCGGCTTGCGCAAATTCGCTGTTGATGTCTTCCATCTCGAACACCTGGTCGTAAGGCACCTCGGCTTCGGCCAGCAAGACGTTCATGTGGCCCGGCATGCGACCTGCGACTGGATGGATCGCATATTTCACGATCACGCCCTTGTGCGTGAGTTTTTCGGTGAGCTCCTTGAGCGCATGCTGGGCGCGCGCCACGGCGAGGCCGTAACCGGGCACGATGATGACGGTCTCTGCATTACCGAGCAAGAAAGCGGCGTCGTCAGCCGAACCGGATTTCACTGGGCGCTGCTGCTGATCGCCGCTGACGGCCGCCACGGCGTCGCCACCAAAGCCGCCCAGGATCACATTGAAGAAAGAACGGTTCATCGCCTTGCACATGATGTAGGACAGGATCGCGCCGCTGGAACCAACGAGCGAGCCGGCAATGATCAGCATGGAGTTATTGAGCGAAAAACCAATGCCGGCCGCCGCCCAGCCGGAGTAGCTGTTCAACATCGACACCACCACTGGCATGTCCGCGCCACCAATCGGAATGATGATCAGCACGCCGAGCGCAAAGGCGATGGCCGTCATCAGCACAAATGGCGTCCACGCAGGTTCCGTCGCAGGCGAAAAGCAGAAGGTCAGGCCGAGTCCCAGCATGGCCACGGCGAGCACGAGATTGAGCATGTGCTGGCCCTGAAAACTGACCGGCGCGCCCTGGAACAAACGGAATTTATACTTGCCCGACAATTTGCCAAAGGCGATGACCGATCCGGAAAACGTGATCGCGCCGACAAAGGTACCGATGAACAATTCCAGACGATTACCAAACGGAATTGCCACGCCGTGCGCCGCGATATTGAAGGCCCAGGGTTCGGACACTGCCGCGATGGCGATCGTCACCGCTGCAAGACCGATCAAGGAATGCATAGCCGCGACCAGTTCCGGCATCTTCGTCATTTCGACACGTCGCGCCAATGTGGCGCCGATGCCGCCGCCGACCACCACGCCGAGCACGACCAGCCACAGGCCGGGACCGGTGCCCGTCATTTCAGCGCGTAATTTCATGATCAGCACGACTGTCGTGATCGTCGCGATCGCCATGCCGCTCATGCCGAAGGCATTGCCGCGGCGCGCACTGGTTGGATGGGACAAGCCCTTGAGAGCCTGGATGAAACAGACCGAGGCGATCAGATACAGCAAGGTCACCAGGTTCATGCTGATAAAGTCCATATTCATGATGGCGTCCCTTCATGCTTCGCGACAGACTTTGCCTTCGGCTCTTTTTTCTTGAACATTTCGAGCATGCGCTGCGTCACCAGAAAGCCGCCGAAGACATTCACGGCCGCCAGCGCCACGGCGAGAGTACCCATGACCTGCGCCAGCAATCCCTCCGTCAAGCCGGCTGCGAGCATGGCGCCGACGATGATGATGGCGGAAATCGCATTTGTGACTGCCATCAGCGGCGTATGCAAGGCAGGCGTGACGGTCCAGACCACGTGGTAGCCGACGTAAATCGCCAGCACGAAAATAATCAGGTTGGTTAAGGTATGGCTGACTTCCATGTTGCGACCTCTTTCGGGAATAGGTGGGCAGTGTTGAAGATGCTTATTTGCGCAAAATTTCGCCGCCGCTGCACAGGAGCGTCGCAGCGACAATTTCATCGTCACGATTAATGGCGAGGGCACCATCCTTGTCAACGATCAGCTTGAGGAAATCGAGCACATTGCGCGCATACAGCGCCGACGCATCGGCCGCGACCAGCGTCGCCAGATTCGGCTCGCCGATGATGTGCACACCGTATTTCGTGACCGTTTTGCCGAGTTCCGACAGCGGGCAATTACCGCCCTGCTCGACCGCCATGTCGACGATGACCGAGCCCGGCTTCATGGCCTTGACGGTCTCTTCGCTGATCAGCACAGGCGCACGGCGTCCCGGAATCAGCGCAGTCGTGATGATGATGTCGGCCTGCTTGGCGCGTTCATGCACGAGTTCGGCCTGACGCCGCATCCAGTCGGCCGGCATCGAGCGCGCATAGCCGCCGACGCCTTTGGCGATTTCACGCTCTTCATCGGTGAGGAAAGGCACATCAATAAATTTCGCACCGAGCGATTCGACCTGCTCCTTGACCGGCGGGCGCACATCCGAGGCCTCGATGACCGCGCCGAGACGTTTGGCCGTAGCGATGGCTTGCAGGCCGGCGACACCAACACCCATGATCAGGACACGCGCCGCCTTCACGGTGCCGGCTGCGGTCATCAGCATGGGCATGAAACGCTGGTAAGTATTTGATGCGAGCATGACCGCCTTGTAGCCGGCAATGTTCGCTTGCGAAGACAACACATCCATCGATTGCGCGCGCGTGATGCGTGGCGCAGCTTCGAGCGCGAAGGCACTGAGCCCATGCTGCGCCATGGCGGCAATATTGTCAGCATCGAAGGGATTGAGCATGCCGATCACGACGCTACCCGGCGTCATCATGGTGCGTTCGGCGGCGTCAGGTGCGCGCACCTTCAGCACCATGTCACAGGCGAAGGCTTCAGCAGCTGAGCAAATTTGCGCACCGGCCAGCAAGTAAGCTTCATCCGTAACGCTGGCATGGATGCCGGCGCCAGACTGCACCATGAGCTGATGCTTTGCGCCAAGTAATTTTTTAACAGTCTCTGGTGTCGCAGCAACACGAGTCTCGCCCGGGCGCGTTTCGGCCGGTATGCCAATTTTCATTCGCTTCTCCAAAGATTGTTAATTCCGTCATGAATCTTACTCGACTATGAACGACCCGCGTAATTCTTGCAACGTGGGCAAATCGCCTTGAATGACAGGCTGGCGCGGATGTGCGTCCTGCGTACCAAATTTTTGCAGCAGAAGCATGCTTGTTTTGATGGCGTAATGGGCAAGATGCAATGCCGGACGATTTTGCCGTGTTTTTTACAAAACGCCAATTCATTCAGCGCAATGATTTATCTTTTGTCAACGGCGCCCGACATGTGCGCAAGGATGATGCAACTCTGCTGCGCCGGACACCACCAGAGACGCAAGGTAAAATAGCGACCCCATTCAGAGAGAGCCTATGTCAACCATCTGGAAACCCTCGGTCACGGTCGCGGCAGTCATTGAGCGCGACGGTCGTTTTTTACTGGTCGAAGAAATGACCAGCGATGGCGTTCGTTTCAATCAGCCAGCCGGCCACCTCGATCCGGACGAGTCGCTGCTGCAAGCTGTCACGCGCGAAACGCTGGAAGAAACGGCGCATGACTTCGTGCCGACCGCGCTCGTGGGCATGTATATGTCGCGCTATGTCTCGGCACGTTCCGGCGAAAATGTCACTTACCTGCGCTTCACGTTTTGCGGCGAACTTGGCGCGGTGCATGACCAGCCGCTCGACGACGGCATCTTGCGTACGGTCTGGATGGATATCGATGAACTGCGTAGCTGTGTCGCACGGCATCGCAGTCCGCAGGTTTTGCAATGCGTCGAAGATTATCTCGCCGGCAAGCGTGCGCCCTTATCATTGATCACGACCCACCCTAGCGTGAATGGAAACCAACGTGGCTAAGAAAAAAGTCGTGATCGGCATGTCCGGCGGCGTCGACTCGTCCGTGGCCGCCTGGCTGTTGAAGGAACAGGGCTATGAAGTCATCGGCCTGTTCATGAAAAACTGGGAAGATGACGACGATTCCGAATATTGCTCGACACGCCAGGACTGGATCGATGCGGTAAGTGTGGCCGACGTCATCGGCGTGGATATTGAAGCCGTCAATTTCGCCGCCGAATACAAGGACCGCGTCTTCGCTGAATTCTTGCGCGAATACGAAGCCGGGCGCACGCCGAACCCCGATGTGCTGTGCAATGCCGAAATCAAGTTCAAGGCCTTCCTGGACCATGCACTCAAGCTCGGCGCCGACTTCATCGCCACTGGCCACTATGCACGCGTGCGCGAAAACGCTGGCAAATTTGAATTGCTCAAGGCGGTCGATGCGAGCAAGGACCAGAGTTATTTCCTGCACCGCCTGAATCAGGCGCAGCTGTCGAAGACGCTGTTTCCGCTCGGTGAAATCCACAAGACCGAAGTGCGCGAAATCGCCGAAAAGCTGGCGCTGCCGAATGCGCGCAAAAAGGATTCGACCGGCATTTGCTTCATCGGCGAACGACCTTTCCGCGAATTCCTGAATCGCTATCTGTCTTACCAGCCGGGCCCGATGATGACAGCGGAAGGCACGCGCGTCGGTGAACATGTCGGCCTGAGTTTTTACACGCTAGGCCAGCGCAAGGGCATTGGTCTCGGCGGACTCAAGACGCATCAGAATGCCCAGGGTGATAGTGACCCGTGGTACGTCGCGCGCAAGGATGTCAGCAACAATACGCTGTACATCGTGCAAGGCCATGACCATCCCTGGCTGCTGTCGCCAACGCTGGAGGCGCGGCAAATCAGCTGGGTCGCCGGTGAGCCACCAGCGCAGGGCATGCTGTCAGCCAAGACGCGTTACCGCCAAGCCGACATGGCCTGTGCCTATACCGCCGGCAATGGCAGTTTCTCGCTGGCCTTCGATACGCCGCAATGGGCGGTCACGCCCGGACAGTCGGCGGTGCTGTATGACGGCGATGTTTGTCTCGGCGGCGGCATCATTGACTCGGTGCCAGTCACAGAAACCAAGGCGATCAAGGCCTCCTAAAGTATGAGCACAACTAGCAACATCTAAATATTCCTTTTAGACAATATTTGCCAACATCGTTGTACACTTGACACCTGCGCCTGGTGCGTACCATTTCAGGAGTCTCCGATGCGGGGTTTTCCAATGCGTTTCCTGACGTTACTGATCGTCAGTTTGATATTTTTGTTCTCGATTGGCGTCATCCTGACTATCGATCGCGGCTGGTTCGTGTGCCTGCTGTCCGGCTTCCTGATGCTGGTCGGCATACACGACGTGCGCCAGACCAAGCGCTCGATTTTGCGCAATTATCCGATTCTGGCGCACTTCCGCTTTTTCTTTGAAATGATCCGTCCTGAGATACGCCAGTATTTTCTTGAAGACGACACGGTCGCTGCGCCCTTCTCGCGCAATCAGCGCTCGATCGTCTACCAGCGCGCTAAGCAGGAACTCGACAAACGTCCGTTCGGTACCCAGCTCGATGTCTATCAGCCCGGCTATGAATGGATCAATCATTCGATTTCGCCGGCCAAGGTTGCCAGTGCCGATTTCCGCATCACGATCGGACCGGACCGAGACCAGCCTTACAGCGCCAGTGTGTTCAATATTTCCGCCATGAGTTTCGGCGCCCTGTCGGCGAATGCGATCCGTGCACTCAACCGCGGCGCGGAACTCGGCAAATTCATGCACGATACCGGCGAAGGCAGTATCAGCGCGCACCATCGTCCGCAGTCAGCGGATCAGGCCGGCGGCGACCTGGTGTGGGAAATCGGCTCCGGCTATTTTGGCTGCCGTAATCCAGATGGTACATTCTCCGCCGAGCGCTTCATCGAAAATGCAACGCAAGCGCAGGTGAAGATGATTGAAGTTAAATTATCGCAAGGTGCCAAGCCGGGACATGGTGGCATCCTGCCGGGCGCCAAGGTATCGATTGAAATTGCCGCCGCGCGTGGCGTCGAACCGGGCGTCGATTGCGTCTCGCCGCCTACGCATTCGGCCTTCAGTACACCGCTCGGCTTGCTGGAATTCGTTGAACGATTACGCGTTCTGTCTGGCGGCAAGCCGACCGGATTCAAGCTGGCCATCGGCCATCCCTGGGAATTTTTCGGCATCGTCAAGGCCATGCTCAGCTCCGGCATCACGCCCGACTTCATTGTCGTCGATGGCGCTGAGGGCGGCACTGGTGCAGCGCCCGTTGAATTTACCGATCACGTCGGCATGCCGCTGCAGGAAGCCTTGCTGCTGGTGCACAACACGCTCGTCGGCGCCGGTTTGCGCAGCAGGATCAAGATCGGCGCTTCCGGCAAGATCATTACCGCCTTCGATGTCGCGCGGACCTTATCCTTGGGCGCCGACTGGTGCAATTCCGCGCGTGGCTTCATGTTTGCGCTGGGCTGCATACAGTCGCTCAGCTGCCATACGGATAAATGCCCGACCGGTGTCACGACGCAGGACCCGCTGCGCCAGCGTGCGCTGGTGGTGCCAGACAAAGCAGAGCGCGTCTTCCATTTCCATCAAAATACGCTCAAGGCCCTGTCCGAAGTGATCGCCGCAGCTGGACTCACGCATCCATCCCAATTACGCCCGCATCATATTTCCCGGCGCGTTTCGCCTAACAAGGTCGAACTGGCATCAGCACTGCTTGAATATTTACAGCCGGAGCAATTGCTGGATCCTGCCGCGCTGGAAAGCTTGCCGGATGTGTTCAGGACTTACTGGCCGATTGCCCGGGCGGAGTCCTTTCACCCGATACACTGAGACGCCTGATCTGCTACTTGAAATGCCGCCTGGTGCGGCATTTTTTTATGGGCAAATGAAATGACACATTCACCATGCCCCCACGATTTACACAAAAAGTCTTGCTTTGACGCCGTGATTCACCAATAATCTTAATGCGAATTGTTCGCATTTGAGCGAACTGATAATTGACCACCATGGCCAAATTTATCGCTTGCCCGTGACGCAGCGCAATAAGCTGATTCTGCCCCTCTGATTCAATTCCTGGATGCCGCAATGATCGTTTGTGTTTGCAATAATGTATCGGACCGTAAAATCCGCCAGGCTGTGGATGAAGGCATGGTCTCGCTGGCTGAATTACGCCTGCATCTCGATGTTGGCACCTGCTGCGGCAAATGTCATTCCTGCGCTAAAGACATCATCCGCGACCATCTGGCCGGCGAGCCGGTTTCCTTGCTGATGCAAATGCCGATAGCAGCCTGATCCACTATGGAGCTCGCCTTGCCATTATTACTATCCGGCACGCAATTCGATCAGCGCTTCGAGGTCCGTCGTTTTACGTCGGGCTTTGCGATCGTTTTAGCGCATGTTGGCTTTTTCTATGCACTCAATCACGGCCTCATCCAGCATGTGAGCGCGGTCGTACCGCATGTGCTGATGACGATGGTCGTGCCAGCCGAAGAAAAGTCCACTGAAGCGCCCAAGCCGCACCCGAAAAAAATCGTCCCGCCCGTCGAACGCCGGCCCGAGCAGTCAGTACCGAAAATTGAATCGACGCCGGTACCGATGGCCATGTCGAACCTCCCCGCCGTACGCGAAACCAGTCCGCCGCCGATAGCCGCCGCCGTACCGACTGCAGCGCCAGCGCCCAGCATACCCAAGACGATTTCCGGCGTTGAATACCTGCAGCCGCCGCGCCCAGAATATCCGCCGGCATCACGCCGCAAAGGCGAACAGGGCGAAGTACAATTGCGCGTGCTGATCAATGCTCAGGGTCGTGCCGAACAAATCGAGATCATCAAGTCCTCAGACTCCAGCCGACTCGACGAAGCAGCGCGCCAGGCCGTCATGCGCGCGGTCTTCAAACCGTATTTCGAAAATGGCCGGCCGCTGGCCGTTTTTGCGATCGTACCGATACTCTTTCACTTCGACTGATTTACCCATGCCAATTGACACCCCTCCAGCACGCAACGTGTTTGGCGAACCACTCGTACCTTGCTCGTTTGAACCGCTGACCGGCTATTTTCGCGATGGCTGCTGCAAGACGGACGAAAATGATGTGGGTACGCATGTCGTCTGCGCAGTAATGAGCGAGGCATTTCTCGATTTTAGCCGCAGCATGGGCAATGACCTGATCACACCGCGCCCTGAATGGCGCTTTCCGGGCTTACGTGCCGGCGATCAATGGTGTTTGTGTGCGAACCGTTGGCAACAGGCGTATGCAGCCGGCGTAGCGCCTGCTGTGGTTCTCGAAAGTACCAACCACAGCGTACTGAGCATCATCGACCTGGCTGTGCTGCGCCGTTTCCATTCGGGCAGCCACAGTGAGGAGTAAGCACTGCAAGGCTGGTTCAGTGTACCGGCAAGGCGTCACCGGTCGTCAGGACGCCGGGCCAACGACGTGCGACCGACAGATACAGTGCCGGCAGCGCGATCAAGGTCAGCAAAGTCGCGCTGACCAAACCACCTATCACGACGACCGCCAGCGGACGCTGGGTCTCTGAGCCTATCCCATGCGACAAAGCCATCGGAAGTAAGCCGAGCATTGCCAGCATTGCCGTCATTAACACAGTGCGCAGACGAGTAATAGCGCCCTCCCGCACTGCTTGCGCGGGATCGGGCGTCGTCAGAAGGCGGGTATTAAAATCCGACACAATGATGACGCCATTCAAAACCGCCTGGCCAAAAAGCGCAATAAATCCAATCGCCGCCGATACGGAAAGCGGTATCCCGGTCAGCCACAAGGCGACGATACCGCCGATCATCGCCAGCGGGATGTTGACGATAATAAGCGCGGCACAAGCGAGCGATCCAAACGCATCAAACAACAAGAAGAAAATCAGCAAGATCGATAAAGGCACGACCCATGACAGACGCGCCATGGCGCGCTGCTGGTTTTCAAATTCACCCGACCAGCCGATTTCGATGCCCGGCGGCAGACTCACGCCTTGTTGCACGCGCGCCTGCATATCTGCCACGACGCTGCCCATGTCGCGATCCCGGATAAAGACACCAATGGACGTTACGCGCTGACCATTTTCACGACTGATATTCATCGCGCCTTCGGTCATCTTGAATTCAGCTAACTGCGACAGCGGAATTTGTGCACCATCCGGCGTTGCAATGAGCACATTCGGCAAATTAGGCAAACTGCGCTGATCCGGACGCAAGCGCACGACGACGCTGAAATGTTTTTCGCCTTCCCATAACTCGGTCGTTGCCTTGCCAGCGACGGCCGTTTCCACCACATCCTGCACATCGCCGATGTTGATGCCATAGCGTGCGGCAGCGGCGCGGTCGATTTCAAGACGATACTGGGGCAAGCTGCCATCACGATCAATGAAAGCGCGCACGACGCCGGGAACGGTACCGATCTTTGCCATGATCTCCTTGGCGCTCTTCTTGATCTGCACGTAGTCTTCACCCTGAACCTTGATCACGATCTGGCCGTCGACTTGGGAAATACTCTCCAAGACATTGTCGCGGATAGGCTGCGAAAAACTCGGTTCCATCCCAGGCAAAGCCGAGACGGCCGCATCCATTTCCTCGATCAGCGCTTCTTTTCCTTTGCCTGCACGCCAGGTATTTTCCGGACCCAGCTCGACAAACAATTCTGCCGAATTGAAAATTTTCGGATCGGTACCATCATCTGGCCGCCCGACCTTGGAAATGACCGACTTCACCTCGGGCACCGTTTGCAAGGCATGTCGTACTGAGCGCATGGCGCGCTGTGCTTCTTCAGGCGATATCGACGGTGGCAAGGTCAGATTGACCCAGATTGAACCTTCGTTTAACTCCGGCAGAAATTCACTGCCCAGCCGCGTGGCAATGACGCCACTGGTGACGAAGGCAATGACCGCGATGGCCACGACCGTTTTACGCTTCTCCAGTGCCCAGTCGAGCACGATGGAATAGTTCGCCTTGCACCAGGTGACGAGGCTATTGTCTTCATGTGCGACGCGGCGCAAGAACCATGAGCAAGCCAGCGGTACGACCGTCAGTGAAAGTATCAGCGAACCGATCAATGCCGAACTGACGGTCCAGGCCATTGGTGAGAAGATGCGGCCTTCATGGCGCTGCAGCGTGAAAATCGGAATATGCGCCACGATGATGATCAGCATCGAAAAGAAAGTCGGTCGCCCCACGTCGATGACCGCGCCCATGACGGCGTCGCGCCGCGCCGCCGGGTCCTTGATTTCCGCTTCAGTGAGACTGCCGAGGCGTCGAAAGATGCTCTCTACGACGATCACTGCACCATCAACAATAATGCCGAAATCCATAGCGCCGAGTGACAGCAAATTGGCGGGAATACCCACAAAGCTCAACCCCAGGAAGGTCGCCAGCAAGGCCAGAGGAATGACTGCCGCAACGATCAATGCGGCGCGCAAATTGGTTAGGAACAGCAGCAATACCGCCGCGACCAGCAAGGCGCCTTCGACCAGATTGCCGAACACCGTATGCAAGGTCTTGTCGATCAGCCAGGAGCGGTCGTAATACGGTTCGATGCTCACGCCCTTTGCCAATTGGGTCGTGTTCAGGTAACGGATTTTTTCCTTGAGTGCATCAAGGATGATGGAGGGATTTTCACCTTTGCGCATGATGACGATGCCATTGACGATGTCATCATCATCGACGCCGCGCGCTGACTGACCCACCAGTCCCTGGGCCGGTGCACCGCCAACGCGCACCTGCGCGATATCGCGCACCAGTACCGGCACGCCTTTGTTGACGCTGACGACGATGCTGCCGATGTCGGCCGAACTGCGTAATTCGCCAATCGAGCGGATCAGGTATTGTTGCGTGCCATGCGTTACCGCGCCACCACCAGCGTTCGCATTTGCACGTTGCAAAGCGCCAAACAGCTGCGCCAAAGTAATCTGGTAATCACGCATGCGTGCGAGGTCAGGATTGACTTCATACTGCTTCGTGGAGCCGCCCATCGTGACGACATCGGCGACGCCGGGGACTTTACGCAATTGCTTTTCGACGACCCAATCTTCCATGACGCGCAATTGCTGTGGCGTATAGCCGGCACCTTGAAGACGGAAGCGGAAAATTTCACCAATCGCTGTTTGTGGCGGCTGGATTGCCGGCGCTACACCGGCAGGAAGATCGATGCCTTGCAAGCGCTCGTTGACGCGCTGTCGTGCCAATTGATCGGTCGGTTTATCGTTGAAGGTAACGACGGTATAGGACAGGCCGAACTGCGTGTGCGAGAACAGCCGTACTGAATCCGGCACGCCCGACAAGGCCACTTCAATGGGCAGCGTGACTTGCCGCTCGACTTCTTCAGCGGCACGACCCGGATACAGGGCAATCACGGTGACTTGTAAATCAGATACATCAGGAAATGCTTCGATCGGCAAATTCTTGAAAGCGATCAGTCCGGAGCCAATAAAGATCAGCAGTGCGAACGCCACCAGCAAGGGCTGATGCAAGGCAAAATAAACAATGCGCTTGATCATTTTTTGCTCGCCTCAGACGAAGCTGGCTGCGGCGCGGGCATACTGATGACGCGCTGCTGCAAATAGAGATTGCCTTCAACGACGACCTTTTGCCCCTCCTTCAGACCGGTTACGGTCGTGCGGCCAGGCTGTTCGCGCACGATGTGTACGGGCACGCGCACGAAGGTTTTGTCATTATCTGCGATGAATACATAGTGGTCTTCGCCGTCCAGCAGCACGGCCGCGGTCGCGACGATTTGGGCGGGCGAGGTCGCCACGGCAGCCGCGATCGGGAAATCTGCCTTGACGAACATTTCCGCCTTCAAGTCGTGCTGCGCGTTGTCGACAGTTCCGCGGATTTTGAAGGTGCGCGATACCGGGTCGATAAAGTCGGCGCTCTTGACGATCTTGCCAGGGAAAGAACGATTTGGATACGCGCTGCTATTGATTACCAGCGCTGCGCCCGGTCTTGCGCCGGCCAGCTGCGCGATTTCAGACTCTGCGGCATCGATCCAGATCCATAAGCGCGACAGATCGGAAATGACGAATAGTGGCGAGCCAGGCTGGTCCGGACGCAGCTCCTGACCCGGATTGATCGATTTATCCACGACCACGCCGGCGATCGGCGCCTTCAGCACAAAATTCTGGCCATCCCCGGCGCCGACTTGCGATAAACGCCGCTGCGCCCTGTCGCTTTCACCCTCGGCCCGCTGAAAATCGGCTTCCGCTGCTTGAAAGTCCTTATCAGCAGCAATGCCCGCGACATTCAATTCCTTCAGGCGACGCACGTTTTTTTCTGCGAATGCCAGATCGGCGGCAGCCTTGCGCGCGTCGGCCTGGGCCTGACTGAATTCTGGTGAAGCAAGTTCGGCCAGCGCCTGACCGACCTTGACGCTGTCGCCCGGCTGTACCAAGGCACGCACCACCCGACCGGCAAACGGCGTAAATACGCGTACCGTCCGATCTTCATCCCACACGAGTCGCCCGGGCAGCGACAAAGTCGTGTTTGCGGACTTTTCAGCGGGTTCTGCGCGTATGCCTTTCGGAATACCACTGAAACTCACACTTTGCCCGGACACTGTGGGTGCAAGATCAGGAGCTGGCGCTTCCGCTTTTTTGTTGCAGGCTGAAATTAAGCAGGCTGACAGCGCACACATTGCCAATATGGAAACACGACGCGTGCAATTGCCAGGTTTAACGGGATTTGACATAGGAATGCTTAATTGCCTGAATTAATGAAAAAGGAAGAACTGAACGGTGATTCGTCCGCCGCAGCCACATTGAGGACGGCGGCACGAACGGCCGCATCAGCCTTTTCGACATCCGCCCGGGCTGTGAGGGCATCCAGCTGCATCTGACGTAATTGCTTGAGTGCGTCGAGTAAATCGAAGACCCCAACCGAGCCTTTTTTATAGGCAAATTCCGCATTCGCGACCATCTTTTCAACCATGGGCAAAAGCTGGAATTTCAGGCGATCTGCGCGCGCTGCCGCAGCCTGCCACTCCACGGCCAGCCGTTGTTGATCAGCAAATGCCAGCTGTTCCACTTTGCGCAAGGCCAGCAGGGCCGTCGTAAAGTCCGCTTCTGCGCGCGCGATTTCACCATCGTTATAGTGGCGCACGAACAGCGGCATGCTCACGGCCACGCTAATCGAGTTACCGATGCCCGCAGGCGCTGGATAATGTTCGAGCTGCACGCCAAAAGTCAGGTCCCTCGTGCGCTGGCTCAGCGCCAGATCGCGCGCGGCCTTGGCCGTATCGAGCTGGGCTCGGGCAGCTTGAATATCAGGTCTGCCAGCCGTCAGCAGTTCCAATTTTTCCGGTGCCAAGGGCGTCGCCAGTGTTTGCCAGGCTTCACTCGCGATCAATGCAGAGGCCTGCGCCTCCATCGCCAGCATTGCTGCGAGGTCGAACTGGGCGCGGGCGAGTTCGACCTTCGCCTGCTGCACGTCATTTTGCGCATGCTGGGTATCCACGGAAATCCTGACGAGATCGTTGGCCGCAATGTCACCGACGCGCAGGCGCGTTTGCGCGGCATCCTGAGTACGCTGATACAAGCCTTCCAGCGCCGTCAGCACCTTGATGCGCTGCTGCGCCGACCATAAATTGATCCAGGCTGTGGCCAGGGCTAATTGCTGCTGACGCCGTGTTTCCGCTACGCCCCACTGCGTTGCATGCAGCGCACTTTCCGCCACGGCGGTACGTAAGCCGCGCTTATTCCCGCGTTCCGCAGGGTGATCGATGCGCGCCTGCCAATCCACCTGCTTTTGATACAAAGGCCCTGCACCGATGCCGCTTTGGGGATTGATATACGCGCTACCGATGGTCAGGGTCGGATTCGGACTGCGGTCGGCGGTTTGGACGTCGGCTTGCGCCGAGACTATCGACGTTTGCGCCAGAATAAGGTCGCGATTACATTGCAGCAGGCGCGTCGCGGCTTGAGCGAACGTGAATGTTGCCATTAGCGGAGGCGTACAGCTTGCGTGCGCGAATGAACATACTGAGGAAGCAATCCCGATGAACAGCCAGCGCCGTAGAGGCGCAATAAAAATTTTCACGTGATCTGTGGGTGATGTTGATTTCATGATGAAGGAGTGGGCAAGTCACGGCTGTATCTCAATGAATGTCCGACACAGAATGGGCGCAAAGCCGCAGTCGCTTTTCAGGATCGAAAGCCAGCATGAGGCCTCTTTATCAAAGTAGGCACTGACATTCCTCACTAAAAAACAAGCGTTTTTACTTGGCTTGCATACTAACTGAATGGGTCTCGCCCCGAGATTACAGATTGGTAATGTTTGAAAGTCGCGACTGCGGTGTCCGGCTGGCAGCCGTAGCAAGGTGGCGAACTGACTGCCGAACTCTGAATCAGGCCGCTCTAGTCAAGACGACCCGGGCAATCAGTCCCGGCTGTGCCGATTGGAGTTGCAAGGCGCCATTATGCAGAGCTGCGATGGCGCTGACGATCGCCAGACCAAGGCCGTTGCCGGGCAAATTACGGCTATGATCCAGCCGATAGAAACGTTGCGTGACTTTCGGCAGCTCATTGTCGGCAATGCCGGGACCATTGTCGCGCACTTCCAGAATCGCGCTGTCGGCAGTCGCAAAGACGTTCACCTCAATGGCCGCACCGGCGCCGGCATATTTGATCGCGTTATCGATCAGGCTGGCCAAGGCGCTACCGAGCAAATTACGATCGCCATGCGCCCTGACTTCGCCTTGCAAATTGAGTCGCAAGGCGATGCCATTCTCTTCTGCGGTCGCATCGTACAAGTCAACGATATCAGCAGCGATACGGGAAAGATCAAGTATGCCGAAGGATTGCGGCCGCATACCTGACTCGGCCTCAGCAATCTGCAACAATTTATCGAACACTAAAATCAGGTCGTCAATATCCTCGATCGCGGCCCGTGAACTTGCAGCGAGCGCGTCGTTTTCCAGTGGCGCATGCAGAGCCGTATCCAGTTTATTGCGGATACGTCCCAAGGGCGTACGCAAGTCATGCGCGATCGCATTCGAAACATGGCGTACGCCATCCATCAGATGTTCAATACGGTCGAGCATGCGATTAATATCGCGATTCAAGAGGCCAAACTCATCTTCGCCGGTAACAGGGATGCGCCGGGTCAGGTCGCCTGCTTCGATTTCCTTGGCCGTGCGACGAATTTGTCCGATGCGCCGCTCAATCTGCCCGCGAAATACCAAGGCGCCCGCCATCACCAACAATAAGGAAATCGCCGCGCCCATACCCAAAGCGCGCCAGACAAGATGTTCAATGGCTTGCCGTTCACCAAGGTCGCGTCCGACCAGAAGCGCTCCGCCATCGGCCAACTTGCGCGCATAAATCCGGGCCAGCACTTTCTTTTTATCGCGCGGGATCTCGCGATTGACCAGATCATTCATGGGCACCATTGCCATTGCCGCAATATCCAGATTGCCGGCAAGACGTGTCCCATCGGGGGCGGAGAGAAGAAAAATCTCAGAGTCGCTATCGAGGCCGTCGCTCATCTGCCGATTGATCTCTCGCGCCAGCGTCTCTTGTGCGCCAAATTGCGCGACCTTATAAAGACGGTCGGAAATCGCCGTGATTTTATTGTCGATATTCTCGTCCAACACGCCGATTGTGCCGACATAAAATACGCCGGACACGACCGTGATTGACACCGTCACCAACAAACCGTAGCCCAGCGCGAGGCGGGCAGCAATTGAGCCCCGGAAATTAGCCATTGCCAGCCTGTGGGCTGCCTGAAATCAGATAACCAACACCACGCACTGTGTGGATCAAAGGCAGCGCAAAATCCTTGTCGATCTTGTTACGCAAGCGACTAACCTGAACATCAATGACATTGGTTTGCGGATCGAAATGGTAATCCCAGACATTTTCAAGCAGCATGGCGCGCGTCAGTACGCGGCCCTCATTGCGCATCAGGTATTCCAGAAGGCGAAACTCGCGTGGCTGCAAGGCGATAACGCTATTGGCGCGACTGACCCGCATCGCGCGGACATCAAGGATCAGGTCGGCAATTTGCAGATGCGTCGCTTCTTTATCGGCACTGGAGCGTCGCAACAAGGCTTCGATACGTGCCAATAACTCTGGAAAAGCAAACGGCTTGGCCAAATAGTCATCCCCGCCCGCTTTCAAACCGCGCACACGTTCATCGACGCTGGTAAGGGCACTCAGGATCAACACCGGTGTTTGCCTGCCGAGATTACGCAACTTTTTCAGGATAGTCAGTCCATCGGTTTGCCCCGGCAAAAGTCGGTCAAGGATGACAATATCCCAGAGCTCATTGCAGGCCAGCGAGGTGGCCTCAACCGGCTCGCGTGACAAGGTCACGCCATATCCGCTGGCCAACAAGCCATCACAAATATAACGCGCCATATCAAGGTCATCATCAATTACCAAGCAGCGCAAAATTGCATCCTTTAATGAAGTGAGGTAGCGGTGATTACTTCCGGTTACTAGCGTACCAAAAGAACTCATCGTTCAATAATTCAACGTCTCGTCGCCCGCACCAGACCGCGTTCTGTTCACCATTCTAAGCCTTTCTTGAAATTGGCCATTTGACCAGGCAAAGTCCGACTTACATTTCATTACAATTGGGTTACATAAATTTACATATGGCAATTCTTCGGTATGATCATCAGTTGGCAAAGTCTTTGAATCCTCAGACTTTTCTTAAGCAGAACGCCGGAAATGATCGTGATTGACCTTATGCCATCCACGATCACAGGCTTTAAGAACGTCATTAAAACAAAGCCATGAAATTATTATTACCCCTGCCGGTTATTTTCCCTGCACCAAAAAAGCCAAAAGACCACCTGAAATTAATACTGGGCGCATTTTTTTACCCGAAACAAACCCATCGCTGGCTCGAATTCTTGCGTGCACATCCACAACTTGATGAACTGGCACAGTTTTATCCCTTGTTAATACACAAGATTTATCGCCCTTATCTGTCGACAAAGCTATCGTGTACTGACCGGGTGAATTTCCTGATTGGCCATTATCGCCATATGTTTCAGGCAGGATTTGGTAATTTCATACGACAGGCAGCAACGCATCCTATCGTGCTGTGCCGTTTTTTTGGCAAATCAATGACGCCATTATCACTGGAGATATCTGCAGTGACCGATGGGCATCGTGAAGGCGAACTGTGTTTGCGTCTGGTGCAGGAGGGCCGTTGCGTTTATGCCGTGACTTTTATGCTGGTCGCAACCAAGGACAACATTGCAATTCAGATTGGCTGCCTGCAGGGCATGCGCTCGGCCGACGGCAATAGCATCATGAAGTCGATCACGCGCGACCTTTATGGCTGCCGACCCAAGAATTTCATGATCTCGATGGTCCGCGAAATTGGCCTGTTCTTTGGATGCGAGCAGATTTATCTGACTAGCAACGCAAATCGCGTCGCGATTAATCAATCACGTCGCCGGCGTATTTCATCGAACTATGATGAAACCTGGCGCGAGCTCGAGGCATTACCCATGGCTAACGGCGACTTCGAAATGCCGTGTACGCCATTTCAGCCAATTGCACTGGAAACACTAGCGTCCAAAAAGCGCTCTGAGGCCAGAAAACGCAACAATCTGATGCTGTCGGTCTGCGAAGTACTGCAACGCCGTCTCGACAGTCATCGCATGCAGCCTCTGCTGAACCAGCCAGGTCCACAAACACAATTAACACCCGCCTGATCTCCTGCCTTCACATCTCTGTAAGCACATAAGGTTTGTCGAACCCGGTAACCGGCCAAGATGAGCCGCGTTACGATCATGGTTCAACCACTCCATTGAGGTTACTATGAAGGGCGATGCCAACATCATCCGGCTGTTGAACAGTCAGCTGACCAATGAACTGACTGCGATCAATCAATACTTTCTCCATGCGCGCATGTACCAGCATTGGGGCTTCGGCAAACTCGGCAAGAAGGAATATGACGAGTCCATCGGCGAAATGAAGCATGCCGACAATCTGATCAATCGCATCCTGATGCTGGACGGCTTGCCAAATGTGCAGGCGATTAACAAGGTCATGGTCGGCGAGAACACGCCGGAGATGCTGCAATGCGACCTGACGCTGGAACTGGCCGCGCAAAAGACGGTCAAGGAGGGCATCGCCGCCTGCGAGCTGGCCGCCGATTACATCTCGCGCGAATTGTTCAAGGACATCCTCGACGATACCGAAGTACATATCGAATGGCTGGAAACGCAGCTGGAACTGATCAACAAGATCGGTTTGCAGAATTACCTGCAGTCGCAGATGGATGGATCATAAATAAAAAAAGGGACGCTACAAGGCGTCCCTTATTTATTGTCGTGTCGCTTACTGCGGCACGGTATCCTTGAACGATGGCCGTTCCGACAATTTGTCGACCAGCTTGGCAAGGTTGGGATGATCCCCACGCCAGTTGATTTCCGGGAAGCGGAAGCTCAGCCAGCACAGCGTGCAGCCAACAGCGACATCGGCCAGCGTGTAACTGGCGCCAGCGCAAAATGGCTTGTCGGCCAGACCTGCGGACAGCGCCTTCAAGCCGGCATCGACCTTGTTCATTTGCCGCGCAATCCAGGCCTCGCTTTGCAGCTCTGGCGCACGCTGGGTCTTTTCGAGACGGATCAGGATCGCTGCATCGGCGATGCCATCGGCCAGCGCTTCCCAGGTCTTGACCTCGGTGCGCTCACGGCTCGTCGCCGGGATCAATTTGCATACGGGCGTGCGCGTGTCGAGATGCTCGACGATCACGCGTGAATCAAAAATGGCGCCGCCATCTTCGGTCAACAGGCAAGGCACTTTACCGAGCGGATTAAATTGCTGGATTACCGTGTCTTTGGCCCATACGTCTTCGAGCACCAGTTCGAAGTCCAGTTTTTTTTCAGCCATGACGATGCGCACTTTGCGCACGTAAGGGCTGGCGATTGATCCAATCAGTTTCATAGAGCCTTTATCGGTATATTTTGCGTCGATTATAACATCGGCCACTTGCCGGCCCGCCGCGTCCAGACGGCGCGCCGAAGATCAGAATTGCCGCTGTCGCCGATGGTAAAATGTCGTCTTTGCGGCTGCGGTCCTTATTTGACGCGGCTGTCCGCTCCTTCTGCCATTCCAAGCCGACCATCATGCCTCTTTCAGCCCTCTCCGCCCTTTCGCCGCTCGACGGCCGCTACGCCGCCAAGACGGATTCACTGCGTCCCATCCTTTCCGAAGCCGGCTTCATGCATCACCGCGTGAAAGTCGAAATCGCCTGGCTGCAGGCGCTGGCTGCTGCCGGCTTTGCCGAAATCACACCGTTTTCGCCATCGGCCTCGGCCATGCTCGACAAGATCGCCAGCGATTTCACCGAAGCCGACGCTGAACGCATCAAGGCCATCGAAGCCGTCACGAACCATGACGTCAAAGCCGTCGAATACTGGCTGAAAGAACAAGTCAAGGATGTCCCGGAATTGCTCGCCGCGTCCGAATTCATCCATTTTGCCTGCACCTCGGAAGACATCAACAATACTTCGCACGGCATGATGTTGAAAGCCGCGCGCGACAGCGTCATGCTGCCGGCCCTGAATGGCCTGATCGAAAAACTGCGTAGCCTCGCGCATGAACATGCGGAAGTACCGATGATGTCGCGCACCCACGGCCAGCCGGCCAGTCCGACAACATTAGGCAAGGAAATTGCGAACGTCGTGGCGCGCCTGCGCCGCGCCGCGCAACGCATCGGCGCCGTTGAAATCCTCGGCAAGATGAATGGCGCTGTCGGTAATTACAACGCCCATCTGTCGGCCTATCCCGAGCATGACTGGGAAGCGTTCTCGCGCAATGTGATCGAACAGCGCCTGGGCCTCGCCTTCAATCCCTACACAATCCAGATCGAGCCGCACGACTACATGGCCGAACTGTTCGATGCGATGGCGCGCACCAACACCATCCTGCTCGACCTGAATCGCGACATGTGGGGCTATATCTCGCTCGGTTACTTCAAGCAGCGCACCAAGGCGGGCGAAATTGGTTCCAGCACGATGCCGCACAAGGTCAATCCAATCGACTTCGAAAACTCCGAAGGCAATCTCGGCATGGCCAACGCCGTACTGAAACACATGGCGGAAAAGCTGCCAGTTTCACGCATGCAGCGCGACCTGACCGACTCGACCGTCTTGCGCAATATCGGCGTGGCCTTCGGCTATACGCTGCTGGCCTACGACAGCTGCCTGCGCGGTCTGAACAAGCTCGAAGTCAATCCTGCGCGCCTGGCAGAAGACCTCGACGCGACCTGGGAAGTGCTGGCCGAGCCGGTGCAAACCGTGATGCGCCGCTACGGCATTGAAAATCCGTATGAGCAATTGAAGGAACTCACGCGCGGCAAAGGCATTTCGAAAGTCGCGCTGCAGGAATTCGTCACTGGCCTGGCGATTCCGGATTCGGCCAAAGCGACGCTACTGGCCATGACGCCGGCAAATTACATCGGCACGGCGGCAAAACTGGCAAAAGCAATTTAACGCGTTCCAAGCTGCTAAACTATCAAGGCTGCGCCAACTCAATGTCGCAGCCTTTTTATACCTGAAGGAGTCGACATGAAACGTGCAGTAGCCGCCTTAGCCTTGACCACCCTGTTTGCCGTCCCGTTTGCCGCCCATGCGCAATTCGCCAAGGTCGACGATGCCATCGAATACCGTAAATCCGCATTTTTCATGATGGGTCAGCATTTCAGCCGTGTTGCCGCTGTCGTCAAAGGCGAGAAACCTTATGACAAGGCCGCTGTTGAAGCCGATGTCGCCATCATCGACACGCTGTCCAAATTGCCTTGGCAAGGATTTACTGAAGGCTCGGACAAGGGCCGCACGAAAGCAAAGCCGGAAATCTGGCAAGAACATGACAAATTCAAAGCTGGCTCGGACAAGATGCTCGCTGAAGTGAGCAAGCTCAGCGCCGCCAGCAAGACCGGTGACCTGGCGGCGATCAAGGTCGCGTTTGGCGCTGTCGGCCAGACCTGCAAGGCTTGCCACGATAATTACAAGAGCAAGTAATCTGGCATGATCGAAAAACGGCCCGGACGCTGATGCCTCCGGGCCGCTTTGCTTTTTACACTGAATGCCGCATTACACCAGCTTCACCAAGGCATACACGCCAGCGGCACATACGGCGAACACCACCAGCGCCAACAGGCGCACCAGCACGCCATCCTTCGCCGCCGGCACATCGAGCTCAGTGAGCACGTCGCCGCTGATCATGGGCGTGAGCAAATCCTGCTTCTTGCGGACATAATAAAACGCGATCGCCAGCACATGCAGCGCGACGAAACCATACAGCACATTGATGCTCAGCTCGGAATGAATCCAGGTCAATTGATCGGACAGCTCCTTGCTGATGAATTTGAACAGCGGTCCTTCGATGGCGATATCGTCATTCGAAAACAGGCCGGTTACCGCCTGCAGCAAGACGACCGCGAGCAAACCCAGCACCGACAGTCCGGCCAACGGGTTGTGACCGATCAGGCGAACTGCCGCATCGCTGCGCAAGCCACGCAAATACGCGAGTATGGCGCGCGGACCGACGATGAAATTCGCGAAACGCGCATAGACCGAACCGATCACGCCCCAGATCATGCGAAACAGGATCAGTGTCAGGATCGCGTAGCCTGCGCGCAGATGCCATTCCATCCAGTTACCGCCGATATTGGCCGTGACGACCGCGCCGGCGATCAGCAGCACCAATGCCCAGTGAAACAGTCGCACCGGCAAATCCCATACGCGTAATTTTTTCATGCACATCCCTCCCAGGACAGTCGAAAAAAAGCCAGCTAGAAAGCTGGCTCGTTTAATTCAGATCTTAGACCACAGCACCATCGGTTTCGTCCTTTTCCTTGATCGGCTTGATCAAGTCTTCGCGCTTCACTCCCAGCCACATCGCTACTGCTGCGGCCACGAACACGGACGAGTAAATACCGAACAAAATACCGATCGTCAGTGCGACCGCAAAGTAATGCAGCGTATGGCCACCGAACAGCAGCATCGCCAGCACCATCATCTGCGTCGAGCCGTGCGTGATGATGGTACGTGAAATCGTGCTCGTGATCGCATGGTTCATCACGTCCGGCGTTTCCAGCTTACCAAAACGGCGGTCACGGAAAGTCTCGCGCACCCGGTCGAAGACGACCACAGATTCATTCACCGAATAACCCAGCACCGCCAGTACCGCCGCCAAGACCGTCAGTGAAAACTCCCACTGGAAGAAGGCGAAAAAGCCGAGAATGATGACCACGTCATGCAAGTTCGCGATGATCGCCGCGACCGCGAATTTCCATTCGAAACGCAGCGCCAGATAAATCATGATGCCGATGACGACCATGGCCATCGCCATCAAGCCATCGTGCGCCAATTCTTCACCGACTTGCGGGCCGACGAATTCCGTTTTTTGCCGCACTACGCCAGCATCCTTTGCCTGCAATGCGGCCAGTACCTTGTCGCTGAGCTGCGCCGAATTCACATCTTTTTGCGGCGGCAGGCGGATCATCACGTCTTGGGCTGTACCGAAGCTGGTGACCTGATTATCGGTATAACCGAGATCGCTGATCGTCTTGCGGATACCTTCAAGGTCGGCATGCTGCTTGTAGGCGACTTCCATGACAGTGCCGCCGGTGAATTCGATCGACTGGTGCAAGCCCTTGTGGAACAGGAAGAACACGGCAGCGACGAAGGTCAGCGCGGAAATCACATTGAAGATCAATGCGTGGCGCATGAAGGGTATATCTTTTTTGATGCGGAATAATTCCATGATGTGCTCTTTATTCTTTACTGGGTTTCGACGTCACTGTGCGTAGCGGAGCGAATTAGTTTTCTGGTTTCCAGATCTGGCCGATGGAAATACCCGTCAGCTTCTTCTTGCGTCCATACCAGAGGTTCGCCACGCCGCGCGACACGAACACCGACGAGAAAATCGACGTCAGGATGCCCAGGCAATGCACGACAGCGAAGCCGCGGATCGCACCGGAACCGAAGATCAAGAGCGCCAGACCAGCGATCAGCGTCGTCACATTGGAGTCGACGATCGTCGCCCAGGCACGCTCGAAGCCGGCCGCGATGGCGGCTTGCGGCGTGTTCCCGGAGCGGAGTTCTTCGCGGATGCGCTCATTGATCAGCACGTTTGCATCAATGGCCATACCGAGCGTGAAGGCGATCGCAGCAATCCCCGGCAAGGTCAATGTCGCCTGCAAGACCGACAGCAAGGCGATCAGCAATAACAGGTTCACGGCCAGCGCAAAGACGCTGAAGAAGCCGAACAGCGCATAGTAAATCACCATGAACACGGTGATCGCAGCGAAGCCGTACAGGGTCGAATTGAAACCCTTCTGGATATTCTCGGCGCCGAGCTGCGGGCCGATCGTACGTTCTTCGATGATTTCCATCGGTGCGGCAAGAGAACCGGCGCGCAGCAGCAGCGCGAGATCGGCCGAGGCTTCAGCCGAACCCATGCCGGTAATCTGGAAGCGCGAGCCGAGTTCGTCACGGATCGTCGCAACAGTCAGCAATTCGCCCTTGCCCTTTTCGAACAGGACGATGGCCATGGATTTACCGACGCGGCTGCGCGTGGCTTCGCGCATTTTGCGACCGCCATCGCCGTTGAGGTCGATGCTGACGGCCGGCTGCTGGTTACTGTCGAAGCTGGCCGAGGCGCTGGCAATGTAGTCGCCCGTGATGATCGGGTCCTTGTACAGCACAGACGGCGCACCGCGGCCGACCTTGAACAATTCCGAACCAAATGGAATGGCGCCGTCGTCGGTGCCGCGCACGGTGTCGTCAACAAGACGTACTTCCAGCGTGGCCGTGCGGCCGATGATGTCCTTGGCGCGCGAAACGTCTTGGACGCCTGGCAATTCGACCACAATGCGGTCAGCGCCCTGACGCTGGATCAGCGGCTCGGCCACGCCGAGTTCATTGACGCGCTTGGACAGGGTGCTGATGTTCTGGCCGACGCCGTCTTCAATCGTTTGCTTCAGTGCGGCAGGTTTCAGCGCCATGACCAGCTTCATGTCAGCCTGGTCGGCCGGCTCAGAGAGAAGAACATCGGGCAGCTGCGAGGCGAGGACTTCCTTGGCCTTCACGCGCGTATCGAGTTCATGGAACTGAATTTCAATCGTGTCGGCGACGCGGCTGATGCCGGCGTGACGGATATTCTTTTCGCGCAGCAGCGAGCGCGCGGTGCTTTGCAGGCCTTGCACGCGCTTGTTCAGCACGGCCTTGATGTCGACCTGCATCAGGAAATGCACGCCACCGCGCAAATCGAGACCGAGGTACATCGGGAAGGCATGCAGGCTTTGCAGCCAGGCTGGGGTATTGGGCAAGAGGTTGAAGGCGACGTTGTAGGTCGGATCGGCCGGATCGGCGTTCAACTCTTTTTCGAGCGTGGACTTGGCCTTGAACTGGGCATCGGTATCGGCGAAGCGCGCACGCACCGAACCTTGATTACCGATCGCTTCGAACAGCACGCCCTGCTGCTTGATGCCATTCTTTTCGAGGACTTTTTCGACGGCGGCGACTTCGGCCGGCGTGACCTTGACCGTTGCCTTGGCGCTGCTGATTTGTACCGCTGGCGACTCACCAAAGAAGTTCGGCACGGTGTACACCACGCCGAACAGCAGCGCGATGACGATGAGGATGTACTTCCAGATGGGGTAACGGTTCATGGGAAACTTAAACTATTTTGAGTGAATCCAAATTGCAGGGGGCGTCGCAACGCGCCGACTGACCCTGCGCCCAACAAAACGACAATTCGCAGGACCAGTCGCGACCAGCCCTGCGAATTAAAACAGTCGGATCAATTACAGCGCCTTGATCGTGCCCTTAGGCAGCAAGGTGCTCACTGCCGATTTTTGCACGATGATCGTCGTGTTGTCCGACACTTCCAGCGTCACATAACCGTCAACGACCTTGGTGACCTTGCCGAGTACGCCGCCGGCTGTGATGACTTCGTCACCTTTCGCCAATGCATCCATCATGGCCTTTTGTTCTTTCTGACGCTTCATCTGTGGGCGGATCATGAGGAAATACAGGACCACGAACATCAGGATGATAGGCAGGAAACTCGTCAGATTGCTCTGCAGGTCGCCGCCGACAGCGGCTTGGGCGTAAGCGTTGGAAATGAACACGTTGGACTCCGGTTTGTTAATTGAAAATAGCTGGACATTTTAGCACCCTGCCCTCTGATTCAGTGGCCTAAGCGTACCTAAACGCCGCGGGCGCGATCGGCATGAAATTGGCGCACGAAGGCCTGGAATTGCCCGGCATCGATGGCGCTGCGCATTTCACGCATCAGGTCGAGGTAATAGAACAGGTTATGGATGGTATTGAGGCGCGCACCGAGGATTTCGCCGGCGCGATGCAAATGGTGCAGATAAGCGCGCGAGAAATTGCGGCAGGCATAACAGCCGCAGGTTTCGTCCAGCGGCAGGGTGTCGTCCTTGTAACGCGCATTCTTGATCTTCAGGTCGCCGAAACGCGTGAACAGCCAGCCATTGCGCGCGTTCCGCGTCGGCATGACGCAGTCGAACATGTCAACGCCATTCGATACGCCCGCCACCAGATCTTCCGGTGTGCCCACGCCCATCAGGTAATGCGGCTTGTCGGCCGGCAGTTTCGGGCCGATGTGCTCGAGCACGC
The DNA here is from genome assembly GCA_947448025.1 of Oxalobacteraceae bacterium. Lineage (GTDB taxonomy): Bacteria > Pseudomonadota > Gammaproteobacteria > Burkholderiales > Burkholderiaceae_D > CANFLV01. The sequence goes on along the minus strand of CANFLV010000012.1, from coordinate 76,501 downwards.
GCATCATGTCTTCCTTCGGCTCGCCCACCGACAGACCGCCAATGGCCACGCCTTCGAAATTGATGTGTTCGAGGCCGGCCAGCGATTCATCGCGCAAGTCTTCGAACATGCCGCCCTGGACGATGCCGAACAGGGCATTCGGATTTTCGCCACCGGTGAATTCATTGCGCGAGCGCTGCGCCCAGCGCAGCGACATGCGCATCGACTTTGCCGCCTCTTCATGCGTGGCTGCGCGGCCGTCGATTTCATAGGGCGTACATTCGTCGAACTGCATGACGATGTCGGAATTGAGCGCGCGCTGGATCTGCATCGAGATTTCCGGCGACAGGAAGAGTTTGTCGCCATTGATGGGCGAATGGAACTTCACGCCTTCTTCGGTGATCTTGCGCATCTCACCGAGCGAAAAGACCTGGAAGCCGCCGGAGTCCGTCAGGATAGGCTTGTCCCAGCCCATGAAGTGATGCAGGCCGCCGAATTTGCTGATGGTCTCGGTACCGGGGCGCAGCCACAGGTGGAAGGTATTGCCGAGGATGATTTGCGCGTCGATTTCTTTCAGTTCGAGCGGCGACATGGCTTTCACCGTGCCGTAGGTTCCGACCGGCATGAAAATCGGCGTTTCGACCACGCCATGGTTCAGCGTCAGGCGGCCACGGCGCGCCTTGCCATCGGTTTTTAATAATTTGAAATTCATCATAGTCGTAATGTTTTAATTGTTGTCGCGCAGGGTCAGCAACATCGCATCGCCATAACTGAAGAAGCGGTACTGCTGCGCGATCGCATGTTGATACGCGGCGCGAATTTGCGCATAGCCGGCAAAGGCCGAGACCAGCATCAGCAGCGTCGATTTCGGCAAATGGAAATTCGTCACGAGCCGGTCGACTGTGTTGAAGTGGTAACCGGGCGTGATGAACAGTTTAGTGTCGGCACTGTGCGCCTGCAAAGTGCCGCTGCGCGAAGCGGACTCGAGCGCGCGCAGGCTGGTCGTGCCGACCGCGACGACATGACGCCCGGCCGCTTTCGTGGCGTTCACAGCAGCGACAGTTTCCTCGCTGATCGTGTACCACTCGCTATGCATCTGGTGCTCGGCCAGCGCTTCGGTGCGCACTGGCTGAAAGGTGCCGGCGCCGACATGCAGCGTCACGAACGCAAAATTGATGCCTTTTTCACGCAGCCGCTCCAGCAAGGCGTCATCGAAATGCAGGCCCGCCGTCGGTGCGGCGACTGCGCCCGGTTCGCGCGCATAGACGGTCTGGTAACGCGTCTCGTCATAGGCATCGGCCGCATGGTCGATATACGGCGGCAGCGGCAAGCGGCCATGCGCCTCGATCAGGGTCAGTACCTCATCGGGAAATTGCAAAGTGAAAAACTCGCCGACGCGCACACCGACGATGACATCGAAGGCGTCCGCGAGCCGGATAACGGTGCCCGGTGGTGGCGATTTGGAAGCGCGTACCTGCGCATGCACGGTGCGGCTGTCGACGACGCGCTCGACGAGCACTTCGACCTTACCGCCAGTTTCCTTGATGCCGAAAAAGCGCGCTTTCAATACCCGCGTGTCGTTGAATACCAGCAGGTCGCCGGGCGTGAGCAGATCGACCACTTCGGCAAAGGCGCGGTCGATCAGCACATCACCGTCGAGGTGCAACAGGCGCGACGCGCTGCGCTGCGCCAGCGGCGTCTGGGCGATGAGCTCAGGCGGCAAATCAAAATCAAAATCGGAAAGTGAATACATGCGTTGTTATTGTCCGGGGGATCGTCAGGGACGCGGCAGTGGCTGTTTGTCATTGCGGCCTTTGGCCCTACAATGTCGCACTGGCTGCGGATTGCTGAAAGTGCGCTATTTTACGCTGTGCAGCCCGACTACTGTAGTTAAGCACCCGTTAGCCCCAAGCAGATATGCCCACACCGCCGAAAAAGTCCCCCGCCGCTAAAAAGACCGCCCCGCCGCGCGCCAATAAGGTCGAGGACAAACTCGCCCGCCTCGGGCTGAGGACGGACATCGAGCTCGTACTGCATCTGCCCATGCGTTACGAAGACGAGACGCAGATCACGACGATTGCCGCAGCCGGCTTCATGGGTGGCAGCATGGTGCAGGTCGAAGGCGTCGTCACGCACTGCGACGTGCAATTCCGCCCGCGCCGGCAATTGGTCGTCACGATCACTGACGAGACCGGGCCGCTGGTGATGCGCTTCCTGAATTTTTACGGCAGCCAGACCAAGCAATTCGCCGAGGGAAACCGCGTACGCGTGCGCGGCGAACTGCGGCATGGCTTCTTTGGCGCCGAGATGGTGCACCCGACTTACAAGATCGTCGTCGAAGGCGCACCGCTGCCGCGCGCCTTAACCCCTGTCTATCCGGCCGGTGAAGGCGTGTCGCAAACCATCCTGCGTAAAGCCATCGCCGAAGCCATGGCGCGCATCGACTGGAGCGATACGCTGCCGGCCGTGCATCGCGACGCGCTGGGGCTCGAACCGTTTGAAGCCGCGGTGCGGCTGCTGCATAATCCCGCGCCCGAAGTCGATGAATACGCGCTGTCGGATCACTCGCATCCGGCCTGGACGCGCATGAAGTTCGATGAATTGCTGGCGCAGCAGTTATCGCTGAAGCGCGCACAGATGTCACGTCGCGAAAAAGGTGCAGCGCCGCTCGCCACTGAAGGCGCTTTGTGCGCCGGCTTCATGCGCGCCCTGCCCTTCAAGCTGACCGGCGCGCAAGAGCGCGTGCTGGCGGAAATCCGCAGCGACATGCGCGCCGCCTTTCCTATGCAACGGCTCTTGCAGGGCGACGTCGGCAGCGGCAAGACCATCGTCGCCGCGCTCGCCGCCGCGCAAGCCATCGACAGCGGCTATCAGGCCGTGCTGATGGCGCCGACTGAAATCCTCGCCGAACAGCATTTCCGCAAGATCGCGCAATGGCTGGCACCGCTCGGCGTAACGATCGCCTGGCTCACCGGCGGGCTGAAGAAGAAAGACAAGACGCAGGCGCAAGCCAGCATCGCCGACGGCTCGGCGCAGCTGATCATCGGCACGCACGCCGTGTTCCAGGACGCGGTCCACTTCGCGCGCCTGGGTCTGGTCATCGTCGATGAGCAGCACCGCTTCGGCGTCGGCCAGCGCCTGGCGCTGCGCAACAAGGGCATGGATGCCGACAGCGGACCGAACGTGCCGCACCAGCTGATGATGTCGGCTACACCGATTCCGCGCACGCTGGCCATGACCTATTACGCCGATCTCGAAGTCTCGGCCATCGATGAATTGCCGCCGGGCCGCACGCCCATCATGACGCGCAATATCGACCAGAACCGCCGTGATGAAGTCGTCGAACGCGTCCATGCGGCAGCGCTCGAAGGTCGTCAGGCTTACTGGGTCTGCCCGCTGATTGAGGAATCGGAAGCGCTGCAATTGCAGACGGCGACCGAAACCCAGATCGCGCTGGCCGAAGCCCTGCCCGATTTGCAGGTCGGCCTCGTGCACGGGCGCATGAAGCCGGCCGAAAAGCAGGCCGTCATGGATGCCTTCAGCCGTGGCGAAGTCCATGTGCTGGTCGCCACCACCGTCATCGAAGTCGGCGTCGATGTGCCGAACGCCTCGCTGATGGTGATCGAACATGCGGAACGCTTCGGCCTGTCGCAGCTGCACCAGCTGCGCGGGCGCGTCGGGCGCGGCTCGGCTGCGAGCGTCTGCCTGCTGCTGTACCAGAGCCCGCTCGGACAGATCGCGCGCGAGCGGCTCGGCATCATGCGCGAATCGACTGATGGCTTTGAAATCGCCCGCCGCGATTTGCAAATCCGCGGCCCCGGTGAATTCCTCGGTGCGCGCCAGTCGGGCCAGGCCATGCTGCGCTTCGCCGATCTCGAAGCGGATCAATTTTTAGTCGAGCGCGCCCGCGATCTCGCGCAACAGCTGCTGCAAACTGACCCGGTGACAGTCCAAGCGCATCTGGCGCGCTGGCTCGGCGCCAAGGAAGAATTTTTGAAGGTATGAGAAGATGCAGCCATGACCCTCACTGAACTCAAATACATCGTCGCCGTCGCGCGGCAAAAACATTTTGGCCATGCGGCCGAAGCCTGCTTCGTGGCTCAGCCGACGCTGTCGGTGGCGATCAAGAAGCTGGAAGATGAACTCGGCGTGGTGATTTTCGAACGCGGCGGCACGGAAATTTCCATGACGCCGCTGGGCATGAAAATCGTCGCGCAAGCCGAACTCGTGCTCGAGCAAACTGCCGCCATCAAGGAAATCGCCAAGCAGAACAAGGACCCGCTGGTCGGACCTTTCCGGCTCGGGATCATTTACACGATCGCGCCTTATTTGCTGCCGCCGCTGGTCAAGCGCATGATCGAGCGCGTCCCGAAAATGCCGCTCGTGCTGCAGGAAAATTTCACCGTCAAGCTCGTTGAAATGCTGCGCCAAGGCGAAATCGACGCGGCCATCATGGCCCTGCCGTTTCCAGAGCAAGGTTTGATCACCCAGCCGCTGTACGACGAACCCTTCGTGGTCGCCATGCCGCGCGACCATGAATGGGCCGGGCGCGCCAGCATCGGTGCGCTGGAACTGAAATCGCAAACCATGCTCTTGCTCGGCAATGGCCATTGCTTCCGCGATCAGGTGCTCGAAGTCTGTCCGGAAATGGCGCGTTTTTCCACGACCGGCGACGGCATTTCACGCACCTTCGAAGGCTCGTCGCTGGAAACGATACGGCACATGGTCGCCTCCGGTATCGGCATCACCGTGCTGCCGCGCGCATCAGTCCAGGACATGACGACCGTCGACGGCAATGTGCGCTTCGTGCCCTTCGATGCGCCGGAACCATCGCGCCGCATCGTGCTCGCCTGGCGCAAGAGTTTTACGCGCAGCGCCGCCATCGACGTCGTGCGCGAGGCCGTACTGGCTTCGGGTCTGACGGGCGTGGCGATGCTGGCTGACGAGGCTGCCAGCGAGGGCTGAACACGCCATGAAGCGACTCCAACTGTATATCCGGCTGGTGCGGCTCGACAAGCCGATCGGCATCCTGCTGCTGCTGTGGCCAACGCTGATCGCGCTGTGGCTGGCGGCGGCGGGCAAGCCGGATCTCGGCATCGTGCTGATTTTTACGCTGGGTACGGTACTGATGCGTTCGGCCGGCTGCGCAGTCAATGATTATGCCGATCGCGATTTTGACAAACACGTCAAGCGCACGGCTGAGCGGCCTTTGACGAGTGGCCGGATCGCTTCATGGGAAGCGCTGCTCGTGGCCGGCGTGCTGGCGCTGATCGCGTTCGCGCTGATCCTGCCGCTCAATGCGCTGACTAAACAGCTCTCGGTCGCCGCGGTGCTAATCGCTGGCAGCTATCCCTATTTCAAACGCTTCTTTGCGATTCCGCAGGCGTATCTGGGCATTGCGTTTGGCTTCGGCATCCCGATGGGCTTTGCCGCCGTGCAGGGCCAAGTACCGGGTTCGGCATGGCTGCTGCTGCTGGCGAATATTTTCTGGGCCGTCGCTTACGATACCGAATACGCGATGGTCGATCGCGATGATGATGTGCGCATCGGCATACGGACTTCGGCCATTACCTTCGGGCGCTTTGATGTGCTGGCGGTGATGCTGTGTTACGCGGTGGCGCTGGGGCTGATTCTTGTGGTCGGCTGGCAGGCGGGCTTGCGTCTGTACTTCATTGGCGGACTGCTCGTTGCGGCGGGCTGTGCGGGGTATCACTACACGCTGATCCGCGAGCGCGACCGGATGCGCTGCTTCGCGGCGTTCCGGCACAATAACTGGCTGGGCGCGGCGATCTTTGCGGGTGTGGCGCTCGATTATGCGTTGCGCTGAGCAGCGACTTTGATGGCGCGCAATCTGCGGTCATCCGCGCTGGCTACACTGGGGTGGAACATTTTGTTTCATACCTAGGGAGACGCCTATGGACAGGATCGCCGCCAGCCTGGAGAAGCGCGAAAAAATCATGCATGACCTGAAATCGCTGATCCACGAAGCTGAAGATTTACTGAAATCAAAAAACGGCAGCGAGGACACCTACCTGCAGGCCCGCGCCAAGGTAGAGTCAGCCTTGGTGGCCGCGCGCGATGGCTTCGGCAAGATCGAAGACTCTTTGCTCACGCGTAGCCGCGATGTCGTGCACAACACGGACGACTATGTGAATAACCATGCCTGGAAATCCGTCGGCATCGGTGCGCTGGCTGGCGTCGTAATCGGCCTGCTCGCCAGACGCCGGTAAGCGATGGCAATCGCGCAGACCCTGAGCCGGATCGGCGCGAATTTCATCGCGCTGCTGCATACGCGCGCCGAGCTCGCCACGGTTGAACTTGAAGAAGAAGCGCTGCGCTATTTTTCCTACCTGCTGCTGACGCAGGTGGCGATGTTCTGCTTTGCGCTGTCCTTGTTGCTGGCAGTATTGCTGCTGGTCGTGTTGTACTGGGACGACCATCGCATCACCGTGCTGCTCACGTTGATTGTCCTGTTCGCCGGCTGTGGTGCCTATGTCGGCCTGCAGATCCGCGAACGTTACCGCCACAAACCGCATCTGCTGGGCACGACGCTGATCGAACTGGCGCGCGACATCGATGCCTTGAAACCCTCAAGCTAAGACCACCATGATCAGCCCGGAACAGAAACTCAACTTTCGCCGCCGCCAGCTCGTCGCACGTTGCGAAGTCGAGCGCGTCGAGCTGATACAGCGCAGCCATGAAATGCAGGGCCTGATGGCCGCCATCGACAGCACGCTGCATGCCGTACGTAGCCTCAAGCAGCATCCCGGCATCGTACTCGGCGCATTGACAGCGGTACTGGTGATCGTGCGCCCGCGACGAGTGGGCGCGTTTCTGGGCAGTCTGCTATCGGCGTCGCGCACCTGGAACACCTTTGCGCCTGTGCTGCAGGGCTTGCGACGGCGCGACTGACTAAACGTCCTAAGCCGCAGGCTTCGTATGTACCGACAGGCATAGCAAAGCCGTCAGCAGCGCCAGCACCACGTGCGCCACGTACACCGGTACAAAATCCGCCGCCTGCAAATGACCATGACCGATCCACATCACCGTCAACGCCACGCCGAGGACAGAACCGATCTGGCGCGTCGCCTGATTCACGGCACTACCGACCGCATAATGCGCCAGTGGCAGGCGATTCACGGCCGCAGCTGACAGCGACGGCAGCACCATGCCGACCGCCATGCCACTGAGGAGCAGGCCTGGCAGCCAATGCGCAAGATAATTCACTTCAGCGCCCGGCACCAGCAGGAACCACAAGCCGCTGAGCGCATAAATCACGCTGCCGCCGACGAGGAAAGGTCGATGTCCATGGCGCGCCGCGAGACGCCCAGTGAGGATGGCAAACGGGATCACCAGCAGCGGTCCGGGCGTGACGGCCAAACCTGCGCGCGGCAAGCTGTAATGCCAGACCTCGGTCATGTAAAAGAAGAAGGCAAAGAACATCATCGAGAAGGCGATGCCGAACGACAGTGTCGCCAGATTCACGAAAGTATAGGTGCGATGCTGGAACAGGCTCAGGTCAATCAGCGGCGTAGCCGTCGTGCGCGCCCAGACGACGAAGCCGATCAGCGCGATCAGGCCCGTACCAAAAACGACCAGCAATTCAGTACGCGACCAGGCCGGCGAATCAGCTTGCACGATGGCCAGCGCGATCGCGCCCACGGCGACCATCAGCATGGCCATGCCGACACCATCGACGCGACGAGGCACGGCAGCACGCACGGATTCCGGCAGCAGTCGCGCACCACGCCAAAGTGAAATCGCGCCCAGCGGCAGATTGATATAAAACGCCCAAGGCCAGCCCACGGTATCGACGACAAAGGAACCGAGGCTAGGCCCGATGGCTGCGGCCAGTGCCCCGACCGCGCCCCAGATACTGACGGCAATCGCGCGCTTTTGCTGCGGGAATGCAGCCAGCACGATGGCCAGCGACGCCGGCGTCAGCAAGGCCGCACCGATTGCCTGCAGTACACGCGCGGCGATCAGCCACCACACATTGCCCGCCAGTCCGCAGGCCGCGGAGGCGACCAGAAACACGATCACGCCGAGCATGAAAATCTTCTTTCGACCATGCGTATCCGACAAGCCGCCCGAGGGAATCAACATCGCCGCGTACACGACGGTGTAGGCATTGATGACCCATGACATATCCGCTGCCGTGGCATTCGGAAAAGCTTGCCTTAGCGTGCCGAATGCAGCGAACAGCATCGTGCTGTCGAGCGAAACGAGAAAGGTGGCGATGCTGGCGATCCAGAAAATCGGCCAGGGCGAGACCGGAACGAGCGGCGCGGCCGTGTCAGGGATAGTGGGTTTGGCGGGCATGTGTACTTTCAGGAGGGTTGGAGGGAACGCCGCTGGACTGGCGCCCATGAATATGACGATCATCATATTCGCGATCAAAAAATTGGCGGCCAACGGCTGGGTAAATATTCATGGTGCGTCGTACTGCTCGAGCAAAGTACGCCGGCAAGCCGCCAGCACCGCATTCGACTGCTGCCGATCCGGCAGTGCGCGCGCCAGCTGAATCGCGCCGATCATGGTGCTGGCAATCGCCAGCGCGCTGTCGGCAGCAGCGTCCGCAGGTACGACTTCCTGCACCCTTGCGATCAATGCCTGCAGGCGCCCGGCCGCGACTTCGCGCACCCCCGGTGCCTGACGCGGCACGTCCGACGCCAGTGCGGCAATGGGGCAGCCATGTTCAACGGCGTTGACGTGGGACTCGGACAGATAGGCGTCGATCAATGCGCGAAATGCACTGGCGCCTTTGGTACGCCGGTGCGCGGTGCGCGCCGTGATCAACTTGGCACTGTCGCGACCGGCGCGCTCCAGCGCCTCGGCCAGCAAGGCCTCGCGTGAATCGAAGTGCGCATAAAAGCCGCCATGGGTGAGACCCGCTTCCTTCATGATCTCGGCCACGCCCATGCCATCGAAGCCGGTGCGTCGGATTACGCGCGAGGCGGTTTCGACGATGCGGTCGTGAGTGAGTTCTTTGCGGGTCAGATTTTTCTGCATGGGCTGAGTGTACACGCAAATATGATGATCGTCATATTTTAAAATCATGCATGGCGCGAGCGAGCGCATCCTTGCGCAGGCGCCGGAAATGCCGGCGCCTGCCAAAATCACTGAATCAATGAATCACTGTGCTTTTCAGTCACGTCCGAATTCTTCGCCTAATTCCTTGCCCCGCGCCGCTGCCGCCTTCATGGCGCGCACGATGGACTCCTTGACGCCATCGGCCTGCATGCTGCTCAGCGCTGCATAGGTCGTGCCGCCCTTCGAGGTCACGCGCTCGCGCAAGAGCGCGATCGGCTCGCTCGACTGCGCCGCCAACTGCGCCGCACCGGTGAAGGTCGCCACGGCCAGTTCCGTACCCTGCTCTGGCGTGAGACCCATCTCGAGCGCCGCCTGCTGCATGGCTTCGATAAAATAAAACACATAAGCGGGGCCGCTGCCGGAGACCGCCGTGACCGGATCGATCAGTACCTCATCACTGAGCCAGACCGTCGCGCCGACCGCACGCATGATCGCGTCAGCCGCACTGCGCTGCGCAGCCGATACGCCGGCGAGCGCGACTATGCCGGTAATGCCCATGCCGATCAAAGCCGGCGTATTCGGCATGGTGCGTACAATGGCGCCATAACCGTTGAGCCAGCGCGACAAGTCACTGCCGCGAATACCTGCTGCAATTGACAGGATTAGCTGCGACTTTACATGCGGCTGCAGCTGCAAAACCACCTCGCGCATTTGCTGCGGTTTCACTGCCAGCACGATCACATCGCTAGACTCGACGGCAGCGTCGAGCTGTTCCGCCGTGCTCACACCAAACTGCTGCTGCAGCTTTTGCAGGCTCGCAGCATTCAGGTCGACCACATGGATATTGGCAGCGGCCGTGACACTACCGGCAAGGCCACCGATGAGCGCAGTGGCCATATTGCCGCCGCCGATGAAGCTGATCTTCATGCTGTCTTGTCCATTATTTTGCATAATCCCGTTTCCCAAAAATGGCGCTGCCGACGCGCACAATCGTGGCCCCTTCAGCAATGGCCGCGTCGAGATCGGCCGACATGCCCATCGACAGCGTATCGAGCGCAAGTCCCGCGCGGCAAAGTGATTCAAATAATAAGCGCAGCGCGCGAAATGCGACACGCTGCGACGCGAAGTCCGGCGTTGCTTCGGGCACAGCCATCAAGCCACGCAAACGCAGACGCGGCAAGGCGGCGATCGCGGTGGCCAGTGCCAACGCTTCCTCCGGCAGTGCGCCGCTCTTGCTCGCTTCGCCACTGATATTGATCTGCAGGCAGACGTTCAGCGGCGGCAGGTTTTCAGGACGTTGCGCGGACAGGCGCTCGGCGATTTTCAGGCGCTCGACCGAATGCACCCAGTCGAAATTTTCGGCGATGGGCCGCGTCTTGTTACTCTGGATCGGGCCGATGAAATGCCATTCGAGTGGTGCTTCGGGATGCGAGGCGCGCACGGCAGCGATCTTGTCGACGGCTTCCTGCAGGTAGTTTTCACCAAACGCAGTCTGTCCGGCGAGTGCCGCTTCGATCACGGCATCGGCGCCAAAGGTCTTCGATACTGCCAGTAAGACAACATCCTGAGGGTCGCGTGCGGCAGCTTGCGCAGCAGTGGCGATTTGCGTTTGCACGGCTTGCAAGTTGGCGATGATTGAGGACATAATCAATGAGGGTCTTCTGTAACGATGATGCAAGCAGCATGGGAATAACAGCCAGGGCGCAAGCATGGGAACTGGCCAGTCGAGGATTATAAATGGACATTACCGAACTGCTCGCTTTCTCGGTCAAGAATAAAGCCTCCGATCTGCACCTGTCGGCCGGCATGCCGCCAATGATCCGCGTGCATGGCGACGTCCGGCGTATCAATTTGCCAGCGATGGATCACAAGGAAGTCCACGCCATGGTGTACGACATCATGAACGATGGCCAGCGCAAGTTCTATGAAGAGCATCTGGAAATCGATTTCTCCTTCGAGATTCCGGAACTGGCGCGCTTTCGCGTCAATGCCTTCAACCAGGATCGCGGTGCAGCGGCGGTCATGCGCACGATTCCTTCTAAAATATTGTCATTGGCTGACCTGAACGCACCAAAACTATTCGGTGACCTGTCGCTCAAGCCGCGCGGCCTCGTGCTCGTGACCGGCCCGACCGGCTCCGGCAAATCGACCACGCTGGCGGCCATGGTCAATCACGTCAACGAAAATGAATACGGCCACATCCTGACGATCGAAGACCCGATCGAATTCGTGCATGAGTCAAAAAAGTGCCTGATCAACCAGCGCGAAGTCGGCCCGCATACGCATTCCTTCAGCAGCGCGCTACGCTCGGCATTGCGTGAAGATCCGGACATCATCCTTGTCGGTGAATTACGCGACCTGGAGACTATCCGCCTGGCGCTCTCGGCCGCCGAAACCGGGCATCTGGTGTTCGGCACGCTGCATACGTCCTCTGCCGCAAAGACAGTGGACCGCATCATCGACGTCTTCCCCGGCGATGAAAAGGAAATGGTGCGCTCGATGCTGTCCGAATCCCTGCAAGCCGTGATTTCGCAAACCCTGATCAAGACCAAAGATGGCAACGGCCGCGTCGCCGCGCACGAAATCATGGTCGGCACACCCGCCATCCGCAATCTGATCCGCGAAGCGAAAATCGCGCAGATGTATTCATCGATCCAGACCGGCACACAGTACGGCATGCAGACACTGGACCAGAGCCTGCTGGATCTCGTCAAACGCAATTTGATTTCACCCGCCAGTGCGCGCTTCAGCGCGAAAAACCCGGACAACTTCGCCGGTTAAGGCGACTGCTGGCCGCACCAAGGATGAACGATGGAACGTGAACATGCGACGAAATTCATGCATGACTTGCTTAGGCTAATGCTGAGCAAGAATGGCTCGGATCTGTTCATCACTGCCGACTTTCCGCCGGCATTCAAGGTCGACGGCCGCATGACACCGGTGTCGAATCAGCCCCTCAGTGCGGCGCAGACGCAAGCCCTGGTGCGCGCCATCATGAACGATAAACAGGCCGCTGAATTCGAGGCGACCATGGAATGCAATTTCGCCATCAGTCCGGCTGACATCGGCCGCTTCCGCGTGTCTGCCTTCATGCAGCAGGCGAAGGTCGGCATGGTGCTACGGACCATCACCACGACGATACCGCTGCTCGAAGAACTGGCTGTGCCGCCGGTCCTGAAAGACATCATCATGAACAAGCGCGGCCTCGTTATCGTCGTCGGCGCGACCGGGTCGGGTAAGTCGACCACGCTGGCAGGCATGGTTGGTTATCGCAATGCGCACAGCTACGGCCACATCATCACGATTGAAGATCCGGTCGAATATGTCCACCCGCACGGCAATTGCATCGTGACCCAGCGCGAAGTCGGCATCGATACTGCCGACTGGCAGGTCGCGCTGAAGAACACGCTGCGCCAGGCGCCGGACGTGATCCAGATCGGCGAAATCCGCGAGCGCGAGACGATGGAACATGCGATCGTCTTCGCCGAAACCGGCCACCTCTGCATCGCGACCATGCATGCGAACAGTGCGAATCAGGCGCTGGACCGCATCATCAATTTTTTCCCGGAAGAGCGACGGCCGCAATTGTTGATGGATTTGTCACTGAACCTGAAGGCGCTGATTTCCCAGCGGCTAATCCCGTTGAAAGATGCGAAAGGCCGCGCTGCCGCTGTTGAGATCATGCTGAATTCGCCGCGTATTTCCGATTTGATCTTCAAGGGCGATGTGCATGAAATCAAGGAGATCATGAAAAAATCGCGCGAGCTCGGCATGCAGACCTTTGACCAGGCGCTGTTCGATTTGTATGAAGGCGGTAGAATCAGTTACGAAGACGCCTTGCGCAATGCCGACTCGCTCAATGATTTGCGCCTGATGATCAAGCTCTATGGCAAAGACGCCAAACATCGCGACGATAGCGATGACTCCCACCATTTAGGAATTGTGTAACCATGACGACACTGTATGACTTCCAGGCCAATGCCCTTGATGGCGCCCCCGTCGAACTCGCACAATATCGCGGCAAGGTCGTATTAATCGTCAACACGGCGAGTAAATGCGGCTTCACGCCGCAGTACAAGGGGCTCGAACAGGTGTATCAGCAGTTCAAGGACAAGGGCGTCGAAGTACTCGGTTTTCCCTGCAATCAGTTCGGCGCGCAGGAACCCGGCGCTGCGGAAGAGATCGGCGCATTTTGCGAGAAAAATTATGGCGTGACGTTTCCGCTGTTTGCGAAAGTCGACGTCAATGGCGATGCGGCGCATCCCTTGTTCCAGTACCTCAAACATGCCGCGCCGGGCGTGCTTGGCACGGAAGCGATCAAGTGGAATTTTACGAAGTTCCTGGTTCGCAAAAATGGCACGGTGTTTGACCGTTATGCGTCGATGACGGAGCCTAAGGATATTGCGGCGGATATTGAGAAATTGCTGGCGGAGTGAGGACTAAGGGCAGGTAAGCTACTCTTAACCCTACTGTACTTGCGCTAACCCGCATCAGCGATGGTTGACATGCTGTTCTTTTTTGCAATCTGCTCTTTGGCTAATCCGCATCAGCGCTGGGGGGCGTCGCCTCCAGTCGGGGTGTTCACTCCTTCCGACGACGCCCCCCATCACTGACGCTTTTTTTCATGATTGGCAGAAGAACGAGATACCTAATCAGGACTTCAGCATCCACCTGCGCGATAGGCATGACCGACTTTCATTTGACCCGCACACGACGCGAGAAATTCGCCCTCGTAAGCATGCGAACTAAGTCGAATTTCTCGCGTCGCGCGCTAGCGTCTGCGGTTCGCTGGCGCCGACAGCCTCGGTGCACTAACAGCTTCGGTGAACTGATGGATTAGCTCACTCCGCCAGCTTATTCAACGCCGCCGTCTTGCAAATAAAGTCCACCAGCTCGCGCGCATACTGCGGCAAACCCTCCAGTTTTTGCACGACCACACTGCGCTCGCGAACAGCCCAAGGCTCGCTCAATTCAACCAGCGCTAACTGCATGGTCTGGCTATGCCGCACCGCCGCCGACTGCGGCAGGATGCCGATGCCGACATTCGTTTCGACCATGCGGCACATTGCTTCAAAGCCGCGCACTTGAATGCGCAGGTTCAAACGCTGGCCACTTTCGGCGACGATACGGTTGAGGAAATGCTGCAGCGTGCTGCCCTCGTGCAGGCCGATATGCGCGTATTCCAGCGTTTCAGCGAAAGTGATACTGCCAGCGCCCGCCAGTGGATGTTCAAGTGCGGTCGCCAGCACCAACCGGTCGGTTGAAAAATTAATCACTTCCAGCCCCTGCCCCTGCACGGGCCCGGCGACGATGCCGATGTCAGCCGTGCCGTCCTGCACGCCGCGCATGATGTCCTGGTTCAGTCGTTCTTCGAGCGCGACATTCACATGCGGATGCGTGGCGAGAAAGGTGCCGAGTACCTGCGGCATGAATTCCGTCACCGCCGTGGTATTGGCGAAGATGCGGATATGACCCTTGATGCCATTGTTATATGTCTGCATCTCGCTCTTGAGGCGCTCGACTTGCTGCATGAATTGCTGCGCATGTGCCAGCAGCGTTTCGCCGGCTGGCGATAGCATCACGCCCTTGTTCTCGCGGTACAGCAGGCGCGTGCCGAAGCGCGCTTCGAGCTCCTTCATGCGGCTGCTGGCGGCGGGCAGGGACAGATGCATGCGTTCTGCGGCGCGGGTCAGGCTTTTTTGTTCTGCAATGTAGATGAACAGACGCAGGTCGGTGAGATCAAAGAGCATGATGACTTCCTTCTGGTGATGCGCCGATTTTACGCCCGGAACACGAGGCCTCAAGCGAAATCGTAGCCCCCCTTCCAAAAATGTAGATTGCCGCACAACAGTGCTAAGCAGACACTCGCTGCCTCACCATCAATATGATTCCGCCATGATCTCCGATGCATTTGATATCGCCCTGCTGCAGCAATGGGTAGGCAAGACCGAAACTTTCCACGACCAGATCAATTCCGGCAAGGCCGCCGCGCTCGCCGCGACGCTGGACCGCGACTTTGAAGTTGGCGCAGGCGCGGTCTTGCCGCCGCTGTGGCACTGGATTTACTTCTGGTCGGTCGCGCGTCATTCGGCGCTGGGCAACGATGGCCATCCGCAGCGCGGTGGCTTCTTGCCGCCGGTGCCGCTGCCGCGCCGCATGTGGGCCGGCGGTCGCTTCAAGTTTGGCGCACCGCTGCCGATCGGCGCGACTGCCAGCCGCACCTCGCGCATCCTCGACGTC
The DNA here is from genome assembly GCA_947448025.1 of Oxalobacteraceae bacterium. GTDB lineage: Bacteria > Pseudomonadota > Gammaproteobacteria > Burkholderiales > Burkholderiaceae_D > CANFLV01. Next base: position 61,249 of record CANFLV010000012.1, on the reverse strand, counting down.
AAGGCCAAGAGCGGCAGCACAGGTAACCTCGCCTTCGTCACCGTCCAGCATGAAATCGCCGTCGATGGCGTGGTCTCGATCACGGAAGAGCATGACATCGTCTATCGCGACAATCCACTGCCGGGCGCGGCCGCCCCGGCCGGCAAGCAGGCACCAGCCAGCGCAGCATGGTCGCGTACGATTACGCCAGACCCGGTTTTGCTGTTTCGCTATTCCGCGCTGACCTTCAATGGCCACCGCATCCATTACGACCGCAGCTATGTCACCGAAGTCGAACAATATCCGGGCCTGATCGTGCACGGACCGCTGATCGCGACCTTGCTGGTGGACTTATTGCAGCGGCATCTTCCCGGCGCGACGCTCGCCGAATTCAATTTCCGCGCGGTCGGCCCGCTGTTCGATACCGAAGACTTCACTGTCTGCGGCGAACCCGATGCGGATGGCCGCACCGTGCGCCTGTGGGCGAAAAACGTGCGCGGCGAACTCGCCATGCAAGCCGAAGCCACACTGGCCTGAACCCCCGACTCATTTCCGACCCAATTACAAGAAAGCCCCCATGTCGATTCCTGATGCTTACACCGATATTCGCGATGCCATTAAAGACCTGTGCAGCGAATTCCCTGCCGAATATTTCCGCAAGGTCGACGAAGCGCGCGCCTATCCTGAACAATTCGTCGATGCGCTGACAAAGGCAGGCTGGCTCGCCGCGCTGATCCCGCAGGAATACGGCGGCTCCGGCCTAGGCTTGATGGAAGCCTCGGTCATCATGGAAGAGATCAATCGCAATGGCGGCAATTCCGGCGCCTGCCACGGCCAGATGTACAACATGGGCACCTTGCTGCGCCATGGCTCCACCGAACAGAAGAATCTGTATCTGCCAAAAATCGCCAGCGGCGAATTGCGCCTGCAATCGATGGCCGTCACCGAGCCGAGCACCGGCACCGATACAACGAAACTGAAAACCACGGCGGTGCGTAAAGGTGACCATTACGTCCTCAATGGCCAGAAAGTCTGGATCTCGCGCGTCCAGCATTCGGACCTGATGATTGTGCTGGCGCGCACCACGCCGCTGGCTGAAGTCACGAAAAAATCCGAAGGCATGTCGATCTTCCTGGTCGACCTGCGCGACGCGATCGGCAATGGCCTGACCGTGCGCCCGATCCCGAACATGGTCAATCATGAAACCAATGAGTTGTTCTTCGAGAACCTCGAAGTCCCGGTCGAGAACCTGATCGGCGAAGAAGGCAAAGGCTTCAAGTACATCCTCGACGGCCTCAATGCCGAACGCGCCCTGATCGCCGCCGAATGCATCGGCGACGGTTACTGGTTCATCGACAAGGTCACGAAATACGTCAATGAGCGCATTGTCTTCGGTCGGCCGATCGGCCAGAACCAGGGCGTGCAATTCCCGATCGCGAAAGCCTACGTGAACCTGCAAGCCGCCGACCTGATGCGCTACAAAGCCTGCGCGCTGTTCGACGCGAAGCAAGCCTGCGGCAGCGAAGCCAACATGGCCAAGATGCTGGCCGCCGACGCCTCGTGGGAAGCTGCGAACGCCTGCCTGCAATTCCATGGCGGCTTCGGCTTCGCCTGCGAATACGATGTCGAGCGCAAGTTCCGTGAAACCCGTTTATATCAGGTCGCGCCGATTTCGACGAACCTGATCCTGTCCTACGTGGCTGAGCATGTGCTCGGCATGCCACGCTCATTCTGATCGGAGAACTACATGCGCCCATTGGATGGCATTACCGTCGTCACGCTCGAACACGCGATCGCCGCGCCCTTTTGCACGCGCCAGCTGGCGGACCTCGGCGCGCGCGTGATCAAGATCGAACGCCCCGGCGTCGGCGATTTTGCGCGCGCCTATGATGAGCGCGCACGCGGACTGGCCTCGCATTTCGTCTGGACGAACCGCTCCAAGGAAAGCCTGACGCTCGACGTCAAGCATGCCGAAGCCGATCCCATCCTCGAAAAGCTGCTCGAAAGCGCCGACGTACTGGTGCAAAATCTCGCGCCGGGTGCTGCTGCCCGCCTCGGCCTGTCGTATGAAGCCTTGCGTGAAAAATTCCCGCGCCTGATCGTCTGCGATATTTCCGGCTATGGCGCCGACGGCCCTTACCGCGACAAGAAAGCCTATGACCTGCTGATCCAGAGCGAGTCAGGCTTCCTGTCGATCACCGGTTCACCGGACGAGCCGGCCAAGGCTGGCTGCTCGATCGCCGACATCTCCGCCGGCATGTATGCCTACTCGAACATCCTCGCCGCGCTGATCCAGCGCGGCAAGACAGGCAAGGGCTGCAATATCGATGTCTCGATGTTGGAGAGCATGGTCGAATGGATGAGCTATCCGCTGTACTACGCCATCGATGGCGCCTCGCCACCGCCACGCGCCGGTGCCGCGCATGCGACGATTTATCCGTACGGCCCTTTCCCTGCCGGCGACGGCAAGATCGTCATGCTGGGCTTACAGAATGAACGTGAGTGGGGGCTGTTTTGCAGCAAGGTCTTGCAGCAGCCGGCGCTCGCCACCGATGTGCGCTTTGCCTCGAATTCGGCACGCACGAACGCGCGCGTCGAGCTGCGCGCGATCATCGTCGACGTCTTTGCCGCACTGAACGCTGAGCAAGTCATCGCCCGCCTCGAAGATGCGCAAATCGCCAATGCCCACATGAACACCATGCACGACCTGTGGGAGCATCCGCAGCTGGCCGCACGCCAGCGCTGGGTCGACATCGACACACCGGCCGGCGCGATGCCTGCACTGCTGCCACCGGGCGTGCCGGACACCTATACACCGCGTATGGATGCCGTGCCCGCGCTGGGCCAGCATACCGATGCCATCCTCGCTGAGATTGGCTACGACGCCACCGCGATCGCCGCGCTGCATGCACAGCACGCTGTCTGACATTTAAGGATTTACGATGACCGATCATCCAAGCAAGACCCTCGCGAGCTTCGCAGCAGAACTGCAATTTGACGATATCCCTGCGCCGGTCTTGCGCCGCGCCGAAGATTTACTGCTCGACTGGTGCGGCTCTGCGCTGGCCGGCAAGACTGGCCGTCCGGTGCAAACGATAGAATGGTTCGCGCAGCAGATGGGACCGGCGACCGGCCCGTCCGAAGTCTTGATTTCGCGCCGCCTCACGACGCCTTTGTTTGCCGCCATGGTGAATGCGGCGTCGTCGCATTTCGCGGAGCAGGATGATGTGCATAACGGCTCCGTCTTCCATCCAGCGGCTGTCGTCTTCCCGGCGGTATTGGCCGTGGCGCAGGCGCTCGGCAGCAGCGGGCGCGATTTGCTGTGTGCAACGGTCGCCGGGTATGAAGTCGGTATCCGTATCGGTGAATTTCTTGGTCGTTCGCATTACCGGATTTTCCATACGACGGGCACGGCCGGCACGGTCGCTGCGGCGGCAGCCGTTGGTCGTTTGCTCAATCTCTCACCCGAACAGATGCTGCATGCCTTCGGCTCAGCCGGCACGCAAGCCGCAGGCCTGTGGGAATTCCTGCGCGACGCTGCCGATTCAAAGCAGCTGCATACGGCCAAGGCGGCCGGCGATGGTTTGATGGCGGCCTATCTCGCGCAGCAAGGCTTCACGGGCGCACAGCGCATCCTTGAAGGCGCGCAAGGCATGGCTGCCGGCATGTCGAATGACGCCGATCCGCGCAAGCTGACCGACCAGCTCGGCACGCGCTGGGCGCTCGCGGAAACCTCCTTCAAATTCCATTCATCCTGCCGCCATACGCATCCTGCCGCCGATGCACTGCTGCAGGTGATCCAGCAGCATGACTTGAAGGCCGCCGACATTGCGCGCGTGACCACGCATGTGCATCAGGGCGCCATCGACGTGCTTGGTCCGGTCGTCAATCCGCACACCGTGCATCAGGCGAAATTCTCGATGGGCACCGTGCTCGGCCTGATCGCTGAATTCCATAACGCCGGCCTGAAGGAATTCGACACGAGTTTCAATGATCCGCGCATTGCCGCCTTCCGCGCCAAGGTGCACATGGAACTCGATGCCGAGGTCGATGGTGCGTATCCGGCCCGCTGGATCGGCAAGGTCACGGTCGAAACGACCGATGGCCGCCGTTTCGAGGGCCGCGTCGATGAACCGAAAGGTGACCCGGGCAATACGCTGTCGCGCGAAGAACTCGAACAGAAAGCCTTGCGTCTGGCCGACTTCAGCAGCGCGGCCACGCCGGCCGAAATGCAGGCGCTGTTCGCGCGCATCTGGGCTATCGCCGACTGCAAAAAAATCGAAAACCTGCTCGGCTGAACGCCGGAAAGTTCGCCATGTCTGCATCGCTCTGCCGCTCCTATCTGTTCGTTCCGGCCAATCGTCCCGAGCGCTTTGCGAAAGCCTGCGCGGCCGGTGCCGATGCGGTCATCATCGACCTTGAAGATGCCGTGCCAGCCGCTGAAAAATCCGCTGCTCGCGAAGCGCTCGCGGCATGGCTCTCGCCGGCGCAACAGGTCATCATCCGCATCAACAGCGCCGACAGTATCTGGTTCGGCGACGATCTGGCTCTGTGCAGCATGCCGGGCGTTGCGGGCATCATTTTGCCGAAAGCCGAAAACGTCGCCGATATCGAGAAGCTCGTCGATGTCGGCGCGAAAGCGATTCTGCCGCTGATCGAAAGCGCGCATGGCTTTGCGCAGCTGCGCGCGCTGGCGCATGCAGCGCGGGTTGAGCGACTGCTGTTCGGCTCGATCGATTTCAGTTTTGACCTCGGCATCACCGAAGGCTACGAGGAATTATTGTTCTTCCGTTCACAGATCGTATTGGAATCGCGTCTTGCCGGCATCGCAGCGCCCGTCGATGGCGTCACAACAGCACTCGACAATCCCGACATCTTGCGCAATGATGCTCAACGCGCGCGTCGTCTTGGATTTGGCGCGAAGCTGTGCATTCATCCGAAGCAGATCAGCGAAGTACATGCCTGCTTCAGTCCGACTGCGAGTGAGCTCGTCTGGGCCAATCGCGTACTCGAAGCCGCCCATGTCGCCAACGGTGCAGCCGTTGCCATTGACGGAAAAATGGTCGACAAGCCGGTGATCATGATCGCGCAGCGCATGGTGGATGAAGCCAGGCTGCGCAGCCAGCCATAAATGGTAAAGATAGCTTTATCCCTGCCCATTGCGGACAGGGCTGCATGATAAAAAAACCAGAACCAAAAAACCGGAGACATTATGAAATTGAAATCCCTGCTGTTTGCCCTGTCCGCCGCTGCCCTGATCAGCGGCTCCGCTTTTGCGCAGACACCGATCATCATCAAGTTCAGCCATGTGGTCGCCACCGACACGCCAAAAGGCAAAGGCGCCGAGCGCTTCAAGGAGCTCGCTGAAAAGGCCACGAACGGTCGCGTCAAGGTAGAGCTGTATCCGAACAGCCAGCTGTACAAGGACAAGGAAGAACTCGAAGCATTGCAGCTCGGCGCAGTACAAATGCTGGCGCCATCGCTGGCGAAATTCGGTCCGCTCGGCGTGAAGGAATTCGAAGCCTTCGATCTGCCATATATCTTCCCGGACAAGGCCGTGCTCTACCGGATCACGGAAGGCCCGGTCGGTAAAGAATTGTTCAAGAAGCTGGAATCGAAAGGCATCAGCGGGCTCGCCTACTGGGACAACGGCTTCAAGCAAATGACCGCGAACAAGCCTTTGCATGTGCCAGCCGATTTCAAGGGCTTGAAGATGCGCATCCAGTCGTCCAAGGTACTCGACGCGCAAATGCGCGCGCTCGGTGCAAATCCGCAGGTAATGGCGTTCTCCGAGGTGTATCAGGCGCTGCAGACTGGCGTCGTCAATGGCACGGAAAATACGAACTCGAATATCTTCACGCAAAAAACCCATGAAGTACAAAGCCATCTGACCGTCTCCGACCATGGCTACATCGGTTATGCGGTCATCGTGAACAAGAAATTCTGGGATGGCTTGCCAGCCGATATACGGACGCAGCTCGAGGGCGCGATGAAAGATGCGACGCGCTACACGAATGCAATCGCGCAGCAGGAGAATGATGCCGCGCTCGATGGCATCAAGAAAGCCGGCAAGACGACTGTCTACGCTCTGACACCGACGGAAAAAGCAGAATGGCGCAAAGCCCTGCTGCCAGTGCGCAAGGAGATGGAGTCGCGCATCGGCACCGAAATGCTGAAAGCCGTCGACAAGGAAACCGCGGCACTCGGCTACAAGTAATCAACACGGCTTGCCGGCCTTCTGCCGGGAAGCCGCCTCTTCCAGACCAAACATCTCACCAAGCTATTCCCCATGCAGATTTCCAGTAGCGGCGATGACGTGCTGCGCAATGAACAAGAATTGATCGATGCCCTGCCGCTTGACGGCGCACGCGTGCTTGAACTTGGCTGCGGTGCGGCCGACCGGACCCGGGCAATTGCCAAGACCGGCCGACCTGCCAGCATCGTGGCGCTCGAAGTCGATGAACGCCAGCATGCGAAAAACCTGCTGGTCACGGATATGCCGAACGTACAGTTCGCACTCGGCGGCGCGCAGGCGATTCCCGCCGCCGACGCCAGCGTCGACATCGTGTTCATGTTCAAGTCGCTGCATCATGTACCGAACGAATTGCTGGACCAGACCTTTGCCGAGATCCACCGCGTGCTCGCGCCGGGTGGACTGGCCTATATTTCAGAGCCGGTATTTGACGGCGCCTACAACGAGATCCTGCGTCTGTTTCATGACGAGCAGCGCGTGCGTGAAGCAGCATTTGCCGCCACTGAACGCGCGGCTGCTTCACCAGGATTTACGCTGGTATCGGAAACGTTTTTCAAGTCCCCAGTACGGTATCGCGATTTTGCGACGTTTGAAGAAAAGGTATTGAAGGTCACGCATACCGAGCACAAACTGACGCCGGCAGTGTATGAACAGGTGCGCGAGAAATTCACTGCGCACATGACCGAAGAAGGTGCGAAATTCGAAGCGCCGATGCGCGTCGATTTGCTGAAAAAAGTCGCCTGAATCACAACCACAAAACCCTGCGCCACAGGGTTTGGATGCAAAGATAAACGTATTAAGCGGTCCGGGACCGGCACATGGTTGACCACCAGTCAGGGTCCGGTCTATGGACCCGGTGTGCTGCCATGTGCCGGTCCCGGACTGCGCCAACAAGAATACTGCGCGTCCCACAGCGACCGGCGCCGCAAAGGAACGCCGGTAAGCAGCCTTACAGCTTACGCAGCACCACACTCCCCACCGAATATCCCGCACCAAACGAACAGATCACGCCGAGCTGCCCCGCGGCCAAATCGCGGTTATGCCGATGAAAGGCAATGATCGATCCGGCCGATGCAGTATTGGCAAACTCGTCGAGAATCACCGGCGCTTCATCGCGGCTTGCGTCACGTCCCAGCAACTTGCGCGTGACGAACTCGTTCATCCCCAGGTTCGCCTGATGCAGCCAGAAGCGGCGCACTTCCAGCGGTGTAAAGCCGAGCGTTGCCAGATGCCCTTCGATGTGCGCTGCGGCCAGCGGCACGACTTCCTTGAACACCTTGCGGCCCTCTTGACGGAAGGTCTTGTCGCGCGCATTCGGATCGCTGTCTTCGGCGCGATTCATGAAGCCGAAGTTATTGCGGATATTGTTCGAGAATTGCGTCGCCAGTTTCGTGCCCAGGATTTCCCAGCGGCTCTCGGCCTGCTCCGACACGAGGTCAGAACGCTCAACGATGATGGCCGTGGCCACGTCGCCGAAAATGAAATGGCAGTCGCGGTCGCGCCACTCGAGGTGGGCCGAGGTGATTTCCGGATTGACGATCAGGATCGCGCGCGCCGCGCCCGACTTCACGGCATTGGCCGCCTGCTCGATGGCGAAGGTCGCCGCCGAACAGGCCACATTCATGTCAAAGCCAAAGCCATTGATACCGAGTTCCTGCTGGATCTCGATGGCCATGGCCGGGTAGGCACGCTGCATGTTCGCCGAGGCGCAAATCACGCCATCGATATCGGCGGCGGTCTTGCCGGCGGCAGCGATCGCCTGGCGACAGGCGGCTACGGCAATTTCAGCTTCCAGTGACAGCACATCATCCGGGCGCTCGGTGAAACGCGGGTACATGCGCTCCGGATCGAGCACGCCGGTCTTTTCGAGCACGTAACGCTGCTTGATGCCGGAGGCTTTTTCAATGAATTCGGGACTCGAGGTCTGCAGGGCGGTGATGCTGCCGGCAGCGATCGCGTCCTTGTTCTTTTCATTGAACAGGCCGACGTAGGCATTGAAGGAGGTAACGAGTTCCGCATTGGTGATGATGTGCTCGGGCGTGAAAAGGCCGGTGCCGGTGATGATCGCTGTATGCATGATTGATATTTTTTTTGTTGGAACGGGTGCAAAGATTAGCACAATATATCAGTCGAAAATACGCCAGCCGGCAGCTGCCGCGGCTGGCGCAAAACGCAGTCAATCAAGCCGTCGTGAGCGCATGATCGATCAGTTCTATCCAGTGCTCGACCGGCGTCTCTGTACCCGACTGCAGATGCGTAAGGCAGCCGATATTAGCCGAGACGATACGCGCAGCGCCCGTGGCTTGCAGATTCGCGAGTTTGTTATCGCGCAGCTTGTAGGACAGCTCGGGCTGGGTCACGGAATACGTACCGGCCGAACCGCAGCACAGATGGCTGTCGGCGCACAGTACGACATCCACGCCGGCGGCGCGCAAGACGCCTTCGACCTTGCCGCGGATTTGCTGGCCGTGCTGCAGCGTGCACGGCGGATGGTAGGCGACGCGCTCGGTGATTTTTCCCGCGAGCTTGACGGCCAGCTCGGCTTCGAAGGCCGGCATGATTTCACTGAGGTCGCGTGTGAGTGCGGAAATGCGCGCAGCCTTCACGGCATAGTCAGCGTCGCCCGCCAGCAGATGGCCATACTCCTTGACGGTGGCGCCACAGCCTGAAGCCGTCATCACGATTGCTTCCGCGCCCGCTTCCACGAGCGGCCACCAGGCGTCGATATTACGGCGCATGTCGGCCAGACCACCAGCCTGATCGTTCAAGTGATGCCGGATCGCGCCGCAGCAGCCGGCTTTCGGTGCTACGATCAATTGCACGCCGAGCGCATCGAGCACGCGCGCAGTGGACCTGTTGATGTTCGGCGCCATGCCGGGCTGGACGCAGCCATCGAGCAGGACCATCTTGCGCGCATGTTCCGTGACTGGCCAGGCGCCGGATGATTTGCGCGCCGGGATTTTGTTATGCAAAGCTTGCGGCATCAGCGGGCGCACCAGCTGGCCGAGCTTCATGGCCGGCGTGAACAGCCATTCACGCGGCAGCGTTTCTTTGAGCACCGTGCGCATGACGCGCTGGCTCAGCGGTCGCTTGACGCGGTCGTCGACGACATGGCGGCCGATATCGAGCAGGCGGCCATACTTCACGCCCGAAGGACAGGTCGATTCGCAATTACGGCAGGTCAGGCAGCGGTCCAGATGCTGCTGGGTCTTGGCGGTGACTTCCTGGCCTTCGAGAACTTGCTTGATCAGGTAGATGCGCCCGCGCGGGCCATCGAGCTCATCGCCCAGCAGCTGGTAAGTCGGACAGGTCGCGGTACAAAAGCCGCAATGGACGCAGCTGCGCAGAATCGCATCGGCTTCGTCGCCGGCGGGCGTATTTTTAATGAAATCTGCGAGATTCGTTTGCATCAGTTCCTCAAATTCATGCGCGGTACATGCGATTGCGGTTGAACACGCCAGCCGGATCGAATGAACTCATCAGGCGGCGCTGGATCGCGCCCACGGTCGGTGCGAGCGGATGGAAGACTTCGGCCTCGGCCTTGCCCTCCGCCGCGCGAAACAGGGTCGCATGACCGCCTGCGCGCGTCACTGCCGCGCGGATATCGGCAGCGGCACCGGTCGACTTGAGCCAGCGCTGCGCCCCGCCCCATTCGATCAATTGCACACCGGGCAAATCCAGCTCCGGCGTCACGCTCGGCACCGATAAGCGCCACAGACGCTGGCCACCCTGTGTCGCATCGGCGAAAAAGTCGGTCTTCTGTTCGCGCAAGGCGGCCCACAGAGCCGGTGCGCGATCGATCGAGTCGCCACCTATTTTTTGCATGGCTGAGAGCACGGCCGCTTCCGCACCCGACAGGCGTACCAGCAGGCTGCCTCCTTGCCACATGCTGGCCGAAATCGGCAACGGCTGACCACCCCATTCGTTCAAGGAGCGCAAGGCATCGGCCTGCGACATTGGCAGGTGCAGCGTGGCTTCGGCATACGGCACCGGCAAGACTTTCAAGGAGACCTCGAGGATCAGCCCGAGCGTGCCGAGCGATCCTGCCAGTGCGCGCGAGACGTCATAGCCGGCGACGTTCTTCATCACCTGTCCGCCAAAATGCAGCACCTCGCCGCGTCCGTCCATGACGACTGCGCCGAGCACGAAATCGCGCACCGCACCGACAGCCTGGCGTCGTGGTCCGGACAGACCGGCCGCGACCATGCCGCCGACGGTGGCTGCGCCAAAATGCGGCGGCTCGAAGGCCAGCATCTGGCTTTGCGTCGCAAGTACGGTTTCGATTTCCGCCAGCGGCGTACCGCAGCGCGCCGTGATCACGAGTTCCGTCGGCTCATACGCAATGATGCCGGTGTAGGCGCGCGTATCGAGGATCTCGCCCTCGAGCGACTGGCCGTACCAGTCCTTGCTGCCGCCGCCGCGCAGGCGCAAAGGCGTGCCCGCTTCTGTGGCTGCCACAATGCGCTGCCTGAATTGCTCCAATACCTGTTCCATCTGTGCGTCCAATTCGGTCCAATAATTAAAAGCGCAGCTTTAAAAGCGCGACAAATCGGCAAACTTCAGCTGACCATTACGCACATGCATCTTGCCGTTCTCGGCACAGCGTTGCAGCGTCGGGATCGCCTTGTCGGGATTAAGCAGGAAGGCCGTGTCGAAGGCGCGCTTGACGGCAAAGAAGGCATCAAGTTCGGCGCGCGAAAACTGTACGCACATGGAATTGATTTTTTCAATGCCCACGCCGTGTTCGCCGGTGATCGTGCCGCCGACCTGCACGCACAGCTCGAGGATCTCTGCACCGAATTGTTCAGCGCGATCGAATTCACCGGGCTGATTCGCATCGAACAGGATCAGCGGATGCAGATTGCCGTCACCCGCATGGAAGACGTTCGCGCAGCGCATGTCGTATTTGATTTCCATGGCGGCGATGCCGAGCAGGACGGTCGCCAGATGCTTGCGCGGGATCGTGCCGTCCATGCAATAGTAGTCGGGCGAAATACGCCCTGCCGCCGGAAATGCATTCTTGCGCCCGGACCAGAAGCGCAGACGCTCAGCCTCGTCCTGCGACACGGCGATTGCGGTCGCGCCGGATTCCCGCAGCACTTCGGTCATGCGGGCAATTTCTTCTTCGACTTCTTCCGGCATGCCATCGGATTCGCACAGCAGAATCGCTTCGGCATCGATGTCGTAACCGGCCTTCACAAACGGCTCGACCATGCGCGACGAGGTCTTGTCCATCATTTCCAGTCCGGCCGGAATGATGCCCGCAGCGATCACGCTGGCGACCGCATTGCCGCCTTTGACGACATCATCGAAGGACGCCATGATCACGCGCGCCAGGCGCGGTTTCGGCACGAGCTTGACAGTCACTTCGGTGACCACGCCGAGCATGCCTTCGGAACCGATGAACAGCGCCAGCAAATCGAGACCGGGCGCGTCCAGCGCTTCGCTGCCGAGTTCGACGACATCGCCGTCGATGGTCACCATGCGCACGCGCAGCACGTTATGCACGGTCAGGCCGTATTTCAAGCAATGCACGCCGCCGGAGTTTTCCGCGACATTGCCACCGATGGTGCAGGCGATTTGCGACGACGGGTCAGGCGCGTAATACAGGCCGTGCTGCGCGACCGCTTCTGAAATGGCCAGATTGCGCACGCCCGGCTGCACCACGGCGGTACGCGCAAAGGCATCGACCTTGATGATTTTGTTCAGTCGCGCCGTCGACAGCACCACGCCATCGGCGATCGGCATGGCGCCGCCCGACAGGCCGGTACCGGCGCCGCGCGGCACGATACGTACTTTCAGATCGCGGCAGCAGCGCAGCACTGCTGCCACATGGGCTTCGGTCTGCGGCAGCACCACAACCATCGGCAGCTGGCGGAAGGCGGCCAGGCCGTCGCATTCATAGGGGCGGGTATCTTCTTCATTGAACAGCACGCCGCCTTCGGGCAGCAGTGCGCGCAGGGCTGCAACGACTTCGCTTTGCCGCGCGGGCGTGAATTCAGGATCGGATCGTGCGTTCATTTTCTGTCTCAATAAGTGCCGGTCACGCCAGCGCAAAATCTTGCTCAGGCCCCGAATCTATCCTTGTCCAGCTAGCGCTTAGCAGTGGCCATTCCGGGGTCAAACCATGCGCAGCGGCCGCGACGCGGTCGGGCCTGCAGCAGTGGGCTGAAGATTTTACCTTGCCTTCTGTAAATTCGCTGATTTACATTGGCGCACGAAGCAGCTAGTGTTCGACCTACCTTTCATTCTTTAAGCAGACATCATGGGCAATCGACTTTCAAAAATTGCAACGCGCACCGGCGATCAGGGCACCACCGGTCTTGGTGACGGTAGCCGCATTGACAAGGATGGCTTGCGCGTGCATGCCATGGGCGATGTCGATGAACTCAATTCGCATATCGGCCTGCTGCTGTGCGAGGACATGCCGGCGGCGCTGCGTGAAGAGCTGATCTCGATCCAGCATGACCTGTTCGATCTCGGCGGGGAATTGTGTATTCCCGGCTACCAGATGATTACCGAAGCACAGGTCTTGCGGCTCGATGCGCTGCTGGAAAAATACAATGCCGACTTGCCGCCACTGAAAGATTTCATCCTGCCGGCCGGCTCGCGCGCCGCGTCGCAAGCCCATGTCTGCCGCACGGTCTGCCGCCGCGCCGAGCGCGCCATTGTCAGTCTGGGCAAGGCGGAAAAGATTTTCGAGCATCCGCGCCAGTATGTGAACCGACTGTCGGATTTGCTGTTCGTGCTGTCGCGCGTACTGAACCGATTTGCCGGTGGCAGCGATGTGCTGTGGGAGAAAGAGCGTAGCCGCGATATTTGAATTGAGACGGATCAAGCTCTCGCGCAAGATCCCGGCATTCCGGGTGTTTATGGACTATACCGAAAGAGGGTTTTAGTCCGTCATTCACCAAGGAGAGCAAGATGAGTTACACCGATCGCGATACCTATGGCATGTACCGCCGCTACGCCGGAAGCGGCCCAGGACCGACATTAATGGGCGCAAAAACCCTGGTCGGCGAAGATGTCGTCAGCACCAGCGATGAAAATCTCGGCGACATCAAGGAAATCATGCTCGACATGCGCAACGGTCAGGTCGCTTATGCCGTGCTGGCCTTTGGCGGCTTCATTGGGCTGGGCGAAAAGCTGTTTGCCGTGCCCTGGCAGGCCTTGCGCCTCGATGCAGCGAATAAACGCTTCATCCTCAATGTCGAGAAAAACCAGCTCGCCAATGCACCTGGCTTTGACAAGGATAACTGGCCCGACATGGGCGACCAGTCATGGGTGCAGCAGCTCAATAGCTTCTATGGCGTGACGGGCACGTCGAACGATCGAACCATGCATTGATCATGTAAAAAAAGGGGGGCGGCTCAAGCGCTCCCCTCGATTCTTTGCGGCGCTTCGAGCGGATCAAAGTCTAGCCAGTCGCCCGCTTCGATCCTACCTTCAGCAGCTTCGGCATCGAAGCCACCGCTGGCGCACAAGAGCGCCAAGGCTTGCTCGCGCTGCTGCGGTTCGGCCGCGGGTTCAAGTGCGACCGCCACCATCATGCCGGAGGGATGCTCGTGCGGATGCACATTGCCCGCCGCGTCCAGCTCAGTCGTTTCTTTTGTCGACGCCAGCCCGCCAAGGAAGGAGCCGACATAGGCACCGACGAGCGCGCCGACCGGCCCGACCACGGGCAGTGCCGCGAGGCCAACCGCCGCACCCGCGACGCTACCTGCAAGCATGCCTTTATCGGTCTCTTCCGCGCCTTCCGATTTGTTATGGTCGCCACCTAGCTGATAGCGGTCGTGCTGGCCGGGCGGATTGACGTAGAACGAGGAAATTGACTGCTCGGCAAAGCCAGCGTCCTGCAATGCAGCGATGGCCGCCTGCACATGTTCCTGCTGCTTGAACCGGGCTGCGATGATGGTGGACATGGAGAGCTCCTGTGCGTGTCTGAATCACGCCTGCAGAGATTCAGAGCATGAAAAAGCCGGCTTGGTTCCCGCAGGATCCAAGCCGGCTCAGCACTGCGCAGTGCAGTTTTAGTGATTCACCACGAGCCGCGGCGCGTCAGCCGCAAAACGTTCACGCACCGAAGCGACGATGCCCGCCGCATCCAGCCCGCAGTCAGCCAGCAGATGCGCGACGTCGCCGTGGTCGATGAATTTGTCCGGCAAGCCCAGCAGCAGCAGCGGCTTGACGATGCCGGCCGCGGCCAGCGCTTCGGCCACAGCCGCACCGGCGCCACCCATGATGGAACCTTCTTCGATCGTCACCAGTGCATCATGCGTTTGCGCGAGCTCGCGCACCAGCGCCACATCGAGCGGTTTAATGAAGCGCATATTGGCCACGCTGGCATCGAGCTGTTCTGCCGCAGCCAATGCTGGCGCGAGCATGGAGCCAAACGCGAGTATCGCGATGCCCTTGCCCTTGCGGCGGATTTCACCGGTGCCCAGCTTGATCGTGTCGAGATTTTTTTCAACGACTGCGCCCACGCCGGCGCCGCGCGGATAACGCACAGCCGCCGGGCCATTGTATTGATAAGCCGTCGACAGCATGTGCCGGCATTCGTTTTCGTCTGAGGCGGCCATGACGACCATGTTCGGAATGCAGCGCAGGAAGGCGAGATCGTAATTGCCGGCATGCGTGGCGCCATCGGCGCCGACCAAACCGGCGCGATCGAGCGCAAACGTCACATCGAGATTTTGCAGCGCGACGTCATGGATCAGCTGGTCATAGCCACGCTGCAGGAAAGTCGAATAAATCGCCACGACCGGCTTCATGCCTTCGCATGCCATGCCGGCGGCAAAAGTCACTGCATGCTGCTCGGCGATACCGACATCGTGATAACGCGCAGGGAAACGCCGTTCGAACTCGACCATGCCCGAGCCTTCGCGCATGGCTGGCGTGATGCCGACGAGGCGCGCATCGTGCGCCGCCATGTCGCACAGCCACTCGCCGAAGACCTGCGTGTAAGTCACCTTGCCGGCGGCGGCTGGGCGGATGCCTTCGGCCGGATTGAATTTGCCGGGGCCGTGGTACAGGACCGGATCGGCTTCGGCCAGCTTGTAGCCCTGGCCTTTTTTCGTGACGACGTGCAGGAACTGCGGGCCCTTCAATTGCTTCAGGTTTTGCAGCGTCGGCACCAGCGACTCCATGTCGTGGCCATCGATGGGACCGATGTAATTGAAGCCGAACTCCTCGAACATCGTGGCCGGGACGACCATGCCTTTTGCATGTTCTTCAAAGCGTTTGGCCAGCTCGCGCATGGGCGCCGGCAAGACCGATTTGCCGACATTTTTTGCTGCAGCATAAAAGCGCCCCGACATCAGGCGCGCGAGATAGCGGTTCAATGCGCCCACGGGCGGCGAAATCGACATGTCGTTATCGTTGAGGATCACCAGCAGATTGATGTCTTCGTGGATACCGGCATTGTTCATCGCTTCGAAGGCCATGCCGGCAGTCATTGCGCCATCGCCGATGACGGCAATCGCATGGCGGTTTTCACCCTTGGTGCGGGCAGCGACGGCCATGCCGAGAGCTGCGGAAATCGAGGTCGAGGAATGCGCCGTGCCGAAGGTGTCGTAGACGCTTTCATCGCGCTTCGGAAAGCCGGAAATGCCGCCCTGCTGGCGCAGGCTGTCCATGCGATCGCGCCGGCCCGTGAGGATCTTGTGCGGATAAGTCTGATGGCCGACGTCCCAGACGATGCGGTCGTCCGGTGTATTGAAGACGTAATGTAGCGCGATCGTCAGTTCGACCGTGCCAAGATTGGACGACAGATGGCCGCCGGTCTTGGAGACGGAATCGAGCAGGAAGGCGCGCACTTCATCGGCCAGTACGCGCAATTGCGCACGCGGCAGGCGACGCACATCTTCGGGACCATCAATATTGTTCAACAGGTTCATATTAAGCTTTCCGCTGTACGATCAAGTCAGCGAGTTCACGCAAGCGCTGCGCCTTGTCACCAAAGGGCAGCAGCGCGTGATGGGCATCCCGGCAGAGCTGATCAGCCAGAGCCCGCGATGCATCAAGACCCAGAATGGACACATAGGTCGGTTTATTGTCGGCCGCATCCTTGCCGGCAGTTTTGCCTAGCGTCGCCGAATCGGCGGTCGCATCAAGCACATCATCGACGACCTGAAAAGCCAGCCCGATCGCCTGCGCATAGGCATGCAAGGCCAGTGTTTGTTCGTCATCGAGCGTAGCGCCGGCCATCGCGCCCAGCAGCACGGCTGCGCGCAGCAAGGCGCCGGTCTTCAGGTGGTGCATGTGCTCGAGCTGCTCAATGCTTAGCTGCAGGCCGACGCTGGCAAGATCAATCGCCTGCCCGCCACACATACCCAGCGAGCCCGAAGCTTGCGCCAGCACGTTGACCATCGCCAGGCGTGTGTCCGGTGATGCCTCGCCACCGGAGAGCACGATGAAGGCCTGCGCCTGCAGTGCGTCACCGACCAGCAAAGCAGTCGCTTCATCAAATTCAACATGCACGGTCGGCTTGCCGCGCCTCAAGGCATCGTCATCCATGCACGGCATGTCGTCATGCACGAGTGAATAGGCATGAATCATTTCGACCGCTGCTCCGGCCCGCGCGAGCGTCGCTGCCGGGGCATCGAAAATCGCACCGGCCGCAAACACGAGCAAGGGCCGTACACGCTTGCCGCCATCGAGCGTGGCATAGCGCATCGCGGCATGCAGACGTTGCGGCAGCCTTGCCGCTTCCGGCAGAAAGTGCGCCAGCGCGACTTCCATGTCTGCCTGCACCTGCTTCATCCAGTGTTCAAACGACGGCGACGTCATGCATCATCCTCAAGGTCCGCAGCAAAGGGCTTGAGCATGTCGCCTTCCAGTACCTTGACCTGGCTGTCGACCTTTTCCAGCTGGGCGGCGCAATATTTAACCAGTGTCGAGCCGCGCTGGTAAGCCGCGACCGAGGCTTCGAGCGGCAAGTCGCCGGACTCCATGCGCGCGACTAATTGCTGCAATTCGGCCATCGCTTCTTCAAAAGAAGCGGGCGGATCGATCGTCCCGGCTGAGGCTTGTTTTTTCGACATGATGGCTAGATTCCCTGTTCAACCCGACATTTTAAAACAAACCATCCACGGCAGGGCGAAGCGCAAGTCTGCCCATGCGGGCAATGATCGCGCTTAGCCTGCTCACGCGTCTTACGCGGCGATCAGGAAACGCATATTAATGACACGACAAGTGACTGAGGTATAATCCGCGGCTCTGTCCGAAATTTCCGTTTCAATCCATCGAACACAGGTTTTTTACGGATTCTTTCCTCTTAGGTTGGTGCAAATTAATTTGGGGGTGGGGATGTCCGATCTGGCGAACAATGCCAATCTCGCGCGGTCCAACGCGCAACTTCCGGTCAAAGTCTATTTTGACGCTGCTTTACTGAAGCTTGAAATCGAGCGCCTGTATCGGGCAGGGCCGCGCTATGCCGGTCATGAGCTGATGGTGCCGGAAGTCGGGGATTTTGCCACGCTGGCGTGGGAAAACGAAGGCCGCATGCTGGTGCGTAATGCGCACGGCATCGAGCTGATGTCGAACGTCTGCCGTCACCGGCAGGCGAAAATGTTCAATGGCCGCGGCAATGCCAGCAATATCGTCTGCCCGCTGCACCGCTGGACCTATGACCTCAAGGGTGACTTGATCGGTGCGCCGCATTTTGGTGAGACGCCCTGCCTGAACCTGTCAAAAACCCCGCTGCAAAACTGGAATGGCCTGCTGTTCGAACAGAACGGCATGGACGTGCGCAGCAAACTGCGCCAGCTCTCGGTCGCGGCCGATCTCGATTTCAGCGGTTATATGTTCGACCATGTCGAAGTCCACGAATGCAATTACAACTGGAAGACCTTTATCGAGGTCTATCTCGAGGATTACCATGTCGGGCCCTTCCATCCGGGTCTGGGCGGCTTCGTCAATTGCGAAGATTTGCGCTGGCAGTTCGGTAAAGACTACAGCGTGCAAACCGTCGGCGTGAATCGCGGCCTGACGAAATCAGGCTCGCCGGTCTACCAGAAATGGCATGAGCAGGTCTTGAAATTTGGCGGCGGCAAGGCACCGAAATTCGGCGCGATCTGGCTCACCCTATATCCGAACATCATGGTCGAATGGTATCCGCATGTGCTGGTCGTATCGACGCTGTGGCCGCAAGGTCCGCAAAAGACCACCAACGTCGTCGAGTTCTATTATCCGGAAGAGATCGTGCTGTTCGAGCGCGAGTTCATCGAAGCCGAACGCGCCGCCTACATGGAAACCTGCGTTGAGGACGATGAAATCGCGCTGCGCATGGATGGCGGACGCAAGATCCTGCTCGATCGCGGCGAAAATGAAGTCGGGCCTTACCAGTCACCGATGGAAGACGGCATGCAGCATTTCCATGAGTGGTATCGCTCGCAGCTCGACGTTTAAGCGAGCGCGCCCATGCAATCCCTGTGGATGCTGTTTGCCGCCTTCTTCTTCGCCATCATGGGCGTGTGCGTCAAACTCGCCTCTGCGATGTACTCGACCTCTGAAATCATTGCCTATCGCGGCCTGATCAGCGCGCTCTTCATCATTACGCTCGTGCGACTGCAAGGCGGCTCGCTGAAGACCACCCTGCCCTGGCAACACATGTGGCGCGGCGCCGTCGGCGTGACCTCGCTCTGGCTCTGGTTCTACGCCTTCAGCAGCCTGCCGCTGGCCATGGTCGTCACGCTCAATAACACCGCACCAATCTGGATCGCGGCCATCCTGATGACGGTGGGCTGGTGGCGCGGCACACAACATGCCGAATGGCGGCTGGCCGGCGCCATCCTCATCAGCTTTGGCGGCGTCGTGATGCTGCTGCAGCCTGCAGTACATAGCGATCAATGGCGCAGCGCGCTCATGGCGCTGGCGTCGGGTTTCCTCTCCGCGTTGGCCTACCTTCAGGTACGCAAGCTCGGCCACATGGGTGAGCCGGAGTCGCGCGTGGTGTTTTATTTTTCCATCAGCAGCATCGTCGCCGGCCTGCTCACAGGCCTGCTCGGCCCGGCCCTGTTTGGCAGCACACCAATGGCCCTGCACAAACATACCGCGGGCGGCCTCGGCCTGCTGCTGGGCATAGGTGCGACCGCGACCATCGCGCAAATCGCCATGACGCGCGCTTATCGTCTCGGCAAAACCATGGTCACGGCGAACCTGCAATACACGGGCATCATCTTTGCCAGCATATCCGGCATCGTGCTGTGGGACGATCAACTCGGCTGGCTGGGCTGGAGCGGCATTGCCGTAATCATTGCCAGCGGCATCGCCGCGACTTTCTTCGGCACGCAAACACAAAGGGCGCAAACAGCATGACTTACACCACCTTGATTTCCGCTGCCGATCTGGCGCAGCATCTCTTTTCACCGGAGTGGGTCGTGCTCGACTGCCGCCATGACCTGGCCAATGCGCAGGCCGGCATAGACGCCTACCGTGCCGGACATATCCCGAATGCGCAATTCGCCGCGCTCGACATCGACCTGTCCGATAAAACGCCGGCAGCTGACGGTGTGTTCCGCGGTCGTCATCCCTTGCCGGAGCGCGCTGCCTTTATCGAAACCCTGCGTGGCTGGGGCGTAAAACCCGATTCGCAGGTCATTGCCTATGACGCGCAAGGCGGCATCTATGCGGCGCGGCTGTGGTGGATGTTGCGCTGGGTCGGACACGGTGCCGTGGCCGTGCTCGATGGCGGCTTGCCGGCATGGCAGGCGCATGGCGAACTGCTATCGACGGAACATGCCTCGAAATTGCGCGGCACGATTACTGATGCTGCACCCTTGACGAAGCAGGTCAGTGCGGCCGATATCCTTACCAATCTTGAGATTGGTACACGCACCGTGCTTGATGCGCGCGCGCCGGATCGCTTTCGCGGCGAGAATGAAACCCTGGACCCGGTCGGCGGTCATATCCCCGGCGCGAAAAACCGCTTCTTCAAGGATAACCTGCAAGCCGACGGCCACTTCAAGCCGGCAGCCGAATTACATGCGGCGTTTAGCGCGCTGACAGCGAGTCCATCTGCGACGATCCTGCAATGCGGCTCGGGCGTGACCGCCTGCCACAATCTGCTGGCGATGGAAATCGCCGGCCTGTCTGGCGCGGCGCTCTATCCGGGTTCGTGGAGTGAATGGTGCGCCGATCCGGCGCGGCCAGTGGCGCGCGGCTGAGTACACCCGATAATTGCACCGGGCGTCAGGCGCGCTAGTCGCCCTCTGTTCCCTCTATGCGCGCACCGCGCAAGGGTGAAAACAGCGCCAGCACGATGACCAGCAAGATCGCCGCACCACCGACCGTGCCGAGCGCCTCGCGTACGCCAATGTGTTCAGCCAGCCAACCCATGCCGAAAGCGCCCGCCGGGGCGACCGCCACCGTAAGGAAGCGCATCGTCGCCGTCATGCGCCCGAGGTAGGCGTCGGGCGTGACGCGCTGGCGCATGGCCAGATATGGCATGATCATCAGCATCACGCTGCAGTCGAAGAAGAACACCAGTGCACCATAAGCGAAGGCTGCGATCGTCGCACTACCAAACAGCGTCGCCGGCAGCAAAGGCATCACCAGCCAGCCCAGCGCCGTGCCACCCATGCCAATCAGGATCGTCGTTCCCAGACCGAAGCGCCGCGTGCACGGCTTGATCAGCAGTGAACTGACCAGCACGCCAAGACCGCCGAAGGTCTGCATGGCGCCCAGCATGCCGGGTGAAAATCCCATCTCGCGCGTAGCGAACAGCACCGACAGCGCAGCATAGCCGTTGAACAGAAACTGCCAGCAGCCGAAGCTCCAGGCCAGCGGCCATAGCAGCGGATGGCGCCAGATCATCAGCAGGCCGTCCCACATGTCCTGTAGCGGATGGGTTTCGGTCGGCGCCGGCTGCGGGTCGCGCGTGCGCACGCGGCGCATGTTCATCCAGGCGACAAAGAAAATACCGACCGTCGACAGCAGCGCGAATGGCGCGGTCAGCCATTGCACGAGCATGCCGGCCAATCCCGGCGCGACCAGGCGCGCCACCGAATCCGTCGCGGCAAAGCGGCTGTGCGCATCGATGAGGCGCTCGCGACCGACGAGATGGGTAAGAAAAATCTGGTTCGCACTGCCGCCGACGACATTGATAATACCGAGCACAAAGTACACGCCATACATCCAGCCCATCGACAGCCAGCCCAGCCAATACGCCAGTGGAATCGTGAAGGTGGCCAGCAGCGCGGCCAGGTCAGACGCCATCAGTATCGGATATTTACGGCGGCGATCGAGCATCACGCCGGCCGGCAGCGAGAACAGCACGAAAGGCAGCAAGCCGAGCGCGACCATCAGCCCCATCTGCGACGGCGTCGCCTGCAGCAGCAGTGCTGCAGTGAGCGGCAGGACGAGACCGGCAATCGAATGGCCGAAGGTGAAGGTGACGGCGGACGTCCAGAACAGGCGAAAGTCACGCTGCGCTACCAGTTCGCCGGAGCGGAAGGTACGGACAAAATAGTGTTGGAGTGCGCTAATGACTTTTCAGTCTCCTTTATTTGCTCATCCACGCGTGAGGAAAAGCACGATACCCACGCCGATGGCGACGAGGATAATTTGCGGTATGGTTTCGCGCATCGTCGCGCGGCGCTGCATCTGCGGCATCAGGTCGCTCACTGCAATGTAAATGAAACCCGATGAGGCAAATACCAGTACGTAGGGAATCGAGCCTTTGGCTTCCGCCAGCAAAAAATAACCGAGCACACCCCCCAGCACCGCCAGCAAACTGCACAGCAGGTTATAGACATAAGCGCGTGTGCGACTGAAACCGGCATTGAGCAGGACGATGAAGTCGCCGATTTCCTGCGGGATTTCATGCGCAACGATTGCCAATCCCGTAATGATACCCAGATTAGGATCAGCCAGAAAGGCTGCCGCGATCAGGATGCCATCGCTGAAATTATGCAGGCCATCGCCCACCAGGATCATCCAGCCAGCCTTGCCCGCTTCGTGCGCATCGTGACCGTGCGCATGCGCGTGGCCATCGCCTTCATGGTGATGCGAATGGCGCAGGATCGCGAATTTCTCGAGCAGGAAAAAGCCGAGCAAGCCGGCCAGCAAGGTCGCAAACAGAGAACGCGCATCGGCGCCCGACTCGAAGGCTTCCGGCAGCGAATGCAGCAAGGCGGTGGAAAGCATGATGCCGACCGACAGGCTGACCATGCGCTCGACGACTTTCGACAGCAGCGCAAAGGAGAAGATTGCGGCAGCAGAAATACTGACGACGCCGGCCACAGTCGTGGCAAACAGGATGGAGAGCAGCGTGGCGTTAATGATGGATCCCGGGAGTCATGTACAGCAGAGGGGCAAATTAAAACACAGCCCGGAGGATAGGGCAAACCTGTGCGGGCCTTGGTGGTTTTTCGGGTTCTGGTAGACGCAGTCCGGGCCCGGCACAGGATTGCCCACCGGGCCCAGGGGCCCTGACTGGTGGTCAACCCTGCGCCGAACCCGGACTGCTTAACACTGTTGTCAGCGCATCCTTAAAACTTGGTCAAGCCACGCCATGTGACTTGAACCACGCCACGCAACGCTGCCAGCCATCTTTTGCGTCTGCCTCGACATAACTCGCCCGGTAATCCGCATGGAAGGCATGGCCGGAATTGGGATACACGACGAAGCTGGACTGGCTGCCGCCTTTGGCCAGCGCGGCCTTCATTTGCTCAACGCCCGCCACTGGGATGCCATCGTCCTTTGCGCCATACAAGCCGAGTACCGGTGTCTTGAACGCCGGCGCAAGATCCATCGGATAAGTCGGCGTCACCGCATTCTTGTCGCCCACGAGCTTGCCGTACCAGGCCACGCCGGCCTTGACCTTGGCATTGTGCGCGGAATAAAGCCAGGTAATCCGGCCGCCCCAGCAAAAACCGGTGATGCCGATTTTGTCGACATTACCGCCATTCTGGCCAGCCCAGGCCACGCAGGCATCAAGGTCACCCATGACTTGCGCGTCGGGCGTCTTGCCGACGACTTCTTTCAGCAATTCAGCGATCGTGCCGTAGGAACTCGGATCACCCGCGCGCACGAACAATTCCGGCGCCAGCGCCAGATAACCCAGCTTTGCGAAACGCCGCGCAACGTCGGCGATGTGCTCATGCACGCCAAAGATTTCCGAGATCACGAGGATCACAGGCAAATTTGTCTTGCCCTCTGGCTGGGCGCGGTAGACCGGCAGCGCCTGGCCGTTCACGCTCAGCATGACTTCACCGACGGTCAGGCCAGTCGCATCGGTCTTCACGACGGACTGTGCGCTGACAGGCATGACAGCAGCAGCAAAGCCGGTGCCGAGTGCCACCGTCATGAAGTCGCGACGGTCTACGCCGTCGGACAAGGTGGTCTTGGCGACCAGGCTATCGACTTCCAATTGCAACTCCAGCATATTTTTATTCTCCGTTGAATTTAATCTAGCGAGGTACTTAGTGCGCCTCATCCCAATTCTTGCCCACACCGACTTCTGCCGTCAGCGGCACTTTCAAGGCAGCGACATTCGCCATTACCTCCGGCAATTTTACGCGTACCAATGCCAGTTCCGCATTCGGCACCTCGAGCACAAGTTCATCATGTACCTGCATGATCATGCGCGTCTTCGCGCCACTGGTTTCGAGCCAGTCCTGCACCGCGATCATCGACAGCTTGATCAGGTCGGCCGCCGTGCCCTGCATGGGCGCATTGATCGCCGCGCGTTCAGCGCCCTGGCGGCGCGGGCCGTTCGGTGAATTAATCTCCGGCAGCCACAGGCGCCGGCCGAACACCGTTTCGACATACCCCTGTTCCTTGGCCTGCATGCGCGTCTCGTCCATGAAGCGCTTCACGCCGGAAAAACGCAGGAAGTATTTTTCAATGTAACTCTGCGCCGCACTGCGCTCGATGCCGAGGTTACCTGCCAGGCCGAACGCGCTCATGCCATAGATCAGGCCGAAATTGATGACCTTGGCGTAACGCCGCTGCTCAGTGGTGACATCAGCGGCCGCGACGCCAAAGATTTCCGCAGCGGTCGCGCGATGGATGTCTTCGCCCTCGGCAAAGGCGCGCAGCATGGCCGCGTCTTCCGACAGATGCGCCATGATGCGCAATTCGATTTGCGAATAGTCGGCCGAGACGATGACGCTATCCGGCCCGGCGATGAAGGCTTCGCGGATGCGCCGTCCTTCCTTGGTGCGGATCGGAATATTTTGCAGGTTCGGATCATTCGACGACAGGCGTCCTGTCACCGCGACAGCCTGCGCGTAATTCGTGTGCACACGGCCGGTCTGCTGATTGATCATCTTCGGCAGTTTGTCGGTATAAGTCGACTTCAGCTTGGTGAGACCTCGGTATTCCAGCAGGACTTTCGGCAGCGGATAATCTTCGGCCAGCTTTTGCAAGACTTCCTCATCGGTCGAAGGCGAGCCGGACGGTGTCTTCTTCACGACCGGCAGCTTGAGCTTGTCGAAAAAAATTTCGCCGATCTGCTTTGGTGAATTCAAGTTGAAGGGCTGGCCCGCGAGTTCGTATGCGGACGTCTCGATTTCCAGCATGCGCCGGCCGAGTTCATTCGACTGCACGCCCAGCAGATCGGGATCGATCAAGACACCATTGCGCTCGATTTTTTGCAGCACGACCGACGTTGGCAATTCGATTTTTTCGTAAATGAAGCGCAGCTTTGCGTCGTGCTCGACCGTCGGCCACATCGCCTGATGCAGCTGCAGCGTGACGTCGGCGTCTTCGGCCGCGTAGGCGGTAGCGCGCTCGAGCTCGACTTCATCGAAGCAGATTTGTGCAGCGCCTTTGCCGCAGACGTCCTGGAAGCTGATGGTCTTGCGGTTCAGATGGCGCAGCGCGAGGCTGTCCATGTCATGCGACTTATGCGATTCAAACACATACGACTCCAGCAAGGTGTCATGCACGATACCGCGCAGCTGCACGCCATGATTGGCGAAGATATGGCTGTCGTATTTGAGATTCTGGCCGAGCTTGGCGCTGGCAGGGTCTTCCAGCCATGACTTCAACTGCGCCAGCACATCCTCGCGGTTCAGCTGCGCCGGTGCGCCCTGATAGCGGTGCGCCAGCGGTATGTAAGCAGCCACACCCGGCTCGCAGCACAGCGATATGCCGACCATCTGCGCTGTCAGCGGATCCAGCGAAGTCGTTTCAGTATCGACTGCCGTCACGCTCGCTGCGCGAATTTTCGCCAGCCACAGGTCGAGCTGCGCCTGCGTCGTGACCATTTCATAATGCGTCGCGACTGTCGCCGGCGGGTCCGCAAACAGTGCACCCTGCGCGTCGCCGGGCGTTGCAGCAGCAGGCGCGCTGGCATTACCTGAGGTCGCTTCACGCAGCCAGGTCTTGAAGCCATAACGTTTATAAAACGCCACCAGCGCTTCGTCGTCGACGGGCTTCGCCACCAGCGAGTCCATGCCCGGCGCCATGTGATCTTTCAGGTCGCAGTCGAGCTTGACCGTGATCAGTTCCTTCGCCTTCGGCAGCCAGGGCAGCGTGTCGCGCAGGTTCTGGCCGACCGCGCCACCAATGTCGGCCGCATGTTCGACGATGCCGTCGAGCGTGCCGTACAGGCTCAGCCATTTGACAGCCGTCTTCGGACCGCATTTCGGTACGCCCGGCACATTGTCGACGGTGTCGCCGATGAGCGTGAGGTAATCGATGATGCGCTCGGGCGGCACGCCGAATTTTGCGATGACGCCGGGGATGTCGAGCGTTTCATTGCTCATGGTGTTGATCAGCGTGACCTGCTCGTTGACCAGCTGCGCCAGATCCTTGTCGCCAGTCGAGATCACGACCTTCATGCCATGTTGTGCAGCTTGCACGGCGAGCGTGCCGATCACGTCATCAGCCTCGACACCCTCAACCATCAGGATAGGCCAGCCTAGCGCCTTGACCGCTTCATGGATGGGCACAATTTGCTTGACCAGATCTTCCGGCATCGACGGGCGCTGCGCCTTGTAATCCGAATACAGGTCATCGCGGAAGGTCTTGCCCTTGGCATCGAAGACGCAGGCAATATAAGCCGCGTCGAAGTCGCTGCGCAGGCGGCGTAACATATTGATCATGCCGTACATCGCGCCAGTGGGCGCCCCCTCCGCATTGCGCAGGTCGGGCATCGCATGGAAGGCTCGGTACAAGTAACTGGAACCGTCGACTAACAGCAGGGTATTTTTCATAGGGCGTGGAGCAGAAAAGAATCAGAGAGTGAAGCGACGCCGCTGCATGAGGATAGGGCGTGCGGTGTTTTCGACTACATACTCGCCGAATTATCGCAGAGTTTGGCAGCGCACCACCCCTTCATTGGCAAGCTCGGCAGATGCTTGGCTGTAATGCCGGTATGGTTTGCTACAATGCGCTATATACCCCAGTATTTATGCCGTCCATCCGGGAGACCGACACATCATGAAACGCTCATCCACGCTCTGCTTGACCCTGGTCGCCGCGTTCGCCATCGCCGGCATTCCCCTCCAGGCCGGTGCCCAGCAAGCAGCGCCAAAGCCACCCGTGCTCGAAAAGCTCGATGAAGGCCAGGCGCCCGAAGTCACGATCCGTCCATCCGCACCTGAAATCCAGGAAAAACGCGAACAAGGCAAGATCAAGGAAGTCCATGTGCATAGCGGCGGCAGCAATTACGTCGTCAAGGCCAATGAGCAACCCGGCAGCATCCAGCCCGGCGAAGGACAAAGCACCGCGATACGCGTACCGCAATGGCAGATCCTCGATTTCGATCTCGGTATGCGCAAGGAAAAACCGGAGGGCGACAAAGCCGCCACGCCGCCCACAGCAAAATGATTTTGCGCCACAGCTAACCTCAACCCCACATAATCCATGGCAGTATTTACACCAGTCAGCCTCGATGACCTTAGTGACTGGATCACCCAGTTCCCGCTCGGTAAAGCGCTGTCGATCAAGGGCATTGCGTCCGGCATCGAAAACAGCAATTTTTTCATCCGCACCGACGCCGGCGAATTTGTCCTGACCGTTTTCGAAAACCTGAGTTTTGAGCAGCTGCCGTTTTACCTGCACCTGATGCGCCATCTGGCGCAACGCGGCGTGGCGGTACCGGCGCCGCTGGCGAACCACGCCGGCGACATCATTCATCGCCTGCATGGCAAACCGGCTGCCATCGTCACCAAGCTCGAAGGCAGCAGCCAGATGGCGCCGCAGCCCGTACATTGCGCCGCGGTCGGTGCGATGCTGGCGAAGATGCATCTTGCCGGCGCGGATTTTGAAATTAGCCAGCCCAATTTACGCGGCATAGCCTGGTGGCGCGAGACCACGCCGGTGGTGCTGCCGTATCTGCCGCATGCAACACAAGAATTGCTGCGCGCCGAAATGCAGTTCCAGGATCACTTTGCTGCCAGCGCCAGTTACCGCGCGCTGCAGCGTGGCCCTATCCATGCCGACCTGTTTCGCAATAATGTGATGTTTGATGGCGAGCGCCTGAGCGGCTTCTTCGATTTCTATTTTGCCGGCTGCGACAGCTGGCTGTTCGATGTCGCCGTGACCGTCAATGACTGGTGCATCGACCTTGAGACAGGCGCGCTCGATGTCGCGCGCACGCATGCAATGCTCGCCGCCTATCACGCCGAGCGCCCCTTCACGGCCGATGAGCAAGAAGCCTGGCAGCCGATGCTGCGCGCCGGCGCCCTGCGCTTCTGGCTGTCGCGGCTATATGATTTTTACCAGCCGCGCGATGCCGAAATGCTCACGCCACATGACCCGACACATTTTGAACGCATCCTGCGCCTGCGCATCAGCGAGGCTGTACCGGCCTTGCCCACAGGAGCTGCTTGATGGATCGCTTACCGGCGAAGACGGGCTGGCTGTGGGTTAAGCAAGGCTTTGCGCTGTTTCGCAAACAGCCCATGGAAATGTCGACGCTGTTCCTGGCGTATATGTTCTTCACGATTGCGAGCGGCATTATTCCCGTGCTCGGACAAATTCTGCCGCTGGTGCTGGTACCGGTCTTCTCGATGTCCTTCATGCAAGCCTGCATTCAGCTGGAACAAGGCAAACGGATTTATCCGAATGTACTGATCAGCGGCTTTCGCGGGCCGGCCTTTCGCTCGCTCGTCGTGCTGGGCGTACTTTACCTGCTGGCGGCGACGGCGGCCGTGGCGGGGTCGGCGCTGATCGATGGCGGTACCTTCTGGCAAGTCATGAGTGGTCAGATGGTGTTTGATGCCGAGACCTTGCACGACTCAAATGGTGCACTGATTTTCGCCGCCTTCTTGTTCACGCCGGCGATGATGGCCTTCTGGTTTGCCGGGCCGCTGATCGCCTGGCAAAACATGAGCGTGGGCAAAGCGCTGTTCTACAGCTTTTTTGCCGTGCACCGGGCTGGTCGCGCCTTCCTCGTCTATGGTCTGGCCTGGACGCTGCTCGGCGTGCTGATGCCAGTGATTCTGAGCGTCGTCATTGCCACCATTTTCGGCAATCCGATGATCGTCGTGGCACTCTTGCTGCCACTGTCGCTGATCATGACCGTGATCATGTACTGTTCATTTTATCCGACGTACACGAGTATTTTCGGTCGCCCGGAAGCGGCCGGCAACGGCACACTGACAGACGCGACTTGATCAGCGAGCTGCCACAGGCACCTTGATCAACTCGCGGAGGCTTCCCGCGCAGCCGTCTCTTTATCCAGAAATCCCAGCTTATTGCTCACCGTAGCCCAGTGTCCGGCGTCCTCTGGCGCTGGCTTCTTGCGGATGATGAGCTCCCACGCTTCAGCCAGTTCGGCATTGAGCGCAATGAAGCCGCGCTGGTCTTGGGGCACATCCGCCTCCGCATAAATCGCCTTGACCGGACACGCGCTCACGCACAAGGCGCAGTCGATGCAGAAATGCGGCGCGATCACGAGGAAATTCCGGCCTTCGCGGAAAGCATCCGCCGGACAGACTTCCACGCAATCGGTGTGTTTGCAATTGATACAATTTTCAGTGACGACATAAGTCATGCGCTTCCCTTTGATAGCCTTGGACAGGTGTAATGCTGCCAGCGAACGGGCTGGCGGCGGCACGGCAAGGATAGGGGGAGCGGGCGGGGGGCGTGCTGAGGAAAATCATGCTTTTGGCAATCTGCCAAGGTTTGTGTATCAGGCCGCCGGCCAGCATTGACAAGCAAAGCAACAGTACTCATCAATAATCCCTTTTGCGACCTTACCAGATTGACTCTGACTATCGCAAAAACTACACTTATGTAACTACAAAAGCAGGCCCGAGCGAGCAGGATCAGCGTGTTTTCATGGGATGAAACCAAGAATCAAAGCAACCAATCCAAACATGGAGTGAGCTTCGAGCTTGCCCAATTGGTGTTTGATGATCCATTGCACATGACGCGCCAGAACCGAATCGAGTCTGGTGAAAGACGCTGGCAAACTGTCGGACTGGTGGGCGGCGTGCTCATGCTACTAGTAGCACATACCTGGAATGAAACAGAAACCGGCGATGAACCCATCCGGATTATTTCCGCCCGACGCGCAACAAAGATCGAAAGGAAGATATATGCAGAAGCTACCTGAACTATTACGCAGTGAACTTGCAGCCTTGACTGCCAAACCGGAAAGTGAGCTCGATTTTTCCGACATGCCCGCTACCAAAGAACAAGACTGGCAAGGCGCAGTCCGCGGCAAGTTCTATCGACCAGTCAAAAAGCAGTTGACCGTTCGCATTGATGCGGATGTTCTGGCCTGGCTCAAAAGCCAAGGCAAAGGCTATCAAAGCCGCTTGAATGACATCTTACGCGCCGCAATGATCGACAAAGGCCGTCATCGATAAAGCCCTCGTCTGACGCTGATGCCGTTAAGTTACGGTAAATAAGGCCAGCGTGGCACTGCCAGCGACCCAGCCGGATGGGGTTTTGAATTAGTCGCGCTTCAACGCCGGCCCCAGAGTCAGGGCTATCGGGCGCCGCCAGGCTTAACAAGTCACCAGTCTGGCGGCGCCCGATAGCCCTGTCTCGATCTGGGACGTTCGCAATCATTCACGCGATCTGACCCTGTTCATTAATCTGCGCGCACCGAAAAATCAGGCGACTTTTTCCAGCTTCGCGATCGTCAAGTCCAGCAGCTTCATGCCATGCCGGCCAAAATTGATATGTGCGCGGGCATTGCCACCGCCGCCTTCGATGTTGACGATGACGCCTTCGCCGAATTTCTGGTGCGCGACGGACTCACCGATGCGCCAGCCGATATCGTTCTTGCTGAAATTTTGGGCAATCCGGTTCGCGCCGGCGGTGGGCACATCACCCCATGCCGACTTGGCATGGCCGGTCCATTGCGCCTTGATTTTCGGTGATAGCCATTTCAGGCAATCCTCGGGCAGTTCATCAAAAAACCGCGAACGCATGTTGTAACGCGTCTGGCCATGCAGCATGCGCGTCTGGCTGAAACTCATGTAGAGCCGCTTGCGCGCGCGCGTGATCGCTACATACATCAGACGTCGCTCTTCTTCGACGCCGCCCTCTTCCTTGGCGCTGTTTTCGTGCGGCACGAGGCCCTCTTCCATGCCGGTGATGAAGACAGCATTAAATTCAAGCCCCTTGGCCGAATGTACGGTCATTAACTGGATCGCATCCTGCCCGGCCTGCGCCTGATTATCGCCGGCTTCGAGCGAGGCATGCGACAGGAATGCCGACAGCGGCGACATCACGCTCACCAGCGGCGCGTCGGCGTCGATGACTTCGATGCCATCGTCGGTAGTAAGCGCTGGTGCCGCCATCGTCTCAGCACGCGGCCCGAGCAAGGCCGGCGCATCGAGGCCAAAGCCCTCTTCGTTCACAAACAGGGTCGCGGCATTCACCAGCTGCTCGAGGTTTTCGATGCGGTCCGCGCCTTCTTTCTCGGCGCGGTAATGCAGGATCAAGCCGCTCGTATCAAGCACGATCTGGACCATTTCGGGCAAAGGCAATTGCTGGCATTCGAAGCGTGCGCCCTCAATCATTTTCACGAAATTACCCAGCGACGAACCCGCCTTGCCGGCGATGTAAGGCACCGCCGCGTACAGGGAAATGCCGTACTGCTTCGCTGCATCCTGCAATTGCTCTATCGAGCGTGCACCGATGCCGCGCGTCGGGAAATTCACGACGCGCAAAAACGCCGAATCATTGTGCGGGTTATCCATCAGCTGCAGATAAGCGATCGCGCTCTTGACTTCGGCGCGCTCGAAATAGCGCTGCCCACCATAGACGCGATACGGCAAACCGGCCGAAAACAGCGCATGTTCGATCACGCGCGACTGCGCATTCGAGCGATACAGGATCGCGATTTCGCTGCGCATTTCGCCCTCGGCGATGAGGCTCTTGGCTTCTTCGATCAGCCATTGCGCTTCCTGCAAATCGCTGCTCGCTTCATAAATTCGTACCGGCTCGCCATGGCCGGCATCGGTGCGTAAATTCTTGCCGAGGCGTTTGCTGTTATGTGAAATCAGCAGGTTCGCCGTATCGAGGATATGACCATGCGAGCGATAGTTCTGCTCCAGCTTGATCAGATTTTGCACATTGAATTCGCGCTCGAACGCACTCATGTTGCCCACATTCGCACCGCGGAAGGCATAAATACTCTGGTCGTCATCACCGACTGCAAACACGGCGCCGTGCTCGCCGGCGATCAACTTCAGCCAGTTGTATTGCAGGTCATTCGTGTCCTGGAATTCGTCGACGAGGATGTGCTTGAAGCGCCGCTGATAATGCTCACGCAGCGGCTGGTTCCGGCTCAACAATTCATAGGTACGCAGTAACAGCTCGGCAAAATCGACCACGCCTTCGCGCTGGCACTGCTGCTCATAAATGGCATACAGTTCGACAAGCTTGCGATTGTAGTCATCGGGCGCGTCGACATCTTGCGCGCGCAAACCCTTATCCTTGGCGCCATTGATGAAGTACATCAGATTACGTGGCGGGAATTTGTCGTCGTCAACGTTATTCGCCTTCAGCAAACGCTTGATCGCCGACAGCTGGTCTTGGCTATCAAGGATCTGGAAGGTTTGCGGCAAGGCCGCATCACGATAATGGGCGCGCAAGAGGCGATTGCATAATCCGTGAAACGTCCCTATCCACATGCCGCGGGTATTGATCGGCATCATGGCTGACAGGCGCGTCATCATTTCCTTCGCAGCCTTGTTCGTGAAGGTCACGGCCAGGATACCGTTCGGCGCGACCTGGCCGGTCTGGATCAGCCAGGCAATGCGCGTCGTCAGGACGCGGGTTTTGCCGGAGCCGGCACCGGCGAGAATCATGGCCGGCTGGGCGGGCAGCGTGACAGCGGCGAGCTGTTCCGGATTGAGATTGTGAAGGAGATTTTGCATGCAGCGATTATAGCTGGGCAGACGAGGTGCCGAAGCAGAGGATTACTGCTTCCTTGAGAAGTCTCCTTGAGATGTCGCCTCGCGAATCGACCTCGGACAGGCGCCCTAACGCAAACTGCGCAGCAGCCTCTCAGAAGTGAGCTAAACGCCGCGTCAATAAAAGAACCGCACGACGGCAGTCACCGGTCTGAGCTGCGTATGAGCTGCGACTGAACTGCCATTCCGCTCCGGCTACTTGCCCACATAATCCAGCGTACGCAAAGTCGCATTGCCGGACGCATCCGTGGCCACAAACTGCGCCTGATAAGCGCGTCCCACGACATTACGGAAGCGCAGGCGCCAGCCATTCGCATTTCCGTCGACAGAATAATCCTGTGATGTCAACAATGTGCTCGCGACCACCGTTGGCCACTTCAACTCAGGCGCAGGATCGTAATTGTCCGCCACCCTGGCAGTGACATAAAATTCGGCCCAGCCATCATTCGGCCTCGTCCTGACCTGGCTCACGTTCAGGTCCAGGATCGGCGCGATGGTATCGCCTTTTTCGATATTCAGATTCAGGCTCGCATCACCGTAATCCAGATTTGCGTGGCCATTAATATAAGCAGGATCAATATTTGAAACCTGAACCGAAAATTTGCTGACCGTCGTACCCGCCAAGACAGGATTGTCCCCCGCACTCACCATCGCCGGCAGTGGCACCGCAGGCGCACCAGGCCACAGGTCGGCGTGATAGGCCGACGAGATCCATTCGAGGGCAAACTTTTTGCTGTCATCGGGGAAGGTAGCCTTCACATTCCAGCCGGCCGGGCTGATCGTTTGCGCAGACGCCAGCCAGAGCGCACTGCCATTCAACCTTGGCAGCAGGTTCAGACTCGCCGCACCATTGCCGGTGTCTGGCTGGTAAAGACCGATCAGTACACGCCGGATCGGATAGGCGCCGTTATTTTGTACGACATAGGTATAGCGTAATTCGCAGCCCTCATGTTTGGCCCAGGCGAAGATGCGTACAGGCGCAGCGGCTGTTGATGCTGTTGAAGCGGGGAGCGATGTTTGCGCCAGCGCGACTGCCGGTATACCAGCGACTGAGCTCACGGCGGCGGTCATTGCGAGTTTGGCGCAGGACATTCTGAATCGTGTTTGCATGGGATTCTCCTATTTCCTGCCTGGCTGAAAATGCAAGGGACTGGCGACCGGATCGGGCCGCATCATGCCGCAATAGGCAGCGTTGGCGTCGACGGTATTGGCGGCAAGCCCGGCAATGTCAATCGCATCGCCCGAGGCATGCGGCAGGCTGGTTTGCGGATCGCGCACTATTTTGTGTTTCAGCCATTCCCGGCGCAGATCCTCCTTGATCGTTTTACAGGCCGCACTCGTATTGTTCGCCAGAACATGCCATTTATCCCAGATCTCTTTCAGGTGGGTCTGGTATTCGGCAGGCCGGAAAGCACCTACGGGAAATACTGCGGTTTTATCCGCACGGGCCAGCATGCAGGTCTGGCCAGCCGTCGCGGCCGTATTGAGCCGGGCGAGATCACTGCGGGCGGCAAACAAGCCGCGCTCATGCTGCAAGGCCGCCGGGTCTTTCATTTCTTGCAGGGCGGCGACCGGACACTGGAGTGGCGGTGGCGGTGGCGGTGGCGGCGGCGGTGGAGGCGTATCCTTTGGTGGTCCGAGACAGACTGGCACCGAGGTATGGAAACCCTCGATCGTGGTCACCTGCATACGCATCGTTGAAGATGCCGTGAAGTCGGCCGGGCAAAAAGGCATCACGCTGTCAGGATTTTCAATGACGGGCCAGCTGGAGCTCACGTCGCCGCCGTCCTCCATGCAATTACAGCTATCTTGCGAGGCATCAAATTTGCAGGCCGTGGGGATATTCGAATTCTGCGCCAATATCTTTGCGGCAATAGTGCAGGCTTGCGTAGGCGTGTCCGCGGGCATGGCGCCGAAAATCAGGAAACTGAATTTCGTCCTGGCCGCGCAGGTGGCGTTCGGCGTCACGCTCAACACGTCTGCCGGACATTTCGCATCCGCAAATTGTGCCGCCGCATCAAGGCACACCAAGAAGCATAGACAGCCGATCAAGCTGGAATGGAAACGCATGCTGTTCTTCCCGAAAAATGCATTGATGTTTGATATTTATCAATCGCATGATCTGAGAATTACATACCGCCTATTTATCTGCATCCCGTCAAAATTGACAGCTGCATCAACGCTGCAATTGCAGTATTTTATTGCGCCCCGCTGCAAGCCCTGGCGTTGAACAAGGCGGTAAATGCCCTCGCCGCGGCTTCGGGATCGGCGGATAAATAAACGCTACTGATCGCTGCGACCATGTTTGCACCGGCATCAACGAGGGGCGCTGCATTGGTGGGCGTCATGCCGCCGATGACGACGGCTGGCAAGGGCCAGCTTGCCTTCGCATGTGTAACGATATCGGGCGCGGTAGTGACTGCGTATTTTTTGACGCGCGAGGGATAAAAGCCGCCGAAGGCAAGATAACTGGCGCCGCTCGCGCTGGCGGCATGCGCCAGCTCAAGGCTGCCGTAACACGAGGCACCAATGATTTTTCCCTGCCCCAGCGCTGCGCGCGCAGCGGTAACGCCGGTATCGGTGCCGCCGAGGTGTATGCCATCGGCCTCCAGCGCGAGGCACAGCGCGAGATGGTCATTGATGATCAGCGGCCGCTGGTAATCACGACAGAGCTGCAGTAAGGCCGATGCCTGCTGCATGCGCAATGCCGGCGCCGCCGTCTTGTGGCGGTATTGCAGCAAGGCCGCGCCGCCGCGAAACGCCGCTTCGGTAACGCGCAGCAGCTGCTGCGTATCGTCCCAATCAGGCGTGACGAGATACAAGCCGTTCATGTGGTTTCCTTGTGCCATAAAGATGTTCGTTGCGGTATCAGCTGGCCGTCGGCGATGCAATAAGCCGCGCCCAGCGCCGCATAGCAATAAGCCTGAGCCTCATCGATTGCATGTTCCATCGTGCGCCCCTGCGCAAGGCCAGCTGCGATCGCCGCCGCCAGCGTGCAGCCGGAACCATGAAAGGCGCCGTCAAAACGTGGCCAACGCCAGCTGCGTCGACCAGCGACATGCAGCCAGTGATTGACGACCGTAGCGCCCTCACCATGTCCGCCCTTGTGCAAGAAATGCGGCGCGAGTCGCAACAAGGCTTGCGCTTGTTCGGCACCGTCAGATGCAATGCCGCTAAGCGAAGCTGCTTCCGGCAGATTCGGCGTAATCAGGCTAGCCACGCCACACAAGGCCTTGACCGCAGTCACGGCATCGCCAGCAACGAGCGCATCGCCGTGTCCGCTGACGAGCACAGGATCGAGCACGACCGGCAAATCGGGTTGCACCAGTCGCAGCTGCGTCACCAGCGCGACGATCGCTTCCGCATTGGCACGATTTCCGAGTGCGCCAATTTTGACGGCGGCGATTTTCATCTTCGCCATGAGCGCATGCGCCTGCTGCGTGATTACGGCAGCATCGACCGGATAGAGCGCCAGCACACGATCGTTATCCTGCACGGTCAATACCGTAATGACCGGCAGCGCATGCGCGCCGAGTGCGCCGATGGCTTCGATATCCGCCTGGATGCCAGCACCACCGCTCGGGTCCAATCCCGAAAACACCAGTACGCAGGGCTTGTCGAGCACGCGCCTCACGCCAGCCGTCCGGCCATCGGTGACGACGGCGAAGCGGCGAAGCGTTTCGCGATGCGTCCGGCTAGGAAGGCTTCGCGCCCCGCCTCAACCGCCAGACCCATGGCGCGCGCCATACGCACCGGATCGCGCGCGCCTGCGATGGCACTATTCATCAATACGCCATCACAGCCGAGTTCCATCGCGATCGCCGCGTCCGACGCGGTGCCAACGCCGGCGTCGACTAACACCGGCACCGTGGCTTGCTCGATGATCAGCGACAGATTCCACGGATTGAGAATGCCCATGCCGGAGCCGATCAGCGAGGCCAGTGGCATGATCGCCACGCAGCCAATCTGTTCGAGCATGCGCGCCTGTATCGGGTCATCGCTGCAATACACCATCACATCAAAGCCATCGCGTACGAGCGCTTCTGCCGCCTTCAATGTTTCGGGCATGTTGGGAAACAGCGTGCGCTCGTCGCCCAGCACCTCGAGCTTGACCAGGCGCTGGCCATTGAGCAACTCGCGCGCCAGCTGCAAGGTGTAGACCGCGTCAGCCGCGGTATAGCAGCCGGCTGTATTGGGCAGGATCGTGAAGCGCGAGGGCGGTAAGGCCTCGAGCAGGTTTGGTGACGAGGCATCCTGGCCAATATTGACGCGTCGGATCGCGACCGTGACGATCTCGGCGCCGCTGGCCTCGGTAGCCGCGCGCGTTTCGGCCAGATCGCGGTATTTGCCGCTGCCTACAAGCAGGCGTGAACGGTAGGTCTTACCGGCCAGCGTGAGGCCGTCATGTTGGCTTGAATCTTTGGGCTGCATATGCATTTTCCTTGTTGTTACCCGCCGCCGATGGCGCGCACGATGTCGACCCGGTCCCGCGCCTGCAGGCAGCGTTGCTCCCACAGCTGGCGCGGTACGATTTCGCGATTGATGGCGACTGCGAGCGAGGACTGCGTCAGCGCCAGTGCGTCGATGAGCGCCTGCACCGTGTGATCCTGCGGCACGCTGCAAACCTCGCCGTTGAGTTCGATGTCCATCATTGTTTGCGATAAATTTCAGCGCCATTTTTAACGAACTCGACCGCCTTGACCTGCATGCCCTGCTTCAGTGCCTCGATGTCCGACAAGCCCTGCTTGGCTGCATAGTCACGCACTTCCTGCGTGATTTTCATCGAGCAGAAATGCGGTCCGCACATCGAGCAGAAATGCGCGACCTTGGCTGAATCCTTGGGTAGTGTCTCGTCATGGAATTCACGCGCCTTGTCCGGATCGAGACCGATATTGAACTGGTCGTCCCAGCGGAATTCGAAGCGCGCCTTCGATAGCGCGTTGTCGCGCATCTGCGCGCCCGGATGACCTTTCGCGAGATCAGCCGCATGCGCAGCGATCTTGTAAGTGATGATGCCGTCCTTCACATCGGCCTTGTTTGGCAAGCCCAGATGTTCCTTCGGCGTGACGTAACACAGCATGGCCGTGCCATACCAGCCGATTTGCGCCGCGCCGATGCCGGACGTGATGTGGTCGTAGCCGGGCGCGATATCCGTCGTCAGCGGACCCAGCGTGTAGAACGGCGCTTCATGGCATTGCTCAAGCTGCAAATCCATGTTCTCTTTGATCAGCTGCATCGGCACATGGCCGGGGCCTTCGATCATCACCTGCACATCATGCTGCCAGGCGATCTGCGTCAATTCGCCGAGCGTCTTCAATTCGCCGAGCTGGGCTTCATCATTGGCATCGTAAATCGAGCCCGGCCGCAAACCGTCGCCGAGCGAGAACGACACATCGTAGGCTTTCATGATGGCGCAGATGTCCTCGAAATGCTCATACAGGAAAGATTCGCGATGATGCGCGAGACACCATTTCGCCATGATGGAGCCGCCGCGCGAAACGATGCCAGTCAAGCGCTTCGCCGTCATCGGCACATAGCGCAGCAAGACGCCGGCATGGATCGTGAAGTAATCGACGCCCTGCTCGGCCTGCTCGATCAAGGTATCGCGGAAGATTTCCCAAGTCAGGTCTTCTGCCTTGCCATTGACCTTTTCCAGCGCCTGATAAATCGGCACGGTGCCGATCGGCACCGGCGAATTGCGGATGATCCATTCGCGGGTTTCGTGGATGTGTTTGCCGGTCGAGAGATCCATGACGTTATCGCCGCCCCAGCGGATCGCCCAGGTCATTTTTTCGACTTCCTCACCGATCGAGGACGTGACGGCGGAGTTACCGATATTGGCATTGATCTTCACAAGGAAATTGCGGCCGATGATCATCGGTTCGATTTCGGGGTGATTGATATTGGCCGGAATGATGGCGCGGCCACGGGCGATTTCGCTGCGCACGAATTCGGGTGTGATTTCATCGGGAATCGAGGCACCGAAAGACTGCCCCGGATGCTGGCGACCCATCAGGTCGGCCAGACGCACGCCCATCGGTCCAGCAGTGCGCAGTTCTGCCAGATAAGCCTGACGCTGCAGGTTTTCGCGAATGGCCACGAATTCCATTTCCGGCGTGATGATGCCTAGTCGCGCGTAATGCATTTGCGTGACGTTCTTGCCGTCCAGTGCGCGGCGCGGCGTGCGCTTGAGGTTAAAGCGTAATTGCGCCAGCTTCGGATCGTTTAATCGCTCCTGGCCATAGGCTGAACTCGGCCCATCCAGTTCCTCGGTGTCCTGCCGTTCAAGTATCCACGACAGGCGCGGCGCAGCGAGTCCCGAGCGGATATCGATGTTGACGCCGGGCTCGGTGTAAGGGCCGGAGGTATCGTAGACATAAATCGGCGGATTTTTTTCGGCGCCGAACGAGGCGGGCGTGTCGGACTGGCTGATCTGGCGCATCGGCACGCGGATATCGGGACGCGAGCCGGTGACATACATCTTGCGCGAATTCGGTAAAGGCTGGATCGCGGCGGCATCGACTGCAGCCTTGGCAGCGAGGAAGGGGAAATTTTGGGGAGTAGCGCTCATGTCTTTCCTTTGCGTGAAACAAAAAGCGAAAGGAATGACGGCGTGTCCTGTCAATGAATCACGATAGATCAATGACAATACGGGCACTGCTGCTTTCCTTCGCTGGCATTATCCAGATCAGGTTCAAGGGTATTTCTCACCCGCTGCAGTCGCTCAACAAGCGCTCACAGCAGGACCCCTAGCATTGCGCCACCACCAGATGGCGCGGTTTGATTATACGCAGAAGAACGTCAAATACAATTGACGCGTTCCTCATTTGACACGTCCCTTATAATGCTTGTTTCGAAAAAACAGAAGCCACATCATGGAATTAGCCAAGTCGTTCGACCCCGCAGAAATTGAGAAACATTGGCGCAATGAATGGGAGCAGCGCGGTTACTACAGCGCCACCACCGACGCCGACAAACCCGCGTTCAGCATCCAGCTGCCGCCGCCGAATGTGACCGGCACCCTGCACATGGGTCACGGCTTCAACCAGACGA
The DNA here is from genome assembly GCA_947448025.1 of Oxalobacteraceae bacterium. GTDB lineage: Bacteria > Pseudomonadota > Gammaproteobacteria > Burkholderiales > Burkholderiaceae_D > CANFLV01. The sequence continues at coordinate 21,631 of CANFLV010000012.1, read as the reverse complement.
TCATGGATGGCCTGACGCGCTATCACCGCATGCGCGGCTTCAACACGGCCTGGATTCCGGGCACGGATCACGCCGGCATTGCCACGCAAATCGTCGTCGAACGCCAGCTCGATGCGCAAAAAGTTTCGCGTCATGACCTCGGCCGCGAAAAGTTCCTCGAGAAAGTCTGGGAATGGAAAGAGCAATCCGGCTCGACCATCACCGGCCAGATGCGCCGCCTCGGTGCGTCCACCGACTGGAGCCGCGAATACTTCACGATGGACGACAAGATGTCGACCGCCGTCACGGAAGTCTTTGTGCGCCTGTTCGAACAAGGCTTGATCTATCGCGGCAAGCGCCTCGTGAACTGGGACCCGGTACTCGGCACGGCCGTCTCCGACCTCGAAGTCGTCTCCGAAGAAGAAGACGGCTCGATGTGGCAGCTGCGCTATCCGATGGTCGATGGCAGCGGCCACATCACGGTCGCCACTACGCGTCCGGAAACCCTGCTCGGCGACGTCGCCATTGCGGTGGATCCGACCGATGAACGCTTCATCCACCTCGTGGGCAAGATGGTGCATGTGCCGCTGACCGATCGCCAGATCCCGATCATTGCCGACAGCTATGTCGACAAGGAATTCGGCACCGGCTGCGTCAAGATCACGCCAGCCCATGATGCAAACGACTATGCCGTCGGCGCGCGCCATGACCTGCCGAAGATCAGCATCTTCACACTCGATGCGAAGATCAATGAAAACGGCCCGGCTGTCTACCAAGGCCTGGACCGCTTCGTCGCGCGCAAGAAAATCGTCGCCGACCTCGATGCGCTCGGCCTGCTCGAGTCGGTCAAGCCGCACAAATTGATGGTGCCGCGCGGCGACCGCACCGGCGTCGTGATCGAACCGATGTTGACCGATCAATGGTTTGTCGCCATGAGCAAGCCAGCGCCGGAAGGCACGCATTTCCCCGGCAAATCGATCGCCGAAGTCGCGCTCGACAAAGTCGCCAGCGGCGAAGTCAAGTTTGTTCCGGAAAACTGGACCACGACCTATAACCAGTGGCTCAACAATATCCAGGACTGGTGTATTTCCCGCCAGCTGTGGTGGGGTCATCAGATCCCGGCCTGGTATGACGACGACGGCAAGATCTACGTCGCCCGCACCGAGCAGGAAGCGCAAGCCCAGGCCGGCGACAAGACGATCCATCGCGACGCCGATGTGCTCGATACCTGGTTCTCATCGGCGCTGGTACCGTTTTCCACGCTCGGCTGGCCCGAAGAAACCCCGGACTACAAGATGTTCCTGCCATCGTCGGTGCTGGTGACCGGTTTTGACATCATCTTCTTCTGGGTTGCACGCATGGTCATGATGACCACGCATTTCACCGGCCAGGTACCGTTTAAGGATGTGTATATCCACGGCCTGATCCGCGACAGCAGCGGCCAGAAGATGTCCAAGTCCAAGGGCAATACGCTGGACCCGATCGATCTGATCGATGGTATCGATCTCGAAGCACTGGTCGCAAAGCGCACGGCCGGCCTGATGAATCCGAAGCAGGCCGCCACTATCGAAAAAGCCACGCGCAAGGAATACCCGACCGGCATCGCCGCTTACGGCACCGACGCGTTGCGCTTCACGATGGCCAGCTATGCGTCGCTCGGTCGCGACATCAATTTCGACTTGCACCGCTGCGAAGGCTATCGCAATTTCTGCAATAAATTGTGGAATGCGACGCGCTTTGTCTTGATGAATACAGACGGCAAGGATTGCGGCCTCGAAGCGCGCAATGACACCGAGTATGTCGAGCTGTCCCATGCCGACCGCTGGATCATTTCGCAGCTACAGCGCACCGAAGCCGAGATCGCCAAAGGCTTTGCCGATTACCGTTTCGACAATATCGCCTCAACAATCTACAAATTCGTCTGGGATGAATATTGCGACTGGTATCTCGAAGTCGCGAAAGTCCAGCTCCAGCATGGCACGGAAGCCCAGCAACGCGGCAGCCGCCGCACGCTCTTGCGCGTGCTGGAAACCATCCTGCGCCTGGCGCACCCAGTGATCCCGTTCATTACCGAAAGCCTGTGGCAAACGGTCGCGCCGCTGGCTGGCCATGCGCTCAATCCCGCTGGCGACTCGATCATGCTGCAGCCCTACCCCCTGTCGCAGCCAGAAAAAATTGATGTGCATGCCGAAGCCTGGATGACGCAGCTGAAGTCACTCACGGATGCCTGCCGTAACCTGCGCGGCGAGATGCAATTGTCGCCTGCGGTACGCGTACCGCTGATCCTCGAAGCAGCGAACGCAGAAGGCAAATCGCAGCTGGAATCCTGCGCGCCCTATCTGCAGGCGCTGGCGAAATTATCAGAAGTCCAAGTCGTCGATGCGCTGCCGGAGTCGCCAGCCCCCGTGCTGGTGATCGGCCAGGTCAAGCTGATGCTGAAAGTCGAGATCGACGTCGCCGCAGAACGTGAGCGCATGAACAAGGAAATCGCGCGTCTCGAAGGTGAAATCGTCAAGGCCAATGCCAAGCTGGGCAATGAAAGTTTTGTCGCCCGCGCACCGGCGCAAGTCGTGGCACAGGAAAAGGAACGCGTTGCCGGCTTTGGCGCGACCCTCGTCAAACTACGTGAGCAATTGACAAAATTACCACCCGCTTAAAAAATAAAATCAAGGAGACTTCGCATGAAATCAGTACTAAAACTGAGCATTGCCATCGCAGCACTATTGGCCGGATCGGCCGCCTTCGCCCAAACCTCACCAGTCGGCGTATGGCGCACAATCAGCGATGAAACCGGCAAGCAGAAATCGCTGGTGCGCATCACGGAAACCAACGGTGTATTTAGCGGCAAGGTTGAAAAACTGTTCCGCGAACCGGGCGAAGAGCCGAACCCGGTGTGCGATAAATGCGAAGGTGATCTGAAAGGCAAACCGGCGCTCGGGATGACCATCCTGTCCGGCATCAAGCAAGATGGCAAATCGTATGACGGCGGCAAAATCCTCGATCCAAATAATGGCAAAGTCTATAGCGCGAAGCTGACGCTTATCGACGGCGGCAAGAAACTGGAAATGCGCGGCTATATCGGCATGCCGATGATGGGTCGAACCCAGACTTGGCTGCGCGAAGAGTAAGTTTGCCGGCATAAAAAAACGCCCGCTGCAAAAATTCTGCAGCGGGCGTTTTTGAATCAGCTTGAATCAAACTCAGCTCATACGCTTGCCTGTGACGACGACCGCTGGCACCTTTGCCTGGTGAGCAATGACCGGACCGCTGACGTTGACGGTGATCGTTGGTGTTTTCGTCACTGCGAAGATCAATCCGCAGGCAACGCTGACGGCGACAAAAAAGAGTCCTTCCATATTTTTAGCAATATTCATGGTTTCTCCTTGTGTGCATTGATTGCACAGATCCACTCTAGCCAAGCGAGCGGGCAAGTTCCAGAAGAATGCGATGAAACGTAAATTTTGCGGGATAGCCTGCAACAAGGCGCCCACAGCATGCACGCCAGGTTTATAGTCTTGGAATTCGGGCCAAATGCCGGTCCAGCTGATTGGCGAACATTTGCCGGTCGCCCATCGACAGCGGCGGCGGCCCGCCTGTATCGACACCGCTGCTTCGCAAAGCATCCATGAAATTTCGCATGGTCAGCTGCTGCTCGATATTCTCTTTGGTATAGAACTCGCCGCGCGGCGTGAGCGCAAACCCACCTTTGGCAATGACGTCCGAGGCGAGCGGAATATCCGCCGTAATCACCAGATCCCCGGCCTGCATCAGGCGCACGATTTCATTGTCGGCGACATCAAAGCCATTTGGCACCTGCACGGCGCGGATGAAGCGCGACGGCGGCGTGCGCAGCAGTTTGTTGGCCACGAGCGTGACGCAAATTTTCGTCCGCTCAGCGACACGAAACAGGATGTCCTTGATGACATTAGGACAGGCATCGCCATCGACCCAGATCTGCATGGGAATGGAAGTCGGGTTCGAATTCAATCGCGCACCGCATCCCATAATTCGCCATTCGGCCCGACGCGCGGCGCAGTCACGCCGAAATGCACATAGGCCGCCGGCGTGGCAATGCGTCCGCGCGGCGTGCGCTGGATGAAGCCCTGCTGGATCAGATACGGCTCGAGCACGTCTTCAATCGTGTCGCGCTCTTCGCCGATGGCCGCCGCCAGATTATCCAGGCCGACCGGCCCGCCGCCGAATTTGAACAGCACCGCTTCAAGTAATTTACGATCCATCAAATCAAAGCCAACCGCATCGACGTCGAGCATCACCAGCGCCGCGTCCGCCATCGCTTTCGTGATCTGGCCAGTACCCTTGACCTCGGCGTAATCGCGTACGCGGCGCAACAGGCGGTTCGCGATACGCGGTGTGCCGCGACTGCGTTTGGCGATCTCAAACGCGCCATCAGCTTCGATCGGTGCATTCAGCAGGGACGCGCTGCGCGTGACGATTTTGCTCAGCTCTTGCGGCGTATAGAATTCTAGCCGCGCAACGATGCCGAAGCGGTCGCGCAGAGGATTGGTCAGCATGCCCGCGCGCGTGGTCGCGCCGACCAGCGTGAATGGCTGCAAATCGAGCCGCACGGAACGCGCCGCCGGGCCTTCGCCGATCATGATATCGATCTGATAATCTTCCAGCGCCGGATACAGGATTTCTTCGACGACGGGCGAGAGCCGGTGGATTTCATCGATGAACAGCACATCATTTGCTTCGAGATTGGTCAGCAGCGCCGCGAGGTCGCCGGCGCGCTCGAGCACGGGCCCGGAAGTCTGGCGCAAATTGACGCCCATTTCGCGCGCGATGATATGCGCCAGCGTGGTCTTGCCGAGACCCGGTGGGCCGAACAGCAGGGTGTGGTCGAGCGCCTCATGGCGCTGACGCGCCGCCGTAATGAAAATCTCAAGCTGGCCGCGGATCTTTTCCTGGCCGACGTACTCGTCGAGCTGCTTCGGCCGCAAGGCGCGTTCAATCGCTTCCTCGTTGGGCGAAGCGGGCGTGGCGGCGATGATGCGCTGCTCGGTAAAATTATCTGTCTGAATACTCATGATGCGTTTCCTGTCCTGCCGGCCTTAGCCTTTGGATAATGCCTTCAATGCCAGCTTGATGCCGTCGGAGACGCCCGTGCCGGCGGGTACCTGCTTCATGGCGAGGACCGCTTCCTTGTCGGAATAGCCGAGCGCCAGCAAGGCATTGAGGATATCGCCGCTGGCATCACTATGCGCCACGCCGCCAGCCGCGCCAAGGTCGGCACCGAGCTTGCCCTTCAATTCCAGCAGCAGCCGCTCGGCCGTTTTCTTGCCGATGCCGGGGACTTTCACGAGGCGACCGGATTCCTGCAAGGTGACGGCCTGTGACAAATCCGGAATCGACATACCCGATAAAATCGACAAAGCCATGCGCGCGCCGACACCGGTGATCTTGATCAGCTGTTTGAAGACATTGCGCTCGTCAGCGGTGCCGAAGCCGTACAGTAAATGCGCATCTTCGCGCACCGTCAGATGCGTGAGCAAAACGACTTTTTCACCGAGGTTGGGCAAGTTGTAAAACGTGCTCATCGGGACATCGACTTCATAGCCCACGCCATTGCAGTCGAGCAGCAAATGCGGGGGATTTTTTTCAAGCAAGGTTCCGGAGAGGCGGCCTATCATGGTGATCTGGTCTGCAAAAATAGTGTGAATAAAACGCAAAATTGCGGCGCGCGGCAAGACACCAGCGCCACCTGCGGGTATTGTCGGATCATACAGGACAAGGGGCAAGGCTATGCACGCAAACGCAGACATTGATCCGTCACCGCGACGCCGGCATCGGGTGCTGCGCGGCGGCGCCACCCTGCTTGGCGTACTCTGGGCATTGCCCCTGACCTTGCCGGGACTGCTGCTGGGGCTAGCGATCGTGCTCTGGCGCGGACGCCTGCGCTTCGAGCGCGCCGGGCCGGCCCTGATCATCCGCGGCCCGTTTGCCGATTTCCTGCTCGCGCATCATCCCTTCGGCGCGATGTCCGCCATGGCCATCGGCCATCTGATCATCGCCGAACAACAAGGCATGACGCGACAAATCCTCACGCATGAATTGACCCATGTCAGGCAAGCGGCGCTGTGGGGGATATTTTTTCCGTTCGCCTATCTCGCCGCCAGCCTGTGGGCAAGGCTGCGCGGACGCGACGCGTATTGGCACAATGTGTTTGAGATTGCGGCGCGCAAGGCGGAACGGCACTAGAGATGTTGTAGGGCTCAGTGCATTGCGGCGGGGGCGCCGAGTCCTACCCGATCAGCCGGCCACCGCGTACACGCAAACCTTTTTTACCGAGCGTTGGTGCGAGCTTATTCAAAGCCGCCAGCGTATCAGCGCTATGCGCATGACAAATCGCCACGCCCAGCGCATCTGCCGCATCGGTGCCGGGCAAGCCGGACAGCATCAGCAGGCGCTGCACCATGTCCTGCACCTGCGCCTTTTGCGCCTTGCCGTGGCCGACGACAGACTGCTTGACTTGCAAGGCGGTGTATTCGGCGACGCTGAGATTCGCAGTGACGAGACCGCAGATCGCCGCACCACGCGCCTGGCCGAGCAGAAGCGTGGACTGTGGATTAACGTTGACGAAGACTTTTTCAATCGCTGCGCAATCCGGCGTATAAGTCGCGATCACTTCGGCGATGCCGTCGATGATGGTCTTGAGCCGCTGCGGCAAATCGGCGTCGGCCGTCTTGATCACGCCCGACGCGATGTAGGTGAGTTTATTGCCCTGCTTATGGATCACGCCAAAGCCGGTCACGCGCAAGCCGGGGTCGATGCCGAGAATTTTCATCTTCCCTGCCTGCGTACGTGTTGATTCATCGTTAATTAATGGCGGAAATGACGGGTCGAAGTCAGCAACATGACCACGCCCTGCTCATCGGCCGCATCAATAACTTCCTGATCGCGCATCGAACCACCCGGCTGAATCACGCAAGTCGCGCCAGCGGCGACGACAACATCGAGGCCGTCACGGAAGGGGAAGAAGGCGTCGGAAGCGACCGCAGAACCCGCCAACTCAAGGCCGGCGTTTTGCGCCTTGATGGCGGCAATGCGCGCCGAATCCACGCGGCTCATCTGGCCCGCACCGACGCCCAGCGTCATGCTATTGCCACAGAAAACGATCGCATTTGATTTCACGAATTTCGCCACGCGCCAGGCGAACATCAGGTCTTGCAGCTGCTGCTGGGTCGGATGCAGTTTTGTGACGACCTTGAGTTCGGCGATGCCGACGTTCTTGGCATCCGGCGACTGCACCAGCAAACCGCCACCGACGCGCTTCAGGTCTTGCGCATTGATGCCTTTGCCCAGCGGAATTTGCAACAGGCGCACATTCTGTTTCACGGCGAAGATTTGCAGGGCTTCGGCAGTAAAGGATGGCGCGATCAGGACTTCGACGAATTGCTTCGCCACGGCAGCGGCGGCCGCGCCATCGAGTTCGCGATTGAAGGCGATGATGCCGCCAAAAGCCGAAGTCGGGTCCGTCTGCAGCGCCTTGCTATAGGCTTCCAGCGGATCGACGCCGAGCGCGACGCCGCAAGGATTGGCATGCTTGACGATGACGCAGGCGCCAGCCTCAAACGTCTTCACACATTCCCAGGCCGCATCGGCGTCACCGATATTGTTGTACGACAGCTCCTTGCCTTGCAGCTGGGTGTAATTTGCCAGCGCGCCATCGGCCGGCACGAGGTCGCGGTAAAACGCGGCTGACTGGTGCGGGTTTTCGCCGTAACGCATGTCCTGGACTTTTTCGAAATGCAGGTTCAAGGTTTGCGGGTAAGCGCTGCGGGTGGTGTGCTCGAGATCGGCACCGAGGCTACTGAAGTAATTCGTGATCGCGCCGTCGTATTGCGAGGTATGCGCAAAGACTTTTTTCGCCAGCGCGAATTTCGTCGCATACGCCAGCTCGCCATGAGCGGCCTTGAGCTCGTCGAGCACAGGCGTGTAATCGCTGGGGTCGCAAATGACGATCACATCCTTGTGGTTCTTTGCCGCCGAACGCAGCATGGCCGGGCCGCCGATGTCGATGTTCTCAATCGCATCTTCGAGCGCGCACTGGTCCTTGGCGACGGTTTGCTGAAACGGATACAGATTCACCACGACCATGTCGATAGTCGGGATCGCATGCTGCGCCAGCGCTGCGACATGCTCCGGAAAGTCACGCCGGGCGAGGATGCCACCATGAACTTTCGGATGCAGGGTCTTGACGCGACCGTCGAGCATTTCCGGGAAACCCGTGTAATCGGCGACTTCCGTGACCGCCACGCCGTTATCGGCCAGCAGTTTGGCGGTGCCGCCGGTGGACAGGATCGCATAGCCCTGGCTGACGAGGGAACGTGCGAATTCGAGAACACCAGTCTTGTCGGAGACCGAAATGAGCGCTTGTTTGACCATGATGGAGGATATTGAGAGTGATGGATAAGGCAAGCGCAGTAAGTTCCCTGCTGCGCTTGCCTTATCGGCTTTTCCTGCCGGACGCACCACATGCCCGGGAAAAGCCGACCGCCCTTCCTGTTACAGCATACCGTGCTGCTGCAGCTTCTTGCGTAAGGTATTGCGATTGATGCCCAACATTTCCGCAGCCTGCGACTGATTGCCCTCGGCGCGCGCCATCACCACTTCGAGGATGGGCTTCTCAACCGTAAAGACGACCATTTCATAGACATTCGATGGCTGTTGTTCGCCAAGGTCACGAAAATACTTTTCGAGACTTTTCTTGACGACGTCCTGGATATTGTCTTTGCTCATACGGTGCTCAGGGTTGAGTGATTTTTATTGGAATTATGTGCGGCTCAGGCTGCCAGCTGTTGCTCGGCAGGCGCGTATTGTAACCGTTCGCCAAGACTTTCCTGCATCTGAAAAAATTCTTCGACTGCTGCCAATTGCAGCTCACAGTCATCCAGCAAATTCATGCGCTGGCGGAAGGCTTCACCGCCGACGAGTTCGCGCACATACCAGCCGATGTGCTTGCGCGCCGTGCGCACGCCAAGGTAGTCGCCATAAAACGCATAATGCGCGCGCAAATGCTCGTGCATCAATTGCTGTACCTCTGCGACAGTGGGCGCCGGCAGATGTTCGCCGGTGTCCAAAAAATGCGCAATTTCGCGAAAGATCCACGGTCGGCCCTGCGCTGCGCGGCCGATCATGATTGCGTCAGCCCCGGTAACCTGTAAAACCAGGCGGGCTTTTTCCGGACTCGTGATGTCGCCATTGGCTACTACAGGAATCGTGCTGGCGGCTTTGACGGCGGCGATCGTCTCGTATTCGGCCGCGCCGCTATAGCCATCGGCGCGCGTGCGGCCATGCAGGGTCAGCATTGCAATGCCTGCGGATTCGGCAATGCGGGCGATGCGCAAGGCATTCTTGTTGGCGCGGTCCCAGCCGGTACGAAACTTTAGCGTCACCGGCACATCGACCGCGGCAACGACGGCGTCGAGAATTTCGCCGACGAGTTTTTCATTTTGCAGCAGCGCCGAGCCGCACCAGCTATTGCAGACTTTCTTGACCGGGCAACCCATGTTGATGTCGATGATTTGCGCACCACGGTCGACATTGAATTTCGCGCATTGCGCGAGCATCACAGGGTCAGCCCCGGCGATTTGCACTGCGCGCGGTGCCATTTCGCCTTCATGATTAATGCGCCGCGAAGTCTTTTGCGAGGCCCACAGACGCGGGTCGGACGCCGCCATTTCGGACACTGCGTAGCCGGCGCCGAGCTGTTTGCAGAGCTGGCGAAATGGCCGGTCCGTCACGCCAGCCATGGGCGCGACAAACACATTATTGCGAAGAAGATAAGGTCCGATGTGCACGCGTGGCTGAGGCTGGAGGGGAAAGGCGCTATTTTAGCCGGAACCCGACATCAGCGCGCCAGTTCATCCAGCGCTGGCGCTGGCAAATGCGCGACATCGCCCCATTCCGTGATCTGCAATGTCACGCCATCCCAGTGCAGGCGATTGATGCTGGCGTTGAGCACATCAAATTCGCGCGTGGCGCCGATATGCACGTCGTTGACGGCGCGGAAGACGCAGTCGAGCACGCCACCGTGACTAACGATGGCAATCTTGCTGAAGCTGCCGGAGCTGATGATCTTGCGTATCGTGTTGTTGGCGCGGGTATGGAATTCATTGAGCGTCTCGGCCTCGAATTCACCAGAGGGAAAGCGCGCATCGATATCGCCGGCCATCCAGGCCGCATGCGCCTCGGGAAAACGCGGCTGGATCTCGTCGTACAGCATGCCTTCGAAGGCACCGTAGCAACGCTCACGCAAGCCGGCATCGATCGTGATTGGCGTGGCGCGTGTTGCGGCGACTGCCTCAGCCGTTTGCCGCGCGCGCTGCAAGTCGCTCACGAAGATGGCATCGAACTGTTCATCTGCCAGCGCCTGTCCGAGTGCGGCGACCTGGCGCTCGCCCTCGGCATTGAGGCCGATATCGATATGTCCCTGCAGGCGCCGCTCGGCATTCCAGGCGGTCTCGCCATGCCGGATCAGGACAATTTCCAACATCAGGCAGCCAGCGTCGGGTTCAGGGTGTAGATACCGGTCAGACTGGCCTCGGCCAGCACATGCCCGGCGATCGCGTCACGGACCTGCTGGCCCGTGAATTTTCCTGACAGCGGCAGCGTTGCAATATCCAGCGCATAGACCGTAAAGACGTAGTGATGCAGAATCGCGTCATTCCATGGCGGGCAAGGACCGTCGTAGCCAAAATAATCGCCGCTCATTTCAGCATCGCTGGCAAACCAGCCCGTGTAGTCATTGATCGCCTGACGCAGGCCGGGCGCAGCGGCAATGTCAGGTCCGGTTTTACCACGGGGCGTGACGCCATCGCAGAATTGTCCGGCCGCGATCGCGTGCATGGTGGGCGGCATGTCGATCAAGCCCCAATGGAAAAAATCCACGCGCGGCAAATCCGCCGGCACGCTGCGGCCTTCTTGATTGACGTCGTCGCCGCGCGAAGGCACATCGCCATCGTGGCAAATCAGGGCGAATGATTTCGTCGCTGCTGGTGCGCCGTCCCAAGCGAGCTGAGGATTGCGGTTCGCCGACAGACGCACATGGGTGTCGGCATCGATCACGCAAAAAGCAAATTCGCCGGGAATGACGCTACCATCATGGAAAGAATCACTATGCAATTTCATCGTTGTCTCCTGATACGAATTAGTTTGCTGCGCCAGCTCAGGCAACGAGCGTGACGCGCGCAAATTTGCGTTTGCCGACTTGCACCACGATGGTACCGGCGTCGACTTTCAAGCCTTTATCGCTGATCACTGCACCATCGATGCGCACGCCGCCCTGTTCGACCATGCGCAAGGCATCGGAACTGGACGGACACAAATTCGCCTGCTTGAGCAACTGACCGATACCCAGCGGCGCGCCGCTCAGTTTCACTTCGGCGATATCGTCAGGGATACCACCCTTGGCGCGATTGACGAAGTCTGCCAAAGCCTCTTCAGCAGCCTGATGCGTATGGAAGCGCTCGACGATTTCCTGGCCGAGCAAGACCTTGATGTCACGCGGATTACGACCATCGGCGACTTCACGCTTGAACTGCGCGATTTCAGAAATCGAGCGGAACGACAGCAATTCGTAATAGCGCCACATCATCACATCGGAAATGCTCATCAGCTTGGCGAACATCGTATTACCCGGCTCGGTGATGCCGATGTAATTGCCCTTGGACTTGGACATTTTGTCGACGCCATCGAGGCCTTCCAGCAGTGGCATGGTCAGAATACACTGCTGTTCCTGGCCATAATCCTTCTGCAGTTCGCGACCGACCAGCAGATTGAATTTCTGGTCCGTGCCGCCGAGCTCGAGGTCCGACTTCAGCGCAACCGAGTCGTAGCCTTGCATCAGCGGATACAGGAATTCATGAATGGATATTGGCGTGCCGGCCTTGTAGCGCTTCGTGAAATCTTCACGTTCGAGCATGCGCGCGACCGTGTATTTTGCTGACAGCTCAATCATGCCGCGCGCACCCAGCGGGTCCGACCATTCCGAGTTGTAGCGAATTTCCGTACGCGCCGGGTCCAGCACCAGGCTGGCTTGGGCGAAATACGTCAGCGCGTTTTCCTTGATCTGTTCGGCAGTCAGCGGCGGACGCGTAAGATTACGTCCAGAGGGATCACCGATCATCGAGGTAAAATCGCCGATCAGGAAAATCACGGTATGGCCCAGATTTTGCAACTGACGCATCTTGTTAAGCACGACAGTGTGCCCAAGATGCAAGTCAGGGGCGGTCGGGTCCAGGCCAAGTTTGATGCGCAAGGGCTTGCCTGACAGTTCGGAGCGCGCCAACTTTTGCGCAAACTCTGATTCAATTAGCAATTCATCAACACCGCGCTTGGTTATTTCCAGCGCTTCGCGTACCCTGTCGGTCAATGGCAGTGCAGCCGAGGCTGCTTTGTTACTTTGTAATTGTGGATCGTTCATGGGGTGACAAAAGTTAAGCCCTAAAGACGGGAAGTCCGATACTGTGGGTTTGGTATAATCGCCGGCCTCGACAACATTGCCGCGCGAATGTGCTGCTGAAAAGCAGCAGTTCAGGACCAAAGGGCAAATTTTAACGTATTGTATGTCGCTAAAAGATAAATTCCTTGGTTTCGGTAAGCAAAGCAATATGCTCGCCGGGACCACACGCAAAACCCGCATCCTTTCCGCACTGGCGCTGTTTCTGGCCATCAGCGCGTTCGGTGCCGCCGGTGTCGTGCCGATCGCGCCCGATGCAGCGAACCTGCCCGTCAGATCCATTACCGAAACCCTCGCCCTGCCAACGCTGGAGCAGCAAGTCGAAGCGCTGTCCAACACACCGCCCCATTACGTCAGCGAAGAAGTCATCCGCAATGGCGATACCCTGGCGAGCCTGATGACGCGCCTCGGTGCGGACGACGAAGCGGCTGCGAACTTCATTAAATCCGATGCCACCGCGCGCGGCATCTTGCAGCTCAAGGCCGGCAAACGCGTGCAAGCCGAGGTCCGTGAAGACGGCGCCCTCGAATGGCTGACCATGACCGTGCCGGACATGCGCGACAATAGTGTCAAGACGATCTCGGTGCGCCGCGAAGGCAATGGCTTCAAGGCTGTCGACGCGCCTGCCAAGCTCGAAGCGCGCGTGGAAATGAAATCCGGTCGGATCATGTCTTCGCTGTTCGCCGCGACCGATGCCCAGCAAATTCCCGATAATGTCACCATGCAGCTAGTCGACATGTTTTCGACGAATATCGATTTCGCCTCCGACCTGAAGCAAGGCGACAGTTTCAATGTCGTGTACGAAACCTTATGGCAAAACGGCGAACTGGTGCGTACCGGCCGCGTCCTGGCAGCTGAATTCACGAATGCCGGCAAGATGTACCAGACCGTCTGGTTCGATGATCCCAAAAGCAAGGACGGCGGCGGTTACTTCGCCTTCGACGGCAAATCCCTGAAAAAAGCCTTCCTTAAGTCGCCACTCGAATTTTCACGGATCTCCTCGGGCTTCTCGATGCGCACGCATCCGATTTCGGGCAAATGGAAAGCCCATGAGGGCGTCGACTTCGCCGCCTCGACCGGCACGCCGATTCGCGCGGCAGCTGATGGCATAATTGATTTTTCCGGAGGCCAGAACGGTTATGGCAATGTGGTCGTGATCAAGCACTGGAATGGCGTCAGCACCGTCTATGCCCACATGAGCCGCTTTGCCAACAGCGCACGCAAAGGCGCAAAAATCCGCCAGGGCGAAGTGATCGGCTTTGTCGGCTCGACTGGCTGGGCGACCGGGCCGCACTTGCATTATGAATTCCGCGTCAATAACCTGCCACGTAATCCGCTCACCGTCGACATGCCGAATTCGCAGCCACTGGCCGCGGCAGACATGCAACGTTTCAAGCAGGTCACGACAGATATGACACATCGCTTCGCGCTGCTCGCGCCTGAAAAGGCCGACATCAAAGTCGCGACAAAATAAGCGCAGTCGCCGCAGAATTGAAAACACCGTTCGTCGTGCAAGGCTTGTAAAATTGCCTGCTGACGAACGGTTTTTTTATGTCCACGAATACTGATTTCACCATTGCTGATTTCTACATTGGCCTCATGTCCGGCACCAGCCTTGATGGCGTCGATGCCGTGCTCGCCGCATTTTCCGCGCAGGGCCAGCAAACGATCGCTGCCGCGTCGATTCCCTTCCCGGCAGATTTGCGCGCGCGCCTAATGCGCCTGCAAGCGGCCAGTGACAATGAACTCCACCTTGAAGCGCTGGCAGCCAATGAGCTGGCGCAGCTGTATGCAGACAGCGTGCATTCGGTCCTGCGCAATGCAGGCATGACGGCAGATGCGGTCAGGGCCATCGGCGTGCATGGACAAACGATACGCCATCGGCCCGAATGCGGCTATACGCGCCAGACGAACAATCCCGCTTTGCTGGCTGAACTGACCGGCATCGACGTCATCGCCGATTTCCGCAGCCGCGACATTGCCGCCGGCGGACAAGGCGCGCCACTGGTGCCGGCCTTTCATGCGGCCGTTTTCGGCAATGCGACTGAAACGCGGGTAGTCGCCAATATTGGCGGCATCAGCAATATCAGCGTGCTCGCGCCTGAACAGGGCAGCGCGGTGATCGGCTTTGATACCGGGCCCGGCAATGTCTTGCTGGATGCCTGGATCAACGAGCATCAGGGCAGCGCCTATGATGCCGGCGGCGCTTGGGCGGCCAGCGGCACGGTGCACACGGGATTGCTGGCGGCGTTGCGCGACGAGGCATTTTTTTCCCTGCCGGCGCCGAAAAGCACGGGGCGCGATCTGTTTCATCGGGCTTGGCTGGCGGCCAAGCTTGCGCCCTTCCCTACCCTCGCGGCAGTCGACGTGCAGGCAACGCTGACAGCGCTGACAGCGACCACGCTGGCCGATGCGATTGTCCAGCATGCGGCAAGCGCTGCCGCCGTCTACATTTGCGGTGGCGGTGCGTTCAACCTGCATTTGCTGCAACAATTGCAGGCGGCGCTACATGCGCGTGGGCAAAAGGCGACGGTAAAGTCGACCGAGGTTCTGGGCATCGCTGCCGGCCAGGTTGAAGCGCTGGCCTTCGCCTGGCTCGCGCAACGCCATGTCGAACGAGAGCCCGGCAATCTGGCCAGCGTGACGGGCGCGCGCGGACCGCGCATACTTGGCGCGCTTTATCCGCGCTAACTTCCGCATCAGGTTGGGCTACCAACAAGCGGGACGAAAAAAAACGCAGCCAAAAAAGCTGCGTTTTTAATCAGCGATGCGATCTTACGAGAAGGAAGAACCGCAGCCACAAGTCGTCGTGGCATTAGGATTCTTGATCACGAATTGCGCGCCTTCGAGATCATCCTTGTAGTCGATCTCCGCGCCCACCAGGTATTGGTAGCTCATCGAATCAACCAGCAGGGAAACCCCGTTCTTCATCATCGTCGTGTCATCTTCATTAACGATTTCGTCGAACGTAAAACCATACTGGAATCCGGAGCATCCGCCACCCTGCACGAAGACGCGCAATTTCAGATCCGGATTACCCTCTTCTTCAATCAGCTGGGCAACCTTTGCCGCGGCGCTGTCTGTAAAAAGGATCGGTGCGGGCATTTCAGTAACTGCATTCATTTTGCGACTCCTGCGAACATGATGTTTCCGGATTATAGACCTTGGCGCAGATTCACGTATTGCTCATCAACGGCGGCGTGGCCGCTGCGTCACCCTGATCATGGGTCAGCTTGCCAGAGACAATGGCACCGCCATGCATTTCCAGTGCCTTGTAGACAACGTCGCCTCGGATACGTGCCTTTCCCTGCAATTCCAATAACTCGGAACAGAAAACGGGACCAGTAATTTCACCGTTAATGATCAGGTAAGGCACCCTTACCTCACCTTCGATGCGGGCGTGCTCAGCGATGACGAGCATACTCGCCTCATCGCCTTGGGCAATCACATTGCCTTTGACCGTGCCGTCGATGCGCAAACCGCCCTTGAAGTAGAGATTACCCTCAATTGTGGCTGATACACCGAGCAGGCTGTCGATCGTATTTTTGTTCTTACGGCCGAACATGATGAATCCTTATTACAGATTGACGGATAGCTGCGTGCGTTGCTGCCCATTTTCGAGTATGCGTGCCTGTACTGACTTCATGGACACGCCATCAGGGAGGGTCAGCGTTCCGTCGACGCGTTGATACTGCTTGAATGCCAACTTAAAATTTGCGACATCCACGGCCTTGCCATCCGTGAAAGTGATGATAGCAGCTTTGCCTCCCTGGATCACCGACACCGCGATTTGCAAACTGCCGCTGAATTGCTTGTCGCCTTTCCCACCTTGCATTACCAGTAATTGATAACGTACCTTGTTCGGCGCGATGACATCAGCCTTGAGACGGCGAATCGAGATGCCTTGTGCCGCAGTATCTGTTGGCAAGACACTTTCAAAAAATGCCAGCTCCTCTTTCAGTTTAACTTTGTCAGCTTCGAGCGACTTGACCTGCATCATCAATTGTTTCTGCGTCGAGCGCTCGATATTGAGCTGACTCTCCGCAGCATTGACCGTGGCCGACAGCTGATCGCGTTCAACACGCAGCTTGTCGATTTGCTCGTTGCTGTTACCCGCTTTCGGGCTCTCAGCGGCCGTGGCCGGACCCGGGGCTTGTGGCTCCGGATCAATCACAGCCCAAGTGATGGCACTGCTGATGACAGCGATACTGCCACCGGCGATAAGACGCAAGGGCAATGGCGTGTACGTCCTGATCGTCATTTGTTGCTCGGTTAATGACAGGCGCCGGTGCCACAGCGTTGACTTCAGCAAATTGAAAAATGAACGGGAAGATGACATGTCAGCGACTCCCGCGTATCAAGGCATGACCGGCACATGCTTGAGGCCGGTATTTTCTTCCAGCCCAAACATGATGTTCATGCACTGCACACCCTGACCAGCAGCGCCTTTGACGAGATTGTCCTCGACTACAAGAATCACGAGCAAATCGCCGTTACCGGGACGGTGCACCGCAATGCGTAGCATGTTCGATGCGCGTACCGAGCGCGTTTCCGGATGGCTGCCAGCAGGCATGACATCGACAAAATACTCATCCTTGTAATGATGTTCATAAAGCGCCTGAAAATCGACATCGCGCGCTTCTGGCAAAATCGTCGCGTACAAGGTTGAATGTATGCCGCGAATCATTGGCACCAGATGCGGCACAAAGGTGAGACCGACTTTGCGACCCGCGAGGGCTTCCAAACCCTGGATTGTTTCAGGCAAGTGGCGATGGCCTTTGACGCCATACGCCTTGAAATTATCACCAGCTTCGGCGAGCAAGGCGCCTACTTCCGCTTTTCGGCCGGCACCGGAGACGCCGGACTTGCAGTCGGCAATCAGGCTGGCTTCATTGACCAAAGCTTTTCCTTGCAGCAGCAAGGGCGCGAGGCCCAGCTGCATCGACGTCGGATAACAGCCGGGCAAACCGATCAGACGCGCCTCTTTGATCGCCGCGCGATTGACCTCCGGCATGCCGTAGACGGCTTCGGCCAAGAGCTCAGGGCAGGAATGCGGCATCCCGTACCATTTTTCAAAGACCTTGGTGTCCTTGATACGGAAGTCGGCCGCCAGATCAATTACCTTTACGCCGGCAGCGAGCAGGGCTGGTGCTTGTGCCATGGCCACACCGTGGGGTGTCGCAAAGAACACTACATCGCATTCGGTCAGGCGCGCATTTTCAGGCGTCGAAAATTTCAGGTCCACATGTCCGCGCAGCGAAGGGAACATGTCGGCCACTGGCGTGCCATCCTCGGTGCGCGAGGTAATCGACATGAGCTCGACATCGGGGTGCGGCGCGAGCAATCGCAGCAATTCCACGCCGGTGTAGCCGGTACCACCCACTATGCCTACTTTGATCATTCGTTTTCCTAGCAAAATATGGTTGCGTCCTGCATATTTTAACAGGCACTTGCAAAGGCCTGATATTGACGCCGCGCACAAAAATGCAAAAAGCCACCAGACTTGCGCCTGGCGGCTTTTCTTTGTCCTGCAAAAGCGGATTAGCGCTTCGAGAACTGCTTTGCGCGACGTGCTTTGCGCAAGCCGACTTTTTTACGCTCGACTTCACGTGCATCGCGAGTAACGAAGCCAGCTTTAGCCAATTCTGGCTTCAGCGCTGCATCGTAGTCGATCAGTGCACGAGTAATACCGTGACGAACCGCACCAGCCTGGCCGGACTCACCGCCGCCATGGACATTGACCATGATGTCGAAAGTTTCGACATTACTGGTCAATTCCAGAGGCTGACGAATCACCATCAGGCCAGTTTCACGAGAAAAATACTCGTTAGCTGGTTTGCCGTTGACAACGATCTTGCCTGAGCCGGTTTTGATAAAGACGCGAGCCACTGCACTCTTGCGACGGCCGGTTCCGTAGTTGTAGTTACCGATCATGTCTATTCCTTAGAGTACGAGAGCTTGTGGTTGCTGCGCAGCATGCGGATGGGTGCCATCAGCATAAACTTTGAGCTTTTTGATCATCGCATAACCAAGCGGGCCTTTAGGCAACATGCCCTTGACCGCTTTTTCAAGCGCGCGACCTGGAAAACGCTGTTGCATTTTCTCGAAATTCGTTTCGTAGATACCGCCTGGATAACCAGTATGACGATAGTACGTCTTGTTCAGAGCTTTAGTACCCGTCACGCGCAGTTTGCCTGCATTGATGACGACGATGAAATCGCCGGTATCCACGTGGGGAGTAAATTCTGGTTTATGTTTGCCGCGCAATCGGAGTGCCACTTCGCTGGCAACACGTCCGAGGATTTTGTCCGTCGCGTCAACCACGAACCAGTCGCGCTTGACCTCGTGGCCTTTAGCGGAGAAGGTTTTCATGATGACTTCCTAAAAATAAAATTTGCTTCAAATGGTGGTTCCGCTCGTTTCGCCATAGACAAAACTCCCGGACTCGGCCTTGTAATCTTCCCGAAGCAAACGGGAAGCCGGAAATTATAGCCTTTTCAAGGACTTGCCGTCAAATGCAAACCGACACAGCTGAGAATTTCGACTTCACGGACGTCATAGGGTTCAGGCTCGCAGGAGCGCGGCAGCGAAAGTTGTTGCGACACAATAATTTCGGCAAAAAAAACCCGAAACTCATGGGTTTCGGGCTTAATCCACCCCTGAGAAGGGAAGTGGAGGAGACAAGGGAGATCGGTTGCGAATTGCGCTTTCACCGATCAGTCACCAAAGTATAGTCGGCTGAATTGTGCATCGCAAGATAGATCTGCCAGTTTCGACCAAATGCTACGAACCTGCGACAATTTATGAAGGCAATTTGGTGTAGTCTAGCCACCGATCACACATGGCTGGCCTGGACGCACGCCTGACTGGAAACGCTACAATGTCATTTTTTCAGACATAGCGAGAACTCCATGGAATGCACCGTACGCTGGACCGGCTTGTCCGGGATGACTTTTTTAGCTGAAACCGGCTCAGGACACCTGATCACCATGGACGGCGCGCCCGATGGCGGCGGCCGCAACCTGGCGCCACGACCGATGGAGACCGTGCTTGCAGGCACTGGCGGCTGCACTGCTTATGATGTCGTCTTGATTTTGCGTAAAAGCGGTCAGGACATCCGCGGCTGCGATCTAACCTTGAGCTCAAAGCGCGCAGAAAAAGATCCGAAAGTTTTTACCGAAATCCACTTTCACTTCACTGTTCGCGGACGCAATCTAAAGGCGAATCTGGTTGAACGGGCCATCAAGCTATCGCATGAAAAATACTGCTCAGCATCCATCATGCTGGAAAAGACCGCCGCGATTACGCACTCCTTTGAGATCGTCGACGACCTGGCCGAAGCTGTAGCATAACTAGATATAGTAGGCGGTCGCCGTCATCACTTTTGACATGGCCGTCATCGCAAGCCGCAATGGTGCAGGCGTAGTCGCTGCACCCAAGGCTTGCGCTGCCGCGCCATGCGCCACCTCATCCTGACGCATCGCCTCAACGATAGCCAATGAGCGGGCATCCTCAGCTGGCAATTCGCGCAAATGGCTTTCCAGATGCGCCTCAACCTGGCGCTCTGTCTCCACAACGAAACCAAGACTCTGGGCATCGCCAACATGCGCGGCGACGGCACCAACGACATAAGCCCCGACGAACCACAGTGGATTAAGCAAGCTCGGATGCGAGCCAAGCTCCCTTAACCGTTCCGCAGTCCATGCCAGATGGTCTTCCTCTTCCTTTCCAGCAGCAATAAATTGCTGCCGCAAAGTATCTGTTTTCGCAAAGCGGGCTTGCGCCGCATATAAAGCTTGCGCACAAACTTCCCCCACATGATTTACGCGCATCAAGCCGGCACTATGCCGACGATGAATTGGGTCACTAAACTCACTCGACAACCCATGCCCGGGAGTTGGACGTGCCGCTGTCGCAACACCAGAAATAGCCCTAAGCGCCCTATCCAATCCAATAATCAAGGAATCCATATTTGCCATGAATAAATATTAATGTAACAATAATTTGCGGCAACTCGTTGCTCTATAGCCACATCTTAACTGGCTAAATGTGCCGATTGGCAAATACTCTTTGCCCTAACAACTGTTATTTGATGAAATACCCTTCAACTTCTTTCTGGTTGGGAAGTTTCGCCGCACGCCCCCCAGCGATGTGACGAAGCAAATTATATAAATAATTATTTTAGTGTGACCACTCTCGGAGAATACTGCATGAAAAAATCATTACTCGTATTGGCAGTTTTGAGCGCCTTCGCTGGCGTTGCATCAGCACAATCGGCTGTCACCATCTACGGTACATTTGACGGCGGCGTGCGTAACCTGACGAATACTAATGCTGCTGGTCAGAGCAAATTCACTATGGGCTCGAGCGGTACTTACAACTCGAACCGCCTCGGTTTCAAAGGTGTTGAAGATCTGGGCAACGGCATGAACGCCCACTTCACACTGGAAAACGGCTACAACAGCGGCACAGGCGCCTTGTCTGGTGATCTGTTTGGTCGTTCAGCATTCGTTGGCCTGGGTAACAGCACTGGCTCGATCGATTTCGGTCGCCAATACACAGTCGCCTTTAAAACCATCGCTGCATATGATCCGTTCGCATACAAGTACACTGGTATTGCTTATGCAATTCCTGCAACTGCCGGCGTTCGTTACAGCAATGACATCCAAGCTACCGGCAATTTCGGTGCGATCACTGCGCGTGCTGAATATGCACTCGGCGAAGTTGCTGGCAGCACAAGCACGGGTTCGGCCAAATCAGTTGGTGCGAGCTATGCAAACGGCCCAGTAGCCCTCGGCGCAGCGTACACTAACCGTGATGTAGCTGGTCAAGACAACAAGCACTACACATTTGGTGGCGCTTTCCAGGCTATGCCAACGCTGAAAGTATCTGCTGGTTATGCTGATGAACAGCAAGCAACTACAGGCGTAACGCTTGAGACTAAGTACTCATGGGTTGGTGCATCGTATGCGTTCACACCAGCGCTGACAGCGACTTATGCTTACTATCAGATCAAAGTAGATGGTACTGCTGCGCAAAATGCCAAGAAAGACTTGAACCTGATTGGCGCGACTTACTTCCTGTCGAAGCGTACTAACTTCTACGCTGCTCTGGACGTGACCAAACTGGACGGTGCTGCCCGTATCGGTACACAGACTGACCAGACTGGTT
>CANFLV010000011.1 GCA_947448025.1 Oxalobacteraceae bacterium | reverse complement strand
TTTGTTTGTCTGCAACTGTTTTGACGCTACCCCGTTTGTTCAGCACTTCGTGTCGTTCAGCGGGGAGGCGAACTATAGCAAGGCACCTATCCCTTTGCAACAATTATTATGCGATTTATTCATATTTCTTCAAATTCTTTTCAAATGACGCCGTGTCTGACTTTGCAGGGGCTGATTCAGGACATCTGGGGCATTACAGAATTTCAGGCAGATCTTGCCTGCGCAGGCACATCCATATAGAGATGGCCAGTCTTGACCAGTATCGTGCAGCCTACCTTACTGAACGGGCGATGCACGCTCAAATGCGGACTGCGTATCCAGGTGCCGGCGGGATAGCTGCCAAACTCATCTTCGAAAACGCCATCCACAACATAGATTTCTTCGCCACCGAAATGGCGATGCGCATTGAAATGCGTCCCGGGAGCCCAGCGCACCAGCGCCGTGTGTTGGGTCTCGAATTCGGACAGCGGCAAGACAGTCAGTCCCTCCACCATGCCTTGATACCACGGCGTGCTACGGGTATCGACCACCGTACGTTCGCTGTCACGCGGATCGAGATGACGCAATTTGACAAACAGCAGGCAACCCGTTTCCGAACCGGGCGCGTGCGAGGAGCCGGGCGGATTCTTGAGGTAAGTGCCGGGGCCGAAGCGGCCGGTCTCATCCGTGAACACACCATCCAGGACAAAAATTTCTTCGCCCAGCTCATGGACATGCGCGCTGAACTGCGAACCCGGCGCATAGCGCACCAGGGAAGTGGCCCGTGCGACTTCGCCGCCGTCACGCTCGAGTAACTGGCGTTGAATACCGCTGGCGGGCGAGTCGACCCAAGGCAAGGCAGCGGAATCGATGACGACGCGCTGCGTGAGATCTGCATGGAGTTTCATGATTTTTTTCTTATCGGGTAATCAGGCTGCAGTATATTTCCACTGCAAAAAAATGCCGCCCAGCGCAAGCCGGGCGGCATTCTCCATGAACACGGACAGCAATTACATCGGCTTACTTCGCCGACATCAGTGCCACAGTCGTGTCCAGCATGCGGTTCGAGAAACCCCACTCATTGTCATACCACGACGAGACTTTTACGAGACGGCCCGACACTTTGGTCAGGGTCGAATCGAAATTACTCGAAGCCGGATTGTGGTTGAAGTCGACCGACACGAGCGGCTCGGTCTGATACGTCAGGATGCCGTGCATGGCGCCTTCGGAAGCAGTCTTCATGATTGCATTGACCTCTTCGACTGTCGTGTCACGGGCAGCGATGAAGGACAAGTCGACGATGGAGACATTGATGGTCGGCACACGAATCGCATAGCCATCCAGCTTGCCATTCAATTCTGGCAGCACCAGCCCGACAGCTACCGCTGCGCCGGTCTTGGTCGGGATCATGGACTGGGTCGCCGAACGCGCACGACGCAAGTCTTCATGCATCACGTCGGTCAGTACCTGGTCATTCGTGTAGGCATGCACGGTCGTCATCAAGCCGTTCACGAGGCCAATCGCGTCATTCAATGGCTTTACCATCGGTGCGAGGCAGTTCGTGGTGCACGATGCATTCGAGATCACCGTGTCGCTGGCTTTCAAGACTTCATGGTTCACGCCAAAGACGATGGTCGCGTCGACATCCTTGCCGCCTGGTGCGGAGATGATGACTTTCTTGGCGCCGCCGGCGATATGCGCCGACGCTTTTTCCTTGGTCGTGAAGAAGCCGGTGCATTCCAGTACGACGTCAACATCAAGCGAGCCCCATGGAATGTCAGCCGGATTGCGCTGCGCAAACACCTTGATCGGATCGCCATTGACGATCATGACATCGCCTTCGACCGTAATCGTGCCGGGAAATTTGCCGTGCGCTGTATCGTAGCGCGTCAGGTGCGCGTTCGACTTGGCATCGCCGAGGTCATTGATCGCAACGATCTGAATGTCGTTTTTCTTGCCGCTTTCATAATGGGCACGCAGGATATTACGGCCGATGCGGCCGTAGCCGTTGATTGCAACGCGAATGGTCATGGAAGTCTCCTAGTCAAAAAAATTCTGCTGATTCGAAAATACAAAAACGTGTTCGTGAAATCTTAGAGCGCCAGCGTCGTCAGGTCACGGAAACCGTAACCGACTTCCTGCAAATCGAGGTCGTCCCAGGTGTAAGCCTGTTCGATCAACAGCTCGCCGCCGAGTTTTTCATAAAACTGGCAGCCGGCCTTGTTCTCCGACAGGACCCATACCAGCAAGCCATTCGCTCCCCAACCCTGGAAGCGCTCTGCGACCATGCGCACCAGACGCGTGCCGAGGCCCTGGTCTTGCATGGCTGGCTTGAGGTAAGTCGCGGTCAGCTCGGCATCGAAGTCGAATTTCTTATCCGATAACATCATGCCGGCACTAAAACCCACGACTTCGCGATCAACTTCGGCAACGAATACCGCCGTCCTGTCACCGGGTGCGGTCAGGATACGCAGCCACAATTCGATGCTGTCATCGAGATTCATATCCTCGAGATAGCTATCCGGAATCAGGCCCTTGTAACTGGTGCGCCAACTGTCGATACGCAGTGCGGCGATGGCCGACGCATCGGCGACCGTCGCACGGCGCAAAACGACATTGCTGATCATGCTCACGCCAGAGTGCTCTTCACTGCCGCGACCACGTTCTCGACCGTGAAGCCGAAATGTTTGAACAAGACCGGCGCCGGCGCAGACTCACCGAAAGTATCGATGCCGATGACTTTACCTTCCAGGCCGACATACTTGTACCAGAAGCCGGTTACGCCAGCTTCGACGGCAACGCGCGGCACGCCTTTGGTCAAGACGCTCGCTTTATAGGTGGCATCCTGGCGATCGAATACATCGGTCGACGGCATCGAGACGACGCGAACGGCAATACCTTCCGCTGCCAGCGCGTCGGCCGCTTTCACGGCCAGTTCAATTTCTGAACCAGTCGCGATAAGGATTGCCTTGGCATCAGCGACATCTTTCAGGACATAGCCACCGCGCTGGATGTCAGCGATCTGTGCGGCGCTGCGCTGCTGGAACGGCAGGTTCTGGCGCGAGAAAATCAGCGTGCTCGGACCGTTTCGACGCGCAACTGCCGCGCCCCATGCCGCAGCCGATTCGACCGTGTCGCACGGACGCCAGTTATCGAGGTTCGGGATCAGGCGCATGCTGGAGATCTGCTCAACGGACTGATGCGTCGGGCCGTCTTCACCGAGGCCGATCGAATCATGCGTAAAGACGAACAGTGTGCGGATCTTCATCAGCGCCGCCATGCGCAAGGCATTGCGGCTGTAATCGGAGAAGGTCAGGAAAGTCGCGCCAAACGGAATATGGCCGCCATGCAGGGCGATGCCGTTCATGATCGCGCTCATGCCGAATTCGCGCACGCCATAATTGATATGATTGCCCCACTGGTCGGCGCGTACGGCAACGCATTCTTTCCAGTTTGTCAGGTTCGAGCTAGTCAAATCAGCCGAGCCGCCGAGGAATTCCGGCAGGGCTGGCGCGAGTGCCTGGATCGCGTTCTGGCTGGCCTTACGGGTAGCGATGGTTTCCTGCTTCTCAACGCAGGTCGCAATATAAGCGTCCAGCGTTTGCTGGAAGTTCGCTGGCAATTCGCCTTTCATACGGCGCAACAGCTCTGCAGCTTGCTCAGGGAAGGCGGCGGTGTAGGCCTTGAAGCCGGCATCCCATTCGCGCTCAAGGGCTGCGCCCTGCTCTTTGGCATCCCAGGCTGTGTAGACATCGGCCGGGATTTCAAACGCCGGCGAAGTCCAGCCCAGCGCTTCACGCACGGCCGCGATTTCCTTGTCGCCGAGTGCGGCGCCGTGCACATTGTGCGTGCCTTGCATGTTCGGTGAACCTTTGCCGATGACGGTACGGGCGCAGATCAGCGTTGGCTTGTCGGACTTGCGCGCAGCAGCGAAAGCCGCGTCAAGCGCTGCGACATTGTGGCCGTCGACGGCGCGAATCACGTTCCAGCCGTAAGCTTCGAAACGCTTCGGTGTGTCGTCCGTGAACCAGCCTTCGACATGGCCGTCGATGGAAATGCCATTGTCATCCCAGACCGCGATCAGCTTCGACAGACGCAAGGTGCCGGCCAGTGCACAAGCTTCATGCGAAATGCCTTCCATCATGCAGCCGTCGCCCATGAACACGTAAGTATTGTGGTCGACCACGGCATGGCCGGGACGGTTGAATTCAGCCGCGAGCAGCTTTTCCGCGAGCGCCATGCCGACGGCGTTCGAGATGCCCTGGCCGAGCGGGCCGGTCGTGGTTTCAATACCGGGCGTGACGTCGACTTCAGGATGACCCGGCGTCTTCGAATGCATCTGGCGGAAATTGCGCAGCTCATCCATCGGCAAATCGTAGCCAGTCAGGTGCAGCAAGGCGTAATGCAGCATCGAGCCATGACCATTCGACAGCAGAAAACGATCGCGATTGATCCACTTTGGATTCAAGGGATTATGGCGATAGTGTTTTGACCACAGCGCGACGGCAATGTCAGCCATCCCCATAGGCATGCCTGGATGGCCGGAATTGGCTTTTTGTACTGCATCCATTGCCAATGCACGGATTGCATTGGCCATTTTCGAAGTCGTTGTCGTAGAAGTCATGATGGCTGGTATATGGAGAGTAGAGGAAGACGGTTCCGGCGAACCTTGCCAAGTTGAAAACACGAGGCGGGAACCTTGCCGTAAAGCGCAACATTTTAACAGAGTGAAGTCACCCCGCCAGATTCCGGGATTAGAATTGAGCGCTCAATCATTTGCCACCGGCGGTGCCACCTCAGCGCCCCGCCCTGAATTCACCTATGCCACGATTCTTTTGCCCCCAGCCGCTCGCCATTGGCAGCCATATCGACCTGCCGCCGGAAGTCGCGCACCATTTATTTGTCGTACGCATGGCGACAGGCGAGCAGATCACGCTATTCAATGGTGAGGGCGGCGAATACACGGCGACGCTGAGCAGTATTGAAAAAAAGCGCGCCATCGCCGAGATCAAGGCTTTCTCGCCGCGCGAAGCCGAACTGCGCTACGCGATCACGCTCGCGCAAGCCTTGCCGGAAGCCTCGAAGATGGATTGGATCATCGAGAAAGCCGTCGAGCTCGGCGTGACCGCGATCCAGCCGCTGGCGGCGCAACGCTGCGTGGTGCGCCTGTCGGCCGAGCGCGCAGTGAAGCGGCATGAACATTGGCAGGGCGTCATCGTTTCCGCCGCCGAGCAAAGTGGGCGGAACCGTCTGCCGGCGCTGGCCGAGCTGAGCGACTTCAATGGCTGGATCAAACAGCAAGACCTGCATCTGCGCATCTTGCTGACACCGCGCTCGGAGCAGTCGCTGTCGGACTGGGCACGCCATCATCCGGCGCAATCGCTGGCCTTGCTGGTCGGACCCGAAGGCGGCCTGAGCGAGCAAGAAGAAGCAGCGGCTTGCGCGCATGGCGCACTGGCCTTGTCGATGGGGCCGCGAATTTTGCGCACCGAGACCGCCGGCATGGCTGCAATGGCTTGCCTGAATGCGATTTGGGGCGAAATGTAAGCACTGGCAGCACCGCGGCCAATGTACCGGACGGGGAAACCCGCCTGTTTGGCTTTATAATCGACGGTTTTGTGACTGTTAGCCCCAAAACCAGCGCCATGAGAGTATTTCGCGGACTACCCAATGCCGAATCGCGCGCGCCTTGCGCGCTGACGATCGGCAATTTCGATGGCGTGCATCGCGGCCATCAAGCCTTGCTGGCGCAAGTGCAAGCTGCTGCGCGCACGCGCGGCATCGAGGCGGCGGTCATGACGTTTGAGCCGCATCCGCGCGAGTTCTTTGCCGCGCTGGCCGGCGATCCTTCGACAGCCCCGACCCGCATCGCAAATTTGCGCGATAAATTGCAGTCGCTGGCCGATGCCGGCATTGACCGCGTCATCGTCGAACACTTCAACGCCCATTTTGCCGCGCTCACGCCGCGCGAGTTCATTGAGAACGTGCTGGTGCAAGGATTGCATGTGAAATGGCTGATGGTCGGCGAAGATTTCCGCTTTGGCGCCAAACGCGCAGGCGACCTGGCGATGCTGATTGAGGCCGGCAAGGAGTTCGGTTTCACCGTCGTGGCTCTGCCGACCGTGGTCAATGGCGGCAAACGGATTTCCTCGTCGGGCGTGCGCGATGCGCTGGCCACCGGCGATTTTACCCATGCTGAACAATTGCTCGGCCATCCCTACTCTGTATCCGGCCACGTCGTGCACGGCAAGAAGCTCGGCCGCACGATCGGCTATCCGACGCTGAACCTGCGCGTGGTGCATAAGCGCCCTGCCGTGTCCGGCATTTTTGTGGTGCAGGTGCATGGACTCGCCGACCATCCCTTGCCGGGCGTGGCCAGCATCGGTGTGCGCCCGACCGTGGAAGATGGCGGACGTGTGCTGCTCGAGACGTATCTGTTCGACTATGCGCAGCAATGCTACGGCAAGCTGATCCGCGTCGAATTCCTGAAAAAACTGCGCGATGAAGCAAAATTCATCGACCTGCCTACGCTGACCGCCGCCATCGACGATGATGCCCGGCAGGCGCGCGCCTGGTTTGCCCAAAGTCCGGATTTGCCGATGACGGCGACTGACCGAATTTGACGATCACACTCCGCCAATGTCGAAGTTTGATCCACTGATTTTTTAGATTGCACCTACCCATGTCCGACACGAAGAATAAATATCCGGTCAACCTGACTGAAACCCCTTTCCCGATGCGCGGCGACCTCGCCAAACGCGAGCCGAAGTGGATCAAGGAATGGCAAGACAAGAAAATCTACGACAAAATTCGCAAGGCCTCCAAAGGCCGGCCAAAATTCATTCTGCATGACGGCCCTCCTTACGCGAACGCCGACATCCACATCGGTCACGCGGTCAACAAAATCCTGAAAGACATGATCGTCAAGACGCGCCAGCTCGACGGCTTCGACGCGCCTTATGTGCCGGGCTGGGATTGCCACGGCATGCCGATTGAAATCCAGATCGAAAAATTGTATGGCAAGGGCTTGCCGACCGATGAAGTACTGAGCAAGGCGCGCGCCTATGCCGAAGAACAGATTGAGCGGCAAAAGAAAGACTTCGTGCGTCTGGGCGTCCTTGGTGAATGGGACAATCCTTACAAGACCATGAACTTCAGTAACGAGGCCGATGAGATTCGTGCGCTCGGTACCATCCTCGACAAGGGTTATGTCTATCGCGGCCTGAAGCCCGTGAACTGGTGCTTCGACTGCGGCTCGGCACTGGCGGAAGCGGAAGTCGAATACCAGGACAAGCGCGACCCGTCCATCGATGTCGGCTTCGCCTTTGTCGAGCAGGACAAGATCGCCCGTGCCTTTGGTCTGGCCAGCCTGCCGACCGAGAAAGGTTATGCCGTGATCTGGACCACGACACCGTGGACGATTCCGGCGAACCAGGCGCTGAACATGCACCCGGAATTCATTTACGCGCTGGTGCAGACCACGCGCAACGGTGAGGCTGTCATGCTGATCCTCGCGCAAGATCTCGTTGAAGCCTGCCTGAAACGCTACGGCATGGAAGGCACAGTCATCGCGACCGCCACCGGCGAAGCGCTGTCGCTGCTGAACTTCAAGCATCCGCTGGCCGATACTGACCCCGGCTACGACCGCCTGTCGCCAGTCTATCTTGGCGATTATGTGACGCTCGATACCGGTACCGGCATCGTCCACTCCTCGCCTGCGTACGGCGTCGACGACTTCATTTCCTGCAAGGCGCATGGCATGAAGGATGACGATATGCTCAACCCGGTGATGGGCGACGGTACCTATGCATCGTGGCTGCCTTTCTTTGCGGGTCTGACGATCTGGGAAGCGTCGAAACCGATCTGCACCAAGCTCGACGAAGCCGGCGCACTGTTCAAGCTCGTCATGTTCGACCATAGCTACATGCATTGCTGGCGCCATAAGACGCCGATCATCTATCGCGCTACCTCGCAATGGTTCGCACGCATGGACATCACGCCGAAAGACGGCGGTGCGACCCTGCGCGAAACCGCGCTGGCGGCGATCGAAGCAACGACCTTCTATCCCGACTGGGGCAAAGCGCGCCTGCACGGCATGATCGCGAACCGTCCGGACTGGACCCTGTCGCGCCAGCGCCAGTGGGGCGTGCCGATGGCTTTTTTCCTGAACAAGGAAACCGGCCAGCTGCACCCACGCACGCCGGAATTGCTCGAAGCCGTCGCCAAGCTCGTTGAAAAAAGCGGCATCGCCGCCTGGCATGCGCTTGATCCGAAGGACCTGCTCGGCGACGACGCGGCCATGTATGTGAAGAACCGCGACACGCTCGACGTCTGGTTCGATTCCGGCACGACCCACCAGACCGTATTGCGCGGCTCGCATGCGGAGCAATCGGCTTTCCCGGCAGACCTGTATCTGGAAGGCTCGGACCAGCATCGCGGCTGGTTCCACTCTTCGCTGCTGACGTCCTCCATGCTCAATGGCCGCGCGCCTTACAAGGCCTTGCTCACGCATGGCTTCGTGGTCGATGGCGAGGGCAAGAAAATGTCCAAGTCCAAGGGCAATGTGGTCGCGCCGCAAAAAGTCTTCGATACACTCGGCGCCGACATCCTGCGTCTGTGGGTCGCCTCGACTGATTATTCGGGCGAGCTGTCGGTGTCCGATGAAATCCTGAAACGCGTGACGGAATCGTATCGCCGCATCCGCAATACGCTGCGCTTCCTGCTGGCCAATACCTCAGACTTCAATCCTGCGACCGACCTCGTACCAGTCGCCGACCTGCTCGAGATCGACCGTTATGCAGTCGCGCGCATGGCGCAATTGCAAGCCGAAATCCTCGCGCATTACCAGATCTATGAATTCCATCCGGTCGTGGCCAAGCTGCAGATGTACTGCTCGGAAGACCTCGGCGGCTTTTACCTCGACGTGATCAAGGATCGCCTCTACACGAGTGCCGCGACGTCGGCTGACCGTCGTTCGGCGCAAAGCGCGATCTGGCATTTGACGCAGTCGCTCCTGAAGCTGATGGCGCCTATCCTGTCCTTCACCTCGGAAGAAGCCTGGGCCGTCTTTGCGACCAAGGAAGCCTATGCCGCCGGCGACGAGACCATCTTCACGCAAACGTATTACGCACTGCCAGCCGTCGCTGACGACGCCGCCCTGCTCGCGCGCTATACGGCCTTGCGCGAAGTGCGCGGCGAAGTCACCAAGCAGCTGGAAGAATTGCGCATCACCGGCGCCATCGGTTCGTCCCTGCAAGCGGAAGTGACGATCGCGGCTCACGGTGAAAAGTTTGCGCTGCTCGACAGCCTCGGCGAGGACTTGAAGTACATCCTCATTACTTCACAGGCGCAAGCCACGGAAGTCAACGATGGCGCATCTGAGGCCATCGTGGTGACGGCATCGACGGCGCAGAAATGCGAGCGTTGCTGGCATTACCGTGCCGACGTCGGCAGCCATGCGGCGCATCCAGGCTTGTGCAGCCGCTGCGAAAGCAATCTGTTCGGTGCCGGCGTGCGCCGCAAGTTTGTGTAAAGTATGACTAAAGCCGGCGGCCATTCCGGTCGCCGGCGCTTCATCCTGATCAGGCGACCATGGCTAGCAAAAACCGTTTTTCCTCAAATTCGAATACCAGTCTGCTGCCGTGGCTGGGCATTGCCTTTGTCGTGCTACTGCTTGACCAGCTCAGCAAGATCACCATCACGCAGTTGTTCACCTATGGCGAAGCCAAGCTCGTCACTGACTACTTCAACCTCGTGCTGGTCTATAACAAGGGTGCGGCTTTCAGCTTCCTCGCTTCCGAAGGCGGCTGGCAACGCTATTTCTTTATTGGCATAGGCAGTGCCGCGGCACTGTTCATTGTCTATCTGCTGAAAAAACACGCAGGCCAGAATCTGTTTTGCTGGGCGCTGTCGCTGGTACTCGGTGGCGCGATCGGCAATGTGCTCGACCGTGCGCTGTATGGCCATGTGATTGATTTCCTCGACTTCCATATCGCTGGTGCGCATTGGCCGGCGTTCAATGTTGCCGATAGCGCAATCTGCGTTGGTGCGGTATTGTTTGTGCTTGATGAACTGCGACGCGTTAATAAATAACTAAGCATCCACTCCGGAGCGCAAATGGACTTGGCTGGTAAAAAAATCGTTCTCGGCCTCACCGGCGGCATCGCCTGCTACAAGGCTGCGGAGCTGACACGCGCGCTGATCAAGGCTGGCGCATCGGTGCAAGTCGTCATGACCGAAGCCGCCACGCATTTCATTACGCCCGTCACCATGCAAGCCCTGTCGGGACAGACCGTCTACACTAGCCAGTGGGATGCGCGCGTGGGCAATAACATGGCGCATATCGATCTCACGCGGCATGCCGATGCGATTGTGCTGGCGCCCTGCTCGGCGGACTTCATGGCCAAGCTGGTGCAGGGACGTTGCGATGATTTGCTGTCGACACTCTGCCTTGCTCGCCCGCACGCCTTGCCGCTGCTGGTCGCCCCCGCCATGAATGTCGAGATGTGGCAAAACCCGGCCACGCAACGCAATGTCGCGCAATTGAAAGCCGACGGCATCCATGTGCTCGGCCCCGGCACAGGCGAACAAGCTTGCGGCGAAACCGGACTCGGGCGCATGCTCGAACCGGAGCAACTTCTTGAAGAAATCATCGCCGCTTTCCAGCAGAAAGTCTTGCAAGGCAAACGCGTCCTCGTGACTGCCGGTCCGACCTTCGAGCCGATTGATCCGGTGCGCGGCATTACAAATCTGTCGTCCGGCAAAATGGGCTACGCGATCGCGCGTGCGGCGCGTGAAGCCGGTGCGGTCGTGACACTGGTCTCCGGGCCGACGGCTTTGACCACACCCTATGGTGTAAAGCGCATCGACATTACGAGTGCGCGGCAAATGCATGAGGCGGTCATGGCTACGGTCGGAGGCAATGAAGTGTTCATCGCCGTGGCTGCCGTCGCCGACTGGCATGTCAGCAATGCCTCGACCCAGAAAATCAAGAAGGACCAGGACGGCAAGACACCGGCACTGGAATTTGCGCCCAATCCCGATATCCTCGCCGAGGTCGCCGCACGCCATGACGCGCCTTACTGCGTCGGCTTTGCGGCAGAATCAGAGAGGCTCTTGCAGCACGCCGAAGCCAAGCGCCTGAAAAAGAACATCCCACTTCTGGTCGGTAATATCGGCCACCAGACCTTCGGCCGTGACGACAATGAGCTGGTGCTATTTGACGCAGCCGGCCATGTCGCCTTGCCGCGCGCAGGCAAGCAGGCGCTGGCACGGGAACTGATCGCGGCGATCGCTGTGCGGCTGTGACCGCGCGACTTTCATTTTTCACTCCAACAGATTCAAGAGCAGACGCCGACATGAAAACAGTTAACGTAAAAATCCTCGACGCCCGCATGCAAGCGCAGATGCCTGCCTATGCCACGCCGGGCAGCGCCGGTCTCGACCTGCGCGCCTGCCTCGATGCGCCGTTGACAATACAACCCGGTGAAACCCATCTCGTGCCGACGGGTCTCGCGATCCACATTGCCGACCCGGCTTATGCGGCAATGATCCTGCCACGCAGCGGCATGGGTCATAAACATGGCATCGTGCTGGGGAACTTGGTCGGCCTGATCGACTCGGATTATCAGGGGCAATTGATGGTCTCGACCTGGAATCGCGGGCAAACGGCATTTACACTGAACCCGATGGAACGGCTGGCGCAATTAGTCATCGTACCGGTGTTGCAAGTTGCATTCAATGTGGTCGAAGATTTTGATACCAGCGAACGCGGCACGGGCGGCTTCGGCAGTACCGGCAAACAATAAAGGGATGACCATGGCCAGCCAGCAGCACGGGGACATATCGAAGCGCCAGTACCTGTGCCTGCGGCTGGCCGCGCTCGCGTCACTCCTGTTTCTCGGCGCCTGCGTCACGCCGCCGCCAGCACCAACGTCGAGCCAGCTGACACAGGTGCCGACTGCCCCCGCCGCGGTCCTGCCGCCGGTCAGCACGGCCGAACAGGACAGCATGCGCGCCTGGGTCGTGCAGCAAGATCGCCTGTATCGTGTGGCCGCACCGATGCTGGTCAATAACACCGAACTCTGCCGTGGCAATGCGCGCAGCCTGCTCGGCTTCACCGCGAAAAACCGCTACTCCTACTCCTCTGATTTTGCCGACGCTGCGCAAAAAATGTTCGGCCTCGAAGAACGCCTGCAAGTCATGGATGTCTTGCCCGGCAGCGGCGCGGCCAAAGCTGGCATCAAGCGTGGTGATATTTTATTGACTGCAGAAGAGAAGCCACTGCCACAAGGCGAAGATGCCGAACGCAAGGCCGCTACCGTGCTCGGGCCGCTGGTGTCGACCCTGAGCAGCGTGCGCCTGAGCGTGCTGCGCGGAGGGCAAGCGCTGACGATGTCGGTGCCGCTCACGCGCGCCTGTGGTTTCAGTATTGAACTGGGCAATACCGATGTGGCCGCCGCCTATAACGATGGCCGGCGCATGCTGATCACGCGCGGCATGCTCAGTTTCGTGCGCTCCGACCAGGAGCTCGCGTATGTGCTGGCGCGTGAGATGGCGCACAACGCGCTCGGCCATGCGCAAAAAATGAAGATGAGCGCCGCCGCCGGCAGCGTCATCGATAACCTGATCCGCATGCATCCGGACAAGGCCACCATGCGCGGCACCTCGGGCGTGAAACCCATGCCGCAGGAACTCGATATCGCCGCCGACAAACTGGCGCTGTATCTGACTGCACGCGGCGGCTATGGTATCGACAATGCGCCGGTCTTCTGGAAGCGACTGGCCTTCGACTATCCGCCTAGCGTGGCCAATGGCTACACGGCGCTGCATCCGGCGACCATCGCACGCCTGAACATGATCGATACGACCATCGTGGCGATCCACCAGAAGCAGGCGGCAGGCAAAGTACTGATGCCTTGAGTGGCAATTTAAGTGCGGCTCATTCGACCACTGGCGCCAGTGCCGCCGTGACCGTTTCCCGCGTCAGTTCCGGCGCGAACTGCACAATGAACTCCAGCATGTAAGCACGTAAATACGTCCCCCGTCGTACCGCCAGTCGCGTTACGTTTTCGGCAAACAGATGGCGCGCATCGATAGGCTGCAAACCGCCCGCGCCCGCCTTTTCCAGCGCCATCGACGCAATGATGCCGACACCAAGCCCGAGCGCCACATACTGCTGGATCACATCCGAATCCATCGCCGTCAAGACAATGTCGGGTGCAAAACCTTGCGCATGAAATGCGGCATCGATATGGCTGCGGCCAGTAAAGCCAAGATCATAGGTAATGAGCGGATAGGCCGCGAGATCGGCCAGGCTCACGCGCTCGATTTTCAACAGCGGATGCCCGTCCGGCACGACGATGGCGTGGTGCCAGCGATAGCAGGGAAAGGACACGAGATCGTGAAACTGGCTCAAGCCCTCAGTGGCAATGCCAATGTCGGCCTTGCCGGACAAGACCCATTCAGCGATATGTTCGGGTGAGCTCTGCTGCAAGGCGATGCGCACTTCCGGAAAGGCATGGCGAAAACCCTGCACGACTTTCGGCAAGACGTAGCGTGCCTGGGTATGGGTCGTGGCGATACGTAAGGTACCGCGCTCGACGCCGGTGTAATCCTTGCTGGCCTGCTGCAGGTTCTCGGCTTCGATCAGCAGGCGCTCGACGATTTGCAGGATGCCACGACCGGGATCGGTCAGGCCGGTCAGGCGTTTGCCATTACGGACAAAGATATCGACGCCGAGTTCTTCTTCAAGCTCGCGGATTTGCCGGCTCACGCCGGGTTGCGAAGTGAACAGCACATTCGCCACTTCTGTGAGGTTAAAGCCGCAGCGCGCCGCTTCGCGTATCGAGCGTAATTGCTGGAAGTTCATCTTGACTCCTCAGGAAGCGTGGTCAACAAAAACCTGCAGGCGGCGCGGCTTCACGACCAGGGTCTCGCCCTCGCGTAATCCGAGCGCGGCAAATCGTTCGTTCGGAATCACCGCCTCGATCATCTGGCCGTTGTCGTCACGCTCAAGATCGAGCTGCGCCAGCGGTCCGATCGCATGCGCGCGGCGCAATTGCACCACGATGCCGGTAGCCCCTGGCGAATAGCGATCGACATCGAGCTCGTGCGGACGCACAAAGCCGACGCCTTGCGCATGCTGTGCTTCGCCGTGGCCGGGTGCATCGAACGTGACGCCGCCGGCATCGAGCACACCTTCATGCAGGCGACCATGGAACAGGTTCACATGACCGAGGAAGCCATACACAAAGGGCGAGGCCGGATGGTTATAGACCTCGGCGGGTGCACCGATCTGCTCGACTCTTCCCTTGTTCATCAACACCACCTGATCAGCGACTTCGAGGGCTTCTTCCTGATCATGCGTGACGAAGATGCTGGTGACATGCAGATCATCATGCAGGCGCCTTAGCCAGCGGCGCAATTCCTTGCGTACCTTGGCGTCGAGCGCGCCGAAGGGTTCATCGAGCAGCAAAACGCGCGGCTCAACCGCGAGTGCGCGCGCGAGCGCAATGCGCTGGCGCTGGCCACCCGAGAGCTGCGGCGGGTAGCGATCCGCGAGCCAGTCGAGCTGCACGAGTTCCAGTAATTGCATGACCTTTTGCCGGATCGCGGCCTCACCAGGACGGCTAGCGCGCGGCTTCACGCGCAGGCCGAAAGCGATGTTTTCAAACACGGTCATGTGCTTGAACAAGGCATAGTGCTGGAACACGAAACCGACCTGGCGTTCGCGCACATGCTGCGCCGAGGCGTCTTCGCCGTCGAGCAGGACCTGACCCGAGTCGGCTTGTTCCAGCCCGGCGATGATGCGCAAAAGCGTGGTCTTGCCGCAGCCGGAAGGACCGAGCAAAGCCGTCAATTCTCCCGAAGGAAAACTCAGCGAGACGTCGTTGAGGCCGACGAAATCGCCGAAACGTTTAGTGATGTTCTTGACTTCAATGGCCATGTTCAATGCTCCTTGTGCAGCTGTGCGGTCGACGCCTGCGCGCGCCATTCAATCCACGACTTCAGCGCCAGCGTCACCAGTGCCAGCAAGGCCAACAGCGAGGCGACAGCAAAGGCCGCGGAAAAGTTGTATTCGTTATAGAGAATCTCGACTTGCAGCGGAATCGTGTTGGTCTCGCCGCGGATGTGCCCGGAGACCACCGAGACCGCACCGAACTCGCCCATGGCGCGCGCATTGCAAAGAATCACGCCATACAGCAAACCCCATTTGATATTCGGCAGCGTGACATGCCAAAAAGTCTTCCAGCCCGAGGCGCCCAGTACCAGCGCCGCTTCTTCTTCTTCGCTGCCCTGTGACTGCATCAGCGGAATCAATTCACGCGCCACAAACGGAAACGTCACGAAGATCGTCGCCAGCACGATGCCGGGCACGGCAAACAGAATCTTGATATCGTGCTCGCGCAGCCAGGGACCGAACCAGCCCTGCGCACCAAAGATCAGCACATAGATCAAGCCGGAAATGACGGGCGAGACCGAAAACGGCAGGTCGATCAGCGTGAGCAGGATGTTCTTGCCGCGGAATTCGAACTTCGCGATGCACCAGGCAGCAGCGACGCCGAAGACGAGGTTCAGCGGCACCGCGATGACCGCCACCAGCAAGGTCAATTGGATCGCCGACCAGGCATCGTCGGCGAGGATCGCGGCCAGATACGCTTGCCAGCCCTTCTTGAATGCTTCAGCAAAAACCGCGACGACCGGCACGAACAGGAATAATGTCAAAAACAGCAGCGCGATCGTGATCAGCGTGGCGCGCACCCAGACTGGTTCCAGCGTCGCCGCGGAAATGGCATGCACCGGTTCGCCGCGCTGTGCGATTGGTGAAGTGAGAGCAGCCGTCATGTCATTGCCTCCGTGCCCGGCCACGATTACGGGTCCAGGCTTGTAAAACGTTAATCGCCAGCAGCAGCAGGAATGACGCGCTGAGCATCACGACAGCAATCGCGGTCGCGCCGGCATAGTCGTATTGCTCGAGTTTGGTGATGATGAACAGCGGCGTAATTTCCGACACCATCGGCATGTTCCCGGCGATGAAAATGACGGAGCCGTATTCGCCGGTGGCACGCGCGAAGGCCAGCGCAAAGCCGGTCAGCAGCGCCGGCAGGATGGTCGGCAGAACCACGCGCCAAAAGGTTTGCAGACGCGTCGCGCCCAGGCTGGCGGCGGCTTCTTCGAGTTCGCGCTCGGCGTCTTCGAGCACCGGCTGCACCGTGCGCACCACGAAGGGCAAGCCGATAAAAGTCAGCGCCACGACCACGCCCAGCGGCGTGAAGGCGACCTTGATACCGAAGGCTTCGAGGTAGCGGCCAAACCAGCCATGCGGCGAATACAGCGCGGTGAGCGCAATGCCGGCCACAGCGGTGGGCAAGGCAAAGGGCAAATCAACGAGCGCGTCGATGATTTTTTTACCGGGAAATTGGTAACGCACCAGCACCCAGGCGACGATGCCGCCAAAGACCACATTGAGCAAGGCGGCAATCAGCGACGCGCCGAACGTCAATTCATACGAGGCGACCACGCGCTCGGACGTGACAGCCGCCCAGAACGCTGGCCAGCTCAGGGTGAAGGTTTTCAGGAAGACGGCCGACAGCGGGATCAGGACGATCAGCGCCAAATAGAACAGCGTGAAACCCAGCGTCAGCCGGAAGCCGGGCAAAACGCGAAACGGCGCGGGCTTGCGCAGCGCACTCACGGAAGTTGGCGAAACAGGATGCAAAACAGGACTCATGGATTTTTCTTTATTACAAATTCAACTGATCGAATGCCATATTCACACTCTAAAGTTATAAAGAAAACGAATCATTTGTCATTTACTTAGAAGCCCCGCGCATATCAATTGTCGAAACTACTTTCCATATAGAAATCTGATAAGCTGCTTGCCGCATCCAATAACTTCAACGGAGACTCCATGACCATCAGTTTCAACCTCAACGGCCGTGCCATTTCGGCCACTTCTGAAGCCGACACACCATTGCTGTGGGTGATACGCGATGAAATCGGTTTGACCGGCACGAAATTCGGCTGTGGCGCAGCCCTGTGCGGCGCCTGCACTGTGCAAATTGATGGCAAGCCAGTACGCTCATGCCAGACGCCGCTGTCAGCTGTCGCCGGCAAGAAGATCACGACCGTCGAGAGCCTCTCGAAAGACAATAGCCATCCGCTGCAAAAAGCCTGGATCGCGCACGATGTACCGCAATGCGGCTACTGCCAGTCGGGCCAGCTGATGAGCGCCGAAGCGCTGTTGCGCACGAACAAGAATCCAACTGATGCCGACATCGAAAGCGCCATGAGCGGCAACATCTGCCGCTGCGGCACCTATAACCGCATCAAGGCTGCGATCCACACCGCTGCCGCCGAAATGCGCAAGACTGCTGCTTAAGGGGACCGACAATGACTATTACCCGTCGTGATTTTTTAAAGTCCACCGCGCTCGCCACTGGCGGCCTGATGCTCGCCGTGAATTTGCCGGGCTCGATTCCTGAAGCCCAGGCTGCCGGCACTTTGTACACGCCGAATGCGTGGGTGCATATTGCCGATAACAACACGATTACGCTGATTTCAGCGCGCTCGGAAATGGGCCAGGGCGTCTATACCGCGTTGCCGATGCTGATCGCCGAAGAACTCAATGTCCGCCTGAACCAGATCAAGGTTGCCATCGCGCCACCTAATGAAGTCTACGTCAACGCCCTGCTCGGCGGCCAACTCACCGGCGGCTCGACTTCGGTACGCGAAGGCTGGGAAAAGCTGCGCATCGGTGGCGCGCAAGTGCGCATGATGCTTATTAGCGCAGCGGCGGCAAAATGGAATATCGACGCAGCCAAGCTGGTCGCTGAAAACGGCGTCGTCATCGGCCCCGGCGGCAAGAAGGCAAGCTATGGCTCGCTCGCCGAAGCGGCCTCGAAGCTGCCGGTGCCGACCGACGTCAAGCTCAAGGATCCGAAAGATTTCAAAATCGTGGGTAAAGCCACGAAGCGCCTCGACTCGCCATCCAAAGTCAATGGCAAAGCCGAATTCGGTATTGACGTGAAATTGCCGGGCATGGTCTACGCCTCGCTAGAGCAATGTCCTGTCATTGGCGGCACCGTCAAGAGCTTCGATTCCAGCAAGGCGCGCGCAATGCCGGGCGTGATCGATGTCGTCATGATTCCCGATGGCGTGGCCGTCGTTGCGAACAGCTACTGGCGTGCGAAAAAGGCGCGCGAAACGCTGACCATCGTCTGGGATGAGGGCGCAGTGGCTGCGATCAGCACGGACAGCATGCTGGCCGGCATACGCACAGCGTCAGGCAAGAACAAGGTCTTGCCGATCAAGGCGAACGGCGATGTCGCCGCCGCCATGAAAGGCGCCGCCAAAACCATCAGCGCGGAATACGTCTCGCCCCTGCTCGCGCATGCGACGCTGGAGCCGATGAATTTCACGGCCGACTTCAAGGATGGCAAATGCCTGCTGATCGGACCGACGCAATTCCAGCAAGGTGCGCAAGGCGCCGTCGCCGGAGCGCTTGGCATCAAGCCGGAGGACATCACGCTGAAGACGACCTTCCTCGGCGGCGGCTTTGGCCGACGTCTGGAACTCGACTTTATCGTGCAGGCAGCGCAAATTTCCAAGGCCGTCGGCAAGCCGGTCAAGCTGCTGTGGACACGTGAAGACGACACCACCCACGATTACTACCGCCCTATGGCCGTCAATCAGTTGAGCGCTGCGCTCGATGCGAATGGCAAGCCGCAGGCGCTGACGTTCAAGGTCACCTCGCAGTCGGTCACGCAGCGCGCCTTTGGCCTGCCAGTCGACACCATGGATCCCTTCATGGTCGAAGCTGGCGTCGGTCCTTACGAGATCGCCAATACCCAGCATGACCTTGTGATCCATGACAGCGGCTTACGCGTCGGTTACTGGCGTTCTGTCAGCCATGCCTTCAATGCCTTTGCGAATGAAAGCTTCGTCGATGAAATGGCAGCGGCGGCGGGCAAGGATCCGTATGCGTATCGCATGGATATGCTGTCCAAGCAGCCACGCTTTGCGAATGTATTGAAGCTGGCCGCGGACAAGGCGGGCTGGGGCAAGCCCCTGCCGGCTGGCCGCACGCTCGGCATCGCGCTCATGGAAGGTTACGATACCTACATGGCGCAGGTCGCGGAAATTTCGATCAAGGATAACGCGATCCGCGTGCACCGCGTCACCGTCGCTGCCGACCTTGGCCACATGGTCAATCCGGATACGGTCGAAGCGCAAATCCAGTCGAGCATCATGTTCGGCCTGACCGCCGCCTTGTCGGGCAAGATCACGCTCGAAAAAGGCCGCGTGCAGCAGTCGAACTTCAATGACTATCCGATCCTGCGCATGAATGAAGCGCCGAAAATCGATGTCGTTCTGGTGCCGAGCACGGAAAAGCCGGGCGGTATCGGTGAACCGGCGACCGCGCTGATCGCGCCAGCGGTAGCGAATGCCTTGTTCACTGCGACCGGCAAGCGGGTACGCCAGCTGCCGATGTCGGCGGAGAATATCGCCAAGGCCTAAGCTATAGCATGATGGTCTGTCCCCCCTGCTTCGCACAGCGCGAACCAGGGGGATTTTTTTGCCTGCTTACTTTTTACCCGGCGCGTAAATCTGGTCAAAGATGCCGCCATCGGCAAAATGCGTCGCCTGCGCATTGGTCCAGCCGCCGGCAACCTCATCGACGGTGAATAGTTTCACTTTCGGGAATTGCGCCGCATATTTTTTCGCAGCCTTCTCGGTCGTCGGACGGTAGTAATTTTTCGCGATCAATTCCTGCGCTTCATCGGTGTAGAGGTAATCGAGATAGGCTTGCGCGACTTTGCGCGTGCCGCGGCGATCGACGACTTTATCCACTAATGCGACCGGCGGCTCGGCGAGGATGGACTGCGGCGGCGCGATCAGGTCGACCTTGTCCGGACCGAGTTCCTTGATCGCTAGCAGCGCTTCATTTTCCCAGGCGATCAGCACGTCACCGATACCGCGCTCGACAAAGGTCGTGGTCGCACCGCGCGCGCCAGAGTCGAGCACCGGCACATTTTTGTACAGCTTTGCCAAAAAGTCTTTAGCCGTCGCCGGCGTGCCGCCCGGCTGCTTCAGCGCATAACCCCAGGCCGCCAGATGATTCCAGCGCGCGCCACCGGAGGTTTTCGGATTTGGCGTGATCACGGCCACGCCCGGCTTGATCAGGTCGCCCCAGTCCTTGATGCCTTTCGGATTACCTTTACGAACCAGGAAGACGATCGTCGATGAATACGGTGTCGCGTTATGCGGCAGGCGCTTCTGCCAGTCTTTGGCGAGCAAGCCGCGCGCGGCGATCTCGTCGATGTCATAGGCCAGCGCCAGGGTCACGACATCGGCGTCGATGCCGTCGATGACTGCGCGCGCCTGTTTGCCGGAACCACCATGCGACTGCTTGACGGTGAGTTTGTCGCCGGTTTTGGCTTGCCATTGTTTGGCGAAGGATTGGTTCAGGTCCTGGTACAACTCGCGGGTCGGATCATAGGAAACGTTGAGCAGCGAGATTTCGGCTGCGAAAGATACGGAGGTGGCGGCAGCGATCAGGACAGCGGCGATGGCGGCTTGCAGGCGGTTCTTGTAAAGCATGTGTTTCCCCTTATTTGTCTGGAACTTGCAGCTTAAGCAAGCCGGCTAATGAGGGGAACGAATCGTTTTATCCTTCGATATGCAAATTCCAAATATGCCCAACGCCTTCATGAAAAAATCAATCGCGACATTGTTTGTATAATCCCCCGCATGACTTACAGCATCGTCTGGTTTAAACGTGATCTGCGCCTGCACGATCACGCCGCGTTACATCATGCATCGGCGCAAGGCCCGCTGCTGTGCCTGTACGTCATCGAGCCGCAGCTCTGGGCGCAACGCGATGCGGCAAATCAGCATTACCAATTTCTGCTTGAAAGCCTGCGTGAATTGCATCAGGCCCTGCGCCGGTTTGGCGGGCGGCTGCATGTGCTGACCGGCGAAGTACCGACCGTGTTTGCGCAGCTCTACGCTGCGGCGCCCTTCACCGCGATTTATGCGCATGAAGAAACGGGCAATGGCTTTACGTATCAGCGCGACCTGGCGCTCGGCCGCTGGTGTCGTGCGCAAGGCGTGGACTGGCATGAATTTGCGCAATTCGGCGTGGTGCGCCGGCTGCGGGATCGCGATACCTGGCAGGGGCACTGGAACCTGCATATGAATGCTGCCTGCCTGCCCGTTCCCGAGCTACAGGCGCTGCAATTTATCGAACTGCCGTGGCAGCAGGCGCGCGCGCCATCGGCGCAGGATCTCGGGCTGGATGCTGATGAGCCGCCGCAGCGCCAGCGCGGTGGACGGGCTGCGGGACTGGCCCTGTTGGAGAGCTTTCTGCATGAGCGCAGCGGCCAGTATCGCGGCGGGATTTCTTCGCCACTGTCGGCGCCGACTGCCTGTTCGCGCCTGTCACCTTACATCACGTATGGCTGCCTGAGCCTGCGTGAAATCGTACAAGCCACGCGCCTGGAATTGCTGAACATGCCGGCCAGCGCCGAACGCCGCAATAAGGGTTTGACGGCCTTCGTCAGCCGGCTTTACTGGCACTGCCACTTCATCCAGAAGCTCGAGAGCGAGCCGGAGCTCGAAGTCCAGAATGTGCATCGCGGCTACGATGGCCTGCGCGAAGATGAATGGAATCCGGCGCATTTCGAAGCGCTGACTTCTGCGCGCACCGGCTGGCCGCTGGTCGACGCCTGTGTCGTCATGTTGCGCGAAACCGGCTGGCTCAATTTCCGCATGCGTGCCATGCTGGTGTCGGTCGCGGCATATCCGCTGTGGCTGGACTGGCGTCCGGTCGGACATTGGCTGGCCGGGCAGTTCCTAGATTACGAACCCGGCATCCACTGGAGCCAGATGCAGATGCAGTCGGGGACGACCGGCATTAATACGGCGCGCATCTATAACCCGATCAAGCAGGCGATGGATCACGACCCGCATGGTCACTTCGTGCGGCGCTGGCTGCCGGCGATGCGTAAGGTGCCGGATTCCTGGCTGTTCGAACCCTGGCGCATGCCGGAGGATTTGCAGCAGCGCTGCGGCGTGATCGTCGGCGAAGACATCCCGCTGCCGCTGGTCGATCTTGAGGAAGCGACGAAGGAAGCGAAAGCGCGTCTGTATGCCCTGCGCGCCGATGCGGCCGTAAGAGCGGCGCGCGGCGCGATCGTCGACAAACACGCTTCGCGCAAACGCCCGCCAGCAGCCATCGGCAAGAGTCAGCGCGCGACTGCCACAACACCGCCGGCGACCAGCCCGCAATTGACTTTGGAGTTCTGAATGCGCATGCGCAAAAAAGGTGACCTACCCAGCAAGATGTGTCCGCAATGCCAGCGCCCGTTCGACTGGCGCAAGAAATGGGAACGTGTCTGGGATGAAGTCAAATACTGTTCCGAGCGCTGCCGCCGCGAGAGCAAGGGTGCAGCATGACGACGCATATCTACTGGTTCCGCAATGATCTGCGGCTGGCCGACAATGCGGCGCTGAGCGCGGCCTGCAAGGCTGCCAAACAGCTGCTGATCGTGTATTGCCACGATCCGCTGCA
Source organism: Oxalobacteraceae bacterium (assembly GCA_947448025.1). GTDB lineage: Bacteria > Pseudomonadota > Gammaproteobacteria > Burkholderiales > Burkholderiaceae_D > CANFLV01. Next base: position 112,271 of record CANFLV010000011.1, on the reverse strand, counting down.
GGAAAAAATGACCCCCTGGGGCTTTGCCCGACGCAGTGAGCACCGACGCGACTTTCTCGATGCGACGCTGGCGGATTTACAAGGACAACTGCACAAGCGCGACCAGCGCCTGCTGGAACTGTCAGGCCGGCCACGCGAAGTCTTGCCGCTATTGGCGCAGTTGACAGGCGCGACCGACATCCACTGTGAGGAGATCGCCGCGCCGGAAGAAGTGCGCGAGCTGGACGCCCTGCGCAGGAGCGGCCTCAAGGTACACGCGACCTGGCAGTCGAGCATGCTGGCTCCCAATAAATTGCCATTTGCGGTGCAAGACCTGCCCGATGTCTTCACGAATTTCCGTAACAAGGTGGAGCGCGCTGGCGTCGTCCCGCCAGCACCTTTGCGGATGCCATTGCGCATACCGCCGCCGGAATTTTCGCTCGACACACTGCCGCTGCACAATAAGCCGCGCAGCAGCGCAGGCGTTGACGATGCGCGTTCCTCCTTCCCCTACCGCACGCCCGCTTTCGCCGGCGGCGAAACTGCAGCGGCAGCCCACCTTGCGCAGTATTTTTCAGACACCCGCGCACACAGTTACAAAGAAACCCGCAATGGCCTCAGCGGCACCGAGTATTCCAGTAAATTTTCACCATGGCTGGCCAGCGGCGCACTGTCGGCACGCACGGCCTATGCCGGGCTAAAAAACTTTGAAGCCACACATGGCGCCAATGACGGTAGTTACTGGCTCTGGTTCGAATTATTGTGGCGTGATTATTTCCGCTTCCTGCATCTGCAACACGGCACAGCCTTGTTTCTCCCGCAAGGTTTGTCGGATGCCGGCACCCCGCCGCATGATGAGAAAAAATTCGCCCGCTGGTGCGCTGGAAAAACCCGCGAACCCTTCGTCGACGCCGGCATGCATGAGCTGGCAGCGACTGGTTACTTATCGAACCGCCTGCGCCAGATCGTTGCCAGCTACCTCGTGCATGATCTCGCCTGCGACTGGCGCGCCGGCGCCGCATGGTTCGAGTCTCAGTTACTCGATTTCGATGTCTGCAGCAATCAGGGGAACTGGCTGTATCTGGCCGGACGCGGCACCGACCCGCGCAACGGACGGCGCTTCAATCCGCAAAAACAGGCGCAGGATTATGATGCCGATGGACGTTATCGTCTGCTGTGGCAGATGCCCTGATCGCGTGAAAGATTGCGACCGTATCAGATCGAGAAAGAGACTGCCACCTCTTCAGATCGAGACAGGAACTGATACCTCATCAGATCGAGACAGGGCTATCGGGCACCGCCAGACTGGTGACTTGTTAAGCCTGGCGGTGCCCGATAGCCCTGTCTCTGGGACCGGCATAGAAGCGCGACTAATTTAAAACCCCATCCGGCTGGGTCGCTGGCGGTGCCACGCTGGACTGTCATAGGCATCCGCCCTGCGCGCCCCTTCCCTTAAAAAGTCAGCAGGGATGGGGCGCGCAGGGCGGGTGCCGGGCATACAGGTCGATGCATTCATTGATGTTCTGGTTCTAATAGGGTCAGAGTCAAATTAAATTACTGAAACATGTCAGAAAATCAATTTGACTCTGACCCTATTTATGGCTTGGGTAAGGCTGGTTGAACAGAATGGGGGGCGGATCGCGCGCGGGATTGCAACCGTGTCAGATCGAGACAGGGCTATCGGGCGCCGCCAGACTGGTGACTTGTTAAGCCTGGCGGCGCCCGATAGCCCTATCTCTTGGACCGGCGTTAAAGCGCGACCATTTTAAAAACCCATCCGGCTGGGTCGCTGGCCGCACCACGCTGGACTGTCAGAGGTATCCGCCCTGCGCGCCCCATCCCTTAAAAAGTCAGCAGGGATGGGGCGCGCAGGGCGGGTGCCCGGCATATAGGTCGATGCATACTCAGGTTTTATGAGGCGAATTCATCCGATCTGCCGACTATATCCCTTTGACCCTCGCCACAAATTTCTTGACATAAACTTCCCTGACTTGCTACTGTGCATATCGTATACGATATTCTATTTAGCCAGCCCCTACTATGATGCCTTGGAACAAGGTCGATTCGACCGATGACCTGTTAAGCCAGATCCGCGACGTGCCCCTCGCCCGCGTGATCCGCGACGACGTGCTGTCAGCCATCCTGCGCGGCGATTTACAGCCGGGCGAGCGCATTACCGAACCGTTGATCGCCGCCCGTCTGGGCGTCTCGCGTGTGCCGGTACGCGAAGCCTTGCGCGACCTTGAAAGCAGCGGTCTGGTCGAATCGCGCAAGCATGCCGGCGTCTTCGTGCGCCAGCTCTCGGCGGTGGAAATCGCCGACCTCTATGAAATGCGCGCCATGCTCGATGCCTTCGCCGGACGCAAGGCGGCCATCGAGCCTTCACTGGCGCTGCTGAGCGTGCTCGAACAGCGTCTCGTACATATGGATGACGCGGCAGAGCGCAAGGATGTGATGCTGTATTACCAGACGAATTTGCAATTTCACTGGGACATCATCAGCGCCTGCGATAACCAGCAAATGTGCGACATCTATCGCGGCATTGTGCAAAAGCTGCATCTCGTGCGTCTGAAAAATCTGTCCACCGATGTCGGCATGCTGAGTTCGATCCGCGAGCACCATGCCATCGTTGATGCCATCCGCAGCGGCGATCCGCAAGCCTGCGAAGACTTGATGGCCACGCATGTCAAAGCCTCGCAGCAGCGGCTCGTCGAATTGTCGGCAGAGCCGACCCCACCTGAAAACAAGAAAAAGGCGTCTGCATGAAGACCAGTACGCCACAACAGTAATGCCTGCGTCAGGCAATCACCCGCAAGGGTAAAACTCATTCAACCACAAATCTCCCGGAGAGAAAAATAGCATGGCAATTAACACCAAGGTCAAAGCCGACCACAACGCCCCAGGCGTGACTGAAATGCTGGCGAAGTTCGCCATCGAGCATCCATCCAAAGGCTGGAGCGACTCCGTGGATCAGGAAGCGCATCGCACGTTTGCAAACTGGGCAGGCTGCGCCATTGGCCCGTCGACCCACGAAACCATGGTCGCTGCGCTCGGCGCCGTAATGGAACTGGCGCCTGCAGGCCAGGCTTCTATCCTCGGTCGTAAAGAGAAAGTCGACATTGCGAACGCCGCCCTGCTCAACGGTATCAGCTCGCATACCTTTGACTTCGACGACACACATCTGAAAACCATCATTCACCCTGCCGGCCCGGTAGCCCCTGCTGTCCTCGCGCTGGGTCAGCACCTGAACATCTCCGGTCGTGAACTGATCGATGCGATGGTCATCGGTATTGAAGTTTCCTGCCGCGTCGGCAATGCGATTTACCCGGACCATTACGATCGCGGCTGGCACATCACTGGCTCGACCGGTATGCTCGGCGCTGCCGCAGCCTGCTCACGCCTGATGAAGCTGACTCCGGCTCAGACCCAGATGGCGCTCGGCGTCGCTGCGTCCCAGCCAACAGGCTTGCGCGAACAGTTCGGCACGATGACCAAGCCCTTCCATCCAGGCGCGGCTGCCAAAGTCGGCCTGATGGCTGCCTTGTTTGGCAAGCATGGCTTCACGTCTTCACGTCGCGCGCTGGAAGCACCACGCGGCCTGATGCAGGTATTCTCGGACAAGACCGACTGGTCCGAAATCACGGAAAACCTCGGCAGCAGCTGGGAAATCGCGCTCAATACCTACAAGCCTTTCGCTTGCGGTATCGTGATCCATCCAAGTATCGACGGCTGCGTGCAGCTGCGTGAAAAATACAATCTGAAAGCGTCCGACATCGCCAAGGTCACGCTCAAGGTGCATTCGCTGGTGCTGGAACTGACGGGCAAGAAGACGCCAGTGACTGGCCTCGAAAGCAAATTCAGCGTCTACCATTCCTGCGCTGTCGGTTTGCTGTACGGCCGCGCCGGCGAGCATGAGTACACCGACGAATGCGTCAATCGTCCGGAAGTGTTGGCGCTGCGCTCGAAAGTCGAAGCTATCGTCGACGACAGCATCGCTGAAGCGTCGGCGGATCTGGTCATCAACACCACCGATGGCCGCGAACTGCATATCTTCATCAAGAATGCCGTCGGCAGCGTTGAAGTGCCACTGACCGAAGTCCAGCTCAAGGCCAAGTTCATTGACCAGAGTGAGCCTATCATCGGCGCGCAAAAAGCGGCCAGTTCATGGGAACTGTCACGTGAAATCGGCAACTGCGCGCACCTTGGTGACTTCATCGCTGCAGCAACGTTCTAAATGTAATCAGTAATACCGGCAGCGGACCTGGTCCGCTGCAGCGAAACATCAAGCGGCACCATAAGCCACATTAATTCGCACGACCTCACGGAGGAGACACCCATGAAATTGCACGCCATTCTCAAGGCAGGATGCCTGTCGCTGGCCATACTCGCAGCACCCGCATTTGCCCAGACACCCTATCCGCATAAACAAGTCACGCTAGTCACGCATTCCAGCCCCGGCGGTGGCACTGACGTGTTCCTGCGCGAGCTGAGCAAATACCTCGGCCCGATCATGAAGACCAATTTCACCATCGATAATGTCCGCGGCGGCAGCGGCGCCACCGCCGTAGCCAACGTCGCAGCAGGCTCGTCAAACGGCTCGATTTTTTATGGCACCACGCCGACCTACATCCAGACCACGCTGCTGTCCAAACCCGCCGTCGGCTACGACGGACTCGATCCGCTCGTGATCGTGTTCATCGATCCGGAAGTGCTGTACACGCGCGCAGATGCACCGTTCAAAACGCTTACAGACTTGATCACCTACGCCAAAGCCAATCCGGGCAAATCACGCTGGGGCGCAAGTAATCCTGCCTCGCTTGAGCGACTGGCACTGGAAAAACTCGCGCGCAGCACCGGCGTGCGCGCACCGATCATCAGCCATGAAGGCGGCGGCGACCAGATGATCGGCGTCTTGAATGGTACCTATGACATCGGCATCGGCGAAATCCAGGAATTGCGCGGCCAGCTCGAAGCCGGCAAGATTCGCTTGCTCGCCACACTGTCCGAATCGCGCCTCGAAGGTTTGCCGAATCTGCAGACGGCCAAAGAACAAGGCTTCAATGTCGTCGTGAAAAAATTCCGCGGTCTCGCGTCACCCAAGGGCATGTCCGATGAACTGGCCAAGCAATGGGAAGACAGTATCCGCAAGGTCGTCGCCTCGCCTGCCTACAAGTCCGAGTACACCAAGGACCATCTGATCCCTGCCGTCATGGGTCGTGCTGAAGCGCGCCGCTTTACAGCCGAATTTGCAAAAGACGTCACGGTCTCGCTGAAAGAACTCGGGATCATCAAATGAGCGATACACAAAAGGACAGAATATTTGGCTTCATCACCGCGCTGTTCGCGCTGGTCTACCTCTGGTATTCGAAGGGCATTGAAGACAGCATGCTGGCCGATTCGGTCGGTGCCAATGGCGTGCCGCTGCTCATCGGTAGCATCGTGCTGGCGTCTTCGGTGGCACTGGTGATCAAGTCCTTCATCGCTGCCAAATCGGTCGCGGCAGCTGACGAAGAAGCCGCCGATCCCGCTGCAGAATGGCGCAGCGTACGCATTGCCGCTTCGCTCATGGCGATCCTGCTTGCCTATGTCATCGTGCTGCCGCTGGCGGGCTACATCCTCTCAGTCAGCGTGTTGGTCTTCGCCGTCGCCGTACTCGCCAAAGCGCCGTTGAAACCTACACTCTTCATCACTGCGGCGCTGTCAGGCGTCACGTTCTGGATCCTGTTCGAGCTGATGCTCACGATTCACATGCCGAAAGGGTCGCTGTTCTCCTGAACCTATGAATACTCTCTTACAAACAATTAATCACCTCGCGTCATTCTGGATCCTGTTCGCAGCTTTTGGCGGCGTCCTGTGGGGCATCCTCGGCGGTGCCCTGCCTGGCATTTCACCTTCGATCGCGATGGCACTACTGCTGCCGTTCACAGTCGGCATGGACCCGACGACCGCCATCATCCTGCTCGCCAGCGTCTATGTGGGCGCTGAATATGGCGGCTCGATTCCCGCGATCCTGATCCGCACACCGGGTACGAATTCGGCGGCGGCGACTGTCATCGACGGCTACGAAATGGCGAAACAGGGACGTGCCGGTGAAGCGCTCGGCATTTCACTGATCTCCGGTCTGATCGGCGGCTTGCTTGGTTTGCTGGTGCTGGTTCTGGCGACCGAGAGTCTCGCCAATGTCGCGCTCGCGTTTACGCCCGCGGCCTACTTTTCGCTGGGCATACTCGGTCTGTCAGTGATCGCCGGCTTGTCGGGCGGCTCGCTGCTCAAGGGCTTGATCGCTGCCGGCTTCGGTTTGATGCTGGCCTTTATCGGCAGCGATCCTATGTCGGGAGTACCGCGCTTTACTTTCGGTTCGCCTGATTTACTCGGCGGCGTGAAACCGATTCTGGTCATGGTCGGTCTATTTGCTGTAACTGAAATGCTGGTGCAGATCGGCGAGCCGGAATGGGTCAAGGTCGCGAAATCAGAAGCGAAACTGAAGCTGCCAAACTGGGCCATGACCAAGCGCCTGTTCAAGCCGCAAATGATCGGCACCGTCATCGGCACCGTCGAAGGCGTCACGCCGGGCGCTGGCGGCACCATCGCAGCCTTCATGGCCTACTCGGAAGCGAAGCGCTGGTCCAAGCATCCGGAAGAATTCGGCAAGGGCTCACCTGAAGGCATCGCCGCGCCAGAAGCAGCGAACAATGTCGTCACTGCGACAGCCTTGGTACCGCTGCTGAGCCTCGGCATTCCCGGCTCAAATTCTGCCGCGATCCTGCTCGGCGGCTTCCTGATCCACGGTCTGCAACCAGGACCGATGCTGTTCGTGAAAGCGCCAGAAGTCGTCTACGGCTTGTATGGCGGCCTGTTCATCGCCAATATCGCCATGGTCTTGCTCGGACTGGTGATCCTGTCGCCCTGCATCTGGCTCGTCAATCGTCCCAAGCCTTACCTGATCGCCGGCATCCTCGGCCTCGTGATGTCAGGTGTGTATGCGATCCACCAGAGTATTTTCGAACTGTTCATCGTGCTCGGCATTGGTGTCTTCGGTTACTTCATGCGTCAGTTCAAAGTGCCGGTGTTGCCGATGGTACTGGGCGTGGTACTCGGCTATCTTGTGGAGACAAATTATCGGCGCAGCCTGCTGATCTCCGGTAGCGATCATTCGATCTTTGTGACCGATAAAATTTCACTCGCCCTGCTGGTGCTGGCATTCGGTCTGACTACATACAGCTTCTACAAAGAATTCAAAGATGGAAAGGCGAACAAAGTTGGATAACTCGACCATGAACACTGCTACGATCGCGGAACGTCTCGCACAGATCATCATCACCGCGAAACCGGAATTGGATGCACAAGCCAAGCCAGTCGCGCGTCGCCTGATGCTCGATATCGCCGGCCTGTGTTTCGCCGCGCGCGAGCAGACTTACGTCAAGGCGGCGCTGGCCTCGATCGACCAGGAAGGTCCGTGCACGGTGCTCGGCTTTTCTTACAAGCTCGGTGTCGAAGGCGCGGCCTTCGTCAACGGCACGGCGGCGCACGGCGAGGATTTCGATGACACCTACGAAGGCGGACCGGTGCATGCCGGCGCCGTCATCGTGCCGGCCCTGATGGCAGCAGCCGAGCGCCACAAGCTCTCGGGCGAAGCGCTGTTACGCGGCATTGCCATCGGTGTTGAAGTTACCTGCCGCCTGTGCGCCGTGGCACCGACCAAGGTGCACAAGGCCGGCTTTCATCCGACCGCGATTTTCGGTGTGATGGGTGCAGTCGCTGGTCTGGGCGCGGCCATGAACCTGCCGGCGGCGACCATCGTCAACGCCTTCGGTATCGCTGGCAGCATGGCTTCAGGAATCATCGAATATCTGGCCGATGGCGCCTGGACCAAGCGCATGCATCCGGGCTGGGCCGCGCAATCGGGCTATCGCGCGATCCGCATGGCGATGGCCGGCTTCGAGGGACCGCGCACGGTCTTCGAGGGCAAGCATGGCTTCTTCCATGGTTACGCCAATACGTCGGATGGTGATTTCGAAGCGATGATGGCCGGCTTTGGCGAACAGTGGATCTGGACCACGATCGCGTTCAAGCCTTATGCCTGCGGCACGATGGCGCATCCCTTCATCGACTGCGCACGCGAATTCCGCAAGAAAGGCATCGCGCCCGCAGACATCGCCAGCATCGAATGCGAGACCGCCGAAGGCATCGTGCATCGCCTGTGGGAACCGCTGGCCGTGAAGCAAGCGCCACCGAACGGCTATGCCGCAAAATTCAGCATCCCGTATGCGATCGCCGTGGCGCTGCTGCGCGACGATGCCGGCCTTGGTGAATACGACGAAGACATCGTTCAGGATCCAGCCTTGCAGCAGCTTGCGCGCAAGGTCTCCTACATCGTCGATCCAGCCAATCCCTATCCGAAGCAGTTCACAGGCCACCTGAAGATCACGCTGACGAATGGCGAAGTGCACGAGCACCGGCAGAATTTCTTCAAGGGCGGCATGGATGCGCCGCTCAGCGACGCCGAACTGCTGCATAAATTTTTTGCCAATTGCGCCTATGGCGGACTCACCGCAGCCAGGGCGCAGTGGATCGCCGATATGATCGACAGCCTGTTTGAACAAGCCACGGTGAGCCTTTCCGGCTTTCCGAATTAAAGGAAGCACCCAGCATGAACCATGAAGTAGTAGCGGAAGTACTGCAGCAACGCGTCGCACTCGTCACCGGCGCCGGCCGCAACATCGGCCGTGAAATCGCGCTCGCGCTCGCCGCCGATGGCATCGCCATTGCCGTCAATGTGCGCTCCTCGGCAGCTGAAGGTCAAGCCGTCGTCGACGAGATCATCAGCAAAGGCGGCAAGGCTTTCCTGTGCATGGCCGATGTCACGAACCACGATGCCGTCACGCAGATGATCGCGGCAATTGCAAAGCAATGGGGCCGGCTCGATGTCGTCGTCAACAATGCCGCGATTCGCAATGAAGCAAAGATCGATGACATCACTGTCGGCGACTGGCATCAGACACTGGCAGTGGTGCTCGATGGCGCCTTCTTTTGCACGCAGGCGGCAGTCGCCCTGCTGCGCAAATCGGATTCGGCAGCCGTGATCAATATCGGCGGCCTGACTGCCCATACGGGCGCAGCGAACCGCGTCCATGTCGTCACGGCCAAGGCGGGACTGGTCGGCATGACGCGCGCGCTCGCGCATGATCTTTCGCCGGATGGCATTACCGTTAATTGTATTTCGCCTGGCATGATCGAGACGGTGCGCAATTCAACGAGTTCATCGGCCACGCCTAACCATCACGCCAAGCACAGTCCTTTGCTCGGCCGTCGCGGTACCGCCCTGGAAGTCGCTGAATCAGTCGCATTCCTGGCGGGACTGAAAGCGCGCTTCGTCACCGGCCAGGTGCTCCATGTGAATGGCGGCACCTACCTCGGCTGCTGATGAAACCGCGCTGGCTGACATCTCTGTCGGGTAAACGACTTGGGCAACAGGTCCTGACCCTGGCAGTCGCCTTTCTCGGCGGGCTGGCGCTGAAGCATCTCGGCTTTCCACTGCCGTGGATCATGGGCGCGATGCTGTTCGTGGCAGCGCTCAGCATGAGCGGCCATGCAGCCAAGCAGCCATGGTTTGGGCGGCGCGCCGCGCAAGTCACAATCGGTACCGGACTTGGTCTCTACTTCACGCAGGAAGTCATCCGTGAAGTCGCCTCACTCGGGCACTGGATGCTGCTCGGCGCAGTCTTCGCGACGTGCATGTCGATGTTTTTCGCTCGCGTCATGCAGCGCCTCGCGCGCGTGAATGGCAGGACGGCGATTTACGCCGTCGCGCTCGGCGCTTCTGCCGAGATGACGATGCAGGCACAAAAAGCCGGTGCCGATGGTGCAGTGGTCGCGTCAGCGCATTCACTGCGCGTGATTCTCGTAGTCAGCAGCGCGTCCCTGATTGCACACTGGAGCGGCGCCAATAGCCTCGCGCTGCTGGCGCCCAATGTCGCTGAAATTTCAACGCCCTACGCATTATTGTTCTGCTTCGCTGCACCGCTCATAGGCTGGCTTTTACAGCGCGTCGGCTCACCTAATCCATGGGTGCTCGGCCCCTTGTTCCTGGCGGCAGGATTGGCCGCTTCCGGACTCCATGCCCGGCTCTATCCTAGCGTGCTGGTGGCGGCGCAGCTGCTGATCGGCTGGGGACTGGGTCAGCACATGACTCGCGAATTTTTCGTGCGCTCGCCGCGCGTACTGTTCGCTGCGGCCACCGTGACGCTGTCCATGTTGCTGATTTGCTTGGGGCTAGCGTGGACCATCGCCAGTAGCGCTGGCATTCCCTTGCTGACCGCTTACCTTTCCCTTGCGCCGGGCGGCATCGCCGAGATGGCGATCATCGCCAAGACCTTCGGCGTCGGCGCACCCATCGTTACCGCCTTCCACTTCTGCCGCATCATGTCGACGATTTTTCTCACGAAGCGGGTAGCGACAATGGTGGTGCGGAGTGGCTGGGTCAAGGCTTGATAGTCGCAGGACTAAAAGTGCATTACGCCGAGAACGTAATAGGTTAGCAACCCTCATCAAGGCATTAATAAATAGGGTCAGAGTCAAATTTTCCCAGCAAGAAAGTTGCTCAAATTTAATTTGACTCTGACCCTATTTAATTTATAAAACCAACAGGAGATCTTGCATGGACCATCAGGAACACGACAGCAAACGGCGCAACATCCTTTTATCCATGGGCCTGGGCACTACGGCTGCCGCGTTGGCGCCGTCGCTCACAGCTGCTGGGACGGTCGCCGGTGCCGCGATGGTCGCGCAAGAATACTGGGGCAATAAAAATGGCGTGAAATTGTGGGTCTACCGCAAGCACACGAAGTCCGGCGCGGCGAAGAAGCCACTGCTGTTCCTCGTGCATGGTTCCTCCTATTCCGGCAAGACGATGTTCGATTTGCAGGTTCCGGGCCGGCGTGATTATTCCATGATGGAACATTTCGCCAAACTCGGATTCGATGTCTGGACCATGGATCATGAAGGCTATGGCCATTCGGACCGGACGAGCAGCTATTCCGATATTGCCAGCGGCGTTGATGATCTCAAGGTCGCCATGAACATCATTACCAAGGTGACGGGTCAGACGCAGGCAGCCTTCTTTGGCCAGTCCTCGGGCGCCTTGCGCGCAGCACGCTTTGCCAATACTTACCCTGAGCATGTCAGCAAACTCATGCTCGACGCCATCGTCTGGACCGGCAAGGGTTCGCCGACGCTGGCCAATCGCCGGAAAATGCTGCCCCAGCTCGAACAGAGTAATGTCCGCAAAGTCGATCACAAATTCTATGCCTCAGTGTTCACGCGGGACGAACCAGGCGCTGCGGAACCGATGATGGGCGATGTCGTGGCGGAAGCGGAATTGAAATATGGCGACACCGTCCCGAACGGGACTTATCTCGATATGGTCGTCAACCTACCCGTCTGCGATCCGGAAAAAATCGCCTGCCCGGTGCTGATCGTCCGTGCCGAACATGACGGCATTGCCACCGATGAAGACGTGATGGGCTTTTATGGCAAGCTGCCGAACGCGGACAAACAGATGGTCAAAATCGGCGGTCTGGCACATACCGCCCTGCTGGGTATTAACCGGCACCGCTTCTATCATGCCGTCCATGCTTTCCTGAGCATGCCGGAACGGATTGCCCTCGATGCCAGTGCGACGGCATCGCATCAGCATGGCTGAAGCGATGGAACAGCACCATTTCTAACGATGCACGATCCGACCTTGCCTTGACCTAATTCATACAGGCGCTTACATTAATGACTCTTCGGTAAGTAAGTAAATTTCATGGAAATGCACTGCCCGTCCCACTCGAAACCTCGCTGGACGCGACGCAAGGAAGCACGGCCGCAGGAATTGCTGGCGGCCGCGCTTGACCTGTTTGTCGAGCGTGGCTTTGCAGCGACGCGACTCGACGATGTCGCGGCTCAGGCGGGTGTCTCGAAAGGTACCCTCTACCTGTATTTTACGAACAAGGAAGACCTGTTCAAGGCAGTCGTGCGCGAGCATGTCTTGCCAGTGATCGGCGAAGCCGAAGCCATGATCGTCGGCTTTGAAGGTAGTAGCACCGAACTGCTGCATGCCATCATGACAGGCTGGTGGGAAAAATTCGGCATGACCAAGCTGTCGGGCATCACGAAGCTGATGATCGCCGAGTCGAGCAATTTCCCCGAAGTCGCCGAGTTTTATCATGACGAAGTGATCTCGCGTTGCAATGCCATGATCATGCGTGCCCTGGTGCGCGGCGTTGAGCGCGGCGAATTCCGTCCCATGGATCTGGAAGTCGCCTTGCAGGTCGTCATCGCGCCGATGATGATGCTGATGCTATGGAAGCATTCCTATACCGCGTTCAGGCCGGAAGCGATTCCCGCCGACCGATTCCTGGCCGGTTACATCGACGTCATCCTCAATGGATTACATACATTGCCCGCCATTGGCAATCCTTAGCTGTCAGCCGCGCCCGGTTTGATAGAATGCTGTTTTTACCAATGCTGTGAGAATCCTCAACATGAACCTCGAACAAGCCCGCTTCAACATGATCGAGCAACAAATCCGTACTTGGGATGTGCTCGATCTCGATATCCTGCATCTGCTGCAAGTCGTCAAACGCGAAGACTACGTGCCCGCCGCGCACAAGAGCCTGGCTTTCTTCGATACCGAAATCCCGCTCTCGGCCGAAGCCTTCATGTTCACGCCCAAGCTCGAAGCGCGCCTGCTGCAGGAAGCTGGCCTCAAGAAACATGAGACCGTGCTCGAAATCGGCGCCGGCTCAGGCTACATGGCCGCGCTGCTCGGCCACAAGGCACGCCACGTAACCAGCGTCGAAATCGATCCGGTCCTGAAAGCCATGGCAGAAAAGAACCTGCACGATAATGGCGTCAGCAATTTCACCGTCGTCCAGGGCGATGGCGCGCAAGGCTGGGATCAGGGAGAAGGCAGCTATGATGTGATCATGATTTCAGGCGCCCTGCCGAACTTGCCGGACGCGTTCCTGCAGCAGCTGAAAGTCGGCGGTCGCTTGCTGGCCATCGTTGGTGCAGCGCCGGCCATGAGCGCTGAAATCGTCACGCGCGTATCCGAATCCGCATTCAATACGCGTAAATTGTTTGAAACCAACGTGGGCTATTTGCGTAATGCAAAAATGCCGCCGCAATTCAAATTTTAAGGATCAAGCATGCAACAGATGACTGCGCCCGAGCTGGCTGAATGGCTGGCTGACGGCGGACGTCCGCAGCCGGTCTTGCTCGATGTACGCGAACAATGGGAATATGAGACCTGCCATATCGACGCTGCGCTGCTGATCCCGATGAATTCGATACCGGCACGTCAGCAAGAGCTCGACCCGGATGCCGCCATCGTGTGTATCTGCCATCACGGTGCGCGCAGCTTTCAGGTCGCGGCTTTCCTTGAGCGCCAGGGGTTCAGCAATGTCACGAACCTGACCGGCGGCATCGATGCCTGGGCGCGACAGGTCGATTCGGCCATGGCGACATACTGATCATCGAATTTTGCAGTCTGTCGCAGCGCGCTCGCTTCAAAGAAGCGCAGCTGCGATGATGCACCACGTTTTAAAAGCACTGTTTGATTCATCTCAACTAATATCAATAAATATTGTTCCCGGAGAATTGCATGCGTAATACCTTACTCGCGACCCTGATAGCCGGCGTCTTCATGTCTACGCCGACGCTGGCGGCAGACCTGCTGCAGACCTACAAGGAAGCGCTGGTCAATGACGCGCAATTCGCCAGCTCCCGCGCGAGCCTGTCAGCCGGCCAGGAAAAAATCACCCAGGGCCGGGCCAACATCCTGCCAAGCCTGGGCGTGAGCGGTAATGCCGGTCGCACCACGCAAGAAACCACCATCACCCAGCCCGTCAGCGGTGACTGGAAAGCCAATGGCTACACAATCACGCTGTCGCAGCCGCTGGTACGCTGGGCGAACTGGGAGCTGTACCAGCAAGGCAAGCTCTCAAGCGCGATCGCCGAAGCGCAATTCGCACAGGCCCAGCAAGACTTGATCGTGCGCGTTTCGCAAGCCTATTTCGATGTCCTCACTTCGCAGGATGCGCTGGAATCAATCCAGGCACAGAAAGTCGCCATTACCGAACAGCTGGCGTCGGCCAAACGCAATTTCGAAGTCGGTACCGCAACCATCACCGATACCCACGAAGCGCAAGCGCGCTATGACCTCGCCGTGGCGCAGGAATATGCCGGCATCAACGATCTGGAAATCAAGCGCACGGCCCTGCAGCAAATCATCGGCAAACCTACCGGCGCACTGGCCGGCCTGCGTTCAGGCGTCAAGCTCAATGCACCTGAGCCGGCGCAAATCGATACCTGGGTTGCCAGCGCCGAGACGCAGAACTACAACGTCATCAGCCAGGCCTTCGCACTCGAAGTCGCCAAGCGAGAAATCAAGCGTAACCGCGCCGCCCATATGCCGACACTGGATCTGGTCGCCTCGCGCAATCATGCTTTCCAGGCATCGAGCCTGACTTCGGCGAACAATTCAACGACCACGAATACGAATTCCGTCGGCGTGCAATGGTCCGTGCCGCTGTTTTCCGGGTTCGCGGTCGATAGCCGCGTGCGTGAAGCGATCGCGCTGGAAGACAAATCGCGTGCCGATCTGGAAAATACAAAACGCACCGCTGCCCAAGGCGCGCGCCAGGCTTATCTCGGCGTCAATAACGGTTTAGCCCAGGTCAAGGCGCTCGAAGCCGCAGAGATTTCCAGTCAGTCCGCGCTGGAATCGAACCGCCTCGGCTATCAGGTCGGCGTACGCATCAATATCGATGTGTTGAACGCGCAGCAGCAGCTGTTCTCGACCCGTCGCGATCTGGCGAAAGCACGCTATGACACAGTGATGAATGGTTTGCGCCTGAAGTCGGCTGCGGGTACGTTGAAGGAAGAAGACCTGACAGTGGTGAATGCACTGCTGGCGCAGTAATCACGTCAGTGATTGATTGAACAAAGTGGGGCGCGAGGTTTGCGCCCCATTTGCTATTTGGCGCGGATCGTCTTCTTCAAGGCCTCGACACTGATCGTGGCCTGTGCCACATCCGACGACGGCGCGCAGCCATCGCAGCCACCACATTTGGCATTGACAGCAATACTGCCCCGCCCCGGCCACAGCCGGCTCAGCATGGCACGCAACGGTGCAGGTCCATAACGACGTGCCACGACCAGCGCAGCAGCGCCGACGATCAGATACACAAGCACTTCCTGCATCATCCGCCTCCGCTCAAAAATCGGCTGATCTGATACGTCGCAAACGACGCCAGATAAGCCAGCGCAAACATGTAGGCGGCCATCGCCAGCGCCGGCTTCCAGGAATTCGTTTCGCGGCGCACGATCGACAGCGTGGATATGCACTGCGGCGCAAACACATACCAGGCCAGCAGGGACAAGGCCGTCGGCAAGGACCAGCTGGCCGCGATCATGGGCATCAGGGCCGTGCTGAGCTGGTCGCCAGTCGACGACAAGGCATAGACGGTACCCAGAGCACCAACAGCGACTTCGCGCGCCGCCAGACCGGGAATGAGGGCAATCGCGATTTGCCAGTTGAAGCCGATCGGGGCAAAGACGAATTCCAGCAGATGGCCAAGGCGACCGGCAAAGCTGTACTGGATCGCCGGGCCGAGCGCGCCTTCGGGCGCTGCCGGGAAGCTCGACAGGAACCAGATCAGCACCATCAGCGCGAGAATGATGCCGCCGACGCGGGCAATGAAAATCCGTGCGCGTTCCCACAAGCCCAGCGCCAGATTGCGCAGGTTTGGCACATGGTAGTTCGGTAGTTCCAGCAAGAGCGGCTGATACTGCTGCGCGCGCATGGCCAGTTTCAACACATAGGCCACTGCCATGGCCGAGACAATGCCGGCCATGTACAGGCCAAACAGAATCAGGCCCTGCAAATTGAACCAGCCGACAGCGCGATCAGGGATGAAGGCGCCGATGATCAGCGCATAGACGGGCAGGCGCGCCGAGCAGGTCATGAGCGGCGCGATCATGATCGTCGCCAGCCGGTCGCGCGGATCCTGGATCGTGCGCGTGGCCATGATGCCGGGAATGGCGCAGGCAAAACTCGACAGCAGCGGAATGAAGGCGCGGCCGGACAAACCAACGCTGCCCATGAGCCGGTCGAGCAGGAAAGCGGCGCGCGGCAGGTAACCGGATTCTTCGAGCGAAAGGATGAAAAAGAACAGGATCAGGATTTGCGGCAGGAAGACCAGCACACTGCCCACGCCGGACAGAATACCGTCGACGATCAGGCTACGCAGGACGCCGGCGGGCATGGCCGAATAGACTAACTGTCCGAGACCATCGACCGCATCCTTGATCAGGTCCATGGGCAGCTTGGACCAGCTGAACACCGCCTGGAACACGAGGAACAGGATGGCCGCAAGGATCACGTATCCCAGTACCGGATGCAGCACGACTGCATCGATACGGTCACCGACCGGGCTGATGCTGCCCGGCTTTTCGATGACCACATCGAGTATCCGGCGCACTTCGCGTTGCGTGGCTTCGAGCTGTTGATGGTCGTCGACCCGGAATGGTGCTGGCGCCGCGGCCGCGTCGGGAACGGCGATGCTGTCGAGCTCGCGCACGAGCGCTGCGCCGCCATCCTGCGTCACCGCGACAGTGGCGATGACGGGAATACCGAGTTCTTTTTGTAATCGATCGAGATTGATCTGCATGCCGCGTTTGCGCGCCAGATCCATCATGTTCACGGCCAGGATGGTCGGGCGCTGCAAGCGCAGAACTTCCAGTACGAGACGCAAGTTCAGGCGCAAATTGGTCGCATCGACGACCAGCACGATCACGTCGGGCGGGGCGACATCGGCACGTAAATTGAAGAGGATATCGCGCGTGATTGCTTCATCCGGCGTCATCGCATTGAGGCTATATGCGCCGGGCAAATCAACAACCTGATACGCATGACCGGCGCCGGAAGTGAACTGGCCCTCCTTGCGCTCGACGGTCACGCCGGCATAGTTAGCAACTTTTTGCCGCGCACCGGTAAGACGATTAAACAACGCAGTCTTGCCGCAATTGGGATTGCCGACCAGGACCAGCCTGAGGGGATGCGTGCGCGCGGAGATGAGGGGATTCATGTTACCGGGATCAGGCGAAAGAGTCGGGTGGCATCAGCTGCACCATGGCAGCTTCATGCCGGCGCAAAGCAAAGGTCGAATTTCCCACGCGAATTGCCATCGGATCACCCTGAGGAAAGGACACTGCCAGGACGCGGATTTTTTCGCCGGGCGCAAAACCGAGTTCAAGCAAGCGCAGGCGCAAGGCCGACTCGCCGTCACCGGATGCGTCGGACAAGCCACGGACGACGGCGCAATCACCCTTGCCCAGCAACGCAAGATGCGCGGGATAAGAAGCGACAGGCATGATTTCAGACATGGCGAATACCTTGCAATGGGGCGCTGTTAGCTTGCGCAAAACACTTTAATTTCGCCTCCATCATAGCACGCCAATGATAATGATTCTTATTGTCGCGACGATCCCTCTTGGTCCAGGTAATGAAAATTGTGCGCATCAGCAAAATTACAAGGGCTTCATGTTTGCTTTACAAAAACACTGGATAATGAAAATCTTGCAACCGGCGAATCACACTGCCCCACCCTCAGCTGTGTGGCCTTGGAACTCCAGGTGAATTACGCACGGCCCACCCATTTTTCAGGATTTTGTCCATGTCATTTGTTAAGACCTACCAGCAGCGCCGCCTCCTGCGCCTGCTCGCAGCCTCGCCGGTCATTCTCGCCATGTTTAGCGCCTACGCTGCCGATGAGCAGGCCAGCACACCGGCGCCAGCGGAAAAACCCGAAGCCAAGGACACAAAGCCAGCGGCCAAACCTGTGCCGGCCAAAGTACCCGAGCAAAAAATGCAGCAAATCGAAGTCAAGGGCAACATCCAGACTTACGATGAGCGCCGCAATGACACTGCGACCAAAATCGTCGTCACGCAAGAAGAAATCCTCAAAAATGGCGACACCTCCATCGGTGAAGTCTTGAAGCGCCTGCCCGGCATTACGCTCGGTGGCGTGCAAGGTCGCGGCGGCGATGTGCGCATGCGCGGACTCGGCGCCGGCTATACGATGATCATGCTCAATGGCGAACCGAGCCCGCCCGGTTTTTCGCTGGACTCGCTCTCGCCCGACATGATCGAACGCATCGAAATCATGCGCGCGGCGACTGCCGAATTCAGTACGCAAGCCGTCGCCGGTGCGATCAACATCATCCTTAAAAAAGCCATCCAGACTGCACAGCGTGAAATCAAGGCCGGCGGCCAATTCGAAAATCACAAGCTTGGCACTGGTCTCAATTTAACGATGTCGGACCGCAAGGGCCCGATCTCGTACTCGCTCAATGCCGGCCTGATCGCCAGTCATTACGAGCGCCTGCCCGTGACGACCACGGAGTCGGCTTTTGACACGAGCGGCAAACAGACGCTGCAAAACACGACGAACACGAATAGCCACGGCTTGTTCGAATCCTTCAATCTTGCGCCGCGCGTCAATCTGTCGCTGGGCAATGGCGAAACGATCACCTCGCAAAGCTTCGTCAATTTCAATCGCTTCGACGGCAATAACCATTCACGCACAGTCACCACACTGGGCACACCGCCACCTTATTCCGGCGTCGACCAAACCATACACTCCGGCTTCAGCATGGTGCGCTCGGACCTGAACTGGGTACGCAAGATCGGCACCGGTGGCAAGCTCGACATGAAGTTTGGCGCGAATTACAACGATCGTAATTCCGATGCCGACAGCCTGCAGCTTGATACTCAGGACCAGTTGCTGGTGCATCGCATTATCAATTCATCGGCGTCCGACAAAGGCATCACTGGCAGCGGCAAATTTTCTACGCCTTATGCCGAAGATCACGCCTTGGCCATGGGCTGGGATGGCGGCATCAGTAATCGCAGCGAGGACAAATTCCAGCGCGAGACTTCACCGGTGGGCATGAAGACAGTCAATTCCGATGAAAGTTATAAAGCGTCGGTGAAGCGTCTGGCCATGTTCGCGCAAGATGAATGGAGCGTCACGCCACGCTGGAGCGTGTATTACGGCTTGCGCTGGGAAGGACTGGATACGACCAGCCAGGGAAGTTCCTATGCGGACGTGGAAAACAAATCGAGCGTCTGGAGCCCGATCCTGCAAACCCTGTGGAAGCTGTCTGACACGAAAAATGACCAGGTCCGTTTTGGCCTCACGCGCACCTACAAGGCACCGGCAACGAATACGCTGATTCCGCGTCGCTTCAGCTCGCTCAATAACACGCCGACCAGCCCGGACACGCAAGGCAATCCGAACCTGCGGCCGGAACTGGCATGGGGCCTGGACCTGTCGTTTGAACATTACCTCGCCGATGGTGGCTTGCTGAGCGCATCGACCTTCATGCGCCGCATTGAAGACATCACGCGCAAATCGCTCACGCAGATGGATGGCCTGTGGGTCTCGATGCCGATTAACGATGGTGTGGCGACCACGAAAGGGTTCGAACTCGAAGCGAAACTGCCGATCCGCTCACTGTACAAGACGGCGCCCGCGATCGAAATCCGCGCCAACGTCGCGCGTAACTGGTCCTCGATTTCCACCGTGCCCGGCCCGAATAACCGCATCGACCAGCAGACGCCGTTCAGCGGTAATTTCGGCCTCGATTACAAGCTCGACAAGATGCCTTTGACCCTGGGCGGCAATTACAGCTTCCAGACCGGCGGACCGGTACAAATCGCCGTGAACCAGTCGGTCTATACCGTGCCCAAGCGTGTGCTCGACATGTATGCCCTGTGGAAGTTCACGCCGAAAATCCAGCTGCGCATGTCGCTGGCAAATGGCCTGCATCAGAACAACATCAGCGAGTCGACCTATACCGATGCGAACGGCAAGCTGCAGTCGTCGACATTGACGCCGACCACGGCAGTCGTGCGCGGCATGCTGGAAGTCAGGTTCTGATAGCTGGAAAAATGGCGGCCACGAACGTGGTCGCCTGGACTCGGATGGCTATGTCAGCACTGTCTGCAGCAAGGCCATCGTCCTGAGCGTCGCTCCGCGATGCTGTTGCGCAAATGCGCGGGCGGCGTCGCCCATTTGCCGGCGCAGCGCCGCATCCTGCAGCAGTCGCTGTGCCTGACCCAGCATATTGTCTGCATCAGCTACCCGCAGGGCAGCGCCAGCAATGATCGCCTCGTCGCTCACGAGCGTGAAATTGAAGGTGTGCGGTCCGATCAGCACGGGCTTGCCGACGGCGCAGGCTTCGATCAGATTTTGCCCGCCCAGCGGTAACAGACTGCCGCCGATAAAGGCGACGTCACAGGCCGAAAAGTAGGCGAACATTTCCCCCATCGAATCGCCCAGCAGGACGTCCGTCTCTGCTGCTAGCGCAGCGTCACCGACCAGCGTGCGGCGCTGCACGGACAAGCCATTTGCAGCGACGAGTCGTGCGACTTCATCGAAGCGTTGCGGATGACGCGGCACGAGCAGTAATAAGGCATGGTCAGCGGGATTGTCGAACTTATGGCGCGCCCAGGCAGACAGGATCAAGGCCTCTTCACCCTCGCGCGTACTGGCGCACAGCAGCACCGGCCGCGCGCCGATTTGCGAGCGCAAGGCCGCGCCCGTGGCCAGCGCCAGCGCGGGCGGCGTCACATCGAATTTGATACTGCCGGTAACCTGCACATGGGCCGCGCCAAAGGCGCGCAGGCGCTCGGCATCCGCTTCGGTTTGCGCGGCGACAGCGCTCAAGGCTTCTGCAGCGGGCCGCATCAGCGAGGCGAGTCGATGCGCCTTGCGCAGTGAGCGCGCAGACAGGCGCGCGTTGACGAGCACGACCGGCACCTTATGACGTACGCATTGCGCGACTGCATTCGGCCAGACTTCAGTCTCCATCAAGACGCACAGACGCGGCGCGAAATGGCGCAGGAAGCGGGCGACCATGGTGCCCGTGTCATACGGCAGATAACTTTGCCGCACGCGCGCGCCGTAACGGCCGAACAGTGCCAGTCCGGTCGCACGACCGGTCGGCGTCATGTGCGTGAGTAAAATTGTGTGGTCGGGATAGGCAGCCAACATGGCCTCGATGAGCGGCTCGGCCGCGCGCGTTTCGCCGACCGATACCGCATGTACCCACAGCACGGGCGTCCGGGCGCAGGGCGCATAAAAACCGAAGCGCTCGGCCACGTGCTGCCGATACCCGGGCTCTTTGCGGCCACGCCACCACAGCCGCGCCAGCACCAGCGGCAAGGCCATCCACCAGGCCAGCGAATACAGGCCTAGCATCAGCTGAGGCTACGCCCGGTAAGTCGCTGCAGTATCGCCAGCGGATGCGACTGCTGGTCGTACTGCTGCGCCGCCGGCAAGTGCAATGTCTGCTCGATCATGAACTGCCCCGACATCACCGCATGCGCAGTCTGGTCAGAAAAACAGATCCAGACGGATCCCGCCGCAAACGGCATCGTCACCTGTGGCGCATCACGCTGGTAGTCGGCGTCGGCCTTCATGCCATCGTGAATCTGCAACATCAGATGGTCGTACTCACTGCGCAGGGATTTCGTCACATGCAAAGTCCTGAGCAACTGTGCCTGCCAGCGCGAATACGCTTTCGTGCGCGGCAGGAAGCGTTCGGCAATGGCTTCGAAGGGTTCGCCGACACGCCAGACGCGCGGCTGACCCTGGGGATGAATGTTGGCGAATACGCGCAAGATGCGCTCGCCGTAATTCGGTCGCGATGGAAACGCATCAACATGCAGGCGCCGGTCATCGGCGCGCCAGGATTGCGCGCGGCCTTCGACCTGGGATGGCCGAAAGCTCGTCGGCGCCAGCCGGACATGCTTGGCATAGCGCGGTGCGAGCGTATTGATCAGGCCAGTCGCCTGCCCTCGAAAACGCGCGATCATCGCCGCCAGTGCGGCCTGTGTTACGGCGTCGGCCTGCGCACCCTTGAGGCTGCGATCGGCATTCAGGCTGATATTGCGGCTCTTCGGATCGCGGATGTCGGGCGTCAGAAAACGCCGCTCATCTTCAGCCAGCGTGAAAGCGAGCTGCGGAAAATACAGAACCTTGCCGGCTTCCAGCGCGCTCAGGTAATCCGCCTTCGCTGCGCCATGGTCCTGCTGCCAGTCGCTACCTGGGATAGTGATGATTTGCTGTTCCATGGCCGCTATGATTGTCCAAGTAAGGTGGTGACGGCAACCTCGACTTCGGCCAAGCCGGGCGGCGTGCCGCTATCGCCGAGATTGATGATCCGGGGCGACCAGTCGCCTTCGGTTTTCCAGCGCGGCGAGTCGCAATACAGCTCGACCGTCGGCCGGCAGTAAGCTGCGGCGATATGCGTCAATCCCGTATCGAGCCCGACCACGAGCGCGGCGCGCTGTGCCAGTATGACGGCATCCATCATCGGCAGTTTCGGCAAGACTCGGGCATTGTCCATCTGTGCGGCGAGACTCCGTGCAGCTTCGTGCTCGGACTCGCTCCCCCAGGGCAGCAATACCGGCATGTCGCGTAGCGCAAGAAATTTTGCCAGCGCGATCCAGTGTTCGGGCGCCCATTGCTTGGCTGCGCGTGCGGTGGCATGAAAAAAAACGGCATACGGCTGCAATGGGAGCCAGTCCGGCGTGCCGGCCGGCGCCTGCAACTTGAAATCAGCCGGCGTATCGATGGCATAGCCCAAGGTATCAGCGGCGACCGCGCGCGCGCGCCGCACAGCATGCGTGCGCCTGCCAACAGGAACGCTCTTTGTATGGAAGACGCGCGAAATTGCTTCATAGCCGGAACCCTCAGTGGCATTGGCAAGCCCGACGCGTGCACCTCCCGGTGCAAGACGCGCAAGCTGCATCACGAGGCCGGTCTTGAAAAGACCTTGGGTATCGAACACCAAGTCGTAATCGTGGGCCCGCAGATCACGGTAGAAGGCAGCAATCTCGGCGCGCGTCGCTGCCGACGACAGGCTTTTACGCCAGCGTCGCAGCGCGATCGGAATGATCTTGCCCACGCCTCGATTCAGTCGCACGAGGCTGACGTAGGCCTCCTCGACGACCCAGTCGATGGTCGCTGCCGGATGCGCGCGCAAAATATCGGCCACCATCGGCATATTGTGTACGACGTCACCCAGCGAGGAGACCCGCACGATGAGTATCCTCATCGCGGTGCACTCCTGCAAAAGCTGGACACGGACTTAAAACGACAGTTCGGCATCCGGCCTCGCACGCAGGATTTCACGCTTGAATTCAGCCTGGATACGCAGCAGTGATTCCGCGGAATCGCCTTCGAAGCGCATCACCAGCACTGGCGTCGTATTCGATGAGCGCGCCAGGCCAAAGCCATCTGGATATTCAACGCGCAAGCCATCAATCGTAATGACTTCATCGGCGCCTGGGAAATGTGCCGAATGATGCATGGTTTCGATCAAGGCGGCGGCCTGGCCATCCTGCAGATGCAGATGCAATTCGGGCGTACTGGAGGATTCCGGCAAGGCATTCAAGGTCGCGCTCGGATCGGCCAGTCGGCTCAACAGTTCCAGCATACGCGCGCCAGCGTAGAGGCCATCGTCGAAACCATACCAGCGGTCCTTGAAAAAGATATGTCCGCTCATTTCGCCGCCTAAGGGCGCGGCGCTTTCCCGCATCTTCGCCTTGACCAGCGAATGGCCGGTTTTCCACATCAAGGGCGTACCGCCGTGGGCGCGAACCCAGGGCGCGATGTGACGCGTGCATTTGACGTCAAACAGGATTTGCTCACCCGGATGACGCGTGAGCACATCGGCGGCAAACAGCATCAGCTGGCGGTCGGGATAAATGATCTGGCCATCTTTCGTGACCAGTCCGAGGCGGTCGCCATCGCCGTCAAAGGCGAGGCCGATTTCAGCATCGGTGTCTCGAAGGCAGCGGATCAGGTCCTGCAGGTTTTCCGGATGGGCCGGGTCTGGGTGATGGTTCGGGAAAGTGCCGTCGACTTCACAAAACAATTCGATGACTTCGCAGCCCATGGCGCGGTACAGGTCGCCGGCAAAAGCGCCGGCAACACCATTGCCGCAGTCGATCGCGATTTTCATGGGGCGGGCGAGCTTGACGTCGCCGACGATGCGCTGCAGGTAGGCGTGAGCGATGTCGTGGGTACGATAGGTGCCGGCGCCGTGGCGCAAATCCTTGCTGACGATGGCGTCATAAAGCGCGGTGATCGTCGTGCCATGGATGGCTTCGCCAGCCAGCACCATCTTGAAGCCATTGTAATCGGGTGGGTTATGACTGCCGGTGACCATGATGCCGGACTGGCCCGGCAGGATGTGCGTGCCGAAATACACCATCGGTGTCGCGACCACGCCGAGATCAATCACGTCAACGCCCGCAGCCTGCAAGCCTTGCGCGAGCGCAGCAGTTAACTCAGGGGCCGACAAACGACCGTCGCGACCGATCACGGCGACCAACTCGCCCTTGGCCAGCATGGCACTGCCAAAGGCCTGGCCGATCAGACGGGCGACATCGGCATCGAGCGTCTTGCCGACGATACCGCGGATATCATAGGCTTTGAAAATAGAAGGTGAAAGAGTCATCGTAGTCCAGGAATTGAAGGCATGCCGCGCCGACCATAAGGACGCTGATCGCTGTCCTGGCATCACGGGCACATCATGAGGTTCAAATTGGGAATATTACAGCGTGAGCGGTCCGGCTGTCATGGCGAGCTCGCGCACGACAGGCGGACTTCAGATTACAGGCGCAGCGAGAATCAGGCGCTCAGTGCATCCAGAGCATGTCCGGCGGCGAGCCATTCCTTGATCCAGCGTGGCTGGCGGCCACGACCACTCCATTGCAATGACGCGTCGGAAGGATGACGAAAACGCATCGCGACCTTGGCTTTCACGCGCGGCTGAATGGCGAGCAAGTCCTTGAGCGGGATGCCAACGCTTTGTGCGATCGCAAAAATCTGCTCGCGCGCCTTGGCGACTTCTTCATGCTCGCGTTGCTTTAATTCCTGCCTCACCTGATCTTGCAGGTCACGCAGTTCCGACGAGGACAATTTTGATAAATCCATATGTACTCCCATTAAAAAAAATAAAAAAAAACCCGCCACGCTCAATCTGATGAATCCGACTTTCCCAACATCAGCCAACGCGGTGTCTTGAAGCGCACTATGCGCGCATACAGCCAGACATAACTCACGATAAACAGCAGACAAAACAATAACAAAGGACCACTTTGGCGCCAGAAAAAGGTCGCCGGCACGACGGCCATCAGCGATAGCAGCCAAAGATAGGGCGAGGTCAAAGCATTACGCCGTATCAGTGCCCGGGCATCGCGTGGCCCGACTGCCCAGCGCACGAGCCTGCGAAATATCAGGCTATGCAAATGAATTCCATCTGGCATGCCAGGAGATTTACCGCGCAAAAACAATCGACGATAAATCGAGAAAATCGTTTCAAACACAGGATAAATCAGTAATAAAACAGCATACCAGGTCGACACATCCTGATTACGCATCACCAACAATACTGCTAACTCACCGAGCATAAAGCCAATGAAATACGCGCCGCCATCACCTAAAAAAATCATCCCGGCCGGATAATTCCAGATCAGGAAACCGGCAGTCGCGCCGGCAACGATCAGTGCCATCACCAATACCGGCACATCATTCACCTGAAATGCGACATAGCCAAGTGACAATAACATGCAAATTGTCACAACACTGGCGAGACCATTAAAGCCATCAATAATATTAACTGCATTAGCGATACCGGCCACTGCAAGAATTGTCAACGGGAAGGAAATCCACCAATAAGGCAAAACCAGTATATCGAATAGGACGTCAATCCTGTCTATGCGCGCATCAAGCAAAAAAAAGCCGATTGCGGCAGCAGCTAACGTGAGCAGCAGTCGCCGCAATGGACTCACCGTCTGGGTGAAATCTTCAACGATGCCGCCGTAAAAGGCGATCAGCGCACAAAGCAAGATGGACAGCAGCCAGTAAGTAATCGCAGGAACACGCCATATACTTATTAAACTGGTGATAATCACTGCAAATACAATACTCAGGCCACCAATACGCGGCACTGCCAGGCTATGGAATTTCTGGACGCCGGCAATATCGCTATCGAGCGCGGCACCATGCGATCGCGCTTGTTTTATGACGAGCAAGGTAATAAAAGCCGAAGCAATAAAACTGATAAAAAAGGAAGCCATTTATCTGGATAATCCTAGCCACATTATTTTAATAAAATCGGAATGCCGCATGCGGAGAAAAATCAATTCTGGTTTGATAAATAGTAAGGCGATCCAATTTCATGATCACGATAAAAACTGGAAATGTGCTTGTAATGGGGAAGGACGATTCCAGCGGATCAATACTTAGGTATTATCCGCTATCTTGAATCGGGAAAAATAAGAACTTGATTGCAAATCGCTAAAAACTGCGAATTCGCAATGTTTCGTGACAAAATTGCGCAATCAAATACAGCAATTCGTTTGAACAGGGCAGGTTTAAGCCGTTTGCTGTAATTCGAGGAATTGCGATCCCTGCCAGCTTGCACCCGGCGCCAATGTAATTGGGACCAATACAGAAGCAGCCTCAACGCATACGAAAGAGGCCGAAGTGCCTGGCGTAAGATCGCCGATCGTCATCGCTTTATCGAAGCCGGGGTTCCACACGACGGCGTCGACAAAGCCCGACTGGCTTACCCTTACCTTGCGCGCGCCATCGTGCAGGGTCAACGGCGCATGGACCCCGCCATACACACGGTCGACTTCGGCAACGATGCGCAGCAATGCTTCCTGCTGCAATTGGTCTTGCGCGCCGCTGACCTTGTCAAAATAACGCAATCCTTGCAAGCCTGCCAAACCAATTTGTGCGACGTCGCCCACCTGCAAATAGGTATGCAGGGCCGCGTTGAATGACCAGTCATGGGTATCCGTATTGGTTACACTAAGGCTTAGCTGTAGCTGGTTTGCCTGCACCGCGACTTCATAAACGAGCGCGAAGCGATGCGGCCAATACGCCGGATCAATATCGCTATCGTTCAACTCAAAGCGTGCCACTGCCCTGCCCTCCAGTATCCCGGCAAAACTGCGGCGCCAGTCGCACACGCGCGCGAAGCCGTGACGCTTGCCCGTGCCCATCTCGGCAAATTGCGGAAAAATGACCGGCACGCCGCCGCGAATCGCGCTGCCTGCGCCAAATCCGGAGTCGGCGCTGAGGTACATGGCTTCGGCATTGCCTGCCGGCCGCCAGGACAAGACATGCGCGCCGTGATCGGCAATGACGACGACAGCGCCATCAGGACACTGCAGCTCGGTTACTTTGATCTCACCCCACGCCGGCGCCATCATGCGCTGCGTCCCAATACCTTGCGGTACAAAGCGATATACGATTCACTCATTTGTTGTGCCGTAAATAATTTTTCAAAACGCGCGCGTGCGCGCAAACCCATTTCATCAGCGCAGGCCGTATCGGTCTGCAAACGATGCATGGCCGCGCGCAGGGCGACCGGATCATCGGGTGGCACGACGATCCCCGTCAAGCCATCGATGTTGACGTAACTGCTGCCGGTACCAATTTCAGACGAGATCAAAGGCCGGCCATGCATGGCACCTTCCAGCAGGGTCACGCCGAAGGCTTCCGAGCGCAGGTGCGAAGGAAAGACCACGGCGCGACATAACTCAAGCAAGGCGGCCTTGTCTTCGTCCGAGACCGCACCGAGAAATTCGACATTCGTGAGGCCAAGACGCGCAGCCTGCTGTTTGAGATCCGCTTCGACCGGCCCGGCGCCAACGATAACGACGCGGCTGTTGCTGCCGGCGCAGGCGTCGAGCAGGATATGCAGGCCTTTGTAATAACGCAGTACGCCGACGAAGAGGAAAAAGTTTTCGCCGACCTCACTGCGCCAATGGGCAATCCGTTCTGCTTCGGGATTGTGATAACTGGATTCATTCAGGCCGATCGGGATCACCGTGGTCTTGTCGAGATAGTCCTGCAGCAGCCGGCTGCTCTTGAGATAATTCGGCGAGGTCGGCACGATCGCCTTCACCTTGCTGAAGAAGCGCCGCATCAGCGGCCGGTACAGCGGCATCAAGAGGCGCTGGCGCACGACATCGGAGTGATAGGTCAAGACAGCCGGTTTGTCCTGCCCTGCCAGCAGATGCAGCAAGTCGCCAAACGGCCAGGGATAGTGATAATGAATCAGGTCGGCCTTGCGCGCAGCCTCGCGGAAGCGCGCAAATGCACGCAGCGACATCGGTGTCGATGCGACTTCAATGTCGACCGGACTGCGCAGGATTTTTGTGGCGCCGTCGTAGAGTACTGGCGTGACGCCGGCATTGCGGCTGAGCGTGAAAATCTTGTTCGTCACGCCCATGCTGGCGGTGACCGACGTCAGCTGGCGGATGACTTGCTCGACGCCGCCGAGCGAATCCGGATAATAAGTCTTGAAGACATGCAGTACTTGAATTGTGCCCGCCATTATTTGCTCTTGTATGTTGCTCAGCGTCCCAGGGCGCAATCATACACTGCGACCGTCTCGGCAGCCGTACGTTTCCAGCTCAGTTCGGCGGCGCGCAGATGACCGGCGGCAATGCATTGCGCTCGCAAGCCGCTGTCACGCACCAGCATTTGCATCGCGTCACCGATCGCACTGGTGGAGGTGGGATCAATTTCCAGTGCCGCACCTTGCGAAACTTCCGGCAGCGAAGTCGTGTTGGAGGTCAGTACCGGTATGCCCGCGGCAAACGCTTCGGCGACCGGAATGCCGAAACCTTCGTACAAGGACGGGAACACGAATACGCCGGCACCGGCATAGACATGCCGCAGTTCATACTGCTTCGTCAGCTGGTTCAGCCAGACGATTTTTTCGCCCTGCTGGATCGCTGTCTGCATTTTGCGCAGCAGTTCCTCGCAGCGCCAGCCAGGCCGGCCGACGATGACGAGCTGGCGTTCGCGCCGCAGGGTCGCTGGCAGCCCGAGGTAGGCTTCAAGGATGCGCTCAACGT
This sequence comes from Oxalobacteraceae bacterium, assembly GCA_947448025.1. Taxonomy (GTDB): domain Bacteria; phylum Pseudomonadota; class Gammaproteobacteria; order Burkholderiales; family Burkholderiaceae_D; genus CANFLV01. Next base: position 83,287 of record CANFLV010000011.1, on the reverse strand, counting down.
TCTTGCGCGGCTGTAGCGTGCCGACAAAGAGAAAGTAACCCGCCTCCAGCCCATAACTCGCCAGTGTATTGCGGACCGCCACTGGCTGCGGCGTGGCCAGCCATTCGGCGCCGACGCCGCAAGGTACGACCGTGATGCGACGTTCATCGATGTTGAAGTACTCAATCAATTCGGTGACGGCATAGGTAGACAGTGCGATGACCTGGTCGGCGCGTTGCGCAGCGCGTTTCTGCAGCCAGTTTTTCAAGCCGCGCAAACGTGGGCTGCACCATTGGGGAAACTTCAGCGGTATCGCATCATGCAGGGTCGCCACGATCGGGCAGCCCATCTCGACGATACGGTAATCGGTCGCATGAAAGATATCGACCGGCATGTGCTGATGCACGCGGTCACGCAACACCATGTCGCGCAAGGTTTGTACTTCGAATGCGCGCTGCATCGGCTTACCCGCGGAAAATCGCTGGGACAGCTGAGGATTACCCAGCTGCGGATAGGAGTAACCCTGCACCGTACAGCCAGCATCGGGCAGCTCCAGCATCAGGGCGCTGGTGTAGACGCCGATGCCATCCAGATGACCCTTGTTCAGTAGCGGTTCGATCGTCGTCGTGGAGAGGCCCAGCTTGATGCGACTCATGCGCCGACCATCCAGCGCAGCGTCTCTTCCAATGGCAGGAAAGGTAATTCACCGAGCAAGGCATGCAGTTTGTCGGGCGAGCCGAGCAGGGTTTTCACTTCCGATGCACGCACGAATGCAGGATTGACGCGCACCTCGATCTTGTAGCCGCAGATCGCTTCCATCCTGTTGATGATGCCGGCCAGCGAATACGGCCGGCCGCTGCAAATATTGACGGTCTCGCCAGAACATTCGTGCTCGAGCAAGCCGCGATAGGCGCGCGCGACCATGCGTACATCGGAAAAATCGCGCTCGACATCCAGATTACCGAGCTCGATGTAGGCCTCATGGCGCGTGAAATGCGAGACGATTTTCGGCACCAGGAAATGCGGCGCCTGACCGATGCCGGTGTAATTAAAGGGCCGCGTGATGACGATAGGCAGGCGATCGGTCCAGGTGCGCACCATGTGTTCCATGGCGAGTTTGCTGACGGCGTAATGATTGATCGGCGCCGGCGGCTGCGATTCGCTGAGGATGCCTTCAGCGGCATTGCCATAGATGTTGGCACTGCTGGCGATGAGGATGCGTTTCGGTGACAGCCCGGCGTCCGCCATGGCTTGCAGCAGGTTCAGCGTACCAATGACATTGACGCGGTAAAACGCTTCCGCGTCGGCGTGCTGGACGAAGCTGATGCCGGCCAGATGCATGAGGTAATCCGGACGCACCTGTTCCATCACCGCGCGGCAGTCATCGAGCGAAGTGATGTCGAGGGCGACTTGCTGGGCATTTTGCGGCTGCCCCATGACGGCACCAATAACCGTATAGCCAGCCGCTTCCAGTTCGGCGCGCGCATAGACGCCGGTGAAGCCATCGGCGCCAGTCAGCAGTACACAGCCGCGGGAAATCGGACTCGTCATCTCAGAAGGAAAATCCGGCTTTGTTACGACGCAAATCAGCCTCGACCATCATCTGGCACAGTTGTTCGAGCGTCGTGTGCGGCACCCAGCCGAGTTTTTCAGCCGCCTTGGCCGGATTACCGATCAGCAGTTCAACTTCTGCCGGGCGATAGAATTTCGGATTCACGCGCACCAGCGTCTTGCCGGTTTCGCTGTCCACCGCCGTCTCGGCCTCTGCAGTGCCGCGCCATGCCAGGCTGATGCCGGCACCCTTGAAGGCCATCGTGACGAAGTCGCGCACGGTCTCGGTCCGGTTCGTCGCCAGCACGAAGGTGTCCGGCGCATCGGCCTGCAACATGCGCCACATGCCTTCGACGTATTCCTTGGCATAGCCCCAGTCGCGTTTGGCGTCCATATTGCCCAGCTCAAGCAGGTCTTGCTGGCCGAGGCTGATCTTGGCGACCGTGTCGGTGATCTTGCGCGTGACGAATTCACGACCGCGCAGCGGCGACTCATGATTGAACAGGATGCCGCTGCAGCCAAAGATATTGTAGGACTCGCGGTAATTGATCGTCATCCAGTGTGCGTACAGTTTCGCCACGCCGTAGGGGCTACGCGGATAAAACGGCGTGTCCTCGACTTGCGGGATGGCTTGCACCTTGCCGAACATTTCCGAGGTCGAGGCCTGATAAAAGCGAATCGACGGATTGACGATACGGATTGCTTCCAGCAGGTGCAGCGGCCCGATCGCGGTGATCTGCGCGGTCGTGGCCGGCTGATCAAACGAGACGCCGACGAAACTTTGCGCAGCGAGATTATAGACTTCTGTTGCGCCCGTGCTTTGCAGCAGGCGGATGCTGGAACCGAGGTCGGTCAGGTCATATTCGACCAGATGCAGGTTCGCATGTTTGGCGTTGCCAAGTTCTTCGATGCGCCAGAAATTGACGGAACTGGTACGACGATACGTACCGTAGACCTGGTAGCCTTTTTCGAGCAACAGTTCGGCGAGATAGGCGCCGTCTTGTCCGGTGATGCCGGTAATGATCGCAGTTTTTACAGTCGTCATTTCAATGATGCCCCTATGGTCAATTCAAACTTTTAACAGCGCCGCAGCAGGCGCCTGGCCGCTATGCAAGGCCGGTCGCGCTATGTGAATCTGCGGATCGATCCAGCTGCAGCCGACAAATGGCGCGTGGCTCAGGTTCGCCACTGAAAATACCAGCGCCAGGTCGCGCCACTCATAATTATTTACCAGATGCGTCTCGGTACTGGCCAGCGCCGTGGCGATCGAATAACTGCCGGGACCGAGATTGAGCGGAAAATCGAAACGGTAAGTCAGCGTTTCGCCCGGCTGCACATCCAGTAGCGGCAGCTTCTTGAGGTCGGTATTGGTGCCATACATGGGCTGGCCCAGCCGGTCCTTGATCATGTAGCCGAGCACCAGGCGCGGAATCACCGCATGCGCGCGCACGACCACTTCCAGCGTCGCCGGCGCACCAACATCGAAGACTTCCGCTGGCTCGCCCCGGGCATTGAGTAAGCCAATACGGATCACGCCCGCTTCGCCGGTGCCTGACACCGTCTGCACCTTGCCATCGGCGAGCGTCGCCTGCGTTACCTTCTGGTTTTCGCGCTGCGCCAGCAAGGCATTGTAATAATCCATCACTTCTTCGGGCGCACCTTCCTTGACCACGCGGCCGCCATCGAGCAGCAGCGCGCGGTCGCAGATCGACTGGATCGCCGCCTTGTCATGCGACACGATCAGCAGCGTCGTACCTGCCTGGCGAAAGGCGCGGATACGCTCGAAGCTCTTGTGCTGGAAATACGCATCACCCACCGACAGGGCTTCATCGACGATCAGCACATCCGGTCGCAAGGCCGTGGCCACGCTGAAGGCGAGGCGCATCTGCATGCCGCTGGAATAGGTTCGTACCGGCTGGTCGATATAGTCGCCAATTTCCGCGAAAGCTTCAATCTCCGGCATCAGCCGGTTCAATTCATCCACGCCTATGCCCATCAACTGACCGGACATGAAGACATTTTGCCGGCCGCTGAAGTCAGGATGGAAGCCCATGCCGAGTTCCAGCAAGGCGGCCACGCGGCCGCTGATGCCGACCGAACCCGTCGTCGGCTGTGTCGTGCCGACGATCATTTTCAGCAAGGTGCTTTTACCGGCGCCGTTCATGCCGATGATGCCGACGGCTTCGCCTTGCTGCAGGCGGAAATTCACGTTTTGCATGACCCACTTCAGCACATGGCGCGGGCCGGCAGACGGCAGCATCCATTCCAGCAAACGCGACCAGCGGGTCGGGTACTGTTTATAGGCCTTGCCCAGATTACTTACGTGTATGGAGCCCATCAGTGCGGGCCTCGCATGACAGGCAAACGCATGCGCATGGTGTTTTCAATCTTCTTGTGAATGCGCTGCATCATAGCAAATGCATCAGAGTTCATCGACGATTTCACCAGCGCGTTTGCGAAACAGGCGCATGCCGAACACGCACAGCACTAGTCCGGTCAGCAGGGGAAACAGCAGGCTATCCCAGTTCGGCCACAGGCCATGTACGAGGATATCCTGGTATGCGCCGATCAAGGGCGTCATCGGATTCATGGCGACAAAAGGTTGCACGGCTTTTGGCAGGATCGCCGCGGTATAGACCACCGGCGTGAACCAGAACCAGAACTGCAGCAAGACTGCAAAAAACTGGCCGACATCGCGAAAGAAGACATTCAGCACACCGATTACGATGCCCAGACCAATGGAAAACACAATCTGTATGGCCAATACCGGGATCAGGGCCAGCGCATTCATGCCCGGAAAATTACCGGACAAAACCAGGAAGGCCAGGAACAGGCCAAAGATGATCGCAAAATTCATGCTGGCATTGAGCACCACGATGACAGGCAGGCAAATCCTCGGGAAATTGATCTTCTTGATCAGGTTCGCATGTTCAAGGAAGACATTTTGCGCGCGACCGGTGATCTCGGCGAACAATCCCCAGCTGAGGACGCCGGCGCACAGGTAAATGCTGTAGGCGAAATCATTATCGACGCCCGGCAGTTTGGCCTTCATGACTTGCGAAAATATCACCGTATAGACGACGATCATCGCCAGCGGATTCAACACTGTCCATGCCGCACCCAGCATTGAATTGCGGTAGCGCGACTGGAATTCGCGCTTGACGCTACCCCAGATAAAACCGCGATACCCCCAGACCGCGCGCAGCATTCCGACGCCACCCGCTACCGCACTTGCCACCATTAATTAGACCCTGCCATAAACATCGTCAAAACGGACGATATCGTCTTCACCCAGATAGTGGCCGCATTGTACCTCGATCAAGGACAGGGCCGTCTCGCCAAGATTGGCCAGCCTGTGCTTGAAACCGGCGGGAATATAGGTCGACTGGTTCGGGTTGAGCACGATGGTCTGCTCACCATTGCATACTTCGGCCACGCCGGAGACAACGACCCAGTGCTCGCTGCGGTGATGATGCATCTGCAATGACAATGACGCACCCGGGCGCACGACGATGCGCTTGATCTTGAAACCCGGACCTTCTTCAAGCACCGTGTAAGTCCCCCAGGGACGCGATACCGTGCGGTGATGCTTGTGCGCCTGATGCTGCTTGGCCTTCAACTGCGTCACGACCTGTTTGACTTCCTGGCTCTTGGACTTGTGTGCGACGAGCAGCGCATCGGCGGTATCAATGATCAGCAAATCATCGAGACCAATGGCCGCCACGAGCCGGTCGTCGCTCTCGATATGGATATTGCGGCTGTCGATGACGATATTGTCGCCGCTGGTGGTATTGCCTTCGGAATCGGCCGGGCAGGCTTCGGCGACCGCACTCCAGGCGCCAATGTCGCTCCAGTCAAAATCGCCGGGGATGACGCTGATGTTTTGCGCTTTTTCCATGACGGCGTAATCGATGGAGATATTTTCAAGCGCGGAAAAACTCGCCGGCAATTCCATCTTGTTACCATCGATCTCAGTGGCTGCCCAAACTGCACGGGCGGCGTTCATCAGGACCGGGCTATGCGTTTGCAACGCGTCCACGATGGCCTGCGCGCTAAAGCAGAACATGCCGCTATTCCAGACATAATTGCCATGCGCCAGATATTTTGCCGCGGTCGCCGCATCGGGCTTTTCGACAAAGCGCAGCACGCTATTGGCAAACGGCGTAAGCGGCTCGCCCATTTCAATGTAACCAAAACCTGTTTCGGGTCCGGTCGGACGCACGCCAAACAGCACGAGGTGGCCATCGCGCGCCAGGATTTGCGCCTGCTGCACGGCGGCGTAAAAAGTCGGGGTATCGCGGATCAGGTGATCGGCTGGCATGACCAGCAGGCAGGCATCTTTTTTCTGGCTCAGCGCCCACAGCGCCGCCATGGCGATCGCCGGCGTGGTGTTACGTCCGCTCGGCTCGAGCAGGTAACGCGCTTGCACATCCTGATTGGCCAGGTCATCGCGCGACAGAAAATAATAATCGCGATTCGTCACGATCAGCGGTGCCATCTGGTTCGACACGGCCAGTGCACGCTCATAGGTTTGCGTCAGCAGGCTCTTGCCGCCGGCGATACGCATGAAGGGCTTAGGATGCGCTTCGCGCGATACCGGCCAAAGCCGGGTTCCGGCGCCACCAGAGAGAATCACAGGAATTAACATACGCACTTTCTACTTATAAATTTGAACCAGCTCGCTGACGCCCGCATCCTCACTCCAGACTCAAGGCCAGCGCTGCCTGCCAATGCGGCAAACGGCAAAACCTTGTCATCAGGCGCTGACTAGACAGCACGGAATTTTGCGGGCGAACGGCCGGTAATGGATAGTCGCTCGTACTGATGGGCGTAATCTGCGGTTTTTTAGATTCAGGCAGCGCCGCCACGATAGCTTGGGCGAATCCGTGCCAGGTGGTTTGACCTTGAGCAGTGAGATGGTAAATGCCTGAAACTTCTTGCCATTTGTTTGCTGCAGCCGATGCCTGCGCGAGCTGGCAGACAATGTTGGCCGTGGTGTCAGCGATAGTGCGGCACCAGGTCGGCGCACCATGCTGGTCGGCGACGATGCGCAGTTCATCACGTTCCTGTGCCAGGCGCTTGATCGTGAGCAGAAAGTTCTTGCCGCGCGTGCCGTAGACCCAGCTGGTACGCAAAATCAGATGGTCGATGCCAGCCGCCTGCACCGCCTGTTCACCGGCGAGCTTACTGCGGCCATAGACACTCAAGGGATTAGTCGCATCGTCTTCGGAATAGGCGCCGGCCTTGCTGCCATCAAAGACATAATCGGTCGAATAGTGGATCATCGCCGCGCCCAGACGGGCTGCCTCTTGCGCCATCACGCCGGGCGCTTCGCCGTTGACGCGCATGGCCAGTTCCGGCTCTTGCTCTGCCTTGTCGACGGCCGTATAAGCGGCGGGATTAACGATCAGCGTCGGCTTCACTGCGCGGATCACGTCGCGCACCTGATCGAGATCAGCGAGATCCATGCCGCGTCGATCCAGCGCGATCACTTCACCTACACTCTGCAGGCTGCGCGCGAGTTCATAACCGACTTGACCCGCTACGCCAGTGAGCAGGATTTTCATGCGAACAGTTCCGCATCGGCCAGCAAACTGCCACCAGCGTCCTTGCCCGACAGCAGAGGCGCATCCGTGATCGGCCAGTCAATGCCGATGGCCGGATCGTCCCAGCGGATGCAGCGCTCATGTTCAGGCGCCCAGTAATCGGTGGTCTTGTAGAGGAATTCTGCGGTCTCGCTGAGAACCACGAAGCCATGCGCAAAGCCGACCGGAATCCACATCTGCTTCTGGTTTTCCGCCGACAGCGTGGTACCGAACCAACGCCCGAAGGTCGGTGAACTCTTGCGCACGTCGACAGCGACATCGAAAACGGCGCCGGCGATCACGCGTACGAGCTTGCCCTGCGGCTGGCGGATCTGATAATGCAAGCCGCGCAAGACATTGTGCGCCGACTTCGAATGATTATCCTGGACGAAATGCGGTACCGCGTCGCCAAGGCCGGTCTGCTCTGCGAAGCGGCGTTCGTTGAAACTCTCGTAAAAAAATCCGCGCGCGTCACCGAACACTTTCGGCTCGAACACATGTACTTCAGGTAGTGCGATGGCTGGTTTCATGTTCAGAATATCTTGTCATCAAGTAGGCGCAGCAGATACTGGCCGTAAGCATTTTTCAGCAGGGGACGCGCGAGTTTTTCCAGCTGCTCCGCGCCGATATAGCCTTTGCGGTACGCGATTTCTTCCGGGCAGGCGACCTTCAGGCCCTGACGCTTCTCCAATGTGGCGATGAACTGGCCGGCATCAAGTAGCGATTCATGCGTACCGGTGTCGAGCCAGGCCATGCCACGCCCCATGACTTCGACATTGAGCTCGTTCTTTTCGAGATAGACGCGATTCACATCCGTGATTTCGAGTTCACCGCGCGGTGAAGGCTTGATGCTGGCGGCAATGTCGCAGACCTGCTGGTCATAAAAATACAGGCCGGTGACAGCGTAATTCGATTTCGGTTTGGTGGGCTTTTCTTCGATGCTGACTGCCTGGCGCTGCGCATTGAATTCCACCACGCCATAGCGCTCGGGATCGGTCACATGGTAAGCAAACACAGTGGAGCCATCGGTGCGCGCACAGGCTTCACTCAGCTGGGCATCGAATTCATGGCCGTAATAGATATTATCGCCAAGGATCAGCGCCGAAGGACTGTTTCCAACGAATTCGCGGCCGATGATAAAGGCTTGCGCCAGACCGTCCGGCGTTGGCTGCACGGCGTAAGTAATGTTGATGCCCCACTGCCCGCCATCACCAAGCAGTTCGCGAAAACGCGGCGTGTCTTGCGGCGTCGAGATCAGCAGGATGTCGCGTATGCCGGCCAGCATCAACGTCGTCAGCGGATAGTAAATCATTGGCTTGTCGTACACCGGCAGCAGCTGTTTCGAGACCGCCATGGTGACTGGATACAGGCGCGTGCCGGAACCGCCAGCAAGGATAATGCCGCGGCGCGCGGTCGCAGATATTGTCATTGTGGCTCCGTTGCAGCCGTACGGCCTGCATAGTTCTGTTCTACCCATTTCAGATAGTCGCCCGATTGCACATCGGCGATCCATTCCTGATGGCCGAGATACCATTGCACGGTCTTGCGCATGCCGGTCTCGAAAGTCTCGCGCGGCTTCCAGCCGAGTTCGCGTTCAATTTTGCGCGCATCGATGGCATAGCGGCGGTCGTGGCCGGGCCGGTCTTTGACGTAAGTGATTTGCGTCTGATAACTGCTGCCATCAGCTTTCGGTTTCAATTCATCAAGCAGCGCACACAGTGTGTGCACGACGTCGAGATTGGTCTTTTCATTCCAGCCGCCGATATTGTAAGTCTCGCCGGGCGTACCGGCCGCCAGCACCTCACGGATCGCCGCGCCATGATCATTGACGAACAGCCAGTCACGCACCTGCTGGCCATCGCCATAAATCGGCAGGGGCTTGCCGGCCAGCGCATTCGTGATCACCAGCGGAATCAGCTTTTCCGGGAAATGGAAGGGGCCGTAATTATTCGAGCAATTCGTTGTCAGCGTCGGCATGCCATAGGTATGGTGATAGGCGCGCACCAGATGGTCGGCGGCGGCTTTCGAGGCGGCGTAGGGGCTATTCGGTGCGAAGGGCGTAGTCTCGCTGAAGGCCGGATCATCCGCGCTGAGCGTGCCATAGACTTCATCGGTTGAGACCTGCAAAAAGCGGAAGGCGGCTTTTTCATCTGAAGGCAGCGCGCTCCAGTAAGCGCGACTCGCTTCGAGCAGGCTGAAAGTGCCGTTGATATTGGTCGTAATGAAGGCGCCGGGCCCGAGGATGGAGCGGTCGACGTGGCTTTCTGCGGCAAAATGGACAATCGCGCGCGGCTGATATTGCGCCAGCAGCGCTGCCATCTTTTCAGTATCGCAAATATCGGCCTGGACAAAATGATGCAGCGGATTTTGCCTGATCGATGTCAAATTGTTCAAATTACCGGCATAGGTCAGCTTGTCAACATTGACGACTGCCTCGCCCTGCCCGGCTATCCAGTCGAGCACAAAATTAGATCCGATAAAGCCGGCACCACCTGTTACTAGAATCATCTGCATTGCGCCCTAAAAATCGTCTGTAAACACCATGGTATTACTTACAGAATTGCTAATTGATGTAATGTCATATCCAAGATTTTACGTTAGGCTAAATATGATGTGTAGCTTATGCGTAATTTTCTGCAGTATCCTTCACATTCACGTCAAAGATCTTGTAATTATTGTAAATTTTCACTACACATTTCGATTAGCCGGTGCACTGTTTATTCCTGCCGATAAAAAATCCCTCACCTCATGTTCACCACGACCAGCCCAATCCCATGCCAACATACGTAATAGGTGACCTGCAAGGCTGTCACCAGCAGCTGCTGGAACTCTGCCACCGCATCGCTGCGGAGCCGGGCGACGCCCGCCTGATTTTTGCAGGCGACCTGGTGAACCGCGGGCCGGATTCGCTGGCGACCTTGCGCACCCTGCGGGGGCTCGGCGCGCAAGCACAGACGGTGCTCGGCAATCATGACCTGAACCTGCTGGCTGTGGCCAATGGCATCCGCAAAGCGCATGCATCGGATACGCTGGACGATATTCTGGCAGCGCCCGATCGCGAGGTGCTGCTGGACTGGCTCAGGCATCAGCCGCTGGCACTGGAACATGACGGCCACCTGATCGTGCATGCCGGCGTACTGCCGCAATGGACGGCGTCGCAGGCACTGGCGCTGGCACATGAAGTGGAAACGGTCTTGCAAGGGCCAAACTGGCTGGATTTTCTGCGCGCGATGTATGGCAAGGAACCGTCAAAATGGGACGATAGTCTTATCGGCAATGATAGGTTGCGCTGCATAGTCAATGCAATGACGCGGATGCGGTATTGTGAGCGCGACGGTCGCATGGACTTTGCCGCAGGCGGTGGGCTGCGCGAGGATGACGATCCCTTGCTGCCATGGTTTGACATCCCGGGACGCCTGAGCGAAAACGTCACGGTCGTCTTTGGTCATTGGTCCGAGCGTGGGCTGACGATGCGAGCGAACCTGATCGGCCTCGATACCGGCTGCGTCTGGGGCGGCAAACTGACAGCGGTGAGACTGGAAGACCGGACCTTGTTCCAGGTCGACTGCCCGCAATGTCAGAAGCCGGGAAAATAAAACCTCAGACCAGCGCGTCGACGTCGATATCGAGCGCAGCAGCGATCGCTGCATGGGCTGCTTGTGCCAGCTCGCGCCGGTGCGCGCCATCGGACGCCATCTGCGGCAGGATCACCAGTTCTGCGTGCATGGCATCGCTACGCAAGATCAGCAGCATGCTTTCGGCGAACGTCATCTCACCGATGAAATCGGCGGCCGGATGCAAGCCGCCACTGGCATCGAGATAGCGCAGCGCGAAGGCTTGCACGGGAACCTGCGCATCGATCGCCGCCTCGAATAAATTCGCATGAAACGGCAGCAGCCTGCCTTGCGCAGCTGTGGTCCCTTCCGGAAAAAACGCGACATGCTCGCCAGCCTGCAGGCTGGCCACGAGATTTTCGAAAATCAACCGCACATCGCGGATGCGTCCACGAGAAATGAAAATCGTGCCCGCCTTGTCGCACAGCCAACCGAGTAGCGGCCAGTCGCGGATATCGGCCTTGGCGACGAAGCGACAGGGCAGGATCGCATTGATGACGAAGATATCCAGCCATGAAACATGATTGGCCACGATCAGCGCGCGGGCTTGCGCAAGACTCGAGCGGTCGCCGCGAAAGGCGACCTGCACCCGGCAGATCAGCAGCAGTTTGCTCGACCAGCGTTTGACGAGCCGGCTGCGCACCACAGCAGAGGTGAACGGAAACACGAACGCTGCCGTCAGCAGCCCCGCCAGCAAATGCAGACATACCCGTGCCAGGCGAAACCAAAGCATCAAGGTCACGCCACGCTTCAGCGCGCGTACGCGAGCTGGCCGGCGACGATGGTCGCGCTGACCTGGCCGCGCAATTCATAGCCGAGGAAAGGCGTATGTTTACCCTGGCTGGCCAGTGCTTTCGCTTCAACGGTCCAGCGCACGGCCGGATCAAAGATGCAGACATCGGCCACGCTACCGACCGCGAGCTGGCCGCACGGCAGACCAGCCACGCGCGCCGCGTCAGAAGTGACCTTGGCAATGGCGCGCCCGGGATGCTTGCCACCGTCGGCATCGTCATTCCATTTCAGCGCCAGCGACAGCAGCAATTCAAGCCCGGTCGCGCCCGGCGTGGCTTCGCCGAAGGGCAGCAATTTTTCATCATCGTCGACCGGCGTATGGTCCGAGCAAATCGCATCGATCGTGCCGTCTGCCAGCGCCAGACGGATCGCATCGCGATCGCGCTGACCGCGAAACGGCGGGTTCATGCGCGCATTCGAATCGAAGAAGCCGATGTCGACATCAGTCATGTGAATATGGTGCGCGCCGACGTCGCAAGTCACCGGCAAGCCTTCCTTCTTGGCTGCGCGTACCAGCGCCAGACCGGCCGCCGACGAGATGCGGCACAGGTGCACGCGCGCGCCGGAAGAACGCATCAATTCAAAAATCGTATGCAGTGCGATCGTCTCCGTGATCACCGGCACACCTGCCAGACCGAGGCGCGAGGCAATCGCGCCGCTATGCGCAATGCCGCCGTGGCCAATATGCGGATCTTGCGGGCGCAGCCAGATCGCATAGCCGAACGTCTGCGCATATTGCATCGCGCGCAGCATGACATTGGTGTCAAACACCGGCTCGTCGGCTTGCGAAAAACCGATGCAGCCGGCGTCGGTCAGCTCGGCCATCTCCGTTAATGCTTTACCTTTCAGGCCGACCGTCATCGCGCCCAGCGGATAGACATGCGCGCGGTTCATGGTCTTGGCACGGTGCTTGAGCATTTCCACCAGACCCGGCTCGTCCAGCACAGGATCGGTATCGGGCGGGCAGACAAGGCTGGTCACACCACCCTGCATGGCTGCCTGCAATTCCGATTCGAGCGTGGCCTTGTATTCATAACCGGGTTCACGCAGGCGCGCACTCAGGTCAACGAGTCCGGGGATGACCGTCTTGCCGCTGGCATCAATTACTTGGTCGGCGACAAAGCCGGCAGGCGCGTGACCGATCGCGACGACTTTGCCATCGGCGATGAACAGGTCTTGGAGCGCGTCGGTGCCATTGGCGGGATCAATCAGATGGCCGTGTTGGATATGCAGTTTCATTATTTTTGCCTTAATTTCCAGCCAGGATGCTCATGACCGCCATGCGCACGGCGATGCCGAAGGTAACTTGCGGCAGGATCACGGCCTGTGTGCCGTCGGCCACGGCCGATTCGATTTCGACGCCACGATTCATGGGGCCCGGATGCATGACGATCGCGTCCGGCTTGGCCAGCGCCAGCCTTTCCGTGGTCAGGCCATAGCTCTTGAAAAATTCCTGCGCCGAGGGCAGCAAGGTGCCGCTCATGCGCTCATTCTGTACGCGCAGCATGATGATGACGTCGACGCCTTTCAAGCCTTCATTGATGTCGGTGAAAACGCGCACGCCCATTTGTTCGAGACCGCTAGGCAACAAGGTGCGCGGACCGATCGCGCGCACTTCCGGCACGCCCAGCGTGGTCAGGGCGTGGATGTCGGAGCGCGCCACGCGGCTGTGCAGGATGTCGCCGACAATAGCCACCGTCAGGTTCGTGAAATCCTTCTTGTAATGGCGGATCGTGTACATATCGAGCAAGCCCTGCGTCGGATGCGCATGGCGACCGTCGCCGGCATTCACGACGTGGACATGCGACTGACCGGTATCGCGCAAATGCTTGGCGATCAGGTAAGGCGCACCCGACTGCGAATGGCGCACGATGAACATGTCGGCATGCATGGCCGAGAGGTTGTCGATGGTATCGAGCAGGGACTCGCCCTTGCTGGCGCTGGAGGCCGAAATATTCAGGTTAATGACATCGGCTGACAGGCGCTTCGAAGCGATCTCGAAAGTGGTGCGCGTGCGCGTCGAATTCTCGAAGAACAAATTGAAGACGCTTTTACCGCGCATCAGCGGCACCTTCTTGACGTCGCGGTCGCTGATGCCGACAAAGGACGAGGCAGTATCGAGGATGTGCGTAACGATTTTTTTCGGCAAACCTTCGATCGTCAGCAAATGCTGCAGTTCGCCATTCTTGTTAAGTTGCGGATTAAGCATGGTCCACCGTCAGGGAAAAACTGCCATCTTCGGCACGTTGCAGCACGAGCTGCTGTTGATCGGAAAGCGTGATTTTTTCAGCGACGAAATCGGCTGCGACCGGCAGCTCGCGACCGCCGCGGTCGACTAAGGCCGCGAGCATGATGCGCGCCGGGCGGCCGTAGTCGAATAATTCATTGATCGCGGCGCGCGTGGTGCGCCCGGTATAGAGCACGTCATCGACGAGCATGATGGTCGCGCCATCGACTTCGAACGGAATCTGCGTCGGCTTCACATCGGCATGCAGGCCGCGCGCGGCGAAGTCATCGCGGTAGAAAGAGACGTCGATGAAGCCGAGTCTTTCCTTTAATTGCAGGTCGGCCGCCAGTCGTTCGGCCAGCCATGCGCCGCCCGAATAGATGCCGACGATGGCGAGGTTTTCCACCTGCGCCAGGCCGGTTTTGACTTGTTCCAGCAAGATTTTATAGAGGGCTTCGGCATTCATGTCAGCTGCTCGCAATGTTGGTCTCATCGTTAAAATATTGTTGCAGAATCACCGCCGCCGCTTCGGCATCGATGCGTTCACCACGCTGCTGCGGGATCACAGCTGAGGAATAGCGCTCATCCACGAGATCGATGATCACGCCAAAACGCCCATGCAGCTGGTTCGCAAAACGCCGGCAGCGCACGGTCATTTCGTGTTCCACACCATCCGGATGGCGTGGCAGACCGACGATGCAGCGCTGCGGCTGCCATTCGGCCATCAATTTGGCGATGGCCTTGAATTTATCCTCGTTGGTGGCGGCGCTGATGATGGTCAGCGGCTGCGCCTGGCGGATCAGGGAATTGCCGACGGCGACGCCGATACGCTTCAGGCCAAAGTCAAAGCCAAGGATGGTTTCCACTAGCGCGCCTTATGCATGGCCGGCGACAGCCGACAGCATCAGTGGGTCAATGCCGAGTAATTTCATCGAGGCAGCGAAGCGCTGTTCGATCGGCAGGTCGAACATGATGGCTGGATCGGCCTTCACGGTCAGCCAGCCATTGTCGGCGATTTCCTGTTCCAGCTGTCCGGCCGACCAGCCCGCGCAGCCGAGCGTGACAAGGATCTGCCCCGGACCTTCACCAGCGGCGACGGCTTCGAGCACATCCTTGGAGGTCGTCAGGGCGACGGCATCCGTCACCGTGATCATCGACGAGTAAGGCGTGCGCGGCGCATGCAGCACGAAGCCGCGCTCGACCTGGACGGGGCCGCCAAACAGGATTACCTGTGGTGCCGCGACGGCGCCATCAGCCATGGTCGCGGGCGTCAAGTCGATACGTTCGAGCAGGATGTCGAGCGTCATGTCGGTGGGTTTATTGATAATCACGCCCAGCGCGCCATTGGCATTGTGCTCGCACAGGTAGATGACCGTGCCGCCAAAGACTGGATCGAGCATGGTCGGCATGGCGATCAGAAAATGGTCGACAAGCTGCATGCCGGCCATCGTGCCTGCCGTTGCATCAGGCGTGCCATCACCATGGCCAGAGCCAAAAGGGGAATTGAGAGTCTTACTTTGCTTTACCATAGCGCATATTTTAACAGTTTTGACACGCGCTCCCGTCAGCGTGCCAATCAAAAATCAGGCCGAAACCCCATGTCCCAATTCGAAAAATCCCTGGTCTGGTTCCGCCGCGATTTGCGCAGCACCGATCACGCCGCCCTGCACCACGCATTGAAGCAAAGCCGCAGCGTGGTTTGCGCTTTCATTTTTGACAAGGACATCCTCGCCTCCCTGCCCACGGCCGACCGCCGCGTCGAGTTCATCCATGCCAGCATCGTTGAACTGGCAGCCAGCCTGCGCGCGCTCGGTGGCGAGCTGATTGTGCGCCACGCGCATGCGCTGGAAGAAATCCCGCGCTTGGCAGTCGAGCTCGGCGTTGATGCCGTCTACTTCAATCACGATTATGAACCCGACGCCATCGCGCGCGACCAGCAGGTCGCGGCCGCCTTGCGCAATAATGCCATTACCTGTGTCACGTTCAAGGATCAGGTCATCTTTGAAAAAAGCGAAGTCCTGTCGCTGTCGGCTACGCCCTTTTCCGTCTTCACGCCCTACAAGAACGCCTGGCTGAAAAAGCTCGCGGCCGGCAATGATGGCGAGGATGCGCTGCAGCCCTATGCGATCGAGCCGTATGCGGCCCACTTTGCGCCGCCGCGCGCAGGCAGCGACACAGTACCGTCACTGGAAGCAATGGGCTTTGCAAAGACGAACCTGAGTGAACTGCAGATACCCACCGGCATGTCAGGCGCGGCGAGCTTGCTGGAAGAGTTCAGCAAACGCATCAATCAATACGAAGACACGCGTAATTTTCCGGCCGTCAAAGGCCCGTCCTACCTGTCGGTGCACCTGCGCTTTGGCACCCTGTCGATCCGCAGCATGGCGCGCCTCGCTTACGACACGATGCGCCGTGGCCCGGGCGGCGCGGCGGTCTGGCTGTCGGAACTGGTCTGGCGCGATTTCTATTTTATGATCCTGCACCATCATCCGCAGGTCGTCACACACGCCTTCAAACCGGCCTATGACAAGATCGAATGGGAAACCGGCACCGAGGCCGACGCGCTGTTTGCCGCCTGGTGCGAGGGCCGCACCGGCTATCCGCTGGTCGACGCGGCAATGGCGCAGCTGAACCAGACCGGCTACATGCATAACCGCCTGCGCATGGTCACAGCCTGCTTCCTGATCAAGGATCTCGGCATCGACTGGCGCCGTGGTGAACAGTATTTCGCCGAGAAGTTAAATGACTTCGACCTCGCCGCCAATAACGGCGGCTGGCAATGGGCCTCCTCCTCAGGCTGCGATGCACAGCCGTATTTCCGCATCTTTAATCCGATCTCGCAGTCGGAAAAATTCGACACGGAAGGCAAGTTCATCCGCCGCTATTTACCGCAGCTGGCGAAATTATCGAACAAGCACATACACGCGCCGTGGCTTGCCACCGGCATGGACTGGCAGCTAGCCGGCCTCGATGCGAAGGCTTATCCGGCGCCGGTCGTGGCGCATGATGAAGCGCGCAAACGAACGCTGGAACGGTATGCGGTAGTGAAGAAGACTGAACCCGTCTGATTTCAAGCACTCGGGGCGGCGACTTCAGCCGCCGCGTCGCCCGCCGGGAGCTCCAGCACCCGCGTGATCGCCCTGAGCAAATCCGCTTCCTGGAAGGGTTTGCCAAAATACGCATTCACCCCCAGCCCGAGCGCAAAATCGCGATGCTTGGCCGCCGTGCGCGAAGTGATCATGATGATCGGTATGGCATGCGTGCGCGCAGCGTCGCGCACATTGCGCGTCAAATCGAAGCCATCCATGCGCGGCATCTCGACGTCGACCAACATCACGTCTGGTATCACGTCCTGCAAATGCGCCATGGCGTCGACACCATCTTTGGCCAGCACCACCTCATAGCCTTCCCGCACGAGCAGGCGCTGCGTCACGCGCCGCACAGTCATTGAGTCATCCACGACCATCACGATCCTGGTCTTCGATGCCTGCGGCGACCGGCCTTCGCCAGCATTTTCCGGCAGCGGCGGCTTGATGTGCTGCGCCAGCTGCAGCGCATTGATGATGAGCACAATCTCACCCGAACCAAGCACGGTAGCGCCAGTAATGCCGGTTACGCGGGCGAGCTGCGGTCCTGTGTTTTTAACGACGACTTCACGATTGCCAAGGATGTCGTCAACGTGTACCGCCAGTCGCAGAAGTCCATTGCGAACGATGATGATGTGGGCGTATGCCTGACCCGGGGAATTCGGGCCGGACTGTGCAGGGCCGTCACCGAGCAAGCTCGCAAGATCATGCAGCGCAATGCTTTGTCCTTGCCAGATGACGGAAGCATTTGCGCAGGCCTGCGCAAATGCTGCCGGCTTTAATTCGATCACTTGCTCCACCAGCATTGATGGCAGCGCATAGGTGCGCATACCCAGCTTCACGAGGACGACCTGCGTGACCGCCAATGTCAAAGGCAGCCGTATCGTCACCTGCATGCCCTGCCCGGCCTGTGAGCTGATAGCGAGGGTCCCGCCAAGATCGGCGGCAGCCGTTCGCACGGCATCCATGCCGATGCCGCGACCAGCCGATTCCGTGACCAGAGACACCGTGGAAAAACCCGGATTAAAAATCAATTCCATCAATTCGGGATCCGTCACCGTCGCATCGTCGGCGAGCAAACCGAGCGCCAGCCCGCGCGCGCGGATCGCCGGCAAATCGAGGCCAGCGCCATCGTCGGAAAACTGCAGGACGATTTCATTGCCCTCCTGCCGTATCTCAATTTGCAACTCACCAATCTGGCTCTTGGCTGCAGCGCGCCGATCCGCTTCCCGTTCAATGCCATGCACGATCGCATTGCGCAGCAAATGTTCAAACGGCCCGGCCATGCGCTCGAGCACACCTCGATCGACCTCAAGTCCGGCACCGCGGATATCCAGATTGACGCGTTTGCCGAGCTCCTTGGCGGTTTGCCGCACGACCCGATACAGGCGATCGGCAATACTGCCGAACTGGACCATGCGTACCTGCAACAAGTCCTGCTGCAAGGCGCGCGTCAGCCGACCCTGTGCGAGCAGGCCATTACTGGCGCTGTTGAGCGAACTGGCGAGGCTTTGCTGCACCGTGACGACGTCGTCGACACTCTCCGCCATCATGCGGGTCAATTCCTGCAGGCGCGTGAAGCGATCGAATTCCAGTGCATCGAAGACGCGTTCGGCCACCGGACTGACCTGGGAATTGATTTGTGTTTCGGCCTGCATTTCGATTTCACGCAATTGCTCGCGCAGGCGGGTGACGTTGTCGCCAAGGTCGGCCAGCGACTGGCGCAAGCTGCCGACTTCGGCTTCGAGTTTCGAGCGCGAGATCGACACTTCGCCGGCCTGATTCACGAGCCGGTCCAGCAGTTCCGAGCGGACGCGCACAAACGATGATGTCGCTGCAAGACTTACTGCACTATGACCAGCGGCGCCGAGCGGAATTGCCAGCTCACTTGGTTCTGCGCTGTCGGATTCGCCGTACTGCGCCGGAGCGCATAATTGCTCGTATAAATGCACGACACGATCATGCTCAATGAGCAAATCATCGAATACCTGCATGGCCACAGGCAAACTCTGCAGGCAGCTCTCTATCCTCGCTTCCATGTGATGCAGATGTTGACCGAACCGCATCGCGCCGGCCATGCGCGCGCTACCCTTGAGCGTATGCGCCATGCGCAGCAATGACTGTGCGAGCGCTACATCAGCGGGATTGCGGCGCCAGTCACGCAGGGTCTGTCCCAGCTGCGGAATCAGGTCCTGTGCCTCCTCGATAAATATCGGCAGCAGATCGGCATCGTGCGCGTCGTGCACAGTGACCGATTCACTATCGTGCAAGCTGCCATCAAAATGCGCAGCAAGAAAGGCATCAGCCGGTAAGACCTGTGCTGTCGGCGCAGGTGGATAGTCTTCGACGACATCACCGGGTTCATCATCCGGCGCGGCGCGCGCCAGCATCGCTGAATGCTCGAGCCAGGCATCGGAGCGGCTGTCGATATCATGCAGCACGCGCTGCAGGATGTGCACCATCGCCGGATCGCTGGCCGGCATCTCGCTCGCACTGAACTGGCCGAGCATATGACTGATGCAGTCGATCGCCTGGGTCAGCATATCGAATTCATAGGCCGCGATCCTGACGGGCTTACGCACCTGATGCTGCAGGATCGCTTCGATCTCGAAGGCGATTTCATGTACGGGCTTCAGGCCGACCGTCGCCGAACTGCCCGCCAGCGAATGCGCCGCATGCACGGCCTTGATACTGGCCGCGCCATCGGGAGCATGGCGCCAGGCAGCGACTTCCTGCGCCAGCAGGTTCACGAGTTCCTCGGTCTCGGCACGATAGATGATGTACAGCGGCAGGTTGATTTGCAAGGAACCAATCTGCTTGATGCTGGCCTCGCTGGCCGGCCCAGGCGATACTGGCGCTGGCGGCGACGCGCTGACCGGTGTGGCGGCGCCAATCGACGCGCGTTCGATCGCGGCGGAAAATGTGCCGACATCGTGCACGCCAGCTGCGCCCAACTCAAGCGTATTGAGCCAGTCAGTGCAGGCATTACTGGCTGCCAGCAAGATACTCAGTAGCTCTGGATCAGGTGGTGAATTTTCAGCCAGTCGCCGATCGAGTCGCTGTTCGATTTGACCCGCTGCGGCACTGAATGCGTCTAACCCGACCATGCGGGAACTGCCTTTAAGCGTGTGGAAATAACGCCGCACGCTGATCAAAAATTCGACGCCGTCAGACTCGCCCGGCAAAGCCGCCAGTGCATCGTTGATCAGCCCCAGTGCTTCCCGTGCCTCGCCGAAAAAGATCATGCGCAGCTCCAGATCATCGGCCGAAAGAGGCTCATCCGCTGGCGTGACTGCGTCGATGTGAGCCGGATCAATGGCGAGCGCGTCTGCTGAAGCGGGCAAACTTGTCAGCACTGGGACGCCATCATCCACATGGCACAGGTGAGTCCCGCCATCAAAGAAAAAGTGCTTTTTCGCGTCCTCCGGATTGCACTGCAATGCATCCATGAACAAGCCCAGTGCGCCGACGTTTTGCGCCAGGCACTCAAAGGTCGCGGCATCGGGACTCAGCAAGCCATGCGCAAAATCATCGACCATGCGCTGGGTATGCTGGATCGCGCGCACGGCGCCATCCTGCTCCAGGATCGCCAGGGCGCCTTCGATCTGGTGCAGGCGCGGTGCCAGTGCACTTAATGCCGATGCCTGTGAATTCTGCCGGAAAAACGCATCGAGGGTATTTTCAACTTCGCGCAATCCCGATTGCATTTCCTCGACCAGCACATGCAGCATCTGCTGCTGGGCCTGGCTGAAGCTGTTTTCAAAACCTGCTTCCAGCGCATGGCCTGCAGGCGCGCCGGCATCGATTTTTTGCAGCCGTTCAATCATGGCATAAGCACGTTGCGCAAAATGCTCGGGTAAATGGTGAAGTTCGTTCAAGCCACTTTCCAGCACGAGCAAGCCCGTCGCAATTTCAAGGCTCAGCGCTTCATTGCCCTCGCCACTTGCAACATGCGGTGCAATCTGACTCAACTGCGCCAGCAAATCCGCCAGCGGTCTGGAATCGAATTTCTGGCACGAGGTCGCGAGCCGCACCAGATCCTGCGCGAATTGGCTCGCGAGATCGGCCTCGCCCTGCGCGATGCGGCCCCACAAATTTTTCAGACGTGCCAACTGTGAGCGCGAGATGCGCAGAGCTTCAAGATCAATCCGGCAATAGCGTTTTTGCTCGAAATTGACCGGGACCAGTCCATCGAGGCGGTAGGCTGCGCGTATCGCGCTCTGCAAGGGTGCCGGCGATGTCGTGCAGGCGAGCTGGAACAGTGCTTCGTTGAGCACGCTGCTGTTACCCGAAAACGCGTCCTTGCTCAAGCGTTGTAACTGCATATTGATACGGCCAAACAGATGCTTGGTGCCGACACCATGATCGAGCTGCTGCGTCGCGACCGCATCGGCAAAACCATGCATGACCCACCAGAATGCATGATGGGGCTGACCCGCTTCTTGCGTTTCGACAGCGGCAATCACATCCCGCATGATGCTGGCGTGCGCCTGGGCCGGCTGCTTCAGGTAGTGCAACAAGGCCTTTTCAAAGCGCTGCCGCAAAGCCTGCAGTGCACCGACACGCTCTAGCCTTGATTCGCTCACCATCGCCGGCGTCGCTGCCGGGTCCGACAGTGGCTGTAGCTGCAGGCGGAAGCCGGCATTGAACAGATCCACGGCAAATACCTGACTGATGCCACTGGCCGTCAATAGCTCCTGATAATACGGGAACAGGCGCAAGGGCTGCTGCGCGAGCCCTTCATGCAATTCCTCAAGGTACTCATGCAATGCCTGGCAAGACTGCCCGAATATTTGCAGCAGCGCGGCATCGAGCGGGCGCTGGCCATTCGCGATTTGCGCGAGTAAATTTTCGAGCGCGGCACTGAGCAAGTCGACGCCATCGAGCTCGAGCATGCGCAAGGCGCCATGAACCTGATGCAAACTTGCGCGCGCGCGCGCCAGTGCAGCGGCGCCGGCCTCGCCGGATTGGGCGTGTGCCTGCTGCAAGGCTTCATGCGCCTGCATCAGGCTTACATGAATTTCGCCCGCGACCCAGGACAGCGGGCCGATATCGAAGGGCAATGAACCGAGCGCAGGCAGCGCTGCGCTGGTCTGGTCGTGAACACTCGCTGGGGCGTCTTGCATCATCATGTCGGTGTCATGAAAACGATCTTAGGTTTGATTTACGAAATTCATTTATCCAAGTCCCCGCAGTCGCACAAGCCCACGTCAGGATGTGACCCGGAAACGCGAAACAGAGTCTTTCAATTCTTGTGCAAGGCGCGCCAATTCCCGGATCGACTGCGCGGTATGCTGGGTGCCTTCCTGGGTTCTTTCCGTCACGGTGAGGATGTGCTGGATGTTTTCAGCCACGCCATTGGCGGAACTTGCCTGCAATTCCGTCGCCGTTGAAATCCCCTGGATCAATTCAGCCAGGCGCTTGGACACCCGGCGAATATCGGCCAGGGCCGCGCCGGCCGCATCCGACAAACGCGTGCCTTCGACCACGCCATGGGTCGATCGCTCCATCGCCGCCACGGCATCATGGGTGTCGGCCTGGATTGCGCGTACCAGCGCACCGATCTGCTTGGTCGCCGCAGCGGAACGTTCGGCCAGCCTTTGCACTTCTTCTGCGACGATGGAAAAGCCGCGCCCTGCTTCACCGGCCGACGCGGCCTGGATCGCGGCATTCAGCGCGAGTACATTAGTCTGTTCGGTGATGTCGGAAATGAGCTCGGTAATTTCGCCAATTTCTTGCGAGGATTCACCGAGGCGCTTGATGCGCTTCGACGTTTCCTGGATCTGATCGCGGATCTCGTTCATGCCGACAATCGCGTTACCGACCGCGAGCGTGCCTTCATCCGCTGCCGCCACTGACAGCCGTGCCACATCGGCCGATTCAATCGCCGCCCGCGAAACCTCCGTGATTTGCGCCGCCATGGCGACCACGGACTGGCCGGTTTCGCGGATATCCATGGATTGCTGATGCGATGCCGCCAGCAAGGAATTCGAGGTGCCTTGCGCCTGATCCGAAGCAGCCGTCACCTGCTCCGCCGTCGCGGTGACGCGCCCGACCAGACCGCGCAATTCTTCCACGGTGTAATTGACCGAATCGGCGATGGCACCCGTAATATCCTCTGACACAGTCGCCTGGACAGTCAGGTCACCATCAGCGACTTCCTGCAATTCATTCATCAGCCGCAGGATGGCCTTCTGGGTTTGTTCATTGGCGGCCTTGGCATCAGCTTCCTGCTGCTGCGACAACAGGCGCTGCGCCTCAGCCTCGTTGCGCCGCTGTTCCGCATCGCGTGCCCGCTGCCGGCTGGCCTCGAGCAATGTCAGCGCAATGCCAGTGGCCGCAGTGAGCGCAGCTGCCACGCACAGCAGCATCAGCCAGAAGCTCCAGTGCGTCGCATCCTGCTCACTGCGATAGGCCTGTTGCACAAGGCTGAGCTTTTGCTTGAGGAGTTCATTTTCATTGAAGATCAATTGCTCGGATTGTTTGGCTGCGACGAATTTCGGCATATTGCCAAGGATGCCGTTGACGGCCTGACGGTAATCATTAAAGACCAGCTTCAGTTTCAACAGTCGCGCGCGTACTTCGCTGTCCTGCACGGGATTGAGGCGCAGCAGTTCGCTGCCTTGCAAAAAGCCATCGACAATATCGCGGAAGGTATTGACGTCCTTGCCGAGCAAAAAAGCTGTCTCGGGATTGGCGCCATCGGCCGTTAAAAATTCATTCGCGCTGCGCGCCAGACGCTGGGTCAGCATGCTCAGCTGGCTGGCAGCGGAGATCTCGCGCGGTGCGGCGCCGCCCTGCATTTTCAAAGTGGAGATTTGCTCGGTCAGATCGAGCAATACGGGTGAAATGCCATTGAGCTTTTTCAGCGTCGCGCCAAAGCCGGTCAATTCTGGTTTCAGTCCGAGTACAGTCGCGGCCGCCTTGTCGCTGCGGTCCCAGATATTCCGGCTGTCTTTGAGCAGCGCGGCAGTTTGCCTCGACGGCTGATAGACCTCCAGTCCCAGGATCGTTCCGCCCTGGAACAAAAGAGCGAGGTCGCGCGTGAATTCCCTGCGGCTTTCCTCAAGCTGCTTGAAGGCTTCGCCATTGCCCTGGATCGCATTCGGCGCCGCCTTGCCAATACGCTGCGAATGCATCAGCGCGTCGCCAGCGATTTGTGTTTGTGTCGATGCCAGGCTTGCAAACATCAGGTTCAGGGTCACGAATACAGCCGCCAGCAGTAGTGACGCGCCCAGGCCGATGAGCAGGATGCGAACCTGCTTTTGTAGCGGGAATTTTCCGATCACTGGCAGGCGCACAACACCGGCGGGCAAAACAGCCTGCGAGTTTATGTAAGGCCGGGCGGGCTCTGCGCTCGCATTCGCATCGCGCACATCGGGACTCAATGTTTCTTTAAACGACATGCTCAATCTCCTTTACCGCCCTACATTCATGAAACGCGGGTCTTGCGTGATCAAGGCCAAATCCAGTTCAGTCCATCTCAGCGATGCATCGTCAAGATATGATGTACCGCTCCAAGCCGCAGCGCCATTGCCGTGCGTGTCATCCACCTGCATGCCTGAGCTGCTGCGCAGTCCGAGCACGCTCGAAACGAGTACGCCGCTATGTGCGGCCAGTCCGGGCGCAAGGGTGATGATGCGGCTGTTCTTGTCAATCGTCGTAAGCGGCATGCCCTGGAAGCCGGCCAGGTCGATCACGCTGATGAGCCGGCCGCGCATATTCATCAAACCGAGAAACCAGTCCTGCGTCATTGGCACCGATACCAGCAGTCCGGGTGCGCTGATTTCAGAAGCTTGCTGCAAGTTCAGCAGCCAGCGTAGCGGTCCCGTCATCACACCAAGCTGGCGAACGGCTGGTGCCACATCGCTGCGCGCCAGACGCATACGCTCGAGCAGCTGCGTCTGGAATTCGCCGAGCCGGGTCCGCTGCCGCGGCGCCTCCGGCATTGAATGCCCCGGATCGCCAGGGCTTTGCCCTGAAAGTTCATCCATTGTCGCTAACGCCAGCAACGGCCAAAATCTTTGCTATCAGTTCGGCCGGATCGACGGGCTTGACGATGTAATCGCGCGCGCCCTGACGCAATCCCCAGATGCGATCCGTTTCCTGACCCTTGCTGGTGCAAATGATGATGGGCACATCCTGCGTGAGCGGATCGCGGGCAATGGAGCGCGTAATCTGATAGCCGTTCTGGCCCGGCATGACGACATCCATCAGGATCAGTTCCGGCTTGTCCGCCTTAATTTTTTGCAGCGCTTCTTCGCCATTGGCCGCCGTCGAAACGGAATAGCCATTCTTGATCAGGATGTCGGTGAGAAAATAGCGCTCGGTAGGCGAGTCGTCGACGATGAGGATTTTTTGAATGGCCATGGCGACGCCTCACGCTGGGTTTCAAATATGTTGCGCGGTGTGGGTGCGCACGGTGGAAATCAGATTGTCTTTAGTGAACGGCTTGGTCAGGTAAGCGATCGATCCGACCATCGCGCCGCGGGCGCGATCGAATACGCTGTCTTTGGACGACAGCATGATGAAGGGCGTATTGTGGAATTTGGTGTTTTTCTTGACCAGCGCGCAGGTCTGGTAGCCATCCAGACGCGGCATGAGGATGTCGCAAAAAATCAGATCAGGATGATGGTCCTGGATTTTCGCCAGTGCATCGAAGCCATCCTCGGCAAGGATGACTTGATAGCCGGCCTGGCCAAGGAAAATTTCAGCGGACCGACGTATCGTGCTGCTATCGTCGATCACCATAATTTTAGGACCGGTATTTTCCAAGGGTATTGTCATGATGGCATCTCACAGGGTTACATCGAATATACGGTGCAAACTCGGGAACAAGCAAGATGGCGTGACGAAGGAATTGAAGGCGATGCAGCTCGCTTTGGCGCTGCCATAGGGAGCGCCAAGGATTTTAGCCGGCTACAAGGCCCGTCGCCTGCGTGCCGATAGTGATTTATCGGCGACAAGCGCCAGGCTTGACCGCCGTGGCGGCGGTCGGGAACAATTTAGACGGCGATCATTTCAAAATCTTCCTTGCGCGCGCCGCATTCCGGACAAGTCCAGTTCATCGGCACATCTGCCCACAAGGTTCCGGCCGGAATGCCGTCTTCGGGCAAGCCTGCCGCTTCGTCGTAAATCCAGCCGCAGATCAGGCACATCCAGGTCTTGAATTGCGGGCTCGCCGCTTGATTTGATGTTTGATTCAATGATGTTCCGTTATTACTCACGACTGACAGCCCTTCAAGTAAAATGCAAAGTCAGACATCTTAATCTACCCGCCGTGCAAAGCCAAACTTCTCCCCTCATATTAAGCTTTGGCGCCGCCGATCCGGTCGGCGCCAATGGCATCCAGGCTGATCTGGCCTCATTTTCAGCCATGGGCTGTCACGGCCTGTCCGTCATCACGACCCTGCTCATCAGCGACACCACCGGTGTCGAAGACCAGCAGGTGATCGACGCCGACTGGGTTTCCGACCAGGCGCGCGCCGTACTCGAAGACATGGTCGTGGGCGCCTTCAAGGTCGGCGCGATTGGCAGCATCGAAAACGCGTCCGTGATCGCTGAAATTGTCTCGGATTATCCTGATGTGCCGCTGGTGCTGGACCCGTTCACGACCGCCATGCCGGAACCGGGACCAGACGAAGACGAAGAAGACCTGGTGCTGGCAATCCGCGAATTACTGATCCCGCAGACCACGCTGCTGCTGCTGTCGGCGGTCGAGCTGTCGCGCCTGGCCGAGACCTGGCGCGAGCCATCGACCGAAGACTTACTCGCCGTCGATGTCATGCGCCTGATCGAAATGGGCTGCGAATATGTATTCGTCACCGGCACACCTTCCGATATTCATGACGTCGGCAATACCCTGTTCGACGAAACCGGCGTGATACGCCAGGACATGTGGCCACGCGTCCCGGGCTCATTCTGCGGCTCAGGCGCGACGCTCGCGGCGACAGTCGCAGCGATGCTGGCCACCGGCCTCGACATTCCTGAAGCCGTCTTTGAAGCCCAGGAGTTCACCGTCGCATCGATCGCCCATGCGCAGCGCCTGGGTATGGGCAAGCTGGTGCCGGACCGTTATTTCTGGGCGCGTGAGCCCGACCTGAACCATTAAAAAACCGGGCGCAGCTGACGCCGCCGCCCGGGCTGAATTCCTTGCGCTGACTTTCACCGCTCAACCACTTTTTGACCTCTCCAGCATGACATCTACCAGCCACTCCAAGAACGATACCCTCTTCGCCCGCGCCCAGCTCACCACGCCAGGCGGCGTCAATTCACCGGTGCGCGCCTTCCGCTCCGTAGGCGGCACGCCGCGCTTCATTACGCGCGCCGAAGGCCCGTATTTCTGGGACGCTGATGGCAAACGCTATATCGACTACATCGGCTCATGGGGTCCGGCCATCGTCGGCCATGCGCATCCGGACGTGGTCAAGGCGGTGCAGGATGCCGCCGCGCGCGGCCTGAGCTTTGGCGCGCCGACCGAAGGCGAGATCGACATGGCCGAAGCCATCTGCCGCATCGTTCCCTCGGTGGAACAGGTCCGCCTGGTTTCCAGCGGCACCGAAGCCACCATGAGCGCCTTGCGTCTTGCGCGCGGTGCGACCGGTCGCGACACGATCATCAAGTTCGAAGGCTGTTATCACGGCCATGCGGATTCGCTACTGGTCAAGGCTGGCAGCGGCCTGCTCACCTTCGGCAATCCGACCTCGGCGGGCGTGCCGGAAGATTTCGCCAAACATACGCTGGTACTCGACTACAACAAGCCGGAGCAGCTCGAAGAAGTCTTCCGCAGCAAGGGCGACACGATCGCCTGCGTCATTGTGGAGCCGGTCGCCGGCAATATGAACCTGCTGCGCGCCACACCCGAATTCCTGCAAACCATGCGCCGCCTTTGTACGCAATATGGCGCGATCCTGATTTTTGATGAAGTCATGTCGGGCTTCCGCGTGGCGCTCGGCGGTGCGCAAGCGCTATACGACATCCAGCCCGACCTGACCGCGCTGGGCAAGGTCATCGGCGGCGGTTTGCCGGTGGCAGCCTTTGGCGGTCGTGCTGACATCATGCAGCACATGGCGCCGATTGGTGGTGTGTATCAGGCGGGGACATTGTCGGGCAATCCGGTCGCCGTCGCCGCTGGTATGGCGACGCTGAAGATCATTGAACAGCCAGGGTTTTATGAAGCGCTGTCAACGCATACGAGCAAGCTGGTCGCCGGTCTGAGCGCGGAAGCCAAGGCTGCCGGCGTCGATTTTTGCGGTGATGCCATCGGCGGCATGTTCGGCCTGTATTTTGCGCCTGAGCTGCCGGTCGATTACGCGACGATGATGAAGTGCGACAAGACGCGCTTCAATACCTTCTTCCATGCGATGCTGGATGAGGGTGTGTATCTGGCGCCGTCAGCATTCGAAGCCGGATTCGTCTCAGCCCAGCATGATGATGCGATCATCGAAGCGACCATGGCGGCAGCGCGCAAGGCGTTTGCCACACTGGCGTAATCCATTTTGAAGAGGCCCGCAGCAGCGCGCCTCTTCATTACGGCTTACTTGAGCCAGCCACGCTTACGGAAATACAGGAAAGGTGCGATCGCACTCCCCACCATCAGCGCCATCGCAAAGGGATAGCCGTAATCCCAGTTCAGCTCCGGCAAAATCTTGAAGTTCATGCCGTAAATACTGGCGATCAGGGTCGGCGGCAGGAAAGCCACCGACGCGACCGAAAAGATCTTGATGATCTTGTTCTGGTTAATGTTAATGAAGCCGACCGTCGCATCCATCAAAAAGTTGATCTTGTCGAACAAAAAGGCGGTGTGGCCATCCAGCGATTCAATGTCGCGCAAAATCTGCCGCGCTTCTTCAAACTGTTCTGAATTAAGCAAACGGCCGCGCATCAAAAAGCTCACCGCACGGCGCGTATCCATCATATTGCGGCGTATGCGTCCATTCAAATCCTCTTCCTGCGCGATCGCGTTCAGTGCACCAGCAGCGTCTTGGTCGGTCAGCTCTTTTTGCAGCACGCTGCGGCTGACTTCCTCGAGATGCTCATAAATGCCTTCGAGCGAATCGGCTGAATACTCGGCATCGGTCGCATACAGATCCAGCAGCACATCCTTGTAGTCGCCGATCGAGCCGGGCCGCGAGCGCGCGCGCATGCGCACGAGGCGGAAGACCGGAAGATCATCGGTATGCACCGAGAACAACATATTGCGCGCAAGGATAAAGGCGACCGTGACCACGCGTGAGGGGCCATCGTCTTCCTCAAGCAGGAAATCAGTACGCAGGTGCAGATCGCCATTTTCGGCTTCGTAATAACGGGCTGAGGCCTCGATATCATTGACTTCGTCTTCGCCCGGCAGGGTCACGCCATAAATGCTCTTGACCCAGGCGCGCTCATCATCATTAGGATCGGTCAGATCGACCCAGACCGGCAGCAAATTTTCGAGATCGCTACGGCTGTCGATGTGGACCTGGTTCAGGCGTCCGTTTTGCAGGACAAATACGTTAATCATGCACTACCCCCCCGGCCACCCGCGCCCAGTCGATGCGCAGGGTCGGCCCTGTCCGCAGAGTGCTCTGCGGAGAATTGAAACTTCGGGAACGCGGCCAGCCAGGCACGCGCAACCCACCAATGAAGGCGAGGTGCGCGCATTCAGTCGATGCTAGGCACTCTCGCCGTCTGGCCGCCTGGCGACCAGAGGAAAACTTTTACAGGGACTACCCAAGAGGGGTCTCCATTTATGAAAACAGCGCAAGTGTACTGGGGACAGCCGGCGCGGGCAAGCTTCCGGGAAGCTATTTCACGGCAAAGCGGCAGAGTTCATACGCCGCAGGATCAAGCCGGTGCGTTGCGCCAGATAAGGCGACTCGCGGTGCTTGTCGAAAAACCGCGGATTGGGCAACATGACCGCCAGTCGCGCGCCTTGTTCAGGACTCAGGGCGGCAGCTGACACGCCAAAATAATAGCGCGCCGCTGCCTCGGCGCCGTAGATGCCATTGCCCCATTCGACGACATTGAGGTAGATCTCGAAGATGCGCTCTTTGTCCATCACCAGCTCCAGCATGTAGGTGATGACAAATTCCTGCGCCTTGCGCACATAGCTGCGGTCACCGGACAGGAACAGGTTTTTTGCCAGCTGCTGGGTGATGGTCGAACCGCCGGCGACGACCTTACCCTTTTTTGTATTCTTGTCGAAGGCCTTGTGCATGGCAGCCCAGTCGACGCCGTCATGTTCGGAAAAATTCGCATCTTCCGAAGCGATGATGGCGCGCTTGATATTGTTCGAGATATGGTCGTAGGCGACCCATTTTTGCCGCAGTTCGAATTTTGGATCCTTCTCGCGCAGCAGCGCGCGCTGATGGCGCATGAAGCTGGTCGAGGCGGGATTATGGCCGACCCACCAGCAAATCTGCACGAAGAAATACAGCTGTAACAGCAGCACCAAGCCGAGCGGCAGCAGCACTAGCCAGAGCAGTAGCGGGCGACGCATTTTCATGTTGCCGATGGTGGACGCAAGGCGGCAAACACAGGGGCCGTTTGCGCACGCACGCCACGCCAGACAAAGAAGGCTTCGGCCGCCTGCTCGATCAGCATGCCCAGACCATCGCGCACGACACAGCCATTCTTCTGCGCGAATTGCATGAACACCGTCGGCTCAGCGGCGTACATCATGTCATAGGCGAACGCGCCTTTTGCGAACCGGCTCGCGGCGATCGGCGGCAAGGCCGCGCTGATGCTGGCTGAAGTCGCATTGATGACGATATCGTAGACGCCATCAAGCTCGTCATAATCGCTGGCGCTGACCGGACCGTGCATCTGGAATTCCCAGGCGAGATCCAGCGCTTTTGCGACCGTACGATTGGCGATCATCAGTTCTGCCGGCTTCGCCTGCAGCAGCGGCAGCAGCGCGCCGCGCGCAGCGCCGCCCGCGCCCAGCAGCAGGATGCGTTTGCCACGCAGTGCGATGCCGGCATTATGTTCAATATCCGTGACCAGACCGACGCCATCGGTATTGTCGCCAAAGATGTCGTCACCGTCGAACTTCAGCGTGTTGACCGCACCGGCAGCGCGCGCACGCTCGCTCAATTGCGTGGCCAGCGCATGCGCTTCGAGCTTGAACGGCAGCGTCACGTTGGCGCCGCGTCCGCCCTCCCTGATGAAGTCGCGCACCGTTTCGGCAAAGCCGTCCAGAGGTGCCAGCAAACGTTCATAGCGCATGTCCTGCGCCGTATCGGCGGCGAACTGCGCATGGATGTCGGGCGACTTGCTGTGGGCGACCGGATTGCCGATGACGACGTATTTATCTGTACTCATGGTGTCCATCTGATTAATTTTTACCGCCGCTTAATTCAGCCTCAAGGGCATTATCACGCGTGAATTTAAAACGGGTAATCAATTCCCACACATCGTCCTTGCCGTCGGAGCGCATCTTGCTCGGGAAACGGCCGAACGGCGCCGAGCGACGCACGATGCGGATCGCTTCGCGGTCCAACGCGGCATTGCCGGAACTGCGCTCGACGCGCGGGCCGCCATCCTTTTCATAGATGGTGCCGTCCTGGAAAACGGGAATGTAGACCACCAGCTCGCCATACATTTTCTTGCCATCTTTTTGCGGAAAATTGAGCGTACCGATTTTCTCGATTCGGTCCTGCATCGCCTTGTAATAGGCGGCATAGCCGACTTCCCGCGTGCTCGGCGTGATCTGGGTCTTTTTCGGACGCTTGTTATAGTCCTCGATCTGACGTGCGATCTCGGCTTCCTTGCGCGCGATGGCCTTGGCGTTTTCAATAAAATCACCGGCTTGCGCCTTCAGCGGCACATCGGCCAATTTATCCGTTTCCTGGCCCGAGGACATGGCAAAGCGCTGGTGCGGCTTCATGCTGTCCATGAGCTTGCGCTGCATGCTCTCCAGTTCAGCAATGCGCTTTTGCGCAGCCTTGGCGCTGGTGCCATCTTCACTGCGACGCAGGTCAGGCAAGGGCGATTTGGCACGTCCACTGTCGGCATTACCGCCGCCATCGAGATTGGCTTGCGCCAGCGCCTCGGCCTTCACGGGCGCCTTGGTGCTCTTCGCATTGACGAGAATGACTTCCAGGCCGGGATCGGTGGGCGCGAAACGGAAGCTGTCCGGCGCGACAAAGCGCACGGCCAGCAAGGCCGCATGCAGCACTACCGAGACCGCGATGGCAATACTCAGACTGCGATTTTGCAAAAGCGGGGTCAGACGAGAGCGGACTGATTCAATCAGGCGCACTGTGGCAGACTCCTTCTGATGCGCTGCGCGCAGAGGCAATGCTTCACGCGGGCACCACTGGATCGGCCGCGTCATTCAACGCGACGTCGACAGGCGCGACTTCCTCCGCAGGTGCGTCAACGGATTCCTGCTCATCCAGCGCCGCCAATTCTTCTTCATCGGCCGGGTCCATCGCATCCACGACCGCGCCCGCATCAACTTCCAGCAGGCGCGCTTCGACCGTCAGGTCGACCTCATCCCAGCGCAGCAAATCGAGTTTGACATGCGTGCCACGGGCGAGCGACTGCATGCCGGGCAGGCGCAAGACGAGCGGCAGTTCGGTCAGACGCAAGACTTCATCTTTCAGCACCACGGCATCGACCTGACGCGCCTGTTCTTGCGTGAGCCAGCGCAGACACCAATAGCGTTCCATATTGTTCTGGAAATCGTTGTAACCGCTGTACGCCGCATCGAAGGCCGAGACGATCGCAAACAGATCAGCGTCGCGCGGCTTGAAATGCGCCACCAGCGGCGCTGTCACGCCATGCTCGATGCAGGCGAGGATTTGCCATTGATTGACGAGGTCGGTATAGCGGCGCAAGGGCGAGGTGCTCCAGGCGTACTGGTCCACGCCGAGTCCCTGATGCGGCGCTGCATGCGTCACCATGCGCACCTGCATCTTCGCAGCCCAGCCACCGCTGCCGCCACCCTGGCTGCGATAAATGCCGGGCACGCCGTGCTCGTGCATCAGCTTGCCCCAGCTACTGTTAGCAAAGATCATCAGCTCGGCGACGATCTTGTCGAGCGGCGCGCCGCGTTTGCGGCGCACGATGGAGACGACATCATCCTCAACATAAAAATTGAAGTCGACGCGATTATTCTGTTCCGGCTTGAGGCCGAAGCTTTCACGCTTGGCCATGCGGCCTTGCTCGAGCACTTGCGCCCATTGCCAGATCAGCGCGATTTCTTCCTTGTGGCGGTATTCGCCAGCGCCAGCGGCGAGATTCTCTTCAGTGACCAGTGCATCGAGATCGTTATGACGCAGATTCGCCGCGATCGGCACGGCTTCGGCGCGCGTTTCAAGCGCCACGACCGACCAGTCTTCGGGGTTCAGCGTGGCATACAGCGACACCGCCGGACAGGTTTTGCCCTCGGCCAGCGTGAAGGCCTCGACCAATGCATCTGGCAGCATGGTGATTTTATCGCCGGGCATGTACACGGTCGACATGCGATGGCGCGCGATCGCATCGATGGCGTCGCCGGGACGAATCCCGAGCGCCGGTGCGGCGATATGGATGCCGACGCGGACCATGCCGTCGGCCTGTGTGACGACCGAAAATGCATCGTCAATTTCCGTCGTCGTCACGTCGTCGATGGAAAATGCGCGTACATCAGCCAGCGGAAGGTTGGCCGGCCAAGGCGGAATCGTAATGGGCGGGAAGTTCAGGCCCTTGGGGAAAAACTCGAACAGGAATTTGGAGAAATGCAGATCCTTGGGAGAAGCGATACCGCCAGCGGCTAGCATCAGGCGCTGCGGCGCCATCTGCAATTCGGCGCAAGCGGCGTCAAGCGCCTTGTATTCAATCGTGTTCTTGTCGGGCTTGAACAGCAGCTGCAAGGCCAGCGGCTTCATCGCCTCGGGCAGGCGATGCGCTTTCAATTCCTCGACGTACTGGGCTTGCACGAGTGCCTGCAGGCGCTTTTTTTCGATGCCGGCTTGCGCGGCTTTGAGCGAGGCTTCGGGCGCGGCCTTGTAGCGGCCCTTACCCTTCTTGTAAAAGTAAATCGGCGTCGTGTGCAGCTTGAACAGCAATGCCGCCGCTTCGATGCCAAGCGGCGCATGACCAAAATATTCAACGCCAAGATCGGTATAGCCGAATTCATCCTGACCCGCGACTTCCCAGAGGAAATCGGCTTCCATGCTGTCGGCCAGCGCATGGGCTTCGCTGAGCAATTCGGCGGGGGTGGGCGAAGTGAACTGCAGCAGCACATCCTTGGCCTTGACCTTACTGCGCTTGCCGCTCGGTAGTTCGACCTGATACGCCTCGCCCTGCTGTGACAGGACGCTGCCAGCCTTGAAATCACCGGATTCTTCGAAAAATACATTCATGAATGACTTTGCTCTTGTTGAAACATCAGTCAGCGACGCTGGCTAATGTTGGTGTGATGATTCCAGTGCCGTCTGCTGCGACGGCCGGAGAAAAAATTTCAGTAACCAGTAACACGCCCTGCTTGCGCCAGAACAGGCAGCGCCGCGCATACCAGCGCGGCGGCATCTGACCGAGCGCCACGCCCGCACGCTGCGCCAGCGGATGGCTGGGCCGCAGACGTGCAAAGTGCAGCGCGCCGCGCCGCACCAGCGGATCGCCAAACAGGCTGGTGCCCAGTGATCGCGCACCAAGCCCGCGATAAAACGGCCAGTCAGCAGCATTCGCCTGCAAGGGCAAGACGGTATGCGCGTACACCAGCGGCAGGCCATCGCCCAGCAGCACGACTTCGCGTTGCTGCACCTTGCGCCTGCGCGACAGGCCGAGCAGCGCGGCCTCATCGGCAGTACAGCACGCCGCCCCCTGCCGCAAACGCCGAACCTCGAACTGCCAGTAATGCGCGCACAACTTTTGCGTCAGCGACTTACGGTCAGTGAGCCATCCGCGCATTGCCAAGGGTGCCTGCAACGCGTTCACATGCGCGACCCAGGTCGCCTTAGTCAAGGCCGCCTGCCAGATCGAGGCTACAAAAAGCAAGCACTTCATCCATATAGGTGGCGAAATCGCTGATGCCATGATCGCTGCCATCAATGATGCGATGCTGCGCCGCTTCATAATGCGTGACCATTTCGCGCCAGTCGAGCACTTCGTCGCCGGTAGCCGCAATGAGGAAATAACGTTCTGGGCGCGTAATGCGCGCCACAGTCAGCTGCTGCAATTCATCGACATAACGCTGCTTGAATTCAAACGGCGTCACCGTATGCCAGGCAGTCGTGGTGCCGACGTATTTTTCCAGTTCGCGCGCCGGATACACGGCCGGATTCAACACGACCGCACGGCAGCCCAGCGTCTCGGCCAGCCAGGTCGCATAGTAGCCACCGAGCGAGGAGCCGATAATCGTCAACGTCGCCGGGTCGGCCTCTTTGACCAATTCTTGCGCCAGTGCGATCGCTTCAGCCGGCGAGGCCGGCAATTGCGGGCAGGCGTAAGCGACGCCTCCTTCGAGCTTTTGCGTCAACAGGCGCGCCTTGAACGACTGCGGCGACGAACGGAAGCCATGCAGGTACAGAATCATTTTGGCAGCAGATCCAGCAGTTTCTGGTGGATGCCGCCAAAGCCGCCATTGCTCATCACGAGTATCGTGTCACCCGGCTGTGCATCGGCAACGATCGCCGCGACCAGGGTATCGATATCGTCAAAGGCGCGCGCCTTGTTGCCCAAGGGTGCCAGCGCCTCGGCGAGATTCCAGCCCAGCCCGCCCTTGCCCGTGCCTTTTGCGCCATAACCGAACACCAGATCGGCATCGACGAGACTACCCGGCAGCGCATCCTTCATCGTACCCAGCTTCATGGTGTTCGACCGCGGCTCGAGCACCGCGAGAATGCGCGCCGCGCCGACCTTCTGGCGCAAGCCGCCGACGGTCGTCGCGATCGCTGTCGGATGATGGGCGAAATCGTCGTACACCGCGATTTGGCCCGCCACGCCGCGCAATTCCATGCGCCGCTTGACGTTGACGAAGCTGGCCAGCGAAGCGATGGCTTGTGTGGGCGTGACGCCGACATGGCGCGCCGCGGCGATCGCGGCAAGCGCATTCTGACGGTTATGTTCACCGCTGAGATCCCATGTGACCGTGCCTTGCATGACGCCCTGATGCAGCACATCGAAGCTGCCATCGGCATGCGAACGCAGCGACCAGTCAAGGCCGGTATCAGCGCCAAAGTTTTCATGGCTACTCCAGCAGCCGCGGGCGACCACGCGCTTGAGGGAATCCTGTTCGCCATTGACGATCAAACGGCCGATGCCGGGCACCGTGCGTACAAGGTGATGGAATTGCGTTTCGATCGCGCCGAGATCCGGAAAGATGTCGGCATGGTCGTACTCGAGATTGTTGAGGATGGCCGTGCGCGCATGGTAATGCACGAACTTGCTGCGTTTGTCGAAGAAGGCGGTATCGTATTCATCCGCTTCAATGACAAAGAAGTCCGAGGGCTGCGCTCCCGACAGGCGCGCGGAAATACCGAAATTAAGCGGCACGCCACCGATCAGGAAGCCCGGATGGTAGCCGGCGTCTTCCAGGATCCAGGCCAGCATGGCCGAGGTCGTCGTCTTGCCATGCGTGCCGGCGACGGCAAGCACCCAACGCGAAGACAGGATATGCTCTCCCATCCATTGCGGACCCGACGTAAACGGCAGGCCGCGATTGAGGATTTCCTCGATCAGGGGATTACCGCGGGTGACGACATTACCGATGACGAACAGGTCGGGCTTGAGCTCAAGCTGCTCGACGCCAAAGCCTTCGATCAGTTCTATGCCTTGCGCCTCGAGCTGGGTACTCATGGGCGGATAAACATTGGCGTCGCAGCCAGTGACCCGGTGACCCGCTTCTTTGGCCAGCACGGCAAGGCCGCCCATGAAGGTACCGCAGATGCCGAGGATATGAATATGCATTGTACAATTTCGAAAATTAATCTGCGATTTTACCTGAGCTGCGTCCCTGCGCCTCACAAAGCACAATAGAGCTCAAGAGACCCCATGACTATTTATTATCCCAGTGACAGCGAATTGCTACGCGCCGAGATCGCCGCGCTCGCCGCGCGCATGATTGCTGAAGACGGCGCTGATTACGGAACGGCAAAACGCAAGGCCGCCAAACAAATCCTCGGCGACGCCAAGGTACGAGGCGATATCTTGCCAGACAATGCCCAGGTCGAGAGTGAGGTGCGGCTATATAACGAATTATTTTTTGGCGAAGACCAGCCGGCTCGGCTGCTGTATTTACGCCAGCAAGCGGCATTGCTGATGATGGATTTGCAAGACTTCCAGCCGCACCTGACCGGCGCAGTCCTCAATGGCACCGCCAATGCGCAATCCGACATTCATTTGCAGCTGTTCGCGGACAGCCCGAAGGATGTCGAAATTTTCCTCTTAAATAAGAACATGTCATTTGAAGTCTCGGAAACCGCCCACTTTAAAGGGCGCAATTACGATCCCGTAGAGACGGTCAGCTTCATGTGGCATGACGAAGGCGTGCATCTGGCGCTATACCAGACCGATGATATGCGCGGCGCCATGCGCAATGCCAGTGGCCGCGTTGATCGGGCCGACCTGAAAGCGGTACAGCGTTTAATCAATGAAAGCGACATGCAATGAAGCGACCGGGCCTGACTTATCTGATTGTTGGCGTAATTTTTGTCGCGATCGGCGCATTTATCGGCGTGCGACAGTTGGCGCCTGAGCCTGCCAAGGCCACTGCCGTTACGGAGCTGATGGCCCAGTCACTACCTGATGCCGCCGGCCAGATACAGCGGCTTGATCAATGGCAGGGCAAAATCCTCGTCGTGAATTTCTGGGCCACCTGGTGCGCGCCTTGCGTCAAGGAAATGCCGGAACTGGCCGCGCTGCAAACGGAGCTGGCCACCAAACAGATACAGATCCTTGGCGTGGGTATCGATTCCGCCGCCAACATCGCCGAATTTGCGAACAAGTACAACATCACCTATCCACTGATCGTCGCCGGCATGGGTGGCGCAAAGCTGACGCGCGCATTTGGCAATCAGGCAGGCGGCTTACCCTATACGGTGATTATTGGTCGCAAGGGCGAACTGCTCAAGACTTACATGGGGCAATTGGACATCGCAGAATTACGTCGCGACCTGAATGCCCTGTAGCCGCCCTGGACAATATTAGTTCTTGCCTATAAACGCCATTTAGCGGCAAAATGCGCTCATCGTCGTCAAACGGATTTACAAATCGATGTCCAAAAACATCCTTTTATTGAACGGCCCGAACCTTAACCTGCTCGGCACCCGTGAGCCAGCTGTATATGGTTCGACAACACTGGCTGATATTGAAGCCGCAGCAGCTGCCCAGGCGCATGCTGCCGGCGTTCACCTGTCCAGCTTCCAGAGTAATCATGAAGGCGCCCTGATCGACCGCATCCATGCCGCACGCGGTGAAAACGTGGATGCCATCGTGATCAATCCCGGCGGCCTCACGCATACGAGCGTCGCCTTGCGCGATGCACTCGCCGGCGTGGCAATTCCCTTTATTGAAGTACATATCTCTAACGTACATCAGCGGGAGAGTTTCCGCCATCATTCCTACCTGTCCGCTATCGCCATTGGCGTGATTTGCGGGCTGGGGGTTGACGGTTATCGTATGGCTATCGAATTCGCAATCAAAAGAAGCTAACTTTAAGCATCTCCGCACTAAAAGCGCATTCAAAAGCGCATGATTGCGCAGATAATCAATCACATTCTCTCAAAAATTTCGAGGTATTCTCATGGATCTACGCAAACTCAAGACGCTCATTGACCTGGTCGCCGAGTCAGACATTGCCGAGCTCGAAGTCACTGAAGGCGAAAGCAAGGTCCGCATCGTCAAATCCGGCAATGCTGCGCCCCACCAGATGATGATGATGCAGCCACAGCAAGCCGCCGCACCACTGGCCGCGCCAGTCGCGCCGGTCGCAGCAGCGGTAGCGCCGGCCGAGCCTACCGGCCACATCGTCAAGTCACCGATGGTCGGCACCTTCTACCGCGCGCCATCGCCAGGATCACCGGCCTTCGTCGAAGTCGGCGCCACCGTCAAGGAGGGCGACACCCTGTGCATCATCGAAGCGATGAAGCTGCTCAATGAAATCGATGCCGATATTGCCGGCGTAATCACCCAGGTTCTGGTTGAAAGCGGCCAGCCCGTCGAATTCGGCCAGCCGTTATTCGTGATCGGTTAAGGCAGACGGCGCGCCGGCTTTCCTTGCCCGCGCGTTTTTTCCTGGCCTTTGCCGCCCAACCTCTTATAACGTCGCACCATCTCCAGCCATGTTCGAAAAAATCCTAATTGCCAATCGTGGTGAAATCGCGCTGCGTATCCAGCGCGCCTGCCGTGAAATGGGTATCAAAACTGTCGTCGTCCATTCCGAAGCCGACAGTGACGCCAAATACGTCAAGCTCGCCGATGAATCCGTATGTATTGGTCCCGCAGCCTCGGCTCTGAGCTACCTGAATATGCCAGCCATTATCAGCGCCGCCGAAGTCACGGACGCGCAGGCAATCCATCCGGGTTATGGCTTCCTGTCCGAGAACGCCGACTTCGCCGAGCGCGTCGAGCAGTCCGGCTTTGTCTTCATTGGCCCGCGTTCAGAATCGATCCGCCTGATGGGTGACAAGGTCTCGGCCAAGCAAGCCATGATCCGGGCTGGCGTACCCTGCGTACCCGGCTCGGAAGGCGCACTGCCTGACGATAGCAAGGAAATCATCCGCATAGCGCGCAAGGTCGGTTATCCAGTCATCATCAAGGCAGCCGGCGGCGGCGGCGGACGCGGCATGCGCGTGGTACACACCGAGGCGGCACTACTCAATGCGGTCACCATGACCAAAACGGAAGCCGGCTCGGCCTTCGGCAATCCGGAAGTCTATATGGAGAAGTACCTGGAAAATCCGCGTCACGTGGAAATCCAGATCCTCGCCGATGAATTCAAGAATGCGATCTGGCTCGGCGAGCGCGACTGCTCAATGCAGCGGCGTCACCAGAAAGTCATCGAGGAAGCGCCAGCGGTCGGTATTCCGCGCAAGATCATCGAGCGCATCGGTGACCGCTGCGCCGAAGCCTGCCGCAAGATGGGTTACCGCGGCGCCGGTACATTTGAGTTCCTGTATGAAAACGGCGAGTTCTACTTCATTGAAATGAATACCCGCGTCCAGGTGGAACATCCGGTCACGGAAATGATCACAGGGATCGACATCGTGCAGGAGCAGATCCGCATCGCCGCCGGCGAAAAGCTGCGTTTCCGCCAGCGCGACATCGAATTGAAAGGGCATGCGATTGAATGCCGCATCAATGCCGAAGATCCGTTCAAGTTCACGCCATCGCCAGGGCGCATCGTTTCCTGGCATGTGCCGGGCGGCCCGGGCATTCGCGTCGATTCGCATGCCTATGCCGGCTACTACGTACCGCCGCATTACGACTCGATGGTCGGCAAGGTGATTTCCTACGGCGCCACGCGCGAACAAGCCATCAAGCGCATGCAGATCGCGCTGTCGGAAATGGTCGTTGAGGGCATCCAGACGAACATTCCGCTGCACCGTGAATTAATGGTCGATGCGCGCTTCATTGAAGGCGGCACGAACATCCATTATCTAGAGCAGAAGCTGGCCAATAAACCAGACCTGCCAAAAGATTCGAAAAAGACAGTCAAGAAGTAAGCATAAGAGAGTGGTTTAACCGATGAGCTGGACAGAAATCGTCATTGAAGTAGCACGCGCCCACGCAGAGAACCTGTCCGAAGCACTGATGGAAGTCGGCGCCTTGTCGGTTTCAGTGGAAGACGCCGACGAAGGCACCGACGCCGAACGCCCGCTGTTTGGCGAACCCGGCATGGAGCCGGAAGAAGCCGCCTGGGAGCATTCCCGCGTGGTCGCACTCACCCCAGAAGATGCGGACCATCCGGCGCTCGTCGACGCGGCCGCAAAGCTGTGCGAAATCGATGCCGCGACCCTGACTTACACCTTGCGCCCGGTCGCCGAGCAGGATTGGGTACGCCTGACGCAGTCGCAGTTTGAGCCTATCCACATCGGCAAGAACATCTGGGTCGTGCCGAGCTGGCACGATGCGCCGGACCCGACCGCGCTGGTACTCGAACTCGATCCGGGACTGGCATTCGGTACCGGGAGCCATGCCACCACGCGCCTGTGCATGGAATGGCTGGAAGTGCATGCACCGCGCGATTTATCGGTGCTCGATTATGGCTGCGGCTCGGGCATCCTGGCCATGGTCGCCAAAAAATTGGGCGCCGCTGCAGTGGTCGGCATCGACATCGATCCGCAAGCCATCGAGTCGGCCAATTACAACAGCAGCCGTAATCAGTGCGATATTGACTACTTCCTGCCCAACGATTACGTCGAGAGCACAGGCCCAGAACATTTCGATATTGTCGTAGCCAATATCCTCTCGAGCCCCTTGAAGCTGATGGCGCCGATGCTGTCGAACCGGATTGCCGCAGGCGGTGCACTGGTTTTGTCAGGCGTGTTGGCGCGTCAGGCCGATGAAGTCATCGCCGCCTACGCCCCTTTCATCGCGCTCACCGTCTGGGCCGAGCGTGACGGCTGGGTAGCCCTGGCCGGCCGACTGGA
This sequence comes from Oxalobacteraceae bacterium, assembly GCA_947448025.1. GTDB lineage: Bacteria > Pseudomonadota > Gammaproteobacteria > Burkholderiales > Burkholderiaceae_D > CANFLV01. Next base: position 41,893 of record CANFLV010000011.1, on the reverse strand, counting down.
TTCCGGCAAGCCCTGACAATGGTACTCACGACCCAGTGCCCGTCTTGCCAGACGACGTTCCGTGTTGCGAGTGACCAGCTGAAATTACGCGCCGGCCTGGTCCGGTGCGGTGCATGCAATGTCGTTTTCGATGGCAGCGCATATTTGCTCCCGGCTGCGGCGACGACTTCGCCGCCGCAGTCTGAGCTTGTTACCGAAGCCACTGTCGCATTCGCCGACAGCGCTGATGCCGATCCTGAGAATTTTGCGGCAGCACCCGCAGAGCCTGTCGCAGATGGTCCGCATGTGCATTCTGAAGCGTCGGCGCCTGTAGCGACCGAGCTTCCTGATGCGGAAATTGAAATGGCGGAAGTAGCGGATGCGCCCGCTGTCGCCCCCGCCATACCCGAAGCTGAATCCCCCCCCTTACCCGCACCTTTTCCGGATGCCTATCTTCTGCCGCTCGTCGCCGCAAGAAAGACGGAAGCGATCCAGAAAGCGAAGGAAGTAGAAGTCCCTCACGAGATCGAAGAACCCAGCTTCGTCACCCGCGCGCGTCGCACCGAGCGACGTGACAAGGCCTTGTACATCGCTCTGTGGCTGGGCTGTGTGCTGCTATTTTTCACGCTGTTGGGACAGGCGACCTATAGCTTCCGCAATACCATCGCGGCGTATATACCGCAAAGTCAGCCTTATCTGCAGCGCATTTGCGCCACTGTCGGCTGCAAGCTGGAATTGTTGGCGCAGATCGACGCGATCGCCATCGAAGCCACAGAATTGCAGCAGTCGACCGTGCTCAAAGAGTCTTTGGTGCTGACCACGCTGTTACGCAATCGTAGTAGCGTCACGCAAGCCTGGCCGAATATTGAACTCAGCCTCAATGACGTGAATGAAAAAGTGATCGTGCGACGGGTCTTTACCGCTACGGAGTATTTACCGCAGCCTAAAGATGCGGCAAAGGGCTTCGCCGCCAATACCGAACAAGCCGTCAAACTGGTCTTTGAAGTGCGCCAGCCAAAACCATCCGGCTTTCGCGTTTATCTGTTCTATCCCTAAAACGCATTTTAGAGTGCCGCTGGCAGCAGTGCCGCAGCCAGCGATTCAAGACTCACGCGCTGTGACTGGATCTCGACGATCTTGCGCTTATTCTGATGGCCATGCGTAATGACTACCGTGCTGCGCGCCACGCCTAATTGCTCCGCAAGAAAGCGTATCAGCGCATCATTCGCCTTACCCTCAACTGGCGCCGCATGCAGACGTATCTTCAGCATGTCGTCAAGCAGGCCAACAACTTCCGTCTTCTTCGCATTAGGCATGAGCTGCACGGCCAAACGGACGCCGCCGGCAATCTCCGAACACCAGGGGCGACTCATGCCAGCAAGGCGAACGCCGAGCTCACGAGCTGCAAGGCAATCCGCAGCAGCACAAAGGCCACCAGCGGCGATAAATCGATATTGCCTATCATGGGGATCACGCGCCGGATCGGCCGCAGTATCGGCTCATTCAAGGCCTGGATGAAGGGCGCCATCGGTGCCTGCGGATTGATCCAGCTGAACACAGCGCCGAGCAGCAGCAAGCCCGTGAGGCCATAGAAGACCCAGGTGATCAAACGCAGCATCGACAGGAAGACGATTGCCTGCGCGTTCAGCTGCCCGCTCAGCGCAACTTCAATGAGGGTCGCCAGCACCGCGACCAGCAAGGCGCCGATCATGCTGGCCCAATCATAACCGCCCATGCCCGGCAGTAGCCGTCGCAATGGCCGCACGAGCCAGTCAGTGAGCTGGAAAACAAACTGCGCCAATGAAGCCAGCGGCCGAACACGCACGACCTGCATCCAGAAGCGCAACAGCAAGGCGCCGGCCAGCACGCTTGCGACGGTATCAACGATCATGAAAACAATATTGTAAAACACCGTGCATTCTCCAATAAAAAACCCGCTGAACGACATGCAGTCTTTCAGCGGGAATTGTGCCTGAACTTACTCAGGCTTCCAAGCGAACCTGGATATTACGGGCGCGTGCCAGTCGGGAACGGCCATGCTGCTGCCGGATTCAGGACTGTCTTCACTGCTGGTGCAGCTTCAGCTGGCTTGGCAGCCGGCTTCTTGGCTGCAGCCTTCTTAGGCGCAGCTTTTGCCTCGACTGGCTTGGCAGCGGCTTTAGGAGCAGCCTTTGGTGCGGCTTTAGTTGCAGCTTTAGTTGCAGCTTTTGGAGCGGCCTTAGGCGCAGCTTTTTTAGTGTCAGACTTGGCGGCGACTTTTTTAGACGCTGCTTTTTTTGCTGCTGGCTTGGCTACAACTTTCTTCTCGACGGCTTTCTTTGCTGCCGGCTTGGCTGCTGCTTTTTTAGGCGCTGCCACTTTCTTGGCGACGACCTTCTTGGCAACGGCTTTCTTTGCTACCGGCTTGGCTGCTGCTTTTTTAGGCGCTGCCGCTTTCTTGGCGACGACCTTCTTAGCGACGACCTTCTTGGCAACGGCTTTCTTCGCTACTGGCTTGGCTGCTGCTTTTTTAGGCGCTGCCGCTTTTTTAGCGACGACCTTCTTTGCAACGGCTTTCTTTGCTACCGGCTTGGCTGCTGCTTTTTTAGGCGCAGCGGCTTTCTTTGCAGGAGCGGCGGCCTTCTTGGCTACCGGTGCTTTCACTGCAGCTTTCTTAGGCGCGGCGACTTTCTTTGGTGCAGCTGCTTTCTTTGCAGGAGCGGCTTTTTTTGCAGCAGGTTTCGCTGCCGGTTTCTTTGCGGCTGTTGCCATTTTGTTTCTCCTTCACGTGATGGAAAAAATCATGCTTCTTAAGTTGAAACCCGCAGCATCCATCGCGATGAACTCTGCGGATTATTCATCGGAGCAAGCATACTTTTGCTTGCGCTAATGAATTCGGCACCAGCTGAACTGCTGCATCCCCTCACCTATGCAGCGCTTCAGCCATATTTTGGCAGGACGTACTATCGCAGCGACTGCACCCGTGCAAGGGCCTTGCAGCAGCACTGGCGACAGTGGCAGGCGGGCACACTCAGGGCCGCGCTCCGTGCTTACTGTCGGCCGTTCAAACGACGTCAGCCAAAAAAAACGCCGGCGATTACGCCAGCGCGGGAATACTATTTCAGAATAGACAAGCGTTCTTTCAAAGAAAACGCCGCCTTACCCGACATGGTCAGGTGCAGCGGCGCTATCAGATAGGATCGTATCAGTCGTCTACTGTCCATCAAATTTGGTAATCGCTTTCCGTTTTTGCAGTCGTTTTAATTTCTATTTTTTCGACTGCTGTGCGTCACTGCGTCTGACTCTCTCACCGGCATCAACATCGATGCGCGGTGAGGTCTGTTTGCTCGATATGAGTTAGCTTTGCTCATGTCGTACTCAATGCTTTGATCGGTCGGACGCAGTGCCTGCTCAGTTCCTACTCACTCCCAATTCAGTGCACCGCCAGTTTGATATTCGATCACTCGAGTTTCAAAAAAGTTGCGCTCTTTTTTCAGGTCGATCATTTCGCTCATCCACGGGAAGGGGTTTTCTTCCTGCGCGAACATCGGATCGAGACCGATTTGCTGTGCGCGGCGATTCGCGATGAAGCGTAAGTAGCCTTTGAACATTGGAGCATTTAATCCGAGCACTCCACGCGGCATTGTATCCTCTGCGTAGCGATATTCCAACTCTACCGCGCTTAAAAACAACGCTTTAATCTCATCGCGGAATTCAGCAGTCCACAGCTGCGGATTCTCCAGCTTGATCGTGTTGATCAGATCGATTCCGAAATTGCAGTGCATCGATTCGTCACGCAAAATATATTGATACTGCTCTGCTGCGCCCATCATCTTGTTCTGGCGGCCGAGCGCAAGAATCTGCGTGAAACCGACATAGAAAAACAGACCTTCCATCAGGCAGGCGAACACGATCAGCGACTTCAGCAAAGCCTGGTCGGTCTCCTGTGTGCCGGTCTTGAATGCAGGATCGGTAAGCACATTGATGAACGGGATTAGGAAGTTATCCTTGTCGCGGATTGATTCTACTTCGTTATACGCATTGAAAATTTCGCTTTCATCAAGGCCGAGCGATTCAACGATGTATTGATAAGCATGCGTATGAATCGCTTCTTCAAATGCCTGGCGCAGCAAATACTGGCGGCACTCCGGCGCAGTGATGTGACGATACGTGCCAAGCACGATGTTATTTGCCGCCAGTGAATCCGCTGTCACGAAGAAGCCGAGGTTACGCGTAACGAGACGACGCTCATCGTCAGTCAGACCATTCGGATTTTTCCACAGCTCGATGTCGCGCTGCATGTTGATCTCTTGTGGCATCCAGTGATTTGCGCAGCCGGCCAGGTATTTGTCCCAGGCCCATTTGTACTTGAACGGCACGAGCTGGTTCACGTCCGTCTTGCCATTGATGATGCGCTTGTCAGCGGCATTCACGCGCTCACCTTCGGTCGCAGCCGCAGTAGGCTTGGCTACAAACGTTGGATTGAATGTGGCGTCGTTTTGCACACTGTTATGCGTTGCGCGCGCAGCCACTGGAGCAAGCTTCAACTCAGGGCTAAGCTGTGGTGCGGGCGCTGTCGCCGGCTTGATTTCTTCGTCCCAACTCAACATGGTAGCTTCCTTCATAATTTAAATCAGATGGTCGATTTTAGCCGTTGCGCGCAATTGGCGCTGACGGTGATCCGTGCAGCTGCGGCATCGCTGCAGCTACTGTCCGGATCAGTGTATTGATGTCGCGTGAATTACACATTGCAGCGCGACTATTTCTTCGCTTATTGGCAAGCTTCGCATTCTTCAAAGCCGGCATCACCCGGACGCATCATGCATGCCGGGCCAGCCAGATCGTCTGCCGCGACAGCCGCAGACGCCGGTGCCGAAGCAAAGCCGCCACCGGCCGAACCATCGACCGCCACCGCATTCAGGGCGCCGGTTTTGGTCGTCGATTTTTCAGTATGCGTCGCACCGATCGTACGCAGGTAGTAAGTCGTCTTCAAGCCACGCAACCAGGCCAGCTTGTAGGTTTCGTCGAGCTTCTTGCCTGAGGCGCCGGCCATGTAAATATTGAGCGACTGCGCCTGGTCAATCCACTTCTGGCGGCGCGATGCAGCTTCAACCAGCCATGAGGGTTCGACTTCAAATGCCGTGGCGTAAATTGCCCGCAGATCATTTGGAATCCGGTCGATCTTGGCCAGGCTGCCGTCGAAATATTTCAGGTCCGAGATCATCACTTCATCCCACAAGCCACGGGCCTTCAGGTCACGCACCAGATAGGCATTAATCTCGGTGAACTCACCAGACAAATTCGACTTCACGTACAGATTCTGGTAAGTCGGCTCGATACAGGCCGACACGCCAATGATGTTCGAAATCGTCGCCGTCGGTGCAATCGCCACGCAATTCGAATTGCGCATGCCGAAGTCCTTGATGCGGCCGCGCAGTGCATCCCAGTCCATGGTCGAGCTGTAGTCGGCTTCGAGGTAGCCGCCGCGCTCTTCACCCAGCAGCTTCAATGAATCTTGCGGCAGGATGCCACGGTCCCACAGTGAACCGCGATAGGAACTGTAACGGCCGCGCTCTTCTGCCAGCTCGGTCGAGGCCCAGTAAGCGTAGTAGCACACCGCTTCCATCGAACGATCGGCGAATTCGACCGCGTCCATCGAGGCATAAGGTGTACGCATCATGTGCAGGCAATCCTGGAAACCCATGATGCCCAGACCGACCGGACGATGACGCAGGTTCGAGTCACGCGCTTTTTTAACAGCGTAGTAATTGATGTCGATCACATTGTCGAGCATGCGCATGGCAGTACGGATCGTCTTTTGCAGCTTGACCTGATCGAGCTGGCCGTCTTTCATGTGCGCTGGCATATTGACCGAACCGAGATTGCAGACGGCGATTTCAGACTCGTTGGTATTGAGCGTGATCTCTGTGCACAGGTTCGAGCTGTGGACCATGCCGACGTGCTGCTGTGGTGAGCGGATGTTGCATGGGTCTTTGAAGGTGATCCAAGGATGGCCGGTTTCAAACAGCATCGACAACATCTTGCGCCACAAATCCAGCGCATGCAGTTTCTTGAAATTACGCAGTTCGCCGCGCGCGGCTTTGGCTTCGTAGCCGGTGTAAGCTTCTTCGAAGGCACGGCCGACCTTATCGTGCAGGTCCGGTGCATCGCTAGGCGAAAACAGGGTCCACTCGCCTTTTTCCATGACGCGTTTCATGAACAGGTCGGGAATCCAGTTCGCGGTATTCATGTCGTGCGTACGGCGGCGGTCATCGCCGGTGTTCTTGCGCAGGTCGAGAAATTCCTCGATGTCCATGTGCCAGGTCTCGAGGTAGGCGCAGACTGCACCCTTGCGCTTGCCGCCCTGGTTTACCGCGACGGCGGTGTCATTGACGACTTTCAGGAAAGGCACCACGCCTTGTGACTTGCCGTTGGTACCCTTGATGTGGGCGCCGAGCGAACGCACTGGCGTCCAGTCATTGCCGAGACCGCCGGCGAACTTCGCCAGCAAGGCGTTTTCCTTGATCGCGTCGAAGATGCCTTCGAGATCGTCGGAGACAGTCGTCAGATAGCACGACGATAATTGTGAACGCAGGGTGCCGGAGTTGAACAGCGTCGGCGTCGAACTCATGAAATCGAAACTCGACATCAGGTTATAAAATTCGATGGCGCGCGCTTCGCGATTGATCTCGTTGAGCGAAAGGCCCATCGCCACACGCATGTAGAAAGCTTGCGGCATTTCGATGCGAATGTCCTGGATGTGCAGGAAGTAACGGTCATATAAAGTTTGCAGGCCGAGGTAGCCGAATTGCAGGTCGCGCTCAGGCACGATGGCTTCGCTCAGACGGGTCAGGTCGAACTGCGCCAGCTTCGAATCGAGCAGGTCGGCTTCGATGCCCTTCTTGATATATTTAGGGAAGTAATCGACATAGGCCAGGGCCGCATCGGCTTGCGCGACTTCACGGCCGAAGACTTCCTTGCGAATCGTGTGCATCAGCAGACGGGCGGTGACGGTGCTGTAGGCCGGGTCCTTTTCCATCAGCGCGCGCGCTGCAAGAATGGCGGACTTGTGCAATTCTTCGACAGGCACGCCGTCGTACAGGTTCTTCAAGGTTTCAGCCATGATCGCATCAGCATCGACATGCTTTTCGAGACCGATGCAGGCGGCCTCGATCAGGTCACGTACCTGCTGCAGGTCGAGCGGACGACGCTGACCATTTTCAACGACATGCAATTGTGGCGCATCGCTGGCTGGCTGTGAGGCTTTTTGCACGGCGCGCTCTTCCATGCGCTTGGCGCGATACAGCACGTAAGCGCGCGCGACATCATGCTCGCCCGAACGCATCAGCGACAGCTCGACCTGATCCTGGATATCTTCAATGTGGAAGGTGCCGCCTGCTGGCTGGCGACGCACGAGCGCGTTGACGACACTGGCAGTCAATTGCTCGACGAGTTCACGCACACGCGCCGATGCGGCACCCTGACCACCATTGACGGCGAGGAAGGCCTTGGTGACGGCGATCGAAATTTTCGATGGCTCAAATCCAACGACGGAACCGTTGCGACGGATGATCTTGTAATCCGCATAGCTCGACGCGACCGCAGCGCCCGAAACGCTGGCGCCTGAATGGGCCGCACCTGGCGTAAATTCTGACGGTGACTTCGCTGAAATTTCTTGTGCTGAATGCATAGTGACTCCTGAAACATTAGAACCGGCTGCCATGTTGCGCCGGTCATGGTTATTTTCTGATCACCCCGCGAGCGCGAGGTTCTTTCCCTTGAATTCTTGCCTTCACCCGCCAACAATGCCCCAAGCTACCGGCGAACCGAGCAGCCATTGTTGCCATCAAATCGGACGCAACCTCCAGCGCCACGAAGGCACCGGCAGGCTGCAAACCCGTGTATTACCGTGATTAGCCATCCTGAAAAAGCCGAAGATGGCAAAAAATTATCACTGCTTGAGCTCGCCCCAACCACTACATCTAGTGTCTAATTTGCTTAAGTGCACCGATTGTAGTGCGCGATACGTATGGGCGCAATAATTTTTTCGATTGGAATCCGACTATATTTTTGCTTTGTCATGTTGACTTTTTCGGGCGCTTTACTGCATGCGGGCAGCGCAGCCGCTTTGGTGCGACAGGCGCACGCGCAAACAGGTAGTGACTAACTCGCAAGGTGCAATTTCTTCGCGTTTCGCACGGGAATGGTGCAGCACGAATGGAAGAAGTAGCCCTCTTCTGAATATGGCCTTTAAATTAAGGTACTTAAGAATGCCTCGACCTCTACGCGCGGCACCCGCCCTGCGCGCCCCATCCCTGCTGACTTTTTAAGGGATGGGGCGCGCAGGGCGGATGCCTCTGACAGTCCAGGGTGGCGCGGCCAGCGACCCATCCGGATGGGGTTTTAAAATTAGTCGCGCTTCAACGCAGCCCGCAGAGACAGGGCTATCGGGCGCCGCCAGGCTTAACAAGTCACCAGTCTGGCGGCGCCCGATAGCCCTGGCTCGATCTGACATGGTCGCAATCCTTCACGCGATATGCCACCCACTCTATTCAACCAGCGTTACCCAGAGCGGCGCACGCGCAAGCCGCTTACTTAACGGGGCTTCCTTCTTCAGGGCGAACTTTTCATTTAGGGGAAATCGTGCTGCCGACGGAAAGTTTCAGTCTGGCTCACGAATAGCGAGACGTTGTATGCGGTAACGCAGCTGGCGAAAACTGATGCCCAATAATTCAGCAGCCTGCGTGCGGTTGAAGCGGGTCTTGTGCAAGGCCCGCTCGATGATTTCACGTTCTACCTGGTCGAGATGTTCGGGCAGCGAGGCCGGTAATTCACTACGCGCGGGCATAGCAGCGACAGCAGCCTCTGGCGCTACACTCTCCTGTACCACGGCGACATTCGCCATGCCGGACTCGGCCGGCAAAATGGCGCCGACGGCAATATCCGACTTTAATGCCAGGTCGGCCACTTCTATCGTGCCATCGTTGGAAAACGCGAGCGCGCGCTCCAGGATGTTTTCAAGTTCGCGCACATTGCCAGGAAAACGGTAGGCTTGCAAAGCCGCCAGCGCCCCCGGCGTCAGCTCTGGCGTCGAACCTGGTACCGCCAGCCGCTGCAGGATCGCGCTCGATAACAGGGCAATATCATCAAGCCGCTCACGCAAGGCCGGCAAACGCAGTTCAATCACGTTCAGGCGGTAATACAGGTCCTGGCGGAATTTGCCGCTGTCGACACATTTACCCAGGTCCTGATGCGTGGCGCTGATGAGCCGCACGTCGACAGCCTCTTCAAGGGTGCCGCCAAGACGGCGCACGCGCCGCTCCTGTATCACGCGCAGCAATTTGACCTGCATGGCCAGCGGCAGGTCGGCAACCTCATCGAGCATCAGGGTACCGCCATGCGCCGCCTGAAAGAAGCCTTCACGGTCGGCATACGCACCCGTGAAAGCACCCTTGCGATAGCCGAAGAATTCGGCCTCCATCAGGCTCTCGGGTATCGCGCCGCAATTGACAGCCACGAAAGGCTTGTCGGCGCGCGCGCCCTGGCTATGAATGTCGCGCGCGGCGAGCTCCTTGCCGCTGCCTGATTCGCCACTGATGGCGATCGGCGCCATGCTGCGCGCCAGCCGCACGATCTGGCTACGCACATCGTTCATCACGGCCGACTGGCCAATGAGACGTAATTTTTCGCCAGCATCGATGGCATCGCTGCCGCCTGCCGGCTGCCCCTGACTGAGGCGCAAGGCAGCTTGCACCATGGAGCGCAGCTGGTTCAGGGCGACGGGCTTGGAGAGGTAATCGAAGGCACCTGCCTTGAGCGCTGCCACGGCATTGTCGGCGCTGCCAAAGGCCGTGATCACCGCGATCGGCGTATTGCGAAAGCGACTGCTGACTTCATTGACCAGTTCAATGCCGCTGCCATCAGGCAGACGCATATCGGTCAGAACGAGCGCATATTCCGCTTCGTTGAGATAGTCGCGTGCGCGTACGAGACAGTCCGCGCTGTCGACATCAAGCCCCATCTTCAGCAAGGTAATTTCCAGCAGTTCGCGCAGGTCTGCTTCATCATCAACTACCAGGATACGCGGTGAATTCATTAAATATCCTAATATCGGCCCTGCGATCAGGCCTCATCAAGCATCGTCGAGTGAGTGACAACAAACCACATCAATCCCTGCCGGCAGCAGCCAAGGTAATCACGAATCGCCCGCTGACCTCGCCCTGGATGCCATCGGCGGATTCAAGCCGGTATTCATAATCGATCATGCCACCGTTATTACGGCACAGCTCGCGCGCCATGTACAAACCCAGCCCGGTACCCTGGCTCGAATTGGTATAAAACGGCTCGAACAAATGCGCCCGTACTTCCGGGGTCAATGGCGGACCATCATCCTGAACATGCAGTTCAACCCGGTTCAGAGAGCCGGCCACGGCAAAAATCCGTATGCTGCCCGGCGACTTGCTGGCGTAGCGCAGGGCATTCGCCAGCAAGTTGACGATCACTTCACGCAAATGCAAAGGGTCGAAGCGTATGCGGTAAGGGTGCAAGAATGCCGTCTTGATCACGTCGGCAGCAATGCCATGCATTTCCCGGAATTCTTCGATAGTTTCCTCAAAAAAGCCGGCGAGCGCCAGCGGTTCATGTTGCAACTGCGCTTTACGCGACAGCTTGAGAATATCTTCGATGATGCGGTCGAGTCGTGCGACGTTGTCGGTAATAATTTTCAGTAGCCGGGCCTGCGGTCCGTTTTCGAAGTCCTCACTCAACAGCGTTGTCGCATGAGCAATTGCCGACAAAGGGTTGCGCACTTCATGGGCGACACTGGCAGTCAGGCGCCCCATAGCCGCGAGCTTCAACTGTTGCGCCTGATTTTCAATTGCGCTGACATCCTGCAGGAAAATCAAGGTCCGGTCATCACTGACGCCCCCTGTTTCAACTGTCGCGAAATGCAGTTTCAAGTGGGTCACGACCTCGCGCCGAATGCTGCGTTGCGCGCCAAGGCCGGGCGGTTCGTCGGCGGGCTTGATGGCGACAAATTTAGCCAGGCCAGCATTCAGATCAGTGTCCTCGCCTGGTCGCAGGCGCCATGCAAAAAATGCATCGGCAATCGGCATCAGGGCCGTGAGATCAGTCAAGCGCCGCAACGATCCCGCATAGGGCATCGTCAAGCCCAACATCTGCCCGGCCGCAGGATTACCAGTGTAAATTTCCCCGCCCGCACCGACGACGAGTATGCCGTCACCCATGTCGGCAATGACCAGACGATTAATCGCTTCCTGGACTTGCAAATCGATTCCTCGCCGCGTAGCCAGGGCCTCTTGCCGTATCAGTTTGGCAGCAAGCCGGTTAATCACAAAGACCGAAGCAAGAAACGCTGCGCCAAACAAGCCGGTTTGCGCAAATACGGTATCACTGGCCAGGCTGAGTATCCGGTAACCGCTGTCGAGCAAGAGGAACAGCGTTGCGATCGACGCAAAGAATAGCGCCAGCGTCAGCGGTGCGAGTATCGCGCTGCCCGCCAAGGGGAACAGATACAGGATTGCGAGACCGCTCTTTGCGCCCCCTGCAGCGGCATACAGCAGCGAGGTCACAAACAGGTCGACGGATACCTGAAACACCAATTGCAAGAAGAAGCGCCGTCGATACCGCGCTGCAAAGACCACAAAAACAACGCCCATCAGCAGGTACGCCATACAAACCTGCCAGACTTGACGTTGGCTTTGCAGCAGCGCTGATTGATTTACGCCGAAGGCGAGATAGAGCAAGAGCACGCTTGCGATAACTAGGCGGGTTACGCCGAACGTCAACAGCGTTCGCCAGTAAGTTTCTTTGCTGGCAGCAGATTGCAAGGGCGCGTCGCCGCTCATGGTTTAAGCGTGCCGGCGGCGATGCTCATCCGAGCAGAAGGCTTTACCTGCCAGGTCGTACAGCACCTCTGAAGCTGGCAGGTAGACACCACAGTCGGCACAGCGCAGCATCACTTCGGCCTCGCCTGTAGCCGCGGCAGCGCGCGCAGTCGGCTGGCTTGCCGCTGGCTTTTTCTTGTTACGCAGGATGTACAACACAGCAAGGCCAAGTACCAGCCACAGTAGGAGTTTCATACCAGCCCCCGATGCAAGACGACTTCCAGTACAAAACGACTTCCCACATACGCCAGCAGCAGGGTGGCGAAACCGAGCAGTGTAAAACTCAAGGCAGTCTTGCCACGCCAGCCGCGCCATTTACGGCCGGCCAGCAGCAATCCGAACAAGACCCACGACAGCAGCGAAAAGACGGTCTTGTGATCCCATTTGACGGCTCGGCCAAACAGCTGTTCTGAAAAGAATACGCCCGACAGTACCGTCAGCGTCAGAAACACAAAGCCAATGGCGATCATGCGAAACAATAATTTTTCCATCGTCAGCAGCGCAGGCAAACGATCTATCGCAGCACCGAACCAGCCTGAGCCGGCCGTCGTACGCGTATGCAGGCGCGACTCCTGCACCGCCATCAGCACGCCGTGAAAGGCCGCGATGGTCAGGGTACTGTAGGCCAGCAGGGCGATGGCAACATGCCATGAGAATAAAGCGGATTTGCCATCCAGCGCGATCAGCTTACCGGGGAACAGCGCCGGCAGGATCACTGCAAACGCCGCGCTCGGCAGCACCAGCACGCGCAAGCTGTCGAGCGTGAAATTTCGATTTTCCAGCCAGTACACGAGTACGGAAATCCACAAGGCGATCGACAACATCACCGCAAAACCCAGACGCAACGACCCGGGTGCCAGCACCGCATTCGACAAAGCCGTGCCGTGCAACAGCCAGGCCAATGCCGTAGCCAGCGAAATCGGCAGGCGCAGGCGCGCAGGCATGACTGCACAGACGGCATACAAGAGCGCGGCCAACAAATAAACGACATTTTCCATGGAGAGGATGCACACCGTCGCCGCCCTGTTCAGGCGTGCATGGTGACGATTGAATTTCAATGTTTGCAGTCTACACCATGCCGCGTCTGGTAACGGCAGTCGATCGTCGGCAAGGTAAGGCGTCATGGTCGAGCACCCAGGCGGCACGCTAAGGCGGCGCGCCAAGGCGGCGCAGGAACCACGAGCCGGTTCGGGTAAAATGGAGGCAATCGCGCGATATCCAGGTATCGATTTTTCTTCCCTCTTCTAGATGTGACATCGCCATGCTCGATAATCTGACCCAACGTCTCGCCAAAGTCGTCAAAACCATGCGCGGCGAGGCGCGTTTAACCGAAGCCAATACCGCCGACATGCTTCGCGAAGTAAGGCTTGCCTTGCTTGAAGCCGACGTTGCCCTGCCAGCCGTACGTGAATTCATTAACCGCGTGAAGGAAAAGGCGCAAGGCCAGGACGTCATCGGCTCGCTCACGCCGGGCCAGGCGCTCGTCGGCGTGGTGCAAAACGAACTGGCCTCGATCATGGGCGGCGACCTCGGCCCGCAGGCCTCGCAGCTGAGTTTCGCCATGCAGCCACCGGCCGTGTTCCTGATGGCCGGCCTGCAAGGCGCCGGCAAGACCACCACTGTCGGTAAGCTGGCCAAATACCTGATCGAAGAGAAGAAAAAGAAAGTCCTGACCGTCTCCGCCGACGTCTACCGTCCGGCTGCGATCGGCCAGCTCGAAACGGTCACGAAACAGGTCGGCGCCGATTTCTTTCCGTCGCAGCCGACCGACAAGCCGATCGATATCGTGCTCGCCGCGCTCGACTACGCCAAACGCCACTACCATGAAGTCTTGATCGTCGACACCGCCGGCCGGCTAGGTATCGATGAAGCGATGATGCAGGAAATCGCTGCCTTGCATGCCGCTGTCAAGCCGATCGAAACCCTGTTCGTGGTCGATGCCATGCTCGGTCAGGATGCGATCAATACCGCCAAAGCCTTTAATGACGCCCTGCCGCTGACCGGCATCATCCTGACCAAGCTCGACGGTGACGCCCGTGGCGGCGCGGCACTGTCGGTGCGTCATGTGACGGGTAAGCCAATCAAGTTCGCCGGCGTGTCGGAAAAACTCGACGGTCTCGAAGCCTTTGATCCGCAACGCATGGCCAGCCGCATCCTCGGCATGGGCGACATCATGGCGCTCGTCGAAGGCGCGCGCAAAGGCATGGATGTCGCTGCCGCCCAGGACCTCGCACAGAAAATCAAGGTCGGCGGTAAATTCGACCTCAATGACTTCAAGGCGCAAATTTCGCAGATGAAGAAAATGGGCGGGCTCGCCGGACTGATGGACAAGCTGCCGGCGCAGATGCAGCAAGCCGCCGGTGGCGCCAATATGGATAACGCTGAAAAGCAAGTCCGGCGCATGGAAGGCATGATCAATTCCATGACACCGATGGAACGCGCCAAGCCGGAACTGATCAAGGCTTCGCGCAAACGCCGCATCGCCACAGGTGCCGGCGTACAGGTCCAGGAAGTCAACCGCATGCTGGCCCAGTTCGAGCAAATGCAGTCGATGATGAAGAAGCTCAAAGGCGGCGGCATGATGAAAATGATGCGCAGCATGAAGGGCATGATGCCGGGCATGCGCTGAGTTTTTTCATTGCTGTGTTCAAAGGGCGATGGAATAAGACCACGCCTCGGTAAATACCTGTCAAAACGATCAAAAAAGACTTGCATGCGTGTGAAAACACCACCAATATTAGCGGTGCGTGATATGGCGCGATTCGCAACATACTTAGTGAAGGAGGCTTGAAGATGGCAACAGCCAAAAAACCAGCGGCCAAACCAGCCGCCAAGAAACCGGCAGCAAAGACGGCCGCAGTCAAACCTGCAGCCAAGAAGGTCGTAGCAAAGCCAGCAGCCAAAAAAGCAGCAGCTAAACCAGCAGCAAAAACAGTCGCAGCGAAAAAGCCGGTAGCAAAAAAAGCAGCAGCACCAGCACCAGCTAAAAAAGTCGCCGCGAAAAAAGTAGCCGCTAAGAAGCCAGTAGCAAAGAAAGCAGCAGCACCGCGCACACCCAATGCAGCCTTCATGAAGCCTATGACCCCATCAGCGATTCTCGCTGCCGTCATCGGCGCCAATCCGTTGCCGCGCACTGAAGTCACCAAAAAAATCTGGGAATACATCAAGAAGTCCAAGCTCCAGGACGAACTGAACAAACGCATGATCAATGCGGATGAAAAGCTGAAAGCTGTCTTTGGCGGCAAGAAGCAAGTTTCCATGTTCGAGATGACGAAACTGATCTCCGACCATTTGAAATAAGCCTTCCAATGTGCCAAACAAAAACGCCCGCATTGCGCGGGCGTTTTTGTTTTCAATGCAGGTATTCCCATTTCCTCAGCGCGCCCAGCACGGCGTTTGGATATTCCGGCCGTCCGCGACTGCCGTTGTAACGCCCGAGCGCAAAAAATAAATTACCGCCTTCCATATCCATGTACAGCCGCAGGATGGCGCAGCCATACCTGAGGTTAGTTTGCATATTGAAGAGTTTATTGCGCTGACCATCGCCGATCACGCGCGTCCAGAACGGCATCACCTGCATATAGCCATGCGCGCCGACCGGTGAGAGCGCATATTTGCGAAACGCCGATTCGACTTCGACCAGACCCAGCACCAGCGCCGGATCGAGACCGGCACGCTTGGCTTCGTACCAGGAGGTACGCAAAAATTCCAGACGCACCTGGCGGTCCGGCAAGCGCTTGCTGAGCCGGTCCGACATTTCGCCGAGCCAGCGCAGGTAGCGCAGTCGCTCCGCCATATCGGCGAATTGCGGTTTCGGCGGACTCGTGTCGCCGATCGCGCGCGCCAGCGCCAGTCGCACGGAATCGGCCAGCGCTTCTTCCTGCTGATTGCCGGCGTATGCCGACGGTATCGCCAATGTCGCCAGTACGACAGCAAGACCGTAGCGGCACAGGCGTTTCATCGTCGCGGAATCAAGCCGCCAGTTTCGACTTGATGAAGTCGACCATGGCCTCAATCTCGACTGGCGTAGCCGCAGCATCACGGCGTCCCTGATATTCAAGCTTGCCCTCCTTGAGTCCGCGATCACCGACCACGACACGATGCGGCACGCCGATCAATTCCCAGTCGGCGAACATCGCGCCCGGACGCTCACCGCGATCGTCGAGCATGACGTCCACGCCCGCTGCCGTCAGTGCCTCGTACAATTTGTCGCACTGCTCCTTGACCGCCTCACTTCGGTCATAGCCCATCGGGCACAGAACCACTTCAAATGGCGCAATCGAGCTTGGCCAGATGATGCCCTTGTCGTCGAAGTTCTGTTCGATCGCTGCACCCAGGATGCGCGTGACACCAATGCCGTAGCAGCCCATTTGCATTAGCTGCGGCTTGCCGTTTTCATCGAGGTAAGTCGCTTTCATGTCTTGCGAATAGCGCGTACCGAGCTGGAATACATGGCCCACTTCAATACCGCGCTGGATCGCCAATACGCCTTTGCCATCCGGTGAACTATCGCCGGCGACAACATTACGTAAATCTGCCACGAGAGGCTCGGGCAAATCGCGGCCCCAGTTCGCACCCGTGAAGTGGAAGTCGGCTTCATTGGCGCCGCAGACGAAATCACTCATCTGCGCCACCGTGCGATCGGCAACGACCTTGATTGGTTTGGCCATATTGATCGGTCCGAGGTAACCCGGCTTGGTGCCAAAGCACTCAACAATTTCCGCTTCGGTCGCGAAGCGGAAATTCGCCAGACCGACGATCTTGGCGGCCTTCACTTCATTCAATTCATGGTCGCCGCGCAGCAGCAAGAGCCAGACTTGCGAATGCGTCTTGCCGTCAGCGTCGGTATCGACGGCAAGCACGATGGACTTCACGGTCTGGGTCAATGGCAGGCCGAGCAAAGCAGCGACGTCTTCGCATTTGGCTTTGCCGGGGGTTGCGGTTTTGGTCAGCGGCTGGGTAGCGTCAGCGCGTGCTGCGACCGGCGCGACGGCTTCGGCGGCTTCCATGTTGGCGGCGTAATCTGACTCGGGGCAGTAGACCAGCGCATCTTCGCCAGTATCGGCAATGACATGGAATTCATGCGAGCCGGAGCCGCCGATGGCGCCGTTGTCGGCGGCCACTGCGCGGAACTGCAGGCCGAAGCGGGTAAAGATGCGGCCATAGGCGGCGAACATGATGTCGTAGGATTTCTGCATGCCGGCCAGGTCGCGGTCGAAGGAGTAGGCATCCTTCATCGTGAATTCGCGGCCGCGCATGAGGCCGAAACGCGGGCGGCGCTCATCGCGGAACTTGGTCTGGATATGATAAAAATTAATCGGCAGCTGACGATACGATTTGATATCGCTGCGCACGACGTCGGTGATGACTTCTTCGGAGGTTGGCTGGATCGCGAAATCACGACCATGGCGGTCTTTCACGCGCATGAGTTCAGGCCCCATCTTGTCCCAGCGGCCGGTTTCCTGCCACAGCTCGGCAGGCTGTACGAGCGGCATGAGCAGCTCGACTGCGCCGGCGCGGTTCATCTCTTCGCGTACGATCGCTTCGACCTTGCGGATGACGCGTAAGCCAATGGGCATGTAAGTGTAAATACCGGAACCAAGGCGCTTGATCATACCGGCGCGTTGCATCAGTTTATGACTGACGATTTCGGCGTCGGCCGGGGCTTCCTTGAGGGTAGAAATAAAAAAACGTGAGGCGCGCATAACGATGAATTCTTTTTAAAAAGAGGGGGTTATAATCAACTCAATTTTAAAGGATTAGCTGGCAGATGCGCCCACTTCTTCACACATTTGATTCCTGCCACTGTTTTCCGCCTTTGCATGGCGGAGCCACCACATGACATTGATTGTGTCGCAGTCGATTTAAAGGCCTTCTAGCCGCAGAAAGTTTTGAGGTGCAACATGCTGGACCGTGAAGGCTTTCGCCCAAACGTCGGCATCATCCTCATCAATGCCCAAAATGAGGTTTGGTGGGGAAAGCGGGTGCGCGAGCACTCGTGGCAGTTTCCGCAGGGCGGTATCAAATTCGGCGAAACGCCGGAACAGGCGATGTTTCGTGAGCTCGAAGAAGAAGTCGGGCTCAGGGCGGAGCATGTCAAGATTATCGGTCGCACGCGCGACTGGCTACGCTATGAGGTGCCGGATCGTTTCATCAAGCGTGAAATCCGCGGGCATTATCGTGGCCAGAAACAGATCTGGTTCCTGCTGCGTATGGTTGGCCGCGACTGTGATGTCAACCTGCGCCTGACCGAACATCCCGAGTTCGACGCATGGCGCTGGCATGAGTATTGGGTGCCGCTGGATGTGGTCATTGAATTCAAGCGCGATGTCTATCAACGCGCGCTGCAGGAATTATCACGTTTCCTGAGTCGTCCAAATGCGACACCAACACCGCGACCGACTGGACGTTATCTGCGCCAGGCACATCCGCCGCGCGCCAATAACGAAACACCTGTCGTGACCGTGACCGAACCCGACCCAAAATGAGAGTGTGAATGACTGATTATTTTTCCGGCCGCGTCCTGCGACGACTGGCGGCGCTCACGCTGCTGGTAGCCGGCACCGCAGCGTTTGCACAAGACGATGTGGAAGAACTGGAGAAGGCATGGCAAGAAATCGCCCTGCAACTCCCTGCGGCGCCATTGAAGGAGAACCTGCTACCCTTCTACGTCAGTCCGACAGCAACCCAGAGCTTCGCTATCGACAGCACATCGATCGTCATCGGCAAGGATGGCGTAGTGCGCTATACGCTAGTCAGCATCAGCGCAGGGGGCGCAAAAAATGTCAGCTTCGAAGGCATACGCTGTGAGCTGCTACAAAAACGTTTGTACGCCTTCGGCCGCGCCGATGGCAGCTGGTCACGCTCGCGACGTGAAGGGTGGGAACCGATCAGCGGCGCATCGCCCAATAAGCAGCATGCGACGCTGGTCAATGACTTCCTGTGCAAGGACAAGATGGTCGCCGGAACGGTAGCGCAGATGCTGGAGAGGTTTCGTAATGACGGAGGCCTTAACGCGCGCAAAAGCATGTCACCGGTATCGGACTGAAACGATCAAGGCGCAATACATTGCGCGCCGCTGACGAACGCTAGACGAGTACCAAGTTATCGCGATGAATGAGCTCGGGTTCCTCGACGAATCCGAGGATGGCTTCAATCTCGCCGGAGGCGCGACGCATGATCCTGCGCGCATCCGAACTGCCGTAATTACTGATGCCGCGCGCAATCGCCAGCCCGGCCGCATCGACACAGGTGATGACATCACCGCGACCGAATTCTCCACTCACGTCAGTGACACCAATCGGCAGCAAAGACTTGCCCTCGGCTGTCAGTTTTTGCACCGCGCCAGCGTCGAGCATGACCCGACCTGCAGTTTGCAGATGATCCGCCATCCACTGTTTGCGCGCCGTTAGCTGCGCCGTTTGCGCCGCAAGGTGCGTACCGATCGCTTCACCCCTGGCCAGACGCGTGAGGACCTCATTTTCACGGCCCCAGGCGATCACGGTATGCGCGCCCGACGTCGCGGCACGCTTGGCCGCGAGGATCTTGGTCAGCATGCCGCCGCGACCGATGCTGGAACCGGCGCCGCCGGCCATCACTTCCAGCGCCGGGTCACCGGCCTTGGCATGATGGACGAACTCAGCCTTGGGATCCTTGCGTGGATCTGCCGTGAACAAACCCTTCTGGTCGGTCAGGATCACCAGCGCATCGGCTTCGATCAGGTTCGCCACCAGCGCGCCCAGCGTATCGTTATCGCCAAACTTGATTTCGTCGGTGACGACGGTATCGTTTTCATTAATGATCGGGATAACGCCAAAGTTCAGCAGCGTAAACAGCGTTGAACGGGCGTTGAGATAGCGCTCGCGATCGGCCAGGTCGGCGTGCGTGAGCAAGACTTGCGCCGTATGCAAGCCATGTTGGCGAAAGCTGGTTTCATAAATCTGCACCAGCCCCATTTGCCCTACTGCCGCGCAGGCTTGTAACTCATGGATACCGGTCGGACGCGTGGTGAAGCCCAGCCGCTGCATGCCCTCGGCAATGGCACCGGAACTGACCAGCACGACCTCTTTACCGAGCTTACGCAAATCCGCGATTTGCGCGGCCCATTTTGCAATGGCGTCGTGATCGAGTCCCTGACCGTCATTGGTGACCAGGGAGGATCCGACTTTGACGATGATGCGTTTGGCGTGTTGAATGGCGGCGTCCATGGGTGCAGTAAGCTAAATCTTAATCTATAGGCCTGAAGCGTGGATCTTCAGATTCGACGGCGTCCATGGTCTTGAAGCGTGGATCGTCAGCATCAATGGAATCAATGCCGCGCACTTCTTCTGCCATGCTCGTATCTTCCGAACGCAAACCGATGCGACGCGTCTCGGCGAGATAATTGTAAATCTCGACGATCAGTTCTTCGCAGCCCTCGCGATTCAGCGCCGAGATTTCAAAGACCGGGCCTTTCCAGCCAAAGCGCTTGATGAAATCCTTGACGCGCTTCTTGCGCTCGTCGGTAGGCACCATGTCGAGCTTGTTCAAGACCAGCCAGCGTGGCTTGTTGACGAGTTCTTCGTCGTATTTTTTCAATTCCTTGACGATCGCCTTCGCTTCCTTGACCGGATCGACTGTATCTTCAAACGGTGCGAGGTCAACGATATGCAGCAGCAAACCGGTGCGCTGCAAATGGCGCAGGAACTGAACGCCCAGTCCGGCGCCATCGGCCGCGCCTTCGATCAGGCCCGGGATATCGGCGATGACGAAGCTCTTCTCGGCGCTGACGCGCACAACGCCCAGATTCGGATGCAGGGTCGTGAACGGATAATCGGCGATCTTCGGCTTCGCATTCGATACAGCCGTGATGAAAGTCGATTTACCGGCATTCGGCATACCCAGCAAGCCGACGTCAGCCAGCACCTTCAGCTCCAGACGCAGTTCGCGACGTTCGCCTTCCTTGCCTTCGCCTTTTTGGCGTGGCGCGCGATTCGTGGACGTCTTGAAATGAATATTGCCCCAGCCGCCCTCGCCGCCTTTGGCCAGCAGGATTTGTTGACCGTGTTCTGTCAGGTCGGCGACGAGTTCGCCGTCGTTCTGGTCAATGACCAGTGTGCCAACGGGCATGCGCAGGAAAATATCGTCTGCGCCCTTGCCGTAGCAATCAGCACCGCGACCATTTTCACCGTCGCGCGCTTTATGTAATTTGGAATAGCGATAGTCGACCAGGGTGTTGATATTCCGGTCGGCCACGGCCCAGATACTGCCGCCCTTGCCGCCATCGCCACCGTCTGGTCCGCCGAAGGGACGGAATTTTTCGCGGCAAAAAGACGCAACGCCGTTCCCGCCGTCACCAGCAATGACTTCAATTTTTGCTTCGTCTATAAACTTCATGTTTGCCGCCAAAAAAAACCATCTATCAAAATAAAAAAGGCCCTACCGAGGGCAGAGCCTTTTGAAACAAGGCTTTCGCCTCTGCGTAAAACTTACGCTGGAATTACTGTCACCATGTGGCGCTGCAAAGCACCTTTGGTGACGAATGCAACTTTACCGTTGATCAGCGCGAACAAGGTGTGGTCTTTGCCCATACCGACGTTCTCGCCTGGGTGCATCTTCGTACCACGTTGGCGAACAATGATGCCGCCAGCATTGATAGTTTGACCACCGTAGACCTTGACGCCGAGTCGTTTTGACTCTGAATCACGGCCGTTGCGCGTAGTGCCGCCGCCCTTTTTATGTGCCATTTACTGCTCCTTGGTATCTGGTTAGCTCAGAATAACGGATTAACCGTTGATCGAGACGATTTGCAATTCGGTGAAATTTTGGCGATGGCCCATGCGCTTTTGGTAGTGCTTACGACGGCGCATCTTGAAAATTTTGACCTTATCGTGGCGACCGTGCGCCAATACCTTAGCCAGCACCGTGGCACCTTCAACCAGAGGCGTACCGAATTTAATCGTTTCGCCAGCGCCCAATGCGAGCACTTGATCAAGGGTGACTTCGGAGCCAATGTCTGCAGGTATCTGTTCTATTTTGAATTTTTCACCAGCGACAACTTTATATTGTTTGCCACCGGTTTTTATGACCGCGTACATGTGAAACCTCGTCGAATAATTGAGAATTTTTCCACCGTCCTGCAAAGCATAACGAGCCCGCCTGCATTTGGGTGAACCGCGGATTATACATAAAGTTGCGGCACCGGTCAAAACATCATCGCATCGCGCTTTGCGTCGAGGCATTGCACTGCTGAACTTAGCAGGAAGCCGCACTCGTCGTATAATCCAAGCAATTGTCGATTCTTAGCAGGTTCCCCCATTGTCTGCCGCCATCCGCCACACCTCACAAAACAATCTCATCGAACCGATTTCCGCCGATATGGAAGCGGTGAACCGGGTTATCCGCCAGCAACTGCATTCCGACGTCCCGCTCGTGAGCCAGATCGCCGAATACATCATCAGCGCCGGCGGCAAACGCATCCGGCCGGTATTGGTACTACTGTTGGCGAACGCCTACGGCTACAGCGGCACGCACCATCACGCACTAGCCGCTGTGGTGGAGTTCATCCACACAGCGACCTTGCTGCATGATGACGTCGTCGATGAATCCTCTTTGCGACGCGGGCGCGAGACTGCCAATGCGATGTTCGGCAATGCCGCGTCGGTACTGGTCGGCGACTTCGTATACTCGCGTGCATTCCAGATGATGGTCAATGTCGGCGACATGCGCGTCATGCAGATTCTTGCGGATGCGACGAATGTGATCGCCGAAGGTGAAGTGCTGCAGTTATTGAACATGCACGACCCCGATGTCGATGAAGCACGCTATCTGCAGGTGATTCGCTCCAAGACAGCAAAATTGTTTGAAGCAGCAGCCCAGCTGGGCGCCCTGATTGCCGGCGCACCAGAGTCTGAAGTTGAAGCGGCTGCAGAATACGGCCGCTCGCTAGGCACGGCCTTTCAGCTCGTGGACGATGCGCTCGATTATTCCGGCAATGCTGCCGATATCGGCAAGAATGTCGGCGATGACCTGCGCGAAGGCAAGCCCACCCTGCCGCTCATCTACCTGATGGAAAATGGCACGCCCAATCAGCGCGAGCTCGTACGCAGCTGCATCGAGAATGGCGACGAAACCCATTTCGATGAAATCCTGGCCGCCATCACGACGTCCGGCGCACTCGACTATACGATGCAGGAAGCCTCCAAGGCCGCACAAAGGGCCACGGACGCCTTGTCCGGCATGCCCGATAGTCAATTCAAAGACTCTTTGCTCAATTTATCCAGATTCGCAGTGGATAGAAATCACTAAGCGATCACCAAGCTGGGCGGGATAAGAGATCCGCCGGTCTTTTGAATGCGGCAGGCTTAGTCTTGCTTGTTCGGCAGCAGCGTTCGGTCGGATTTGTTGATCTGGTAAATCCGCTGGGCTTCTTCCCGCACCGCCTTGAACGCGCCCACCAAAGGCGCAAAGTAAAGTCGCGGCCCCTGCTTGGCCGCAATGACGAACTCCTGGCAAAAAGTTGTGTCGGCTGTTTTCATGATTCGCTCATCTCCTTAATGGCACCGATACCTGCGATGCCAACATACACCACGAAAAGTATCCCATCGACGATCAAAATAACATGTTCAATAAATGCGAGCATGTTCAGCGTCATACTTGGGATATTGACTCGTTCAAGAGTCTGCACCAGCAAAGCGAGCCCGACCGATATCGAACCAAAAATCAGGAAAACCATGCATCCCACGATCATGTGAGCGGCAAAGTGGGCGATAGGACGCCACCAGATTTTACGATTGGACAATCATTGACTCCGGGTTGATTAAGTCAGTTCAGCCACGAAGATAATGATGTCATTTTAATATTGTCGCGCCAATTTTTTTGCCTGATCGAGCCAGATTTAGCGAGCACTTCGTCGTTGGCACGCAACTGTCTGCTATGACGCAACAGTCGGCATCAGTATTTACAGAAGTCCCAGCCATGTTCCCCAGATCAGCTGCCCCAGATAGCGTGATGGCATTAAGGTGAAACCCCCGGCGACCAGGCATGCGCCGATATAAAGCCGTTGCATGTTGCTACGATGCTGGGCAAAGTCGCGTTTTGCTAATGCTCGAAATGCTTTGAATAAACCGACTGCCGTCACCAAGACCAAAAGATGAATCGGGGTATAGCCCCAGATATTGGGCAAGTCATAGCTGCGAATGAACATCGCGGAAATGGCGGCGGCCACCATGCAGGTCGTCCAGGCGTAGCCCAAGGCGCGATGCCAGCGAACCCGAATGGTCTGCCCTAAACGGGCCCAAAAGACAAGCGGCCCCAGAACCAATGCGGTCAATGCGGCGCTCATGTGAATGGCGATGATGGGCGTGAGTTGCATATGTTTCTCTTAAAAAATCAACGCCCTAACTTGGTCGATGGTATTACCAAGACTAAGCGCGAACGATGCAATGCGAATTTGCTAACTTTTGTCATGTTGCCATCCTAACTATAGCTGATAAAACAAGTAAAAAGTTACGCGCTTATCCCGCTTAAAAAAACTTAATCATCAAAGTCGGGGCACCTCGGTATCGAGGCTGCATCGCCGACAAGAACATTCGAACAACTGCGCTCAGTAACGGCAGTAGGTCTCTCGACTCGCGGCAGTGCTGCAGCCAACAAATACTTTGAACAGTGATGCGGCATTTTCGCAGCGGGCCTATGCTCCCTTCCTGCGGCCTCCAGAAAAATCAAGGATTGCCTGAATTATCGCGGGCAAAACATCCCACACCGACGCTAAAAATGGAACACCGTTCTTTTCTGTGATAACGTGCGCGAGTTGCTGTAATTCATGCAAGCGCCTGTCATTTTTCGGCGATTCAAGAGACAGACATCGCCACGAATTAGCTTACTGGTCCAGCCAGTAGGCAAGATAAAAATATCAAGTAAACAAGGTTCCCATGAAAAATTTATTCAAATCCCTGCTCGCAACACTGTTGCTGAGCGCCGGCATAGCGTCGGCACAGCAGCCTATCGTGATCAAATTCAGCCATGTAGTCGCTGCCGACACGCCAAAAGGTAAAGCCGCCGAACTGTTCAAGAAGCTGGCGGAAGAACGTACCAAAGGCCGTGTCAAGATCGAAGTGTATGCCAACAGCGTGCTGTACAAGGACAAGGAAGAAATTGAAGCCTTGCAGTTAGGCGCCGTACAAATGCTGGCGCCATCGACTTCGAAATTTGGCCCTATGGGTGCGGCGGCGTTTGAAGTCTTCGATTTGCCTTTCATTTTTCCTGACCATAAGGTGCAACAGAAAGTCATCAATGGCCCGATTGGCCTGAAGCTGTTCAAGCTGCTCGAGCCAAAAGGCATTATCGGTCTCGCTTACTGGGATAACGGCTTCAAGCAAATGAGCGCCAACAAGCCGCTGCATAATCCGTCAGACATGAAGGGCCTGAAGTTGCGCATCAAGTCCTCGAAGGTACTCGATGAACAAATGCGCGCCGTCGGTGCTCTGCCACAGGTGATGGCATTCTCCGAGGTCTACCAAGCCTTGCAAACCGGCGTGATCGATGGCACTGAAAATTCATTGCCGAATTTTTATACGCAAAAATTCTACGAAGTGCAAAAGCACCTGACCATGTCCAATCATGGCTATGGCGCGTATGCCGTCATCGTCAACAAAAAATTCTGGGAAGGTCTGCCAGCCGACATCCGTACCACGCTCGACAAGGCGATGAAGGAAGCCACGGATTATGAAAACAAGCTGACGCAGGAAGAAGAAGACGACATCGTCCAGAAGATCAAGGCTTCGGGCAAAATCGAAGTCTATACGCTGACCAAGGCTGAGTCGGAAGCATGGCGCAAGGCGATGCTGCCAGTGCATAAAACCATGGAAAAACGCATTGGTGCTGAATGGATCCAGCAAATCAACGCGGAATCGGCCAAGCTCGGTTATAAATAACTTTTAAAGCACTGCACAGCCTGCCCGACGACTCGTCCTATTTTGACAGCGTCGGGCACGGTCTTCCAGAACGTCGCGTTTCGAATTTTTCTCTGCAGTGCCATCATGGCACGACCCTCCATCAGCCTCCTTCAAATCCGCCCCCGGCACGTCGCCTCGTCTGCCCCCTGATTTTTTTAGTCACCGGTTCGGCAAACTTACAATCTCCCTGACTTAAGTCCGCTCTGGACATCTGCCAACCAAGGGCTAAATATTTTTAGCGTGACGCTTTCCGCCCTCCAGTTTTAATCAAAACGTTCGTAATAAAGCTACGCGGCAGCCAATGATCCTCTCGCCCAATGCAGTGCTGCCGGCCCGTCCCGCCAGCCCTGCAGAAGCGACGCTGGAAAAATTAAGCCTTACATACGATTCATTGCTTCGAACAAGGCCTAAAGCACATCATGAAATTAATGGCGACAGGATGCGATCGATCCTGTGATCAAACTGCGACGCGAACCGGGCGAGGGGACGATGCAAGCCGTGGTCGCCATCGTCTTGGAGGGCAAAGGTAAAAAGGGCATGGATGCGATGCGCGGCTTACTGACGGACATTTACGATGCTGAAGAATCATTGCTGGAACAACGCATGAAGGACGCGCAAGCATTGCACACTTTGACGGGTTCCACCCTCATCGGCGGCGGCATAGTGGCAACGCTGCTGGCTGCATTGCTGGCAGCATGGCTGGGTCGTGGCATCACGCGCCCTTTGCGTTCCGCCGTGGCGCTTGCAAAGCAGGTTGCAGAGGGCGACCTCAGGATCAAGATCGACGCCACATCGGGCGACGAAACTGGCGAACTGCTCAATGCCTTGAAGTCCATGAGTGAAAGCTTAATCAAAACGGTCAGTGCTGTGCGCAGCGGCACCGACACGATCGCCTCAGCCTCGTCACAGGTCGCCAACGGTAATCAGGACCTGTCATCACGCACAGAGCAGCAGGCCAACTCGCTCGAAGAGACGGCGTCATCCATGGAAGAACTCACGGCCACGGTCAAACAGAATGCCGACAATGCACACCAGGCAAATTCGCTGGCTGAAACGGCTTCACATATCGCTGAAAAAGGCGGGCATGTCATCAGCCAGGTAGTGGGCACCATGAGCGAAATTAACGTCGCGGCCAACAAGATCGTCGACATCATCGGTGTCATTGACGGCATCGCCTTCCAGACCAATATCCTCGCGCTCAATGCCGCTGTCGAAGCCGCACGGGCCGGTGAACAGGGTCGCGGCTTTGCCGTCGTCGCCAGCGAGGTACGCAATCTGGCACAGCGCTCCGCCGCCGCCGCCAAGGAAATCAAGGCGCTGATCGGC
Source organism: Oxalobacteraceae bacterium (assembly GCA_947448025.1). Classification (GTDB taxonomy): domain Bacteria; phylum Pseudomonadota; class Gammaproteobacteria; order Burkholderiales; family Burkholderiaceae_D; genus CANFLV01. The sequence continues at coordinate 14,769 of CANFLV010000011.1, read as the reverse complement.
GACTCGGTCGACAAGGTCGAAAACGGCAGCAAGCTCGTCAATGAAGCGGGCGCGACGATGCAGGAGATCGTTGCCAGCGTGCGCCGGGTCACCGACATCATGGCGGAGATTGCCGCCGCCAGCCAGGAACAGACCGACGGCATTGAACAGATCAATCAGGCCATCACACAGATGGATGAAGTGACGCAGCAAAATGCCTCACTGGTCGAAGAAGCCGCTGCGGCCTCCGAATTATTGCAAGACCAGGCAGCGAATCTGGCGCAGGTCGTCAGTGTCTTCAAGCTTGATGGCATGCAGGCCGGTTTTGCCGCTGCTGCGTCCGCGCCTGCGCCTCGTGCAAGCCAGGCGCTGCGCCCCAAGAAGTTTGCAACAAAAGCGGTTTCGAAGCTGGCGCGACCCGCGGCAAGGCCTGTCCCTGCAAGCAGCCAAGGCGGAGAATGGGAAGAGTTTTAATCCCGGCGATAGCCTGAAAAAAATCCCCTGCCAGTTCTGAACTGGCAGGGGATTTTGCGTTAAGAAGGATTCAGCTGACATTACTTCAGGCAGAACGATGCGGATTGCGCGGGTCTTCCGTCCAGTTCATGTAAGGCTTGCCAGTCTCCTGTGGGACCATGGTGATGCAGTGCTCGACCGGGCAAGTAATTTCACACAGATTGCAGCCCACGCATTCTTCCTTGATCACTTCATAACTGCGTACGCCAGCTGCATCGATGAGCTGGCTGATGGACTGGTGCGAGGTATCTTCGCAGGCGATATAGCAACGGCCACATTTGATGCAGCTGTCCTGATCGATCTGCGCGATGACCTGATAATTCATGTCCAGGTACTTCCAGTCGGTCATGTTCGGCACGGCCTTGCCGGAAAAGTCAGCGATGGTCTTGTAACCCTTTTCATCCATCCAGCGCGCCAGGCCATCCTTCATTTCTTCGACGATGCGAAAGCCGTGCAACATCGCTGCGGTGCAGACTTGCACGCTGCCGGCGCCGAGCGCCAGGAACTCCGCCGCGTCGCGCCAGTTAGCGATACCGCCGATGCCGGAAATCGGTATGCCCGCGGTCTGCGGATCGCGCGCGATTTCCGCCACCATGTTCAGCGCGATGGGCTTGACGGCCGAGCCGCAATAGCCGCCATGCGTGCTTTTGTTGCCGACTACGGGAAAGGCGACCATCTGGTCGAGATCGATATGCGTAATCGAATTGATCGTGTTGATCAGCGAGACCGCATCGGCGCCGCCGGCCTTGGCCGCGCGCGCCGGCATGCGGATGTCGGTGATGTTCGGCGTGAGCTTGACGATGACCGGCAGCTTGGAATACTGCTTGCACCAGCGCGTGACCATTTCAACGTATTCGGGCACTTGCCCGACCGCCGCACCCATGCCGCGTTCAGGCATGCCGTGCGGGCAGCCGAAGTTCAGCTCGATGCCGTCGGCGCCGGTCGCGTCGACGAGCGGCAGGACGGTCTTCCATTGCTCCTCTTCGCAGGGGAACATGAGCGAGACGATCATGGCGCGATCGGGCCAGGCTTTCTTGACGGCGGTGATTTCTTCGAGATTGATGGCCAGGCTGCGGTCGGTGATGAGCTCGATATTATTGAAGCCGAGGACTTCGCGGTTTTTGCCGTAATGTGCTGAATAGCGTGACGAGACATTGACCGCGGCCGGGTCTTCACCGAGGGTTTTCCAGACCACGCCGCCCCAGCCGGCTTCGAAGGCGCGGATGACGTTATAGGCTTTGTCGGTCGGCGGTGCGGAGGCGAGCCAGAAGGGATTGGGCGACTTGATGCCGGCGAAATTGATGCTGAGATCGGCCTTTGGCTTCATTACGCTGCCTCCGCTTTTACAGTGAGATCCTGATGGATGACCTGCGCGGCCAGTTTGCCGTGCTGGACTGCCTGTACCGTCAAATCCTGGCCGGCGTCGATGCAATCGCCGCCGGCGTAAATGCCGGGCAAGCAGGTGCGAAAATGTTCGTCGACGTGGATCTTGTCATGTTCACGCGCTAGCTGTTGTGCGAGCGGATCGGCAAGAGAGGCGCCATCGAGGCTTTGCCCGATCGCCTTGAAAATCGCGTCGGCGGCAATCTCCAAGGTCTCGCCCGTACCGGTCAGGCGTGCGCCGTCCAGATGCGTCTTTTCGAAGCGCATGCCGGTGACTTGCCCGGCTGCGTTCAACAAGACCTGCTGCGGCGCGGCCCAGGTCAACATGCGTACACCGTTGGCTTTGGCAATATCCTGCTCATGATGGGTCGCCGACATGGCTTCAACACCGCGGCGATACACGATCGTGACTTGCTGCGCGCCGAGGCGGGCGATTTGTACGGCCATGTCGATGGCGGTATTGCCGGCACCGATGACGATGGCGCTGGATGGTACTGGCAGCGTCGCCAGATCGTCGGCTTGACGCAGTTCAGCAATGTAATCGACAGCGGCCAGCAAACCCGGCGCATCTTCGCCGGTCAGGCCGAGGGCGCGACTGGCACCCAAACCCAATCCAAGGAAGACTGCATCAAATTGCGCATGCAAATCCTTGAGTACGACATTGGCGCCCAGCGTCTGGCCGTAACGAATGTCAATGCCGCCGATTTCCAGCAGGAAGGCGACTTCCTTCTGCGCAAAATCGTCGGTCAGTTTGTATTTGGCGATGCCGTATTCGTTAAGGCCGCCCGGCTTGGCTCGGGCTTCGAAGATGACGACATCGTTACCAAGCATGGCGAGGCAATGCGCGCAGGCCAGACCTGCCGGTCCTGCGCCGACGACCGCGATCGTCTTGCCGGTCGCAGGGGCGCGCTCGAAGGGATGCGCATCGAACTGCATGTGGTCCAGCGCATAGCGCTGCAGCAAGCCGATGCGCACAGGCTGGGCTTCGGCGTCATGATTGCGCACACAGGCGGATTCGCAGAGGATTTCGGTGGGGCAGACGCGGGCGCAGCTGCCGCCTAAGATGTTTTCATTGAGGATGGTCTTGGCTGCACCGTTGATATTGTTCGTGGCGATATTGCGAATGAAGCTGGCCACATCGATATCGGAGGGGCAGATGCGCGTACATGGCGCATCATAGCAATACAGGCAACGCTCGCTTTCAATCACGGCCTGGCGCACGGTCAGTGCCGGCGCGAGGTCCGTGAATTGTTCCGCGAGCGCGCTGTGGAGTGCGCCCGGCAGGGGCAGATGTTGGAGAGTTTTGAGCATAGGGACTATCCTTCCTTGTCTGGCCTGCCGGAGGGGCGAAGCCTTACTTCATAGTTGGAAACGCAAACTCCGCGCCGGCGCTGGCAGTGTTCGGCCAGCGCTGCATGACGGCCTTGTGGCGCGTGTAGAAACGCACGCCTTCAGGACCATAAGCATGATGGTCGCCGAACATGCTGCGCTTCCATCCGCCAAAACTGTTGAAGGCCATCGGCACCGGCAAGGGGACGTTCACGCCGACCATGCCGACTTGAATCTGACGCACGAATTCACGCGCCACACCACCGTCACGCGTATAGACGGCGACACCATTGCCAAATTCATTACTATTAATCAGGGTGACCGCCGAAGCGACATCCGGCAGGCGCACGATGCACAGCACCGGGCCGAAAATTTCTTCCTTGTAGATCGTCATCTCTGGCGTGACATGATCGAACAGCGTGCCACCGACGAAGAAACCATTCTCACGACCGGCCACGACGCAGTCACGGCCATCGACGACGAGGGTTGCGCCCTGCTCCACGCCGGAATCGATAAGTGACTTGATGCGCTTCTGTGCAGCGGCGGTGACGACCGGACCCATCTCGGCATCGCTGTCCATGCCATCACGGATTTTCAGTGCGCGGGTGCGCGCGGCGAGTTCACCGATAATCTTGTCGCCAGCGTCACCGACGGCCGCCACGACGGAAATCGCCATGCAGCGCTCGCCGGCGGAACCGTAAGCGGCGCCCATCAAGGCATCGACCGTCATCTTCATGTCGGCGTCAGGCATGACGACCATGTGGTTCTTGGCGCCGCCGAGGGCTTGAACGCGCTTGCCTTTGGCGGTGCCGCGGGCGTAGATGTATTCAGCGATCGGGGTCGAACCGACGAAGCTGATGGCCTGCACGGCAGGGTTGTCGAGCAGTGCATCGACTGTGACCTTGTCACCCTGGATGACGTTGAAGACGCCATCGGGTAAGCCGGCTTGCTTGAGCAATTTTGCATGCAGCAGCGACGGCGACGGATCGCGTTCGGATGGCTTCAGGATGAAGGTATTGCCGCAGGCGATAGCGACCGGGAACATCCACATCGGCACCATCACCGGGAAATTGAACGGCGTGATGCCAGCAACCACGCCAAGCGCCTGGCGCATCGACCAGGCATCGATGCCATTGGCGATCTGGTCGGTGAATTCACCCTTGAGCATTTGCGGAATGCCGACTGCGAATTCGACCATCTCGATGCCGCGCTGGACTTCGCCTTTGGCATCGGGGAAGGTCTTGCCGTGCTCGCGCGTGATCAGGGCAGCGAATTCATCGACATGCTCCTGCATCAATTGCAGGTATTTGAACAGCACACGGGCGCGTGTCAGCGGCGGCGTTGCAGCCCAGGCCGGGAAGGCGGCAGCAGCAGCGGCAACGGCCACATCGACTTCGGCAGCAGTACCGAGCGCGACTTGCGCGACTGGCTCGCCCAGGGCCGGATTGAAAACGTTGGCGTAATGGCCGCTGTCGGTGTCGACAATTTTTCCGTTGATGAAATGGCCGATGGTAGTCAGGTTCGTCATAGTGATCGCTTGTATTTTATTGAGTGAATCGGGTGGTTCCGGGGTCCAGGAGTTTGCCTCAGGCGCGCTGCATTGCGGCCTTGTTTTTATGTTCTAACCCATAGACTTTACCAAGGAAAACCACTTAGCGCCGTTTGTGCCGAAAAATCCTTGGCGATTCACCTTCGTTCAGATCTGCTGCCAGCGCAAAAAATAGCGCCGATTAAATTTACCATTCGGTAAAGATACAGAGATTTTCAGACGGCTGCAACACCTGAAAACAAACTGTTTTTCACGCTTGCTGGCGGTGCGTTTTTCGCACTGCGAGGAGGCATACAGCCCTGTTTTCGGGCAGCATACTTTCCGTTTTTTGCGAAGCAGCGACCTTTGGCAAGGCCGCAGTAAGCGCTACAGCATCATGAATATCTCAAGCGCCATTGACTGTGATTGTGCTCATTACGTCACTTCGCATAAAATCAGAGACTTTATCGGCCGTTTTCAGGAGAACAGCACATGGCATCGTTTATCCGCACGCTCCAGCTGGCATTACTGGGCGCACTGACCTTTTCGGCCGTACCCGTGTTCGCCGACGAAGCGAAGATCCTGAACATCTATAACTGGTCGGATTACATTGCCGACGACACGATCCGCAATTTCGAAAAAGAGACCGGCATCAAGGTCCGTTACGATAACTTCGATAACAATGAAATCCTGCACGCGAAGCTGGTCGCGGGAAAAAGTGGCTATGACCTGGTCGTGCCGGGCGCGGCCTGGGGCCGGATGCAGGCCGATGCCGGCCTGCTGCGCAAACTCGACAAGAACAAGCTCACAAATCTGAAGAACCTCGATCCCGCGATCATGGCGCAGCTGGCCAAGCTCGATGCCGACAATGCCACTCTCGTGCCCTGGCTGTATGGTTACACCACGGTCGGCATCAATGTTGACAAGGTCAAGGCAGCGCTCGGCGGCATGCCGCTGCCCGAGAATGCGTTTGATCTCGTCTTCGATCCGAAATACGCCGCCAAGCTCAAATCCTGCGGCATGTCCTTCCTCGATTCGCCCTCGGAAATCCTGCCGACCGCCCTGCACTATCTGGGCAAGCCTGCCGATTCGACCGTCGCCGCTGATTACAACGCCGCCGGCGCGATGCTGCAAAAGGTGCGTCCTTTCGTCACCTTGTTCAGCTCTTCCGGCTACATCAATGACTTGAGCAATGGCGCGCTGTGTGTCGTGCTTGGCTATTCCGGCGATATCAATCTTGCACGCCAACGCGCCATCGACAGCAAGAACGGCCAGAAGATCGAAGCGCTGGTGCCGAAGAACGGCTCCATCCTGTTCTTCGACACGATGGCCATTCCAACCGACGCTGCCCATCCGGAAAATGCGCAGCTATTCATCAATTACATCCTGCGTCCCGAAGTGCAAGCCAGCCTGACGAACAAGGTCAGTTACGCGAATCCAAACAAGGCTGGCATGAAGTTCGTGCGTCGCGATATCGCCGACAATAAATCGGTCTTCCTTAGCGACGCCGACAAGGCGAAGATGGTCGTGGCTGCCCCGGTCAACAGCGATACCCGCCGCCTGATGTCACGCGTCTATACGCGCTTCAAGACCGGCATCTGATTTACAGAGCACACCGCCCATGACTCCAACGCCCGCCGCCCGCGCCTCTGCCGATATTGAAGCAGGCCAGCCCTTCCTGCTGATCGATCAATTGGTCAAGGATTTTGATGGCGTGCGCGCTGTCGATGCTGTCTCGGTCAGCGTCAACAAGGGCGAAATTTTCGCCCTGCTCGGCAGTTCCGGCTGCGGTAAATCGACGCTGCTGCGTATGCTGGCTGGCTTCGAAGCGCCGACTTCGGGCAGCATCACGCTGGCCGGCACCGAGCTGACGGGCGTGCCGCCTTACGAGCGGCCGATCAACATGATGTTCCAGTCATATGCGCTGTTTCCGCATCTGACGGTTTGGGACAACATCGCCTTTGGCCTGCGTCGCGACGGATTGCCGCGCCAGGAAATCACGCAGCGCGTCGAGCAGATGCTGGCGCTCGTTCAGCTGCAGCCTTATGCACGGCGTAAGCCACATCAGCTGTCGGGTGGCCAGCAGCAGCGCGTCGCCCTGGCGCGCAGTCTCGCGAAGCGGCCGCAGTTATTGCTGCTAGATGAACCGCTCGGCGCACTCGACAAGAAACTGCGCGAACGCACCCAGCTCGAACTCGTCAACATCATCGAGCAGGTCGGCGTGACTTGCGTGATGGTCACGCATGACCAGGAAGAAGCGATGACGATCGCCTCGCGCATCGCGATCATGAGCGAGGGCCGCATCCTGCAGATGGGCAAACCGGCCGAGATTTACGAAACCCCGAATTGCCGCTTCGTGGCCGACTTCATCGGCAGCGTGAACCTGTTTTCCGGCAGCGTCGTCGTCGATGCCGCCGACCATGTCGAAATCGAATCGCCTGAGTGCCGCCATTTCGTCGGCCACGGCATCAGCGGCACGCCCGGCATGCCGGTATCGGTCGGCATCCGTCCCGAAAAAATCGATGTCAGCTTCGCCGAGCCTGCACAGCCAGCCAACAAAGTCGCCGGTGAAGTCATCGAAATGGCTTACCTCGGCAGTACCACTGTCTACCATTTGAAACTGGCCAGCGGCATGGTGCTCAAGGCGACCGTGATGAACCATGCGCGCCATGCCGAGACCCGACCACAATGGGGTGACCGGGTGTTTGCCAGCTGGGCCGATGATGCAATGGTCGTGCTGACGCAATGATGGCGATGAAGCGCTTACTCTCCTCACTGCATGTTGGACGCCGCTTCGTCATCGGTGTGCCCTATGTGTGGCTGCTGCTGACCTTCCTCGTACCCTTCCTGATCGTGCTCAAGATCAGTTTCAGCGAGATGGAAATCACGAATCCCTTTGGCACTCTCGTCACCTATGTAGACGACGTGCTAGTGGTAAAACTCAAGCTTAGTAATTACACCTTCATCGCGCACGACGAACTTTACCTGCTGACCTATCTGAGCTCACTGAAATTTGCCGCGATCACGACGCTACTATGCCTGCTGATCGGCTATCCCTTCGCCTACTTCATGGCGCGTGCGCGCGCAGCTGTTCGGCCGGTCTTGCTGATGATGGTGATGCTGCCGTTCTGGACGTCCTTCCTGCTGCGTATCTATGCGTGGAAAGGCATCCTCGCCAATGACGGCTTGCTGAACCGCCTGCTGCTCGACCTCGGCATCATCGCGACACCCCTGCAGATCATGAATACGCCGGTGTCACTCATCATCGGCATGGTCTACGCCTATCTGCCGTTCATGATCCTGCCGCTGTATGCCAATCTCGTGAAGCTCGACCTGCGTTTTCTGGAAGCGGCAGCGGACCTCGGCGCGACCCCGTGGCAAACCTTCTGGCGCATCACGGTGCCGCTGTCGCGCTCAGGCATCGTTGCCGGCGCCATGCTGGTATTCATACCGACCATAGGCGAATACGTCGTGCCGGAGTTACTCGGCGGGCCCGAGACATTGATGATCGGCCGCGTGCTGTGGGATGAATTCTTTACCAATAACGACTGGCCGATGGCGTCGGCCGTCACGGTCGTCGTAATCCTGCTGATCCTCTTGCCAGTGGTCTGGTTTAACCGCTATCAGTCACAGCAGGAAGGGGCTCGCGCATGAACCGCTTTCGCTGGTTTGGCCGCAGCTGGCTGACTCTGGGCTACCTGTTCCTGTACATTCCGATCATCGTGCTGGTGGTGTTTTCATTTAACAGCTCGAAGCAGGCGATGGTCTGGAGCGGCTTTTCTCTGCAGTGGTATCGCGAGCTGGCCAACGACACTGAAATCCTCAGTGGCTTCCTGCTGTCGCTGAAGATCGCCACATTGACAGCCTGCTCCTCGGTACTGCTTGGGACCTTTGCCGCTTATGTGCTGGATCGCTACCGACGCTTCCATGGCCGCACACTGTTTTCCGGCATGGTCAATGCGCCGCTGGTGATGCCGGAGGTGATTATCGGCCTGTCACTGCTGCTGACCTTCGTCTCGCTGGAAAAGCTGTTCGGCTTTCCGCAGCGCGGCATGTTGACAATCTGGCTCGGCCATACGCTGCTGGGCATGGCCTACGCAACCGTGGTCGTGCAATCGCGCCTGCGCGAATTCGACCGTTCACTCGAAGAGGCGGCCATGGACATGGGCTGCCGGCCGCATCAGGTATTTTTTCTTGTGACACTGCCCAATATCACGCAGGCGCTCGCCGCCGCGTGGCTGCTGACCTTTACGTTGTCGCTCGATGATGTCGTGCTGTCTGCGTTCCTGACCGGCCCCGGCTACTCGACCATGCCGATCGTGATCTTTTCGCGCGCGCGGCTAGGCCTGGACCCGCGCGTCAATGCTGTCGCGGCATTGACGATCGCCGTGGTCAGCATAGCCGTAGTCGCCATCAGTGCGAATCTCGCGCGCGCCGAACGACAGCAGAAAAATCAGGTCGCATCATGATGTAGCAATGAGCAGGTCATAATCAGGGTTAATCTGGCCATTACCCGTTAGAATTACAGCCACAAGCATGCCAACTCACCAAGATTGATCCTGTGGATACCGTTCCCATATGGGCGCAAGCCCTTTTTCTCGCTGTACTGATACTCCTCTCCGCCCTGTTCTCGATGAGCGAGACCGCCCTGATGGCTGCCAACCGGCACCGGATGCGCCACATGGCAAAGCGCGGCAACAAGGCCGCAGTCATCACACTGTGGCTACTCGAGCGCACCGACAAAGTCCTGTCACTGATCCTGATCGTCAATACGCTCATCAACGCCCTGACCACCGCGCTGGTGACGGCAATCGCGATTTCGGCATTTGGTAATAGCGAAGAAGTGCTGACCATTGCCACTGCGGCAGTCGCCTTCCTGCTGATCGTGTTTGCCGAAATTGTGCCCAAGGTGATCGGTGCGACTTATCCCGAGCGCATCGCCCTGCCGCTGAGTTACATGCTCAAACCGCTGATGGCATTTTCAAAGCCGCTGCTGTGGTTCGTGAACCTGTTCGTAGCGCTGCTGCTCAAAGCACTGCGCATCAAGAATGCCGGCAATCGCGACCATCGCGTCTCGCCCGAAGAATTGCGCTCGATGGTGCTCGAAGGCGGTGATTTCATTCCGAAAAAGCACAAGAGTATTTTGTTGAATCTGTTCGACCTCGAAAAAATTTCAGTCGAAGATGTCATGACGCCGCGCGCGCAAATCGAAGCGCTGAACCTGTCGATGCCGGTCGAGGAAATCAAGCATCAGCTGACGACCTGTTATCACAATAAATTGCTGGTCCACGATGGCGAAATCAACCAGATAGTCGGCATCCTGCATGTGCGCAAGGCGATCGCACTGCTGAATCAGGAAGAAGAACTGACGGTCGAACATTTCCGTGCATTGCTTACTGAGCCCTATTTCATTCCCGAGGAAACCGATCTCTTCACGCAGCTGCAGTATTTCCAGGAAAACCACGAGCGTCTGGCCGTCATCGTTGATGAATATGGCGAGGTGCAAGGCCTGGTCACGCTCGAGGACATCATCGAGGAAATGATCGGCGAGTTCACGACCTCGATGCCGGGTGCGGCGCGTGCCGACCAGTTCGGTTGGGACGCCCGCGGTGAATGCCTGCTCGAAGGTGGTACGACGCTGCGTGATATCAACAAGCGCCTGCAGCTGAATTTTCCGCTGGATGGACCGAAGACCCTGAATGGCATGTTGCTTGATTATTTACGCGACATTCCAGAGGCGAATGTCTCCCTCAAAATCAATGACTGTGTGATTGAAATCGTGCAGGTACAAAACCAGTCGATCAAGGTCGTCAAGTTGATCCGGCGCATAAATGCAACAAGCATCACTGCGCAAACCTGAAGCGCGTTCCCTGGCAAATCAGGCATTTACTTGGCATTCAATGTCCCTTAAAACACAGTGCTGCGCAGCATTGTGTGTGATTCCCACGCCGGGCCAGAATAGCTTTACAAACGATATGCTGAGAGGCATGATCTAACGGAATCTCTCGACCCTCACTGGCGTAAAAAAGCATGGCAGTCGTCCTCCCTACTCCGGTTTCCGGCACGCCCATGTCCGGCCTCGCGCGCGCACTGCTGCAAGCCGGACGACTGTCAGACACGCAGGTTGACGCACTTGGCAAACAGGCACTGGCAAGCAAAGCAACATTCATCGATGTGCTTGTGCAAAGCGGCAGCATGGATGCCTATGCGGTCGCCAATTTTTGCGCTGAAACCTTCGGCTACCCCTTCCTGGATTTTTCCGCCTTCAATTTGCAGATGCTGCCGGAAAAAATCCTCGACATCAAACTGATGCAGTCGCAGCGCGTCATCCCGCTGGCCAAGCGCGGCAACAAGATATCGGTCGCGATTTCCGACCCGACGAATACGCAGGCGCTGGAGCAAATCAAATTCAAGACCGAGATGTTGGTCGAACCCGTGATCGTCGAACATACGCAGCTCATGCAGTTACTCGACAAGATGGGGCAAAGCGTCTCGCAAACGATCACGGACCTGATCGGCGACGACATTGACGGTAATTTTTCCGAGGCCGAGAGTGATGACCTGGCCGACAGCGCGAATGCCGAAATCGACGATGCGCCGGTGGTGCGCTTCCTGCAAAAGATCCTCATCGACGCCATCAATCTGGGTGCATCAGACCTGCATTTTGAACCCTTCGAAAAATTCTATCGCATCCGTTTTCGTGTCGATGGTGTGCTGCGTGAAGTCGCCCAGCCGCCGCTGGCGATCAAGGAAAAACTCGCCTCGCGCATCAAGGTCATTTCGAAGCTCGACATCTCTGAAAAGCGCGTACCGCAAGATGGCCGCATGAAGCTGGCGCTGACAAAAACCCGCTCGATTGATTTTCGCGTGAGCACCCTGCCAACGCTGTTCGGCGAAAAGATCGTCATGCGTATCCTCGACGGCTCGCAGGCGCAAATGGGGATCGAAGCACTCGGTTATGACCCCGAGCAAAAAGCGCTGCTGATGGACGCCATTGCGCGTCCGTATGGCATGGTCCTGGTGACCGGTCCGACCGGTTCCGGCAAGACCGTATCGCTCTACACTTTCCTCAATCTGCTCAACAAGCCCGGCATCAATATCGCCACCGCCGAAGATCCGGCTGAAATCAATTTGCCCGGCGTGAACCAGGTCAACGTGAATGACCGCGCCGGACTGACCTTTCCGGTCGCCCTGCGCTCCTTCCTGCGCCAGGATCCGGACGTGATCATGGTCGGCGAAATCCGTGACCTTGAAACTGCCGACATCGCCATCAAGGCGGCACAAACCGGCCATCTGGTATTCTCGACCTTGCATACGAACGATGCCCCGGCGACGATTACGCGTCTGATGAACATGGGTGTGGCGCCTTTTAATATCGCCTCTGCCATCATCATGATTACCGCACAACGACTCGCACGGAAGCTGTGCAGCTGCAAGCAGCCGGCCGAGATTCCGGACCAGGTCCTCATCGACGCCGGCTTCATGCCGGAGGAACTCGACGGCAGCTGGGAGCCCTACCAGCCCAAAGGCTGCGTACGCTGCAGTGGCAGCGGCTACAAGGGCCGCGTCGGCATCTACCAGATCATGCCAATTTCACCAGCCATTGAAAAAATCATCCTCGCCAGTGGCACGGCACCCGAAATCGAACAGCAAGCGCGCCTAGATGGCGTCAAGACCCTGCGCGAAGCCGGCCTCGTCAAAGTCCGGCTGGGCATGACCAGCCTCGAGGAAATCCTCGGCTGTACCAACGCATGACGCAGCTTCCAACCAGGAGACCCGGCATGGCCACGATCACCCGCACAGCACCCCACACCAAGAGTACTGAAATCCTCTATGCATGGGAGGGCAAGGATAAGTCCGGCAAAACCGTGCGCGGCGAATTGCGCGCTAATGGTGAAGCCATCGTCAATGTGACCTTGCGACGTCAGGGCATCCTCGTCTCCAGGGTAAAAAAGAAGTCTTTTTCGGGCGGCAAAAAAATCACCGACAAGGACATCACCCTGTTCACGCGCCAGCTGGCGACGATGATGAAAGCGGGCGTGCCGCTGCTGCAATCCTTCGATATCGTCGCCAAAGGCCATTCGAATCCCTCGGTGTCCAAACTGATCGGCGACATCCGCAGCGATGTTGAAACCGGCTCCAGCCTGAACCAGGCCTTCCGCAAATTTCCGCTGCATTTTGACGCACTGTTCTGCAACCTCGTCGGCGCCGGCGAACAGGCCGGCATCCTCGAGGAATTGCTCACGCGGCTGGCCGTCTACAAGGAAAAGACCCAGGCAATCAAAGGCAAGATCAAGTCGGCGCTGTTCTATCCGACAGCCGTCATGGCGGTCGCCTTCATCGTTACCTCCGTGATCATGATCTGGGTCGTGCCGGCGTTCAAGGAAGTGTTCAAGAGTTTTGGCGCCGACCTGCCGGCGCCAACCCTGTTCGTGATGGCCATCTCAGATGCGTTCGTAGCGAACTGGTACGTCATCTTCCCGATTATTTTCGGCAGTATCTATTTCTTTTTCTATGCCTGGAAGCGCTCGGTGCAGATGCAGCGTTTCATGGACCGGCTCATCCTGAAAGCGCCGATCTTTGGTGAAGTCGTGCGCAAGGCCACCATCGCGCGCTGGACACGCACGCTGGCGACCATGTTTGCTGCGGGCGTGCCCTTGGTGGAAGCGCTCGACTCGGTCGGCGGCGCGACTGGCAACACGGTCTATGGCGACGCCACCAAAAAAATCCAGAACGAAGTCAGCACCGGCGTAAGCCTGACGGTAGCAATGCAAAACGTCGATATCTTCCCCAACATGGTCACGCAAATGGTCTCCATTGGCGAAGAGTCCGGCTCACTTGATATGATGCTGGGCAAGGTCGCCGATTTTTACGAGGCCGAAGTCGATGACGCCGTCGATTCACTGGCCAGCCTCATGGAACCTTTGATCATGGCGGTGCTGGGCGTATTGATCGGCGGTCTGGTGATCGCGATGTATTTACCGATATTCAAGCTGGGAGCCGTCGTTTGATTCTGGATGTGATTTTTTTTGCTGCGGCAGGCAGCCTCCTGCCGACCATGGTCGCCGTCATCTTCGGCCTGCTGGTGGGCAGCTTTCTGAATGTAGTAATCCACCGCATCCCGATCATGATGATGCGCGAGTCGGCCAATTACGTCGCCGACGAATCCGGCCAGCCACTGCCGTATGCCGATCGCTATAACCTGTCGGTACCGCGTTCAGCCTGCCCCGCCTGCGGCCACAAGATCACTGCGCTGGAAAACATACCCGTCCTCAGCTATATCGCGCTGCGTGGCAAATGCAGCGCCTGCAAGACGCCAATTTCGGCGCGCTATCCGGCCATTGAGCTGTTATCCGGCATCCTCTCCGGCATTCTCATCTGGCGTTTCGGCAGCGGCGTCGCCGGTCTGGCCACGCTGGCGCTGACCTACTTTTTGATCGCGCTCTGTTTCATCGATGCCGATACGACCCTGCTGCCTGACGACCTGACGCTGCCCTTGCTATGGCTGGGACTGCTGCTGAATCTGCAAGGCAGCTTTGTGCCATTGTCTGAAGCCGTCATCGGCGCGGCTGCCGGCTACTTGAGCCTGTGGAGCATTTACTGGCTGTTCAAGCTGGCGACAGGCAAGGAAGGCATGGGCTATGGCGACTTCAAGCTGCTCGCAGCGCTGGGCGCCTGGCTTGGATGGAAAATGTTGCCGGTGATTATCTTCATGTCTTCGCTGGTCGGTGCTGTCGTTGGTATCGCGCTGATCGTGATTGCGCGGCGTGGGCGGCATATTCCGATTCCCTTCGGCCCATACCTCGCTGCAGCCGGCTGGCTGACACTGCTGTATGGCCGTGATATCGTCCGGTTTTATTTCGAACGAATGGTGTGAGCCATGAATAGCAATGCATAGCGCAGCACGATTTTCAGTCGGCCTGACCGGCGGCATAGGCTGCGGCAAGAGTACGGTCGCCGACCTGTTTGCCGCGCGCGGTGCCAGCATCATTGATACCGACCTGCTCGCCCATGCGCTGACCGCACCCGATGGGGCG
>CANFLV010000010.1 GCA_947448025.1 Oxalobacteraceae bacterium | reverse complement strand
TCAGCAGCAGAGAAGCGAGATTATGTGGCAGTAAGCAGTTTGCGTCAACCTCTTTTTTTCGCATTCTGCAGAAAGTTTTTAACGCTTTCATCACTGACTTTACCGCTCCGTTTGAGACCTCAGCTTGCGCATTTGACTGCGCGTTTCACACTGAACTTCTCAACCGGAGCCGGACTATAGCAAAGGCTTCACGGAACTGGCAAGCCATTTTGAAAAAGATATTGCGGTAGCCCTGAAACCCTTTGCTGGAGTCATTAACAAGCTTAGATATTGCGGAAGTTTGGTGGACGCTTCTCGATAAAGGCATTCATGCCCTCTTTCTGGTCTTCCGTACCAAAGGTGCTGTGAAACATACGGCGCTCATATTGAATCCCCTCAGCCAAGGTCAGCTCATAAGCGCGATTCACTGATTCCTTAACCATCATCACCATCGGTAGCGACATACTCGCAATTGTCGTGGCCGCCGACAGGGCTTCTTCCATCAGTTTATCGGCAGCGACAATGCGCGACACGAGACCAGCGCGCTCGGCTTCCACTGCATCCATCATCCGTGCGGTCAAACACATATCCATTGCCTTGGCCTTGGATATGGCGCGCGGTAAGCGCTGTGTCCCGCCGGCGCCAGGTATCGTGCCCAGCTTGATTTCAGGCTGACCGAATTTTGCCGTGTCGGCCGCGATGATGAAATCACACATCATCGCCAGCTCGCAGCCGCCACCCAAGGCGTATCCCGCGACCGCAGCGATGACTGGCTTGCGTATCGTGCGAATTTGTTCCCAGTTCCGGGTTATATAGTTACCTTTGAAAGTGTCCATATAAGTGTAGTTTGCCATGGCACCGATATCGGCCCCGGCTGCGAATGCCTTTTCGCTACCGGTAAGAACGATACAGCCGATGCCGTCATCGGCATCAAAGCCGAGCAATGCGTGACCCAATTCGTCCATCAAGTGGTCATTCAAGGCATTGAGCGCCTTCGGGCGATTCAAACGTATGACGCCGACCTTCCCCTGCGTTTCGACCAGAATATTTGCGTAGTCCATAGTGTGCGCCGTCCCTAGTTATGTTGAGCAAACCTCGATTGTAGCTTGATGCAATCAGGAAACAATGTGCATCAACAGCATCTGTGATTGATTGACCTCAATACTAGAACAGCACCAAGGCAATACCATATTTAATCGACATATTGCCATTACTCATCGGAACCAAGCTGGCACACCAGGTTCGAACTTGTCCTGCTGATCTGAAATTGCCGATACATTTTTCACTAAGGAAAACACATGCATCACACGACCTTGCCTTCCGCCCTTGAATCTGGCGTGCCGGCTATTGATACCCTGCACGAGAATTTTCTTGCTGCTTTAGGCGGCCTCTCGTCAGCACCCGATACTGATTTCGCCGACCGCTATCAGGACTTCGTCAGGCAGGCGGAAGTAGCTTTTCGGATTGAAGAGGATTGGATGGAGCAGTTGGACCTGCCGGTGATTAAGTCGCATCGCGAACAGCATGCGCGCGTACTCGGAGCATTACATCATGTGCATTCACGCATACAGGATGGCGATCTGGCCATCGGACGTGAAGTCGTAAAACGCCTGCTACCGCGCTGGTTCGTACTGCATATCTCAACTATGGATGCGGCTCTGGCATCGGCAATATTGGGGGCCGGACGCAGATCTGCAGTATTCTCCTGCCCACTTTAAGGTGTCGCCTGAGACTAAATTGGCCCATGCAGGTACACTGATCCGCTTTCACCGAGAGGATAAGCGCATGTGGTTATTGTTACTTGAGGCCTGCATGGCCATGTTCTTGCTGGTATTTATTGTCTGGTGGACGATGTTTCATGGCCGCAAACCAGAACAGTCGGCCAGCCAGTCTACCCCGGCACAAAAGTCGGACGATTCTGCCACATGATTAATGCAAGGTGCGAGGCAAGGACAGGACGAACTCAGGAATTTTGACCTCGAACTGCTCACCATCTTCGGCTACACAGAAAAACTCTCCCGTCATCGACCCTTGCGGCGTGGCCAATGAGCTGCCGCTCGAATACTCAAACACTTCGCCTGGCGCAAGCAGTGGCTGATGGCCGACCACGCCCAGACCGCGTACTTCATCAATACGGTTCGTTGCATCCGTGATGACCCAGTGGCGCGAGATCAGCTGCGCAGCAATCTGCCCGGTATTCTTGATCGTGACGGTGTAAGCGAATACATAATTATGGCGATCCGGGTCGGACTGTTCCGCGATATATTGCGTCCGAACAGTCACCGTCAATTCATACGCGGCCATGTGCTTCCTTAAGTAGTGAGCCTGCATACCCGCTGCGAGAATTATTCCCCTGACAAGCACGCAAAACACGATTGCACACGAAATCGACTATCGGCGCAAGGGCTGGCGCGCAATCCCCGGAGTAAAATGGCGCATCTTTTTTCAGGCATCCCCCATGTCAACATACCGAATTGCTCCCAGCATCCTCTCCGCAGACTTTGCCCGCCTTGGTGAAGAAGTGCGCAACGTCGTAGCAGCTGGCGCCGACATCATCCATTTTGACGTGATGGATAATCACTATGTGCCGAACCTGACGATCGGCCCGCTCGTATGCCAGGCGATCCGTCCACATGTGCAGGTGCCGATAGACGTCCACCTGATGATCAAGCCCGTCGACCGAATCATTCCCGACTTTGCCAAGGCTGGCGCGAATATCATTACCTTTCATCCGGAAGCGTCGGAACACATAGATCGCACGCTGCAGCTGATCCGTGACAGCGGCTGCAAGGCGGGTCTCGTCTTCAATCCGGCAACACCACTCAATTATCTGGAACATGTAATGGACAAGCTCGACATCATCCTGCTGATGTCGGTCAATCCCGGCTTTGGTGGCCAATCCTTCATTCCAGAAACCCTCAAGAAGATCGCCGCCGTACGTAAGCTGATTGATGCTTCCGGGCGCGACATCATGCTCGAGGTCGACGGCGGCATCAAGGTCGACAATATCGCCGCAGCTGCCAAGGCCGGCGCCGATACCTTTGTCGCTGGTTCCGCCATTTTTGGCCAGCCTGACTATAAGGCGGTCATCAATGCGATGCGCGCCAATCTGGCGGCACAATAAATGGCGATCCTGAACGGTATCCGCGCGGTCATCATCGACCTGGACGGCACCATGCTCGACACGGCCGGCGACTTTCATGTCGCGGTCAACCGCATGCGCGCCGATCTTGATCTCCAGCCGCTGGCGCAAGAGACCATCCGCGACTTCGTCGGCAAAGGCACCGAGAACCTGATGCGCCGGGTGCTGGCCTGCGATTTCGACGGAGCAGGCGTCGAAGCGCATTTCGCCCAGGCAATCGCGTCCTATGAACACCATTACCTGGCGATCAATGGCGACCACACGAGCATTTACCCGGATGTACACGCCGGACTCGCTGCAATGCAGGCGCTAGGATTAAGGCTGGCATGCGTGACGAACAAGCCGATCGCCTTTACCCTGCCGCTGCTGCAGAAAAAAGAGCTCGCGCATTTTTTTGACGTGATCTACGGCGGCGACTCGCTACCCAAGCGCAAACCTGATCCCGCGCCGCTGCTACAAGTCTGCAGGGACTTCGAGCTTCATGCGGCACAGGTTCTGGCGATAGGTGACTCCAGCAATGATGCCATCGCCGCGCGCGCGGCCGGCTGCCCGGTGCTACTGCTCCCCTATGGCTACAATCATGGCGAATCTATACAAGACGTCAACTCCGATGGTATAGTTCAAACGCTGCTTGAGGCAGCGCATCTCCTACATGCTTAATCTGAATACATAATGTTTCTCGACAAAAAACGATCTGTCACCTTGCGCAGTGCCCCTGAGGCCTGGCTTTGGCGACGCTGGCAATCCTGAGCAGAGACGCTCCCGATTCGCGCTGGCCCTGACAATAAGGGCCAACGTTTTTTGACCACATATCCCGCCATTGCCTGCTCAATGCACAATAGCGCCCGGAGAGAAACATGACAGAACTCGAATTCAAATCGCTGGCCACGCAAGGCTATAACCGTATTCCGCTCGTCGCCGAAGCTTTTGCCGACCTTGAAACGCCGTTGACGTTGTACCTGAAGCTGGCGCAGCCGCAAAACGCCGGCAAGAATACCTTCCTGCTTGAATCGGTCGTCGGCGGTGAACGGTTTGGGCGCTATTCCTTCATCGGCCTGCCCGCAGCGACGCTCATGCGCAGCTATGGCAACAAGACTGAAGTGCTCACACATGGCGAAGTGGTCGAGACCTTCGAGGGCAATCCGCTCGAATTCATCGCGCAGTTCCAATCACGCTACAAAGTCGCCCAGCGCCCTGGCATGCCGCGCTTCTGCGGCGGCCTGGCCGGCTACTTTGGCTACGATACCGTGCGCCATGTCGAACCGCGGCTCGCGCATTCAACACCCAAGGATGACCTGGGTCTACCGGACATTCAATTACTGCTCACGGAAGAACTCGCTGTCATCGACAATTTGTCGGGCAAGCTCTACCTGATCGTGTATGCCGATCCGGGCAAGCCGGAAGCGTTTTCAAAAGCGCGGCAACGCCTGAAGGATTTACGCATGATGTTGCGCCGTGCCGTCGATGCGCCGGTCACTTCAGCGTCAGTGCGTACCGATACCATCCGCGATTTTCCGCGCGATGACTATTTGAAAGCGGTCGCCAAGGCCAAGGAATACATCATGGCTGGTGACCTGATGCAGGTGCAGATCGGCCAGCGCATCAAGAAACCCTATGTCGATGCGCCGCTGTCGCTGTACCGCGCGCTGCGTTCGCTCAATCCTTCGCCGTATATGTATTTCTATAATTTCGGCGACATGCAGATCGTTGGTGCGTCCCCTGAAATCCTGGTGCGTAATGAAAGCCTCGCTGACGGCGGCAAGAAAGTCACAATCCGCCCACTGGCCGGCACGCGCCCGCGCGGCTCAACGCCGGAAAGCGATGCCGCACTGGCCACAGAGTTATTAGCAGACCCGAAAGAGATCGCAGAACACGTGATGCTGATCGATCTCGCGCGCAATGACATTGGCCGCATCGCCGAAACAGGCAGCGTCAAGGTCACGGACAAATTCGTCATCGAAAAGTACTCGCATGTGCAGCACATCGTCTCCAACGTCGAAGGCACGCTCAAAGCGAATCTGTCCAATCTCGACGTACTGAAAGCGACCTTCCCTGCCGGTACCTTGTCCGGTGCGCCGAAAGTGCGCGCCATGGAACTGATCGACGAACTGGAATTGACCAAGCGCGGCATTTACGGCGGCGCCTGCGGCTACTTATCATTTGGCGGCGAAATGGATCTGGCCATCGCGATCCGTACCGGCGTCATCAAGGATGGCATGCTGTATGTGCAGGCCGCCGCCGGTATCGTCGCCGACTCGGTGCCGGAAATGGAATGGCAGGAAACGGAAAACAAGGCGCGCGCCGTATTGCGCGCTGCCGAACAAGTGCAAGATGGCCTGGATGGGGAGCTCTGACATGCTGCTGATGATCGATAATTACGACTCCTTCACGTATAACCTCGTCCAGTATTTCGGCGAACTCGGTGAAGACGTGCACACCGTGCGCAATGATGAAATCACGCTCGATGAAATCGCCGCTTTGAAACCCGCGCGCATCTGCATCTCGCCAGGTCCGTGCACACCGCATGAAGCAGGCGTATCAGTACCGCTGCTGCAGCGCTTCGCCGGCGAATTGCCGATTCTGGGCGTGTGCCTTGGCCACCAGAGTATCGGTGCGGCCTTCGGCGGCAAAGTCGTGCGCGCCAAGGAAGTCATGCATGGCAAGACTTCACTGATCGCGCATACGGGCGTAGGCGTATTCAAGAATTTGCCCTCGCCTTACACGATCACGCGCTATCACTCGCTGGCGATCGAACGCGCGTCGCTGCCGGCCTGCCTCGAAGTGACCGCATGGACCGACGACGGTGAAATCATGGGCGTACGCCATCGGGAATTCAATATTCAGGGTGTGCAATTTCATCCGGAATCGATCCTGTCCGAACACGGCCACGCGCTGCTGAAAAACTTCCTCGTCGACTAAATAGCGACTGCCGCTGCGTCACTGACCTGCACCCACCTGCCGGAGAAATCGCCATGCCGATTACCGAACAAGAAGCGCTATTACGCTGCATCGAACACCGTGAAATTTTTCATGACGAGATGTTGCATCTGTTCCGCAAAATCATGCGCGGCGAAATGTCGCCGGTCATGATCGCCGCCCTCGTCATGGGCCTGCGCGCGAAAAAGGAAACCGTCGGCGAGATCGCCGCCGCCGCGCAAGTCATGCGTGAATTTGCTACCAAAGTACCGATGGCTGATACACGGAATCTGCTCGATATCGTTGGCACCGGCGGCGACGGTGCGCAGACTTTCAACATTTCTACCGCCTCGATGTTCGTCGCCGCAGCTGCCGGCGCGCGTATCGCCAAACATGGCGGACGCAGCGTATCCTCGTCCTCCGGCAGTGCCGACGTGCTCGAATCGCTGGGCGCGAATATCAATCTGCAGCCGGAACAGGTCGCGCAGTCGATCGCCCAGTGCGGCATCGGTTTCATGTTCGCGCCGAATCATCACGCGGCGATGAAACATGCAGCCCCCGTGCGACGTGAATTGGGCGTGCGCACGATTTTCAATATTCTTGGACCGCTGACGAACCCGGCCGGCGCACCGAACATCCTGATGGGCGTGTTCCATCCGGACTTGGTCGGCATTCAGGTACGCGTACTACAGCGCTTGGGCGCACAACGCGCCATGGTCGTCTGGGGCTATGACAATATGGATGAAGTATCGCTGGGTGCCAGCACCAAGGTCGGCGAACTCGTCGATGGCGAGCTGCGCGAATACGATATTCATCCGGAAGATTTCGGCCTGCAAATGGTCGCCAGCCGTAACCTGAAAGTGTCCGGTCCGGCCGAATCCCAGGAAAAGATTTTCGAAGCACTCGATAACAAACCGGGCGCAGCGCGCGATATCGTTGCGCTCAACGCCGGCACCGCGCTCTATACTGCCGGCGTTGCCAGCTCGATCGCCGATGGCCTGGCCAAGGCGCGCGAAGTCATGGCCTCGGGCGCGGCGCGCGACAAACTGCATCAATTCATCAAAGTGACCCAACAATTAGGCGCCGCCTGAACCATGTCCGACATCCTCAAAAAAATCCTCGACGTCAAAGCAGACGAAGTCGCTGCGGCGAAAAAAATCCAGTCACTCAGCAGCCTGCGCCATGACGTCGAACAGGATGTGGCAGCGCGCGCGAATTTGCGTGACTTTGAAGCCAGCCTGCGCGGCAAGATCGCCGCCGGTAAAGCCGGCGTCATCGCTGAAATCAAAAAGGCATCACCATCGAAGGGCATCTTGCGCGAGGATTTCCAGCCAGCGGCAATCGCCGCCAGCTATGCAGCCAATGGCGCGGCCTGCCTGTCGGTACTGACCGATGTGCAGTTCTTCCAGGGCGCACCAGAGTATCTCAAGCAAGCCCGCGCAGCCTGTGCAATTCCGGCGCTACGCAAGGATTTCATTATCGATCCTTACCAAATTTATGAAGCGCGTTCTTGGGGCGCGGATTGCGTTCTGCTGATCGTCTCGGCGCTGGATCACGGCTTGATGGCGGAACTCGAAGCCTGCGCGCATGGACTGGGCATGGGCGTGCTGGTGGAAGTGCATGATGGCGATGAACTCGATGCAGCGCTGCGCCTGCAAACGCGCATGGTCGGCGTCAATAACCGGAACCTGCGCACCTTCGAGACTTCACTGCAGACGACGATCGATCTGCTGCTGCGCATTCCTTCGGACAAACTCGTCATTACCGAATCGGGCATCCGGGATCAGGATGACGTCAAACGCATGCGCGACGCCGACGTCAATGCGTTTTTAGTAGGCGAGGCATTCATGCGCGCGCCGGATCCGGGCATCGAGCTGGGCCGCCTGTTCGGCTAAGCCCGTCCGAACAATTACATTGCGAGCCAGGCTTTGCGCAGACGTACTGCCGCAGCCGGCTTGGCCTCAACAGTCAATCCAACCTGCGGCGCATCCTCGGCTGCGAGCTTCACTTTGAAGCTCATCAGTTCATCACGTCGGAATGCATGCAGCGTAACCGTATCGCCGATACGATAACGCGCCAGCAAGGCATCGAGATTCGTGGCCGAAACACGGATCTCGTCCAGCGCCACCAGAATGTCACCTGCCGACAGTCCAGCCTTATGCGCGGCGCCTTTTTCATAGACATTGGCCAGTCGCGACTCGTTGGCCTCACGCGCCGTGCGCACGCCCAGTGAAGGCTTCGCCGCCTTGTCCGCATCAGCATAGGCGACTGCAAAGCCGGACAATAATTGTTCAAGTGGCAGATCGTCCGTGCCACGCACCCACTGATCAAGGAAACGCTTGAGCTTCAAGCCGCTGATCTCGTCGAAGAGTGCATCAACATCGGCTTCCGTGACGCCTTTTCCAGCGTCTTTGCCGGTCGTGTAGAAATCACGTCCATAACGCTGCCACAACGCGCGCATCACATCATCCAGTGACTTCTTACCCTTGGTTTCACTGCGGATCGTCAGGTCCAGCGCGAGGCCGACCAGTGAACCCTTGGTGTAATAACTGACGATCGCATTCGGCGAATTTTCATCCTGCCGGTAATATTTAGTCCAGGCGTCAAAGCTCGATTCGGCCACGCTCTGTTTTTGCCGGCCTGTGCCGCGCAATACGGTACTGATAGTCTGCCCGACGAGCTTAAAGTATTGCGCCTCGTCGATCAGGCCGCAGCGCACCAGCATCAGGTCATCGTAATAACTGGTGAAGCCTTCGAACAGCCACAGCAGCGGCGTGTAGGCTTCGCTGCGTAATT
This sequence comes from Oxalobacteraceae bacterium, assembly GCA_947448025.1. Lineage (GTDB taxonomy): Bacteria > Pseudomonadota > Gammaproteobacteria > Burkholderiales > Burkholderiaceae_D > CANFLV01. The sequence goes on along the minus strand of CANFLV010000010.1, from coordinate 132,176 downwards.
CATAAGGCGCGAAAGCGGCCGGCTTGATGCGCTTGACATTCCAGGTATGGAAATACTCATGGCTGCACAAGCCCAGGTATTTCAGGTAACCCTCGGAGATGCCTGCCTGTCCTTTGACGGGCAAATCGCTGCGCATGCACACCAGCGCCGTCGACGCACGATGCTCCAGCCCACCATAGCCATCGCCGATGGCCATCGTCATGAACACATAACGGTCCATCGGTGCGCGCTTCGACTTGGGCTCGAACAGGGCGATTTGCGCTTCACAGATTTTCTTCAGGTCGACGCACAGTCGCTCCATGTCGAGATTCGGCACAAGCCCGGTGATGACGACATCATGCGCCACGCCATGCGCCTTGAAGCTGGCCATGTCGAAGCTGCCCATTTCCACCGGATGGTCGATCAGGGCGTCGTAATTTTCAGCGATGTAGGTGCCAAAGCCATAGCGTTTCGCTTTCAGTTCCGGCAAGCTGGTCGCCACGCGCCAGGATTTGCAGGCGCTGTCGTCGGCACGCTGGATATCGACAATGTGCGGCACATGCAGCTGCCCCTCGACGCACAGGAAGACGCTGCTGCCGTTAAAGAAGCCATTCGTCTGGTCCAGATGCGCGGCGCGCACCGACAAATCCCATGAATAGACCTGATAGCGCAGGCTGACCGGATGCGCTGATGGCGCGGCGACCCAGGTATGTTTATCGCGCTTTTTCAGGCTGATTTTTTTGCCATTCGACTCAGCGCGAATCTGCACAAAATTGCGCGCGAATTCGCGAATCATGTAACTGCCGGGAATCCATGCCGGCAGCACGAATACCTGGCCAGCCGGATCGGGCGCGTCGACAGTGACGGTAACTTCAAATAAATGCGCGGCCAAATCTTTTGGCACGATGGTGTAGCGAATCGCGTTTTTCATTGTAATCCTTAAATTTAGCCGCGCACATTCGCGGCGACGACCGTCAATGCCAGCGCAGCGATTACGACACAGGTCAGCTTGAAGCGCAAAGAGATGAACCAGTCAGGCAAGCCGTACCAGGCGTAGAGCCGCTTATCGACTTGATAGGCGCCGATAAAGCCAGCGATCAGCAGCGCAAAGCCAAAGCCGCCAAGCATGGTCGAAAGCCACGCGATCAATGACGGCGTGACGCTCCACAGCAGCGCGCGCTTCGACTGGCGTGGCGTGAGTTGCACTGCGATCAGTGCCGCGCCCCAATGCACACCGCCGAGGAAAGACAGGATCAGGATGCCGTATGCGAGCTGGTTCTTGATAAACACGCCCAGCCAGCCAATATCAACGAGCCAGCATGCGAGGCACAAGGCGCAGAATGGGATCAGGCCGGCAAATCCGAGCTGATGCAGCAGGCGCTTATTGAGAAAATGGATATTCATGGATGACACCGGCGACGGCCTGCGAATCAGTTGGCAAAGTGCATAGTGTAACGGCAAACAAGCCAGGATTCAGCCACGAATCAGCCGAGATCGCCGGGCACATCGATATCCCGGAAGATACCCCGGTCATTGAGCACGACTTCCACCACAGGCTGCGTTTGCAGCAGGCTGCGCGCGCCCTGGTCGCCCTTCGATGCAAGCAGCTGATCGAGATGCCGGCGACTGAATGCGACGGGATTACCGCGACGCCCGTCACATACCGGTACGGCGATATCGGCGCCGGCCTGCACAGCCCGCATCAATGCCGTGATCGTCGCCGGGCGGACATAGGGCATATCTCCCAGCGCGATCACCCAGCCATCGGCATCCGACACAGAACGCAGCGCGTAAGCGAGCGATGCGCCCATGCCCTGCTCTGCATCGGGACAAACGCTGACGCTGCAGCCGAGCGCTTCGAGAGCGACCTTGACGCGCTCTGCCGCCGGGCGCACGACGGCATGGACTTCGGCGGTAGCCGCGAGTAAATGCCGGGCGCTGGCCGATACGACCAGCTCACCCTCGGGCAAATTTTGCAGCAGCTTATTTTGCACGCCAGCCGGATCGAAGCGCGCGCCTTTGCCGGCAGCGAGCAAGACCCCGACAAAGCGATGCGGCTCCGACATCGCCGGCTTACTTGATCGAAGCCAGTTTGGTCTCGAGCGCCTTCGCATCAACGGCGCCCGGAATCCGGCTGCCATCAGCAAAGAAAATCGCCGGCGTACCGGAGATGCGCAATTTCTGTCCGAGCGCCAGCACGCGCTCATTCGGATTGGTGGTGCATGCAGCCGGCGCAGTGGCGGGGACTTTACCGTTCAGCATCCAGTCATCCCAGGCTTTCGCACGGTCGGCCGTACACCAGACGTTTTTCGATTTCACGGCCGATTCGTCACTGAGGATGTTGTACATGAAGGTATAGACCGTCACGTTATCCATCTCTTGCAGGGTATGCCGAAAACGTTTGCAGTAACCGCAGTTCGGATCTTCGAACACGGCGATGACGCGTTTGCCATTGCCCTTGACGGATTTAAGCGCGGCATCGAGCGGCAAGTCGGAGAACTTGATCTTGCTGATCTCGTCGACGCGGTCCTTGGTGTAATCCTGATAGGTCTGCGCATCGAGAACACGGCCGACGAAGAGGTATTTCGCTTTTTCGTCGGTGTAGATGATGTCGCCGCCGGTGCGGATTTCGAACATGCCGCTGTACGGCGTCTTCGTCACGGAATCGACCTTGGCATTGTCGCCCAGACGTGGCGTGATGAGTTTTCTGACACTGGTTTCCTGCGCTGTTTCGGCAAACGCACATGCGGCCGTCAATGACAGGACCGCGGCAGCTAGCGCTTTGAATAAGGTCATGGTGTTCTCCAATTTGTACAAGATCATTTTCCCAAAGCGTGGGTGATGAGGCGTCGTTTCAGGAAAGGCAGTTTATCGACGAGGTTCATGCCGAGGTTACGCGCCAGGCGCAGCGGCTCGAAGTCGGCTGAAAAAAGACGGTTAAGACCATCTGTGGCGCTTTGCATCAGCAGGATGTCTTCCTTGCGCGCACGGGCATAGCGCGCCAGCACGCGCGCCTCGCCGCAGTCGGACTGCTTTTCGCGGCCGACGATGGTAGCGATCAAGGCGGCGACATCACCAAAACCAAGGTTCATGCCCTGCCCTGCCATCGGATGCACGACATGCGCCGCATCGCCGACCAGCGCCACGCGCGCCGCCGTAATGGCTTTCGGCCGCAAGAACACCAGCGGCAAACCTTTGACGGCTTCCGGCTCCAATGGCGTCAATTCGCCGAGCGACTCCGCGCAATAGCCGGCCAGCCGATGCGCCAGGGCAGACAAGGGTTCGCGCAATAAGGTTTCGGCCAGCGCTTCCGGTGCCGACCAGACCAGCGAAACCCGCTGTCCCGGCAAGGGCAATAAGGCGATCACGCCTTCGGTAGCGGAGAACCACTGATAAGCGACGCCATTGTGCGGGCGCGCGCAGTGGAAGTTCGTCACGACCGCGCGCTGAGCATAGGAGCGGTACTCGATATCGATATCGCATTGCCCGCGTACCCATGACTGGCTGCCATCGGCGCCGATGACGAGATTGGCTGCGAGCGTGTCGCCATTGTCCATCCTGACGGTGGCATGGGTAGCATCGACCGACAGGCTGTGAGCCATGGCGTCGATCAGCTTGATATTGGGCGCAAATTTAAGCGCGGTATCGAGCGCCTGGTTCAGGTTCGCATCCTCGACGATCCAGGCCAGCGAGTCCACGCGGGCGGCATAGGCATCGAAGGCCAGATGGCCGGTGTTGCTCGCGCTATCGCCATTGATGACCATCGCATCGACCGGCGCGATGCGGGACGCGTCGAGTGCATCCCAGACTTTGACCGAGGCGAGCAAATCGTGCGCGACATGATTGAGCGCATACACGCGCAGATCCCAGCCGGCGCTCGACTGCTGCGCGCTGTGCGTGGAAACCGCCCGTACCAAGGTAACGTCGAGCCCGGCCTGCGCCAGCCCTAGCGCGGCGACCTTGCCGACCGCGCCATTACCGATGACACAAATAGTACTTTGCTGATGCATGAAAGCTGATCCGCCGTTAGAGGAATGGGAGAGTGAGTCTGTCGGCTGCCATTATAGCTGCTGCGTCGAGAAGAATAATTGCGAAGTCGCTTGCACTATCTCTCAGATTTGCTATACTCGCGCACCTTGGCCTGGTAGCTCAGTCGGTAGAGCAGAGGATTGAAAATCCTTGTGTCGGTGGTTCGATTCCGCCCCGGGCCACCAAGATGTAAATCAAAAACGCCATCCTTCACCGGATGGCGTTTTTGTTTGTAGAATGAAGTCTTGGTGCCGTGTCTATTTCCTGCCCGGCCAAATTCCAAGCAGCGTCCCAAGACGGAATCTTGATCATGGAAGAAGCGCCACGCATCATTATCATTGCAGGCCCGAATGGCGCTGGGAAAACCACATTCGCGCGCGAATTCCTGCCTGCCGAAGCGGCTTGCCCGATATTCGTCAATGCCGATCTTATTGCGGCGGGAATCGCCCCATTTGCCCCTGAAGCTGCCGCGTTACGAGCCGGGCGCCTGATGCTGCAAGAACTATCACTTCATTTCGCCACGCGCACCAGTTTTGCTTTTGAAACGACGCTGTCCGGTCGAGGCTATTTGCGCCTAATTGATGAATGGCAAACAGCCGGCTACCGCGTTAAGCTCATTTTTCTGCAGTTAGCGAGCGCGGAAGAAGCCATTGCCCGAGTAGAGCAACGAGTCAAACAAGGTGGGCATCACATCCCTGCAGACGTAATTCGCCGACGGTTCGCCGCTGGCAAGAACAATTTTGAAAAACTCTATGCGCCTATCGTGGACGCCTGGGTCTTATATGACAATGCCGGTTCGGAACCGGCTCTCATCGACTGGAGCGAACGACCATGAACAAGCAACCCATTGAACAAGCCATGGACCGCGATTTGCGCCTTTCGCAGGTCGCCATGCAAAGGGCCGCACAGCGAGCGCAGGATCTGGCGAAAGCGACCGGTACGGCCATCGTCATCAGTCACGATGGCGTTATTGAACACCTGACACCTAAGCCGCATGAAATTTCAGCACTAAAATAGACACTAATATTGAAAATACCTTCACCGGATTGGCTCCAATATTGGCCCGATTAAACTGGATTAATGAGCGGAAGATTGAAAATCCTTGTGTCGGTGGTTCGATTCCGCCCCGGGCCACCAAGAACATCAAAACGTCACCTTCGGGTGGCGTTTTTGTCTGTGGAAAGCAATTAAGTTTGTCTTGTCAGTTGCCCGCCTCGAAAAGCGTGCAACCAGAACGACAGAAGTTGGCGTGATGAGAATGGCAGAAGCTCCTGCATAAATCAGGCTTGCGGATAAAGGCGCGAACAACAGCGCACCGAACGACATCAACGGTGGCTGCGCTTTCCGAACCAACACACTATTGTTCCTTGGCCCAAGGCCGCTTACCGACTCGGAGCGCATACGCGCAAGCATTCTATCTAGCACCGGCAACAACACCAGCCGTCGCCGAAAATGGCTGCAACATGGACACGCGGGCATCACGGACCATGAGGGAGGAAGGTGTATGATCATTCAACGATACCACCTACAAAGCTTTCCAATGAAACCTTCGATTCGAGACGTCCGGCACGCTGCCGGTCCATGGCATGCAACCTGGCTGACCTACCTTTTAACCCTGTTATCGCTGATCATGATGCCTTCAATTAGCCAAGCAATCGAAGAACCCGCCTACACTACCGTGCGTACTTTCCCGGAGTTTGAAATTCGCCAATACGCTGCCTACACCGTCGCCGAAGTACTGGTACCGGACCCGGCCAGTGATGCAGGAAGCCGCGCTTTTCCGATCCTGGCTGGCTATATCTTCGGCAAGAACAAGGGCGAGCGCAAGCTTGCCATGACGGCACCGGTGACACAGACCGCAGCGCCCACCAAGCTGAAAATGACGGCGCCGGTCACCCAGAGTGCGGCGACGGGCGGCATGTTGGTACAGTTCGTTTTGCCCAAGGGCACAAATATGGAAAATGCCCCGGAACCACTCGATCCCCGAGTCATGCTGCGTGAAGTGCCACCCAGGCGCGTAGCGGTGATCCGTTATTCCGGCTTTTGGTCTGAATCGAATTACGACAAGCATGTCACCATCCTTCAGGAAGGGATGCGCTCAGCCGACATTGCCAGCAAAGGCGAACCGGAGCTTGCCCGCTATGACAGCCCCGTGACACCCTGGTTCATGAGGCGCAACGAGATATGGATCAATGTAGATTAATCGGGAGCGCCACTGACGGCTGCCGGCCTCGCATGTGTTTGACAGGTTCGGATGGCAGGCTCAGATGCCAAATAGGATGTCTTGTCGCAAGCGCCTGTCCACAGGCAAGGTCTTCAACGCTGCCTGCACCATGCGTCGAATCAACACGCAAACTGAAAATCCATGTGTCGGTGGCTCGATTCCGCCCCGGCCCATCAAAAAATATCCTTAAACACCTCCATTTAAACGCTGCGGTATTTCTCTTTGCGCTTGCTCGACAATATTTACCTCTCTACTAACACTTTGCGCTCAATGTTGAGCTCATTATCAATAATCTCGGATTAACATTCGTAAAGTCGCGATGTCAAAAAATTAAGGGCATATTGAAAAACGCCGTCACCAACTTTCCTAGATACGCCAGTCGCGCTGTGCGGTATGCGGCTTTACTCTTTGCCGCACTAGCATCGACCAGTGTATGTGCTCAACAAAAAACTTATTGGCCTGCTGAAGCAATACTTGGCAAGACCAACTCACCTAACGTTAATCTCTATGCTGGCGCAGTCACATCCGGCAACAAAGTTGATACAGTCCAGCGAATTTGGGTCGAGCGCGCGGTGGATGCTACACGCAAATTATCGAACCACTTTGGTATGAACATGCCCTTTGTGTTCATTACCAATGACGCGGCCCCGAATGCATTTGTAGTGATGAATAATGACGGGCTTCCGACCATGGTCATTAATACGGAAATGCTGCGACTGACAGGCGATGATGAGGCAGAAATGGCCGTCGTAATTGGTCATGAATTGGGACATCTGAAAGCGAACCACCTTTCCGAGGGGCGTGCGCGACAAGGCCTGGTGACGCTCATTGGGATTTTGGCTGGGGCTGCTGTGGACATTCACCAAGCAAAGCGTGGCATTGACACACAAGGACTCGGTACTCAGCTCGGCAGTGTTGGTGGCGACTTGGCTAACGCAAAATTCTCAAGGGATCAGGAACGTGAGGCGGACGAATTGGGACTGCGGGCAATGGTAAGCGCAGGATTTGACCCGGGGGCTGCACCCCGGTTATGGCGCTTAATGGCGGCGCGGACGAATGGCGGCAGTGGTTTTTGGCTGGACTCGCATCCTTCTCACGTCGAGCGAGAAAGGTCACTGCAAACACTCGCATCAACATTGAGTCCAACATCCGCCGACGATATCAGCCGTGTCGCCCTTATTGACCCTTACCCGCCAACACGACGGCCCGGTTTCACATTAACAAACGAGGAACAATCAGCTGTCATACCCAGTGCCTATCGCATAGGCCTGGAAGCGCAGAATGCCGGGCGTTATACCGATGCCATCGCGGCATTCGATCAAGCCGTGGAGATTGAAAATGATGAACGGGCAATGGTGCAACTTGCAATTATTTATACAGTTGGTAAAAGTGCGCCCAACGACCTTATTAAAGCCACGGCGCTTTTAAACAGAGCCGCCAGTCTGGGCTTCCCTGCAGCGATACTATTTTTAGGAGAACATGCGCAATTTGGAACAGGGCGCGCGATTGACCTTGCGGAAGCAGTGCGGTTTTACAGTATCGCATTACAGCGTAGCGTGCCACGGGCGGCCGCGCGACTGAGTTTGATGTATTTTCAGGGACAAGGCGGCCTCTCGAAAGACCTTGTAAAGGCACGTCAACTTGCGCAAGCCGCTTCGGATAAAAATGATGTCTTCGGCACAGCAATTCTCGGCGCGTATTTACGAGATGGCGCCGGCGGCGCCATGGACAAGTCCAAAGGACTGGCCTTATTGCAATCGGTCGTGTCCGGCAAACAGGAGCTGCCTTACGCGCACTTTCAGTTGGCATGGTCCTATGAACACGGTGCCGGCACCTTAGCCGACAAGGACCTGGCTGCAGCAGAGTACCGCAAGGCATTTGCGGGTGGCGTGACGAGCGCGCGTGACCGTTTGCAGGCGATGGGTCTGGCACCTTAATACTGACAAATAGGTGGTCGACGAGAGCCAGATACGGCAACTAGGCCGGATATGACACAGCACGCGTCTAGCAACTATGCCTTTTTCAATATCGTCTATGTAGGTCGTTTCGTACGAAATTTACTGGGGCCTGTACAACTTAAAAAGTTGCTCTTTACCGATACTGAAGTAATCAGCTGGACCACCGCCTCTAAGCACATGACCCGCTTCAGAAGTGTCATAAATACCATTTATTAATAATGCTTTATTAATGTGAATCTCTACAACCTCACCCAGTATTAACCAGGTTTTTACCTTTTCGCCGGAAATACTTTTTAGTTGAACGATCTCAGTACATTTACATTCAAATGCTACTTTTGCCTTTGCAACTCTAGGAGGCAAAACCAATCTCGATTCAGCTTGAGCAAGTCCTGTAGCTTCAAATTCACTGACTTCCGGTGAATATGCGGCGCATGATTGATTCATGGCTTCCACCAGTTCATTCGTTACTAAATTCCAGACGAATTCACCCGTCTCTTCAATATTTCTTAAGGTGTCTTTATAGCCCACACTGGAAAAACCAATGATGGGCGGTACATAGTTAAACGCATTGAAAAAACTATAGGGAGCCAAGTTAGTGACACCAGACCTACTCTGGGTAGAAATCCATCCAATGGGTCGTGGCCCAACAATGGCATTGAAGGGATCATGTGGTAAGCCGTGCCCATCTTTTGGCTCGTAAGAATAAAACTCAGTCATCAAAAATACCTTATGCCATTCGTGGCGCCGAGGCCATTAAATTTTCAATGGCGACCTCGACTGCTGGTTAAGTAGACATCTGCCTATACCAAGGCTTCCTATGTTCGTCGCACACCGCGATCTAGCCCTTCGATTACAAAAGACCGACGCTTTGGGGATTCAATCTATGGCGACACTGCAATTACCGCAGTGAACCTACCACATCAAATCATCCGGAATCTTGTACGCTGCATACGGATCATCCGCATCAATCTCACTGCTGCTCTTGTTCACTCGTACCACGATGGCCGCATCGCGCTCGGCAATCTTATCGGCGATGATTCTCGGGACCAACTCTACCTTGCCATCCAGACAGATGATGACCAGCTGACCGGCCACTAAATACGCCTGGACTGCGGCCGATACATGGATGCGTTCGATCTTGTTATTGTGGGTAAAGTTATAGGCGATGTCGCCGGCGCCCTTGCTCTGGCGATTCTTCTGCACCATCTGGACAATTTGCGCAGCGATCGCTTTTTGCGTGGCGGCTGCATCGCGCTGGGCGTTGAGCTCACGGGCGCGCTCGGCGTTTTTACGTTGCGTCTCCAGCGCGGCCAGGTGCACCTCATCGACCGTGGTCGTGCCCGTGCGGCGTTCGACCTTCTTCTGTTTGCTCTTGTCCTGATTAGCCAGTTTGACCTTGGTTTTATCGACCAGGCCCGCTTTCAAAAACTGCTCTTGCAATGACGCCATGCGTTCTACTCCGTGAATGGGCGATGCCGGAACTTGCCGGCAATGAGCCGCTAGCATAGCAAAAATGCGGACCCAGCAGACTGCAATGGCCGCACCGACAAGCTTCATGAGAGATGCCGGGACGTTCGCGGATCTCACTTGCCACATGGCTGGCACGATAAGTATATTTTCTGTGCCCCTAAAGTAATTACCAAAAATGTCGTTTTGAGACACACGTCTGTAGTGGAGCCAATCACCATTCAGTATCGCAGTGTCGATAAGTTGGAGCGAACGAAACAGCTGACCGGCGATCTGACTTTTTTGTCGACCAGACTCAAAAATGGTCCGACAGCTGGTGGACGCAGACAAAGATTTGAGTGCAGCACTATTTACGCAAATGTTGGTGCACCCGCACCTCTTGTACGATCACTTAAAGGGAAATGCCATGTTTCAAACTGCGTTGCGTTCGTTGTTGATACTTAGCCTGTTAAGCAGTGCCGCTCTGGCCACGGCAGCCGATGGCGGCGCCACCAAGCCTGAAGCCGAGGCCATGGTCAAGAAAGGCGTTGCCTTCATCAAGGCCAATGGCGCCGAAAAGGCATATGCCGAATTCAATCAAAAAGGCGGCAAATTCAGTGACCGCGATTTGTATCTCGTGGTCTATGGCCTCGATGGCGTGGTGCGCGCGCATGGCAGCAATCCGAAAATGATCGGCAAGAACATGCTCGAATTTAAGGACATCGACGGCAAGGCGTTTGTGCGCGAACGCGTTGAACTCGGCAAGGCCAAACCCGCGTTCTGGCAGGAGTATAAATTCACCAATCCGGAAAACAAGAAGATCGAACCCAAAGTCGCGTATTGCGAGCGTGAGAGTGACACCGTCGTCTGCGGTGGTATCTACAATTGATTTGACGACGGGCGGCGACGCATTGAAAAGTCACGACGCGTCGCCGTTGCAGCAGGTGCACCACGCCTGCAGGTTTCGGCATGGAAGGACTCGCTGCAATGAAAATTATCCACAAGATGTGCGTCGCGCCGAGCGCCGCCATGCTGTTCCTGATCGCGCTGGGTGGCCTGTCGCTGCTGACCCTGGAGCGGCAAAACCAGCGCATGCTGCGCCTGCACGACGTCACTTTTTCCGGCTTCAAGAGCACTGCTGCCCAGACCATCGCGCTGGGCCAGATCCATGCGGGCGTGTATAGCAAGATCGCCATCATGGCCAGCCTCGACGAAAAAGCCGTGAAGGCCTTGAGCACGGCCATCGAACACGATATCGATAACATCAGCGCTGAATTCAACAAGGCCAGCCAGACCGGGAACAAGGAATCCGGCCTGCAGGCACTCGCCGGTAATGCCCTGCCGATCCTGCAGCGCTATAAAAAATCCGTCAGCGACGCCATCGACATGGCCAGCCTCGACCCGAATACCGGCATCGCCTCGATGCAGACGGCAAACACTGAATACAACGCCCTGCGCACCCTGCTCGCCAGTGCCGTGCGCGACCTCGACGCAGAAACCAGAACCGCGCTGCAGAGCAGCCAGGAAGCGAATCGCAATATGCGCTGGATTACCAGCGCCACCGTCGCGCTGTCGCTGTTGGTGCTGGTGCTGATCTCGGTCGTCGTTGCGCGCAGCGTAACTGGGCCGCTGAATCACGCCATCGGCATCGCCCAGACCGTCGCCGCCGGCCGCCTCGACAGCAGGTTCACCCTCCATCCGAAAGATGAAATCGGCTTGCTGCTCGTCGCGCTCGAAGCAATGAACAACACGCTCATCAAGGTCGTCGGCGAAGTACGCGTCAGCACCGATGCCATTGCGCTGGCGTCGACCGAACTGGCCGATGGCAATAACGACCTGTCACACCGTACCAATACCGAAGTGGCTTCGATCCGGCAGACTACGGTCTCGCTCGCTACGTTGACGGACACCGTCCAGCAGAACGCCGGGCATGCACATCAGGCGAGCGTGCTGGCCGTGTCTGCCTCGGCCACAGCTGAACGCGGCGGCGCCGTCGTGGGTCAAGTCATCGCTACCATGGGCGCAATCAACGAAGCCTCGAAGCGCATCGTCGACATCATTGGTGTCATCGACGGCATTGCGTTCCAGACGAATATCCTCGCGCTCAATGCCGCCGTCGAAGCGGCCCGCGCAGGCGAGCAAGGTCGCGGCTTTGCCGTCGTCGCCGGAGAAGTGCGCAACCTGGCTCAGTGCTCGGCCACGGCGGCCAAAGAAATCAAACAGCTCATCGATGACTCGGTGCAGCGCGTACGCCAAGGCACGGTGCTGGTGGATCAGGCGGGCGCGACGATGCAGGAAGTCGTGGCCAGCATCCGGCGCGTCTCGGACATCATGGGCGACATCACCAGTGCGACGCGCGAACAGTCGGACGGCATCGCGCAAGTCAGCCAGACGATCAGGGAGTTGGATCATTTCGCCCGGCAAAATGCCAATTTGGTCGAACACGCATCGACCAGGACACACAATATGCAGGAGCACACCGGGCATCTGGTCAAGGTGGTCAGCGTATTTGAATTGAACAGCAAGGAGCCGGTCGCTGCGACGCAGCCGGCACCTGTCAGCAGCAAGCCGGCATTGTCGAAGGCGCCGGGGTCACGGTCGGCATCGGCGCGACCGTGCTCGAACGTCTGGTCATAGGCGATGACGCGTTCATCGGTGCAGGCGCGGTCGTGATCGCCGATGTGCCCGGGTCCGTACTGATGGTCGGCATTCCCGCCCGGATCAAGAAGCGGCTGGAGGACGTGAATGCATCATGAGGCGCCGCTGCGGCCCTGGTAAAGTTCGAGCGTCTTCGCGATCGCGGCATCGAGGCTGCGATGCGAATTGGCCAGCGACAGGGTTTGCTCGAACACGGTGCGCAGCTGCGCGCCGGTGGATTTTCTGGATGCTTCGTTTTCCAGCAAGGCCTGCAGCTTCAAGAAATAGTCGTCCTCGCTAACGGCGGCCATCTCACCCAGCTTGTTACCGCCGTCGGCGCCACGCAATGCCACGACCGGCAGTGAGGCCGCCATCGCTTCGGCGACGCTGAAGCCACCGCCTATACGCGGCGGATTGACGTAAATATCGCTTGCAGCCAGTACGCTGCCAATGTCGTCTTGATGCGCCAAAGTCATGACGCTGCCGGGAGCAGCGTCGGCCAGCGCCGCAGGCATATCACCGCCGCCGCCGACCAGCAGCCACACAATATTCGGCTGCTGCGCCAAAACGTGCAGCATGGCCTGTGCCCATGGCCCGACGATTTCCGCAGGCAGGCGCGCACCGACTGAAATCAAGATCAGTTTATCGGCGGGCAAATCCAGGCCGGCACGATCGACACCGCCAGCACGGCTGGTCTCGCGAATCCGGTAAGGATGATCGCAGGCATAGCTGGCCGGCAGTCCCAGCCCCCAATGGCGCTCGGTCAGTCCCGTGTGCGCAGCATCAGCGCACAGCCAGGCATCGGCCGGCACGACCGGCGCGAATGCATGCGTACCCAAGGCCAGTACCGGCCGTTCCTGATACAGCGGTAACAGCATCGGCTCGTACAAACCAACGAAGAAAATCAGGTCAGGATCGAATGTGGCGATTTGCTGCCTGAGCGCGCGCCATCGCTGCAGCATCGAAAAGCGCGTATCGCTGGCATGGACATCCAATGAAAATGGCGTGCCGATATTCAAATACGCCGACCACTGTGAGGCGTCTATCGGTCCGGTGAACGAGCTGCAATTCGCACCCAGATAGCTGTTCATATCGGGCGGCATTTGCTCTTGGGCAGAGAACAATTCGACCTCATAGCCGAGCGCATGCAGCACAGTGAACTGGTCCAGCACCATGCGCGTTGGCGTATGTCCGAGACCGCCGAGATGGCTGGTAAGCAGCGCGACTCTTTTGACGAAAGTGACAGGACGTTGCGGCAGCGCCGGCATCTGATGCTGCAAAGCGTGGACGGCGCGTTGCGACAAGGCCGCAAAACGGGCAGAGGTGATGCCGGCGATGAAGTCAGCGTGACTGGCGTTTGCAGCCAGCAGGTGGCCCCAGGCAAACAGCAGAAAAGCGCAGATCCGGTCGGGATCGACGGGTGAATTTGCCAGTAAGAGTTCCGCTGCCCGCTCCAGATGGCCTGCGCCACCGGGTAAGCGCGCCAGCAAGGTCGCGCGCAAAAATCCGGGCAAACCTTTATCCAGAATCGGCGCGGCGAACAGCGCGACAGCTTCTGAATGCCGCTCTGCAGGCGGCTTAACGTAAAGCGATTCAAAACGGTGCCAGGCTTGCTCAGAACTCGGGTTCGCAAGAATTCTTTCAATCGCATCTGACAGTAAGGTGTTCGTCTGGCTCATGCCATTTTCTTTCTTTAAATTTTCGCGCCCCCTGGTGTGTGCAGCGCCATCTCGGAAAAATGCGAGCGCAGGGCTTGCGCTGCCAGCCCCATCGTAATGAAGACGAGAAAGCTGTCTGCACTCACCTTGTCGCGTTGCCTCTCGAACGGGAACACCATGGTCTGCACGACCTGCACCAGCACAGGCGACGACTCGCCTTCGAGTGCGACCATGCCCTTGATGCGCAAAATTTGCTCGCCAAACAATTCGACCGTGTCGCGCAAGGCGCGTTCCAGTGCATGGCCCGACCAAGGGCGGCAGAAGTCTAACACGGTGGTCTGGACGCGCTCGTGATACAGCGACACCGTGGGTGGGCGTGGCGACAACAAAGCACGCATCACGGGCGCGACGGGCAAACGTGGCGCCAGGTGACTATCCACGAATGGCGCCATTAGCATATCGTGCCAAACTTCATTGGCGACTGCACCGGGGATCGTCCTGGTAAGCGTGGCCAAGGGGTTGATCAAGCGCAGCCGCGCAGCCAGCGTATTGGCAGCCTCTGCGGTCGCAAGATCCGTCTTGGTCAAAAAAATTCGATCCGCCGAGGCGGCCTGCTGCAGCGATTCCGGATGCAGGCCGAGCTGCGCATCACCCAGCACCGCGTCGACCGTGGTGACGACGGATTGCAGCCGATAACGCTCGGCGACGAGGTGATGGGAAAATAATGCGTGGATGATCGGACCAGGATCGGCAAGGCCGGTGGTTTCAATGATGACGCGTTCGAAGCGCGGGATTTGCCGGTGCAGCCTTTGCCAGAACAGCGTTTCCAGCGCCGTGACCAGATCGTCGCGGGCGCTGCAGCAGATGCAGCCATTTTCCAGCACCAGCGTCGCACCGGACGCGCCCCAGACCAGCTGATGGTCAAGCCCGACTGCGCCGAGTTCGTTGACCAGCACAGCCGTGTCGGCCCACGCCGGCGCGCGCAGCAATTCACGCAGTAGCGTGGTCTTGCCGCTGCCAAGAAAGCCGGTCAATAAAATCACCGGGATACGCTGCACCGGCGAGTCCGGACGGATCAGCGCGCTCATTGCGGCCTCATTTGTCGCGGACGCTTACAGCCAAGGATCCACGCAGCAGTGAATCGCATTAGGCTCGCCCTCGCCGCCGACCGTGGACAGGGCATTTTCGAGCTGCTCGAGGCCAAACATGTGGCTGCACATTTTATGCAGCGGATAGCGTCCCGAGGCCAGGATCTGCAAGGCTAACTCGACCGCATGAAAGCTATGGCCGCGCATGCCTTTCAGGGTCAGGTTCTTACGGAAGAGCAGGTCGCTGTCAAACTCCGGCACCGGCCGCCCTTTACGTCCACATAACAAGACCTGCCCGCCTTTGCGCGCAATCTGCACGGCCGAGACGATGCTGGCCGGCCCGCCAGAAGCGCAGTCGATCACGAGATCCGCCATCAGTCCGCCAGTATGATCGGCGACCGTCTCGAGCAAGTCTTGCGTCTGGACGTCGATCACATGATGCGCACCCATTTCCAGTGCCAGCGCGAGGCGATGCTTATCCGCCGACAGGCCGCTGACGATGATGCAGCTCGCGCCGGCTTCCTTGGCCGCGACAACGCAAGCCAGTCCCTGCTGTCCCGGCCCCTGAATCACGACCGCCGTGCCGATCGAGGCGCGCCCCTGCAGGTAAGCCCACTCGACGCCATTACCGAGCGGCAGTGCCAATGTTGCCAATGCCGGCGGCACCGTGCCGGGCACGTGGTGGAATACTGCGTTCGGATGCAGGTATTGATACTGGCTGTAGCCGCCCCACAGCGAAGGCGTGACATTGATCGAGGTCGAGCCGTAGCGGATGCCATTGCCCAGTAGCGTATCGGTCGCATCACACAGGCGGAATTCGCCGGTCCTGCAATAGTGGCAATGACCGCAGGGCAGGTATTCTTCCAGCGCGACGCGGTCGCCCTCCTTCACGCCCCAGCG
This sequence comes from Oxalobacteraceae bacterium, assembly GCA_947448025.1. Lineage (GTDB taxonomy): Bacteria > Pseudomonadota > Gammaproteobacteria > Burkholderiales > Burkholderiaceae_D > CANFLV01. The sequence goes on along the minus strand of CANFLV010000010.1, from coordinate 116,257 downwards.
CGCCGACGCTTTCGCGCCCATGCGCTCGACGATGCCGACGGTTTCATGACCGAGGATCAGCGGCCCTTTACTTTTCGGGTAGCTCAAAAAATAGGGCCAGTCGCTACCGCAGACGCCGGTCTTTTCGACTTTGAGCAAACCATCGTCGTCAGCGATGTGCGGGAAATCGAATTCGCGTATTTCCGTGCGCCGGTTCTCCAGCGCGACTGCGGCTCTTACCTTGCCATGCATGTGAAGCTCCTGATCTTGCTCATACTGAAATCGGCGACACATGCGTGGTGCCCACGCGCGCCACCAGATAGTCCTTCGCATCTTCCTTGAATGACGCGCCGGCCGGCAGCCGCACCGATGCCGAACGCACGCCGTGCGAAGCCGGATCGACGGCCGGCGGCGCGATGTCCTTTTGCAGATTGCGCGCGGCTTTCAGCAGGCGGTTGCGCGCCATGATGATCGCATTGTCGGTGGAGACCAGGTTTTCTTTCGTGCGATCCTGGATCGGCCCCATTGCTTCCTGCAGCGACGCGTCCTGCATGCCGATGCCTTTGACGCCGCTGTAATAACGTCCCGACTTTTGCAGGCTGCGGTCGATCAGGTAATTATTGTCCTTGTTCGCCACCGGACGGTAAGTGCCGGGGATCAGTTCCGCATACATGCCTTCACCGTTTTCCATGGAATGGATTTCCGCCGCTGACAAGGCCTCGGCGGGCTTGTGCGTCATGCTCCAGACCCAGCAGTTTTCATCGTCGATCGGCACGAAGGCATGACCATTGAGCGCATTGTCGCCATACGGTGGAATCATCGTGTACCAGGGCATGATCCACTGTGAAATGCGCCAGTAGTGATAACCGGGCTCAGCGTTGCGACGCACACCGATCAGCAAGCCGCCGTCGGATTCCGCGACTTCGAAATGCGGCCGCGTATCCTTCTGGTAGGACGCGCCCTTGGTACCTTTGTGCAGCGGGTCGGTCGCGAGCTCGCCGCTGTGCAAGAAAGACACATGGCTGGAATCGATGCCGCCTTCCATGGCTTGCAGGTAGTTACTCTGCTGCAGGCGCTTGGAGACATAGCGATTCGCGTCGGGGACGATATTCCATTCGAATTCCGGCAGTGCCGGCTGATGCTCTGCCGGCCCCATGTAAGTCCAGATCACGCCGCCTTTTTCTACGCAGGGATAGGATTTTAGTTTGATGGTGCCGCAGTAGCCGCTTTCGACCGGCTCCGAGGGAACTTCGGTACAGGCGCCTGTTACATCGTATTTCCAGCCATGGTAAGGACAGCGCAGGCCATGCTCTTCATTGCGCCCGAACCATAGCGATACGCCGCGATGTGCACAAAATTCATCCATCAGGCCGACCTTGCCGGCGGTATCGCGAAAGGCGATCAGACGCTCTGACAGCAAAGTGACGCGCACCGGCGGACAATCAGGCTCCGGCAATTCTTCGGCGATCAGCACCGGAATCCAGTAGCGGCGGAACAGGTCGCCCATGGCAGTGCCGGGGCCGGTCTGGGTCAAGGTATCGTTTTGTTCTCTGGTCGTCATGCTGTGCTCCGCTGCTTGAAGGTAAATGGCGACCGCGGGCGTTCAACATGGCCTGCGGCGCGGTTTCGTTTGGATGAGATCGCCGCAAGGATACTTCGGCTTAATTGGATTTTTTGTAAGGGCCAAGATCGCGCAAGGCAGCATCGACGAAGGAATTGTCAAAGATATCCTGGAAGGCGACGGCGCCCTTGATCAAACCCTGCTCTGTAAAGAAGCTGAAATCCTTGCGCAAACTTTCGGCGTTGACGTGCCCATCGGGATTGCAGGCGTTCGCAATGATCGAGCGGTAAATTTCGGCATCCTTGATCGCCGTATATTCCGTCAAGATGGCGATGATTTCATCCGCATTCTTGCCGGCGATCCGGCCGTCTTTGAGTGCATCGTTATAGTCGCGCACGCCCTTGAGGTAAGCGCGCATGAATTTACGCGCAGCTTCGGGCTGCTCCTTGATGAATACGCCCGAGTACAGCACCACGGCGGTCTGCTGTCCCGGATAAATAATGTCGTTGCCGGCCACGCGCACGGCCACGCCGCGTTTGACCGACAGGCTCACGGTGGGCTCGTTGGTGATGCTGGCATCGATGGCCTTGTTGCTGAAGGCGGTCACATGCTGCGGGAAACCCAGGTCGACCACATTCACGTCGCTGTATTTCAGGCCGCCTTTTTTCAGTGCCTCATTGAGCGCCGACGCAGTGCCAGTGCCGGATGCCCCGACCGCGACCGTCATGCCCTTCAAATCCTTGTAGCTTTTGTAGCGACCGCTGTCGACCAGATCCTTACGCACCATCAGCGCCGAGAAGCCATAGCCAGGCTGGATCGAGCCTTTGTCGGCCACGACCTTGACGCTGATGTCGCGCGCGATGGCGTTGTAGAGGCCGGCGGCAACGGTGCCGCCGCCAACGTCAAGCTGGCCAGCCCCGAGCGGCGCGATCATTTTCGCGGCCGAATTGAAGCTCGTGAACGTGACGGTCAAGCCCTCTTGCCGGAAATAGCCCTTTTTATCGGCAATGAAAAAGCCGACGTCGCTGCTCACCGAGGCCGTGCCGACGCGAATCGTGGTCGGCGCGGCAAACGCTACGCTGCACACCAGGCCTGCCGTCATGAGAGCCAATAATCTCGCCATTCGACCCTGAATGTTCTTTGAAGTCCAATTCCCAAACCTGCTGTCCGACATGCTGATCTCCTCGCATTGTGACTGGTGAATGATTTCACTCTTGTCATTTTCGGCCTAAATATTACATCGCAAATCTCTTTATGTGGGATTTATGTTTTCATGAGATGAAGTCTGCCTGCGCAAGTCCGAGAGGGCTTAAAGCCCGGCCCTTGCAGGCAATTTGTACAGTAACAGGGCGTATCTCAGACGACCAGACGCAGCGGCAACGGCAACGGCAGGACGCCACGCGAATTTTCAAATCGCTATTAATCACGACGCATTCTGGGGAACTAGAAGTAGACGTAAAAAAACCGCAGCCACGAAGCACTGCGGTTTTTTTGACGCCGGATATTGATCAGGCCAGCGACAGATCCACTTCGATATTGCCGCGCGTTGCGTTCGAATACGGGCAAACCTGATGCGCTGTATCGATCAGGTCTTGCGCGGCAATGCGGTCCATGCCCGGCAGAGTGATGACCATTTTCACGGCGATACCGAAACCCTGTGGAATCGGACCGATGTCGACGCTGGCGTCGATAGCTGCATCGGCTGGTACGGCGATTTTTTTCATGCCGGCGACGTGCTTCATTGCGCCCATGAAGCACGCAGAATAACCGGCGGCGAACAATTGCTCTGGGTTCGTCGCGGTACCGGCGCCGCCCATGGCTTTCGGTGGTGACAGTTTTACATCCAGCAAGCCGTCGTCGCTGACTGCCTGGCCATCACGGCCGCCGGTTGTGTGGGTTTTTGCGGTGTAGAGGACGTTTTCAATTTTCGTTGTCATGGTATTTCCTTGATAAGGTGATAAAAGTTCAGGTCGTCAAACGTTGACGTAAGGTCTTGACCTGGTCGGTGAGAGAAATGATTTCGGGAAGCGAGCATTGCGAGGCGCGCAAAATACAGTCAGGAATGGTCGCGGCCTGCACTTTCAACTTTTTCCCTGCGGCAGTCAGCCGCACACGCACGCGCCGCTCATCATCCGCATCGCGGCTGCGCGTGATGAAGCCGCTGGCTTCGAGTCGCTTGAGCAGGGGCGTCAGGGTGCCGGAATCGAGGAACAGCCGCTCGCCCAGCTCGGACACCATCAGGCCATCGCCCTCCCACAGCACCAGCATCACCACATATTGCGGATAAGTCAGGCCCAACTCGGCCAGCAGCGGCTTATAGAGCTTGGTCATGGCAAGTGATGTCGAATACAGCGCAAAACAGAGCTGGTTATTGAGCAGCAGCGCGGCGTTGTCTGAGGAGGATATTTTTTGCATGGACAGATTATAGCCAGCAATTAGATTGCGTGCAATTTAATTGCTAAAAATTTATATTGCCATAATAAAAGGCCGGTCACGCCATCCGCCCCGCCGGCGCAAGGCAATATTGAAAGTAAAATTTTTAATCGTTTGCATCTGTCGCGAATGACTGCAATGATTGCTTCCTTGTATGAGCAGGTACATATCCTGCTTAGCTCCAACACTGTCCCAATTTACTGAAAGGCGCCCCATGGCCATTCGCGTCGCGCTGCATCACAAAACAAGTTACCGCTATGACCGTCTGGTCGGTCTGGCGCCGCATGAAGTCCGTCTGCGCCCTGCCGCCCATGCACGTACACCGATCCTCGCGTATTCGCTGAAAATTTCGCCGGGCGAGCATTTCGTCAATTGGCAGCAAGACCCGTATGGCAATTACATCGCCCGCGTCGTTTTCCCTGAGCGCACCGGGGTGCTGGACTTCACGGTCGACCTGATCGCCGACATGACGGTGATTAATCCTTTCGACTTTTTCGTCGAACAGTACGCCGAAAAATTCCCCTTCGATTACACAAAACAGCTGGCCTTCGAACTGGGCGCTTACCTCAAGATTGAAGCCGACGGGCCGCTGATCACTGACTGGGTCGCGCAGGCGCGCGCAGCGCTGGCGGCCAAGCCGGTCGGCATTGCCGACTTCCTCGTGGCGCTGAACCAGCGCCTGCAAAAAGACATCAGCTACCTCGTGCGCATGGAACCGGGCGTGCAAACGCCGGAAGAAACCCTGACATTACGCTCCGGCTCCTGCCGCGACAGCGGCTGGCTGCTGGTGCAGATCCTGCGCCATTTCGGCCTCGCGGCGCGCTTTGTCTCAGGCTACCTGATCCAGCTCACCGCCGACGTCAAATCGCTCGACGGCCCCAGCGGCACGGCGGTCGATTTCACCGATCTGCATGCCTGGGCAGAAGTCTATGTGCCGGGCGCCGGCTGGATTGGTCTCGACCCGACCTCGGGCATGCTGACCGGCGAAGGCCACATTCCGCTGGCCTGCACCGCCATGCCATCGTCGGCAGCGCCTGTGAGCGGCTTGTCCGACCTCGCCGAAGTCGAATTCGACCACGTCATGACGATCACGCGCATTCACGAAGACCCGCGCGTGACAAAGCCTTATAGCGACGCCGACTGGCTATGCATCGACGCGCTCGGCGAACAAGTCGACGCCGACTTGCAGCGCCAGGATGTGCGTCTCACGCAAGGCGGCGAGCCGACCTTCGTGTCGATCGATGACATGGACGGCGACGAATGGAATACGCTGGCCCATGGCGACAAGAAGCGCGAACTCGCAGGCCAATTATCCCGCCGCCTCAAGCAGCATTTCGCCCCCGGCGGCTTGCTGCATTTCGGCCAGGGCAAATGGTATCCGGGCGAACCGCTGCCGCGCTGGGCGCTCAATATCTACTGGCGCGCTGATGGCGTGCCGATGTGGCGCGATGCGGCACTGTTTGCCGACGAGGCCAAGGACGATGGCTATACCGGCAAGGATGGCCAGCGTTTTGCGGATGCGCTCGTGCGCCAGCTGGGACTACCAGCGGCGCACCTGATTCCGGCTTACGAAGACGTGCTGCAGCAAGCGGTGCTCGAAGAACGCTTGCCGGACAATATTGATCCGTTGAAGGCTGACCTGAAATCGCCCGAAGCACGCCGGCGTCTGGCGCGTTTGCTGGAACAGGGCTTGAGCGAAGTGGTCGGCCATGTGCTGCCGCTAAAGCCATTGCCGCCTACTGATACGGTCGCACATAGCGGCTGGCGCAGCAGCCTGTGGCCGCTCAAGCGGGAACACCTGTACCTCATTGGCGGCGACTCGCCCTTGGGTCTGCGCCTGCCGCTCGATACCCTGCCATGGGTACTGCCCGAAGACATGGAAGCTGAGTTCGATGTCGATACCTTCGCGCCACAGGCAGCATTGGCAACGTCATTGAGTATGCCAGCGCCAGCAGTCACGACGACGAAATTGGCAGAAGCCGAAGCCTCCGGCGCCGCGGTATCTGACACCGCTGAAACCGCAGCCGTCGACGAACACAAAATCGATCCGCGCGAAGTCATCCACACCGCACTGTGCCTGCAGGTACGTGAAGGCCGCCTGCATGTGTTCATGCCGCCACTGAAGCGCATCGAAGATTACCTCGCTCTGGCCGACGCGATCGAACAGACCGCCGCCAGCCTGAAGATGCGCCTGGTACTCGAAGGCTATGTACCACCGCGCGATGCGCGCGTGAAGCTGCTCAGCGTCACGCCTGACCCGGGCGTGATCGAAGTCAATATCCATCCGGCCTCGAGCTGGCGCGAACTGGTCGGCAATATCACGTTGCTGTATGAAGAAGCGCGCCAGACGCGTCTGGGCACGGAAAAATTCATGCTCGACGGCCGCCACACCGGCACCGGCGGCGGCAATCACGCAACCCTCGGTGGCGCTACTGCCGCTGACAGCCCGATGCTGCGCCGCCCCGATGTCCTGAAGTCGCTGATCACGTATTGGCAGAATCATCCGGCGCTGTCTTACCTCTTCTCCGGCACCTTTATCGGCCCGACCAGCCAGGCGCCGCGCGTGGATGAGGCGCGTGACGATAATCTGTACGAACTCGCGATCGCCTTCCAGCAAATGGACGAAGTATTGCCCGTCACGGAAGAAAGCCAACGTCCGTGGCTGGTCGACCGCCTGCTGCGCAATCTGCTGGTCGATTTGACCGGCAACACGCATCGCAGCGAATTCTCGATCGACAAATTGTATTCGCCGGACGGCCCGACAGGCCGCCTCGGCCTCGTGGAATTCCGCGCCTTCGAGATGCCGCCGCATGCGCGCATGAGCCTCTTGCAAATGCTGCTGCTGCGCGCACTCGTGGCGCGCTTCTGGCGCAAGCCTTATGAAGGTAAGCTGATCCACTGGGGCACGCAGCTGCATGATCGCTGGATGCTGCCGCATTTTGTGGCACAGGACATCCGCGATGTGGTGCAGGATTTGCGCGCTGACGGTTATGCGTTTGAAGAACGCTGGTTCGACCCCTTTGTCGAATTCCGCTTCCCGCGTTATGGCACAGTCGTGTATCAGGGCGTGGAAATGGAATTGCGCCAGGCAATCGAGCCATGGAATGTGCTCGGCGAAGAAGTCAGTAGCAGCGGCACGGCGCGCTATGTCGACTCGTCTGTCGAGCGCATGCAGTTACGCGTGCGCGGCCTGACCGACAGCCGCCACGTCGTCAGCTGCAATGGCCGGCCTTTGCCGCTGCATCCGACCGGTGTCCCGGGCGAATATGTGGCCGGCGTACGTTTTCGTGCGTGGAGTCCATGGTCGGCGCTGCATCCGACCATCGGCGTCCAAGCCCCTTTGACGTTTGATCTGGTCGATACCTGGAGCGGTCGTGCCATCGGCGGCTGTACTTACCATGTCGTGCATCCGGGCGGACGCAGCTACGAAGGCTTCCCGGTGAATGCGAATGAAGCCGAGGCGCGGCGCTTTGCGCGCTTCCAGGAACATGGCCATACGCCGGGGCCGATGACGGTCGCACCGGAAGCCTTGAATCCGAGCTTTCCTTACACGCTGGATTTGCGCTGGAAGCGTTAATGGCAGACTGAATGACAGCGGTAAAGTAAGCATCAAGCCGGCACACCATGCCAGCTGGAGCTTGCGCCTTGTTGGCGCATGGTCGCGGCGCGCTGTCCGAAATGAGGCGCAAACGCCTCGCTTTAGTGCGCGCCCGTTTTTAGCGGGCTGCGATGCTCGACTGACGTATCTGCAATGAAGTCGCCAGAACCCGCGGCGCAGCCGGCTTGCCTTGCATGAGCAGACGCAGGCAATCGACCATTTCAGCGCCCGCCAGTTCGATCGACTGGCGGATCGTCGTCAGCGGCGGGTGGCAATGCGCAGCCGCCTCGATATCGTCATAGCCGACCACGCTCACATCCCGCGGCACGTCCAGTCCATGGCCGACCAGTACCCCCATGGCATTCATGGCGATCAAGTCACTGGCAGCAAACAGTCCATCCAGTTTTACTCCGTGCTGCATGAAGGCCTGCATCGCCGCCTGCGCTTCACCAGCCGTGAAGGGCGCAGGGATATGCAGCGCTGGATCGACAGCAACGCCATGCTGCTGGTGCGCGAGCAGATAGCCTTCATGACGCTGCGCCACTTCGGGCAAATCGGTATCGCCAAGAAAGGCGATGCGCCGGCGCCCGAGTCCCAGCAGGTGCGCTGTCGCCAGCTGTCCACCCGAACGATTATCACTGCCGACGCTGCAATACAGCTGCCCTGCCAGCTGCGCACCCCACACGACAAATGGGACTCGCCGCAGCGCCATTTCATTGAGCTGGTCATGATGGCGCCATTGGCCAATGACGATGATGCCGCTGGCGCGACCGCTGTCGTACAAGGCCGCCAGATCGCCGAGATGGTCGGCATCGACGCGTGACAGGAGCAAGTCGTACTGCTGGTCCGTCAAGGCATCGGCGAGGCTACCGAGCATGCCAAGGAAAAACGGATCGGAGACATGCTGCTTCGATGCTTGATCGCGCGGAATGACGACCGCGATCGTGCGGTCATCGCCGAGGCGAAGGTTCTTGGCGCGGACGTTGATGGAATAGTTCAGCGAGCGCGCCAGCTCTTGAATGCGCACGCGGGTTTCATCGTTAATTAATTCACTGCCATTCAATGCGCGCGACACGGTCGCCGTCGACACACCGGCGAGACGGGCGATGTCGGACATCTGGATTTTGCGTTTATCTGGATCGGGGAATGCCATGCGCTTCAATACCATTTCAGTAAGGAGAATTTGTTAGCGCGATTTTGCCATTGATCGCACCGCTTGAGGACCTCACTTCAGCGCAGGAACCATGCCTGATATCAGCGCAGTTCGCCGCTGGACGTTTTGCAGCGCAAAATTTTGCAAACGTTTGCAATCCATTTTCATTAACAGCACCACAATCCATCAAGTTCGTGAACGACGTCCTATTCTACTGGCAAGCAGCACAAATTCACCGGCCAACAAGCAAAATAGCGGCATTATGTAGTGCATCGCAGCAATTTTTGGAGAGTGCCGCCTGCGCCGGAAACCCGCGCCAGCACCCTCTGTTGCAAAATAGTTGCATCCCTTTTGAAATTTAATGCAAACGATTGCATAAAGTTGCGGAATCGCATATCTTCCGATCCATGGCGCGCCCAAGCAGCCATTCGCATGCTGGGATTCACTCGCAAGGCAGTGGAATCAGCATTACTTATAAAAGTCGGAGATCCCCGTGAAGACATTCAACAAAAAAATCGTTCCAACCCAGATCGCTGTGGCCAGCGCCCTCGCCGTCATGCAAATCGGCGCCGCCTGGGCACAAAATGCCCCTGCCAGCAGTGGATTAAACCTCGATGAAATCGTCATTACAGCGTCGCCGATCGCGCGCTCGAAGATGAAGTCGAGTGATTCGATCAGCACCATCGGTGAAGAAGCCCTGGCCCGTAGCGGCGCCACCAATGCAGCAGAACTGCTGCGCACTGTCCCGGGCATTCGTGCCGAATCATCGGGCGGCGAAGGCAATGCCAACATCACCGTACGCGGTGCGCCAGTATCGGCCGGCGGCGGACGTTATGTGCAATTCCAGGAAGACGGCTTGCCAGTCCTGCTGTTCGGCGACGTCTCCTTCGGCACGCCGGATCAATTCCTGCGCACTGACTACACTACCGAGCGCGTCGAAGTCGTGCGCGGCGGCGGCGCATCGACCCTGGTATCGAATGCCCCGGGCGGCGTCATCAACTTCATCAGCAAGAGCGGCAAGGCACCAGACAACGCCATTGGCGTGACCATGGGTCTGGGCTCACGCCTGAACCGCTATGACTTCAACTACGGCGGCCGTATTGCGCAGGACATGTACTTCAACCTCGGCGGCTTCGTGCGTCAAGGCGAAGGCGGCCCGCACAAGACTGGCTTCAATGCAGAAGACGGCGGCCAATTCAAAGCCAGCCTGACAAAAGAACTCGGCGCCGACAGCTATGTCCGCGTGAACTTCAAGCACCTCGACGACAAGACACCGTCGTACATGCCAGTGCCGGTGACTGTCACCAATGGCACCATCAACACGATCAAGGGCATCGATCCACGCACGGCGTTTTTCATCAACCCAACGCTCACGCGCGACAATACGATCGATCGTAATGGCAGCCTGGTCAGCACCAATCCTGCGGATGGCTTGCACGTCCTGAGCGACTCGATCGGCCTCGAAGCGCGTATCAAGCTCGGCGACGGCTGGACGCTCGACGAGAAATTCCGCAAGAGCGCGAACTCAGGCCGCTTCGTGGCCCTGTTCCCGGCTGATAACGGCAACAACGGTACAGCGAAGACCTTCACTGGCACGATGTTCAACACCTCGATCGATAACATGGACAACATGTTTAACGACATCAAGCTGTCCAAAGGCTTCGATGTCGATGGCGGCAAGGCTGTGTTGACCGGCGGTGTGTTCAGCGGCTCGCAAAATCTCGGCCAGACCTGGTTCTGGAATCAGTACAACATCGGCATGACAGGTCAGAACGCGACCATCAGCGGTCCGGTCGCCAGCGGCTGGAGCACATGGGGCGGCTGCTGCGCGCGTACCTATGACGTACGTTATGTAACGACAGCACCGTATGCTGCCGTGAACTGGGAAAATGGCCCGCTGTCACTGGAAGCGAGCGTACGCCAGAATGAATTGACGGCCACTGGCCAAACAATTTCCGGCACATTGCCCGCCAACGCCAGCGCGACTTCCCTGTCGGCCGGTAGCTGGAACGCCGCTTCGCTTGATCTGGTCAACTACAAGATCAACAAGACCGCTTACACCGTCGGCAGCAATTACACGCTCTCCAAAGATACTTCGCTGTATGCACGTGTAAGCGATGGCGTGAACTTCTCCGGCGACCGTTTGCTCTACGGCGCAGCGGGTTCACTGAATGGCAAGCCAACGGCATTCAACCAGTTAAAGCAGCAGGAATTCGGCGTCAAGCATCGCCAGGGTGACCTGAGCGTGTTCGGTACAGTGTTCTTCGCGCAGACCAAGGAAAGCAACTACGAAGCGACGACGCAAAAATTCACCGCCAATGACTACGATGCCAAAGGCGTTGAACTCGAACTCGGCTACAAGATGGGCGACTTCCGCATCAACAGCGGCCTGACCTTCACCAATGCCAGCATCACTGCGTCGTTGGACAAGAGCGAAGTCGGCAAGACGCCACGTCGCCAGGCTGACGTCGTGTACGCATTGACACCATCGTACCGTCATGGCGCGCTGGAACTCGGTGCGAGCATGATCGGTTCAACCAAATCGTATGGCGACAATACCAACACGATCACCATGCCTGGTTATACCGTCACGAACCTGTTCGCCAGCTACCAGCTGACCGAGCAGCTGTCAGCATCGGTCAGTGTGAACAATGCATTTGACACGCTGGCTTACACCGAGATCGAAGGCGACGGCCATGCAGCGCGCGCGCTGGCAGGACGTTCGACTCGCGTCACGCTGAAATACAGCTTCTGATGTAGCGTTACAGCGGCTTCGGTGCGGCTCCGCAAGGCGCTGCACCGAAGCCGTTTTTGTTTTGATATTCTGAACCAGGTTTTACGCGGCAGCAGCGCGGAAACGATCACTTAAAAAAATCCATTATGTCCGCTGTTGAAAATCACGCCGTCCTGCACCGCCCACTGACACTGCCACCTGCGCTCGAGCAGAGTCTCGCGCAGCTTCCTGTGGCGCGCCAGTCCGTGGTGCGCGCACGCGTACAGGCACAGTGGCCACGCCTGCGCGAGATCCTGCAGGGCGTGTATGGCGAAACAGCTGCCATCAACAGCTGGCTCGAGACGCTGGCCGCCGGCGCCGTCGACTGCGCCGCGGCGCGTCCGGACGCCCTGTGGCAGCTCGATCTCGAGCGCGAACAAAAGCCGCGCTGGCACAGCTCACCCATGCTCGGCTATTGCACCTATGTCGATAAATTTGCCGGCACGCTCAATGGCGTGGCCGAGCGCATCGCGCATCTGCAGGAACTGGGCGTAACCTACCTGCATTTGCTGCCCTTCCTGAAAGCCGGCACAGCGCCCAACGATGGCGGCTTTGCCGTGGCCAGTTACGAAGAGATCGAACCGGCGCTGGGCAGCATGCAGGACTTGCGCGCGCTGAGCACAAAATTGCGCGCCGCCGGCATCAGCCTGTGCAGCGACTTCGTACTTAATCACGTCTCGCATGAACATCCGTGGGCGCAAAAAGCGCTGGCCGGTGAAGCCGGCTACCGCGACTATTTCCATGTGCTCGATTCGGCTGAAGACGTCGCCGCATATGAAGAACATCTGATCCAGATTTTCCCGAACACCGCGCCCGGCAATTTCACCTATGTGCCAACATTGAAGGGCTGGGCCTGGACGACCTTCTATCCGTATCAATGGGATTTGAATTACGCCAATCCGCAAGTCTTCAGCGAAATGAGCAAGGCCTTGCTGGCGCTGGCCAATAACGGTGTCGAAGCCTTCCGCCTCGACTCGACCGGCTTTCTGTGGAAACGCCAAGGCACGAATTGTATGAACCAGCCGGAAGCGCATCAGCTTCTGCAGGCTCTGCGCTGCCTCACCAATATCGCCGCGCCCGGTGTCTTGCTGAAAGCCGAAGCGATCATGCCTACGCGCGATTTGCCGCCGTATTTTGGCCTGGGTGAGCAGGCCGGCAAGGAATGCCATATCGCCTATCATGCCAGCCTCATGTCGGCGAGCTGGGTCGCGCTGGCGGAACAAAAAGTCGAGATACTCGCAGACGTACTGGCCAATACGCCTGCGCTGCCAGCCGGTGGCGCATGGATGACCTATGTGCGCTGCCATGATGACATTGGCTGGAATGTCTTGCGCCCGGAACTCGATGCGCGCGGCCCGGAACAGCGGGCGCGGCTATTGCAGGCTTCGCGATTTTTTGCCGGTGAGCTGCCGGGCAGTTATGCGCGTGGTGCGGCATTCCAGGCCAGCTCACCCGATGTCGCGCATGGCACCAATGGCATGGGCTCGGCACTGGTCGGACTGAGCTCGGCAACATCGCCGCAAGAGCAGGTGCAGGCAATTGACCGTTTGCTGCTGCTGTATGCGCTGTCGCTGTTCGTGGGCGATGTACCGCTGATTTACATGGGCGATGAACTGGCGCAGGCGAACACCCCGGCAGAAGAACTGATCAGCCGCAATGGCCCCGACGGGCGCGAGTTGCACAGGCCGTATTTCGATACGCAAGCCTACGCGCTGCGCCATGCAGGCGAGACGATTACCGGGCAGATGTTTGGCGGTCTGTGCGCAATGCTGGCGGCGCGCCGGCAGCATCAAAATGTCTTGCACAGCGCCCTGCCCTTGAGTGTGTTCGCCACTGGCAATGCCAGCGTACTGGGCCTGCGTCGCGGATCGCGCGCAGTGGGACTGTTTAATTTTTCAGCGCAGCCATGTACTGTCGCTCTCGGTGGCGCAGTCGCGCTGGACCTTGTCGCGCCACAGCGCGCACACGGTAATCCAGTCGAGCTGCCGGCTTATGCGGCATTATGGCTGGACGTAGAAGGGACAGTCTGATGCATGCAACGCAGTTCCAGCCGACCCGTATTGCCGTATTCGGCGAAGCGCTGGTCGATCAATTCAGCAGCGGCCCGGTCGTCGGCGGCGCGCCCTTCAATGTCGCGCGTCATCTCGCGGCCTTCGGCATGCAGCCGCTGACCCTGAGTGCCGTCGGGATTGACGCTGCAGCCGCGACCGTGCGCGCAGAATTCGTCCGTTACGGTATGCGCGAATCCGGCTTGCAGACGCTGGCGCACATCCAGACCGGCATCGTCGATGTCGCAACAGATGCAGCGGGCGGTCATGTATTTTCAATCCGCGACGACTGCGCCTATGACCAGATCGGCATGGCCGCGCTGGAAGTCGTGCAACGCGAACTGGTGCCACAAGGCTGGCTCTACTTCGGCACGCTCGCCCTGCGTGCAGCCGCGTCGCACCAGACCTGGCAGGCACTGGTCACGACGCATCAGGGGCCGACTTATTTTGATTTGAACTGGCGTGCAAATCAGGTCGACCGGCAAATCGTCCTCGCCGCACTGGGGGCCTCGACAGTGCTGAAAGTGAATGAAGAAGAATTGGCCATGCTGCTGAGCTGGGACGATGTGCAGCACACCAGCGCACCCTCGACTTGGCAGACAGGTCAGACAGATACCGTCATTGCCGAATTCATCGCGCGCTTCCCGAAGCTGGAGCGCCTGATCGTCACCTGTGGCGCAGACGGCTACGCCAGTTTTGACCGGCATGGTCGCTGCGATGCACGCGGCGGTGTCGCGCGTGCGATACAGCTCGTCGATACGGTCGGTGCCGGCGATGCTTTTTCGTCAGTCGTACTGGCCGGACTGCTGCAGGACTGGCCATGGACAAAAATCCTTGAACGCGCCAATGATTTCGCCGCAGCGATATGTGAAGTGCGCGGCGCCGTACCCGCGTCGCTGGACAAGTATGACAGCTGGACCAAGAGCTGGAAGTAGTACCCATAAAAAATAGAAATACCTCCCCCGAGACAGGAAGCAATCATGCGCAGCAAACCCCATCTGACACTCTGGCAAATTCTGAACATGAATGTCGGCTTCTTCGGCATTCAATACAGCTTCGGCCTGCAGCAAGCGAACATGTCGCAGATTTATGCCTTCCTCGGTGCCGACGAGGCCAGCCTGCCGCTGCTGTGGCTGGCGGGTCCCGTCACGGGTTTGCTGATCCAGCCTATCATCGGCGCCATGAGTGACCGCACCGACAGTCGCTGGGGTCGGCGCACGCCCTACTTCATGATCGGCGCGATCCTGTGCAGCCTCGGATTACTGGCCATGCCCTTCAGCCCGACGCTGTGGTTTGCCGCGAGCCTGCTGTGGATCCTCGATGCGGCCAATAATGTGACGATGGAGCCGTATCGCGCCTATGTCAGCGACCGTCTCGACAGCTCACAGCATCCAATCGGCTTCCTCAGCCAGAGTGCCTTCACGGGACTGGCGCAAACGCTGGCTTACCTCACGCCGACGCTGCTGGTCATGTGGGGCCTCGACAAGAACGCCGTCAATTCGAGCAATATTCCTTACCTGACCGTGATCGCCTTCATGATCGGCGCGGTGTTCTCGATCTCCACGGTCTGGTGGTCGGTGCAGTCGACGCCGGAGCTGCCGCTGTCCGCCGAAGAAAGCGCCGCCATGCGCGCGAAACCCACAGGCATACGCGCGACCCTGACCGAAGTCGTCGATGCCGTGCGCGACATGCCGCAGACCATGCGCCAACTGTGGTGGATGAAACTGTTCCAGTGGTACGGCATGATGTGTTATTGGATTTACATTGTGCCGGCGCTGGCGCGCTCGATGTTTGACGGCGCCGATCCGGCCGCAGTCGCACTGCGAGAAGCTGGTCTGATCAATGGCCAGATTGGCGGCTTTTACAATTTCGTGGCCTTCATTGCGGCCTTTGCGATGGTGCCGTTCACGCGTCGCTTCGGTGCAAAGTACGTGCATGCGCTGTGCCTGGCAATGGCCGGCATCGGCATGTGGTATCTGCCCGGCATACAGCAAAAAGCCTGGCTATTCGTACCCATGCTGGGCATCGGCATGGCTTGGGCCAGCATTCTCGGTAATCCTTACGTCATGCTCGCCGATAGCATTCCGCCGGAGCGTGCCGGCGTCTACATGGGCATTTTTAACATGTTCATCGTGCTGCCGATGATCTTGCAGATGCTGAGCTTGCCGCTGTTTTTCAACAGCCTGCTCGCTGGCGATCCGCGCAATGCCATACGGCTCGCGGGCGTATGCCTGCTGATCGCTGCCGCCATGACCTTGCGCGTGGGCGCGACGGGAAAAAGAGTCGCGCAGTGACGTCGTAATCAGCCAGCCGGCGCGCCTGTGCAGGTGCGCCGGCCAGACAAATTGTTTGTGTGATGAAGTGCCAGCTGGTGAATGCGGCGTGCTGGCGGAAGTACTAGCGGTTCGGCCGGGATAACATGCGGATGATTTCACGCACGATCTTTTGGTCCTGGCTGCTGAGTAATCGTACATCAGCGGCCAGCTTTCGGTCTTCTGCATTGAAGTCAACGCCGGGACTCGACTTGACCTGGATGCCTACATCGCCGCCAAAGCGCAGCCATTCGACTGCCACACCGAGCCACGCTGCCAGTGCGCGCATTTTGTCCTGGGTTGGAATCGCTTCGCCGAGCAGCCATTTACGCGCTGCATGAACCGTGACGGGACTCCCTTCGAAACGGGCATTGAACTCCCGCGCCAGCTCGGTGGGACTTTCAGCCGAATACTCGGCATTCCTTAGCGCCTGCTGCAAACGCAGCTTGAAGCCTTCTCGTTCCTGCGAAATTTTCACTAAACCACAATCCTTGTCTGGCAGCGGAGCCACGCTCCACTCAATAATATTTCCTTCAAGAATAACAGAGAGTCAGTCAGTCGGGTTTGGACTATGTGTAGGAAAAGAATACATACCAATAGTTGCAAATCAAGACACTGAGCATAATTAAATTTGTACAGATTGAATCCGCGTCAGGAGGCAAAATATCGCGCATGAGATGCTTAGCGCATATGATGCTGTCAAACTGCAACGCTGTTTAACTTAGCCATACCAGCCTCTACATGACTGACCCTGACCATCAAAAAATAGCCGCATGAATATTGTCCTCCTCGACGATGACGCCGAACAAAGCGCACTGATATGCCGCACGCTACAGTCTGACGGCCTGCTGTGCCATGCTTATTCAAGCGGGCCGGAATTGCTGGCGCAGCTGCGCCGCGAACCAGTCGAGCTACTGATCATCGCCTGTCAAATTGCGGATGGCAGTGGCGCGGAAGTGCTTGCCTGGGTCAGGGAAAAGCTGGCGCCAACCCTGCCTGTACTGGTACTGGCCAATGGCGCCTATCCTGCGCAGATTGATGTCAGCCTCGCTGCCGGCGCGAACGATTACCAGCTCACGCCCTTGCGCCTGGGTGAGCTGCGTACGCGCGTACAGACTTTGCTGCGGCGCGCTTATCCGCCGCAGCAAGCCTTGCCGCACATCGTCTTTGGCGCTTATGCATTCGAGGTCGTCACCGGACATATTGCGCGCAACGGCGTCGCCATTGCCGTGACGCGCAAGGAATTTGATCTCGCGCTGATGCTATTCCAGCACCTCGATCAGCCGCTCTCGCGCGCGACGATACTTGAAGCGGTCTGGGGGCGCGACATCGACATCCCTTCTCGCACCATGGACACGCACATCTCGCGCATTCGTAACAAACTGGCACTGCGCCCGGAAAATGGCTTGCGTCTCGCGCCGGTATATAGCTATGGCTATTGCCTCGAACAACTGGACGCATAGCTAGGCCAATCCGCCTGCGGACACATGGGCCTGCTGTGACCGGAGCTGAGCGGCTATAATGGCGACTCCTTTGCTTTGCACTGCCCCAGCCCGAAATGCAATTGCTCGCCGTCGGCCTCAATCACACTACTGCACCTGTCTCGCTGCGCGAGAAAGTCGCCTTCCCGGCTGACCAGATCGGTCAGGCGGTGGCGTCGGCGCGCAGCTGGTTTGGCCAGGCGGCCATGCATGGCTATGCCGACGAAGCGGCGATCCTGTCGACCTGTAACCGCACCGAGCTGTACGCGGCCAGCAAGGTCATCGGCGGCGTTGATGCCGCCATCGACATGACGGCGCATTTCCTCGCCGACTATCACAAGCTGCCTTATTCTGAACTGCGTCCCTACCTGTACACGCTGCCGCACGACCACGCGGTGCGGCATGCCTTCCGCGTCGCCTCGGGCCTCGATTCGATGGTGCTGGGCGAGCCGCAAATCCTCGGCCAGATGAAGGATGCGGTGCGTCAGGCGGATGCCGCCGGCGGACTCGGCACCTATCTGCACCAGATGTTCCAGCGCACATTTGCCGTGGCCAAGGAAGTACGCAGCACGACCGAAATCGGCGCCCACAGTGTGTCGATGGCAGCCGCTGCCGTGCGCCTGTCGCAGCGCATTTTCGATACGATCTCGGGGCAGCATGTGCTGTTCATCGGCGCTGGTGAAATGATCGAATTGTGCGCCACGCATTTCGCCGCGCAAAATCCGCGTTCGCTGACCATCGCCAATCGTACGCTCGAGCGCGGCGAAGCACTGGCGCACCGGTTCAATGGTCATGCCTTGCGCCTGGCCGAATTGCCTGATCAGCTGCATAAATACGATATTGTTGTTTCTTGCACTGCATCGTCGCTGCCGATCATCGGCCTGGGCATGGTCGAACGCGCGATCAAGGCACGCCGGCATAAACCGATCTTCATGGTCGACCTGGCCGTGCCGCGCGATATTGAAACCGAAGTCGGCCGCCTCAATGATGTCTTCCTGTACACGGTCGATGATCTCGGCGCAGTCGTCCAGACGGGCGTTGAGAACCGCCAGGCCGCCGTCGCGCAAGCCGAAGCCATTATCGAGACACGCCTGCAATCCTTCATGCACTGGATCGATACGCGCGCGGTCGTGCCGCTGATTCAGGACTTGCAGGAGAGCGGCGAACACATGCGCCTGATCGAACTCGAACGCGCCAGAAAGCTGCTGGCCAAAGGCGAAAACATCGAGGTCGTGCTCGAAGCCCTGTCGAAAGGCCTGACTGCAAAATTCCTGCATGGCCCGCAGCAGGCGCTGCACCATGCGCAAGGTAATGAACGCGCCCAGCTCGCGGCGCTGCTGCCACAATTATTCCGCACCAAACGCTAGCGACGCTATTCATAGATCACGTCCGGGCCGCCTTGCGCGCCGACTGCATTCCCACTATTCCAGACCATGAAACCATCGATGCTATCCAAGCTCGACCAGCTGACCCAGAGGCTGGAAGAACTCAATAACCTGCTCATGCAGGAAGGCGTGACGTCCAATATGGACAGTTACCGCAAGATGACGCGCGAGCACGCCGAGCTCGGTCCGCTGGTCGCCCTGTATGGTGACTACACGACGGCGGCGAACGACATCATCACCGCGCAAGACATGCTCAGTGATCCCGACATGAAAGACTTCGCGCAGGAAGAAATCCAGGCCGCGAAAGCGCGCATGGAGCAGCTTGAAATCGACCTGCAAAAAATGCTGCTGCCGAAAGACCCGAACGACGAGCGCAATATCTTCCTCGAAGTCCGCGCCGGCACCGGCGGCGATGAGGCGGCGCTGTTTGCCGGCGACCTGCTGCGCATGTACATGCGCTATGCCGAACGGAATCGCTGGCAGGTCGAAATGATTTCGGAGTCGGCGTCGGAACTCGGCGGCTACAAGGAAGCCATCGTGCGCGTGGTCGGCTTTGGCGCTTACTCAAAACTGAAGTTCGAATCCGGCGGTCATCGCGTACAGCGCGTGCCTGCGACTGAAACACAGGGCCGCATCCATACCTCGGCTTGTACCGTCGCTGTCATGCCGGAAGCGGATGAACTCGAAGACGTCAACATTAATCCGGCTGACTTGCGCATCGATACCTATCGCGCCTCAGGCGCCGGCGGCCAGCATATCAACAAGACGGATTCGGCCGTGCGTATCACGCATCTGCCCAGCGGCATCGTGGTCGAATGCCAGGATGATCGCAGTCAGCACAAGAACAAGGCCTCGGCCATGAAAGTGCTGGCCGCGCGCATCAAGGATGTGCAATTGCGCGAGCAGCAAGCCAGCGAAGCCGCGACACGCAAATCCCTGATCGGCTCGGGCGACCGCAGCGAACGCATCCGGACTTATAATTTTCCACAAGGTCGCATGACCGACCACCGCATTAACCTCACGCTCTACAAGCTCGACTTCATCATGGATGGTGAGCTCGATGAACTGACGAATGCGCTGGCGGCGGAACATCAGGCGGAATTACTTGCAG
This sequence comes from Oxalobacteraceae bacterium, assembly GCA_947448025.1. Classification (GTDB taxonomy): domain Bacteria; phylum Pseudomonadota; class Gammaproteobacteria; order Burkholderiales; family Burkholderiaceae_D; genus CANFLV01. Next base: position 96,423 of record CANFLV010000010.1, on the reverse strand, counting down.
CACTGGGCGGCTAAATGACTGATAACGCGCGATTTGATCGATTTATTTTTTCCGGACAAACGATGACGACTTCTGCAAAGCCGCTCCTTTTATCCGTCGCGCTAGCGGCTTTGGCCTTGCTCGGTGTGGCGCTCTATCTGCAATTTGTCGAGAACATGCTGCCCTGCCCGCTGTGCATCATGCAGCGCTACGGCTTCGCCGCAGTCGCGCTGATCTGCCTGGTGACCGCCATGCTGCCACAGGCGGCGAGCAGAGCCGGCGCCGGACTCGGCCTGATCGCTGCCTTGACCGGTGGCGGTGTCGCCGGCTGGCATCTGTGGATCAAGGCGCATCCGGCGGTTTCCTGCGGCATTGATCCGCTCGAGACTTCACTTAACAAGATTGTCACGGCCAAGCTGCTGCCCTTCCTGTTCAAGGCCGATGGCTTGTGCACGACGGATTACGATCCCATCTTCGGCCTGTCGATTCCGCAATGGTCGCTGGCCTGGTTCGTCGTCTTTGCGCTGGCGTTAAGCTGGCTGGCGTTGCGGCGCACGCGCTGATGACGCAGGTATCGGTCAGCGCCGGCACGACCTTGGCCGAGGTGCTGGCGAGCCGCTGGCTGGTCGCGCTGGAAATCCGCATCCTCGTCAGCCATGTGATGGGACTGACGCGCGTACAACTCATTACGCAGTCGGAGCGCGTCCTGAGCGCAGCTGAGGCAGAACAGCTGACGCGTTTGTTCCAGCGCCGCTGCGATGGCGAGCCGATCGCTTACCTGACTGGCGAGCGTGAATTTTTCGGCCTGTCCTTTGCCGTTACGCCCGCGGTATTGATCCCGCGTCCGGAGACGGAATTACTGGTGGAACTGGCGCTCGAACGATTGCCGCAAAACGGGCTGGTGCTCGATCTCGGCACCGGCTCTGGTGCGATACCCGTGGCCATCGCGCTAACGCGACCCGATACCCGCGTTAGCGCCCTTGATGTCAGCGCTGCCGCGCTCGAGATCGCGCGCGCGAATGCGCTGCGTCATCAGGTCGAGATCCGTTACGTTGAGAGCGACTGGTACGCCGCGCTTAGCGCAGAAAAATTCGATGTCATCACCGCAAACCCGCCGTACATCGTCGCCGGTGACGCGCATCTGGCGCAAGGGGACTTGCGCTTCGAACCACTGTCGGCGCTGACTGACCATGGCGATGGTTTATCGGCACTTCGCACGATCATTGCCGGCGCTGAAGGCTTCCTCAAGCCCGGCGGCTGGCTCTTGATGGAACATGGCTATGACCAGGCGCAAGCCGTGCGTGATTTGCTCGGCACCACAGACATGCAGCACATCCAGAGCTGGCGCGACCTTGCCGGCATCGAACGCGTCACTGGTGCACAAATTTCAGACTAAAACCCTCTCTGTCAAGACTGGCGCATTTGCACGAACTGCGTATTATCTTGCACTCTCACTTACCCACTGCCCCCATTACTGATGCTGCCATCCATAGAACAACGCCTAGCTGTCGAACTCGCCGCGAAACCGATTCAGGTCGCCGCGGCCATTGCCCTGCTCGATGAGGGCGCCAGCGTGCCCTTCATTTCGCGCTACCGCAAGGAAGCCACCGGCGGGCTCGACGATATCCAGCTGCGCCTGCTGGAAGAACGCCTGCGCTACCTGCGCGAACTCGAAGACCGGCGCAGCGCCATCGTTGGCTCGATCGAAGAACAAGGCAAAATGACGCCGGCCCTGCTCGACGCGATCCTGCATGCGGAAGACAAGACCCGTCTCGAAGACCTCTACCTGCCCTACAAACTCAAGCGCCGAACGAAAGCGCAGATCGCCGCCGAAGCAGGACTCACTCCATTGGCCGATGCCCTGCTCGCCGACCCGATGCTGAACCCGGAAGAACAGGCCGCGCTGTATCTGAAGCCTGCCTTCACGACCGAGGCCGGCGACAATCCGGGCGTAGCCGACACCAAGGCCGCGCTGGATGGCGCGCGCCAGATTCTGATGGAACGCTTCGCCGAAGATGCGACGCTCTTGCAGGCCTTGCGCGAATACCTGACGGACCATGGCGTGGTCGAATCCAAGGTCATAGCCGGCAAGCAGGATGCCGGTGAAAAGTTCGCCGACTATTTCGATTATTCCGAAACTATCGGCACGATTCCCTCGCACCGGGCACTGGCCTTGTTCCGCGGCCGCCGCGAAGAAATGCTGACGGTGATGCTGCGTCTGGACACCGAAGAAGAAAAGCCGAAATGGGATGCGCCGCATAATCCCTGCGAAAGCCGCATCTCGGCACGCTTCGGCATCAGCGCAAAAAGCCGTCCGGCCGACAAATGGCTGTGCGACACCGTGCGCTGGACTTGGCGGGTGAAGATTTTCATGCACCTCGAAACCGAATTGATGACGAAGCTGCGTGAAAGCGCCGAAGTCGAAGCGATCCATGTTTTTGCCTTGAACCTGAAGGCGCTACTGCTGGCCGCACCTGCGGGACCACGCGCGACCATGGGCCTCGACCCGGGTTTGCGCACGGGTTGCAAGGTCGCCATTGTGGACGCGACCGGCAAGGTCGTCGATTACGCGACGATCTATCCGCACCAGCCGCGCAATGACTGGGAAGGCTCGCTGCATACGCTGGCGCAGCTGGCCGCCAAACATAATGTCGCGCTGATCTCGATCGGTAATGGCACGGCCTCGCGTGAAACCGACAAGCTCGCGCAAGACCTAATCAAGCTGCGCCCGGAACTGAAGCTGACCAAGATCGTCGTCTCCGAAGCTGGCGCCTCGGTCTATTCCGCCTCTGAATTCGCCTCGAAAGAATTGCCGGATCTGGATGTGACAATCCGCGGCGCCGTCTCGATTGCACGCCGCCTGCAAGACCCGCTGGCGGAACTGGTGAAGATCGATCCGAAGTCGATCGGTGTCGGCCAGTACCAGCACGATGTCGGCCAGACGCAATTAGCACGCTCGCTCGACGCCGTCGTCGAAGATTGCGTCAATGCCGTCGGTGTGGATGTGAATACGGCCTCGGCACCCTTACTCGCGCGCGTATCGGGCCTCAACAGCAGCGTCGCGCAAAGCATCGTCACGTATCGCGACATGAAGGGCATGTTCACCTCACGTGCAAGCCTGCGCAATGTGCCGCGCCTGGGTGACAAAACGTTTGAGCAGGCTGCCGGCTTCTTGCGCGTGATGAACGGCGAGAACCCGCTCGATGCCTCCGCCGTACATCCGGAATCGTATCCGCTGGTCGAACGCATCCTGGCCGACATCAAGAAAGATGTAAAAGGCGTCATCGGCGACGAACGCTTACTGAAAGCGATCAGCCCGGCGAAATATGCCGATGACAAATTCGGCATACCGACCATTACCGACATCCTCAAGGAACTGGAAAAGCCGGGGCGCGATCCGCGTCCGGAATTCACGACCGCGACCTTCAAGGACGGCGTCGAGGAAATCCGCGACCTGCGTCCCGACATGATCCTCGAAGGCGTGGTCACGAACGTCGCCGCCTTTGGCGCGTTTGTCGATATCGGCGTGCATCAGGACGGTCTCGTACATATTTCCGCATTGTCGAATACCTTCGTCAAAGACCCGCACAGTGTCGTCAAGGCGGGCCAGGTCGTGAAAGTGAAAGTGCTCGAAGTCGACGAGAAACGCAAACGCATCGCCCTGACCATGCGCCTGTCGGACGCGGCACCGCAGCCGGGCAGCAAGCCCGAACAGCGCGGCGACCGCAACGATGCCAAGCGCCTGTCGCAGCATCAGCAGTCGAGCGCACGCCAGCCGGCAGCAGCGGTGGGTGGCAATGCGATGGCGGCGGCTTTTGCAAAATTGAAAGGGTAAAACTTCGCAATAGCGACGCACAAGCGGGACTGCGGAGTTTTTCCTATAATGAGTCATTATTTTTAGAGAGGTCATCATGAGCGACGTACAAGCCTGGATCAAGGAAACCGTAACGAACAATGCGGTCGTGTTATTTATGAAGGGGAATGCCCAATTTCCGCAGTGCGGCTTTTCGGGACGCGCCATCCAGCTGTTGAAGGCGAGTGGCGTGGACGATATCGTCACCGTCAATGTGCTTGACGATGCCGACATCCGTCAGGGCATCAAGGAATATTCACAATGGCCGACCGTGCCGCAGCTGTATGTCAAAGGTGAGTTCGTTGGCGGCTCCGACATCATGGGCGAAATGTTTGAGTCCGGTGAATTGCAGACCTTGCTGAAGGCCTGATTTTGCAGCTCGCAGCAAGAAACATTTGACTTCCCCTCGGCAGAGCAGACGCCGGGGTACTAAAGTAACTATTGCTGCGGGCACTCATCCATGAAGCCAGACGATAAAACACCACCAAAAAATTCCAGTTACTGGGATGAGCGCTTCAATGAAGCGGGCTTCGCCTATGGAGAAGCACCGAACGCGTTCTTGCGCGCTGCCTGCGAAAACATCCCTGCCGGCGACGCCCTGTCGCTATGCGAAGGAGAAGGCCGCAATGCCGTCTATCTGGCACTGCGCGGTTTCCGCGTCACTGCCGTCGATTTTTCTGCTGTTGGCCTGGCCAAAGCCGAAGCCCTGGCGGCGCGGCATGGCGTCACGATCACGACGGTGCTGGCCGACCTTGCCGACTTTGACTTGGGCGTGCAGCGCTGGGATTTAGTCACCGCCATTTTTGCCCAGCCTGCCAGTGCTACGCGACAGCGGCTTTACAGCAGCTTGCAGCAAGGCTTGCGTCCAGGCGGTGCATTCATCCTCGAAGCGAAGGTCGAAGCGCATGCAACAGCCAATGATCGCTACCCAGGTGCGGCCATCCTGACGCAAGAGATTGCGCCCTTGTCTATCGCACTGGCACAGGAACAATCACACGAACTTAACGAAGGCCGATATCACGTCGGCTTGCATGACACCGTGCAAATTCTCGCGTTCAAACATCACGCCCTTTAATAATTTAGCCTAAGCGCAACACCCCCTCCATCTGCACGGCGGTTTTCGATACGCTTGAAGCGTATGCTGCCAGGCCACATTGCATTCCCTGAATTATTTTGTCTGGCGCATACAGCAATTCCATGCCGTCGTTGCGCTATCGTCAAGTGGGGTGCCAAATGAACAAGATGAAAAAGTCATTCAGGTCGCTGTGTGCGATCCTGGCCTTGTTTGTCAATGTCGCCCAAGCCGGCGATCTGGAGGACGCCATGAGCGCGCACAAACAGAAGGACTATCCTGCCGCCTTGAAAAAGTTCAGCCTGTCTGCGGCACGAGGCAATGCCGAAGCGCAGAATTGGCTGGGCAGTATGTATGAGCGCGGCGAAGGCGTGGCGCGCGATGATGAGACGGCCGCAAAATTGTACCAATTAGCTGCGGCGCAAGGCCATGCCGCTGCCCAGAATAATCTGGGGGGCATGTATATCGTCGGACAAGGCTTGGAACAGGATCACAGCAAGGGTTTCAAATGGATCAAACGGTCTGCATTGCAGGGCAATATCGATGCGCAGATCAATCTGGGAATTTGCTACGAGCTCGGTCAAGGCGTCGAACCCGATCCCGTGCAAGCTTTCCACTGGACGCGGCGCGCGGCTGAACAGGGCGATGCCTATGCCCAGCTTGCCGTCAGCGAAGCCTACCGCGAGGGCGACGGCGTGCGGCAGGATTACGTACAAGCGTATATGTGGATCACCCTGTCTGACGAGGCCGGTGAAAAACGGGCCAAGGTCGCTAAAGAGGCTATCGGTGAGCAAATGACGCCGGAACTCATTTCGCTGGCAACGAAAAAGGCCGGTGCTTGCAAGGCGCGCCATTTCAAAAATTGCGAATGATCCAGCGCCGCCCCCGCTGCCTGAGCATGAGGCCACACGCTGCTTAGTCACACGGTACAGTCCACCGGCAAAATCGCCGAGACTAACCCAACTCAAACCAACGCCGCAGTCCCTCACGCTAGAACCTCGCTTTCGTATAGCCAAGATCGAGGTGACGCACGATGAATAGTGCGCGCTTCCTATAGTTCCTCTGCAGGAATTACGAGTATTAAAGACCACTACCAACGCTTAAGCTCACCGTTCACGACGGCTGGCAGGTTGCGCCTTGTGCAAAGGAGATGATCAATATCAGGACTGGTTTTATAGCGTTAAAATCTTCTTGATCACTGAAACGTTACGCTATACCTTCAAACATGATCAAGTCATTCAAGCATAGAGGCTTACAGTCATTTTTTGAACACGGGAGCAAGGCTGGGATACAGCCTAACCATGCGGCACGGTTAGGCCGCCAACTAACGTGACTTGATCAAGCCAAAGCTCCTGAAGATATGAATACGCCAGGATGGGTATTACACCCCCTTTCCGGCGACCTTGCGCGGCACTTTTCTGTGAAGGTGAACGGAAACTGGCGATTGACTTTTACGTTTGATATTGGCGACGCAGTCTTGGTCAACTATCAGGATTACCACCAGGAGAATTGACCTTGAGCAGAATGCACAACCCGCCGCACCCCGGCGAGACTTTGCGCGAAGATATATTGCCTGCCTTAGGCTTGAACGTAACGCAAGCCGCCGAACAGCTGGGCGTAACCCGTGCGGCCCTGTCGCGCGTGCTCAATTGCCGCGCCGGCATTTCGCCGATGATGGCATTACGCATTGAGGCATGGATAGGCGTGGAGCGTGGTGGACGAGCCGACCTGTGGATTGCCGAACAGGCAGCATATGACCTGTGGCAGGCAAGGAAGGCTGGAATGCCGAAGGTTAAGCGCGCAGCAAACACCGAGGTATTAGCCATCACCTAAGCGATCCCGGAATGCAAAAAGCCCAGCCGGTTAAGGCTGGGCTTTTACATGATGCTGGTGCCGACTGCAGGACTTGAACCCGCCACCCCCTGATTACAAGTCAGGTGCTCTACCAGATGAGCTAAGTCGGCGAAAACTTGGGAGACCGTATTCTACAACACTTATTAAAATCTGGGCAAGGAATCTTGGATTTATATTGCTGAATAACTTCGGCAGCATAAATCGTACGGCACTTACTTAATTCGGGTCAGCGTCGGCTTGCCGGTTTTTTTCGGAGGCTCGGGATTTGTGTCGTCTGATTCAGTCTCCGATGCGGGCTTGGATGCCGACACCGGCACCGAGGTCAAGGTCGCCGATGAATCGCTGACCGTCTCGGCCGCTTCAGGCGCTGCAGTCTCTGCGGCACCTGGCTTGGTCGCTTCGAAGGCCATTCCCTGACCATTCTCACGTGCATAGATCGCCAGCACATTCTCTACCGGCACCGAAATCTCGCGCGAGACACCACCGAAGCGCGCATGGAAATGCACGAGGTCGTTATCCATCTTCAAACCACTGGTCGCATCGAAACTAATGTTGAGCACGATCTCGCCATTCTTGACGAATTCGCGCGGTACTTGCGTTCGACCATCGACGGCAGCAGCGAGATAAGGCGTGTAGCCGTTATCGGTGCACCATTCGTAAATCGCGCGCAGCAGGTAGGGCTTGGTGGAGGTTTCAGACATGATAGGCACAGGCGCAGAGCGTGGGATCAGCAGCGAAGTCGCAGCAAAAAACAGGGAACCTGACCGGATACTTGTACCCGGTCAGACACAACAGCGTGATTAACGACGCATCACTTTTTCGGATGGCGTCAGTGCTTCGATATAGGCTGGGCGGGAAAAGATGCGCTCGGCGTATTTCAACAGCGGTGCAGCGGTCTTCGACAATTCAACGCCATACAGATCCAGACGCCACAACAATGGCGCGATGGCCACGTCGAGCATCGAAAACTCGTCGCCGAGCATGTATTTATTTTTCAGGAACAGCGGCGCCAGCGTCGTCAGGCGATCGCGGATTTCTGCGCGCGCCTTGTCGAGAATTTTCTCGGACGATTTGGCTTTGTCGTTCTCGAGAGTATGCACGTGCACGAACAATTCTTTTTCAAAATTGAACAGCATCAGGCGTGCACGCGCACGCATGAGCGGATCGGCCGGCATCAATTGCGGATGCGGGAAGCGCTCATCGATGTATTCATTGATGATATTCGATTCGTACAGGATCAGATCGCGCTCGACCAGGATCGGTACCTGGCCATACGGATTCATGGTCGAGATGTCTTCCGGCTTGTTGAACAGATCAACGTCGCGGACTTCGAAGTCCATGCCTTTTTCAAACAAGACCAAACGGCAGCGCTGGGAAAATGGGCAAGTCGTGCCCGAGTAGAGAACCATCATTTTTGTAGTTCCTTAGAAACAAAGGGGTGATACCGGCAACGGTTCACCCCGAATAAACGCCCGCAGCGCGAAAGCGCTGCGGGTCGGTCAATATTACTTTACTTCTTTCCAGTACGACGCGTTCAAACGCCATGCCAGGAACACGAGCAAACTGAGGAAAAGCAAAACAATGACACCTAACTGCTTGCGCTTGGCTTGTGCAGGCTCAGCCATCCAACCCATGTAAGCGACCAGATCGGCGATGTTATTGTCGTATTCCAGCGCTGACATCGTGCCCGGCTTGACTTGCTCGTAGCCGGCAAATTTGTGCACAGTCTTTTCATGGTCGTGCGCATCGTGCTCTTCTACGAATTTCGCCGTACGAACGCCTTGTAATTCCCACAGCACATGCGGCATGGCCACATTTGGATAGACCATATTGTTCCATCCTGTTGGCCGCGTGTCATCCTTGTAATAACTGCGAAGGTAGGTGTAAAGATAGTCAGGACCGGTACCGGCTTCCGACGACTTTGCACGCGAAATGACCGACAGGTCTGGTGGCGCAGCGCCGAACCATTCCTTGGCATCCTTCGTTGTCAGCGCGACCTTCATCAGGTCGCCGACCTTGTCATTTGCCAGCAGCAAATTGTCCTTGATCTGCTCATCCGTCAGGCCGATGTCACGCATGCGGTTATAGCGCATGGAGGCAGCGGAATGGCAGTTGAGGCAGTAATTCACGAACAGCTTGGCGCCATTTTGCAAGGACGCCAGCGAGGTGCCGCGGTCAGGTGCGTGATCGAGCGGAAAGCCACCTTCGTTCGCCAGCGCGAGTGCCGGCAGGAGAGCCAGCGTCGCGATCAATTTTTTCAGCAATTTCATGTTTGATATCCCTTTTGCGACTTAGTGCGGATGGAACGTGACACGCGTCGGAACCGGCTTGAACGTGCCCATCGCGCTCCACCATGGCATCAACAGGAAGAAGCCAAAGTAAATGAAGGTACAGATCTGCGCGACCAAAGTGCGGCCATCAGTCGGTGGCAAAATGCCGAGGTAGCCGAGGATCACGAAGGCAATACCGAACGTGATATAGACTAACTTGTGCCAGCTCGGACGATAACGGATCGATTTCACTGGTGAGTGATCAAGCCATGGCAAGGCAGCCAGGATCATGACCGACACACCCATCAGGACCACGCCCCAGAATTTCGCATCGAGTACCAGCATGCCGGCAATCATGACCAGACCGACGACGGCGATCGCCATCTTGATCTGTGCTGCGAGTTTCGTCTTCAGGAACACCAGTGTGACGTAAGCAAACACGCCAGCGATCAGGGCATACATGAACTGTGAAGTCGTCGCGCGCAAGACCGAGTAGTACGGCGTGAAGTACCAGACCGGAGCAATGTGCGGCGGCGTCTTGAGCGAATCAGCCGGGATGAAGTTGTTATATTCGAGGAAGTAGCCGCCCATTTCCGGCGCGAAGAATACGACAGCGCTGAAGATGGTCAGGAATACGGTCACGCCGAAAATATCATGCACGCTGTAGTAAGGATGCGATGGAATCGAATCGACTGGATGGCCGTCGGCACCGATGTTTTCCTTGACTTCAACGCCGTCAGGATTGTTTGAGCCAACTTCATGCAGTGCGATCAAATGCGCAGCAACGAGGCCGAGCAAGACCAGTGGAATGGCGATTACGTGGAAGGCGAAGAAGCGGTTCAGCGTTGCATCAGACACGACATAGTCACCGCGAATCCACAGCGACAGGTCAGGACCGATGAACGGGATCGCACCGAACAGGTTCACAATCACCTGCGCGCCCCAATATGACATCTGACCCCATGGCAGCAGGTAGCCAAAGAAGGCTTCGCCCATCAGGCACAGGAAAATACCAACACCGAACAGCCAGATCAATTCACGTGGCTTGCGATACGAGCCGTACATCAGGCCGCGCGTCATGTGCAAATAGACGATGATGAAGAAGGCCGAAGCGCCGGTCGAGTGCATGTAACGCACCAGCCAGCCCCAAGGCACATCGCGCATGATGTATTCAACTGAAGCAAACGCCAGGTTTGCGTCCGGTTTGTAATGCATCACGAGGAAGATGCCTGTGACAATCTGCAGTACCAGCACCAACATGGCCAGCGAACCGAAGAAGTACCAGAAGTTCAGATTCTTCGGGGCGTAGTACTTGCCCCATTGATCGTTCCACAGCTTGGTCAGCGGGAACCGGTTATCAACCCAGTTCAACGCCTTGGCAGCGGCAGGCGCATTGGCCGGCAGCTTCTTTTCAACGAATGCCATGATTACGCCTCCCCTTTTTCGTCTTTACCAATAATGATCTTGGTGTCGCCGACATACATATGGCGTGGCACTTTGAGGTTATCCGGTGCAGGCTTGTTTTTGAATACGCGACCGGCCAGGTCGAAGGTCGAACCATGACATGGGCACAGGAAGCCGCCTGCCCAGTCGTCCGGCAGCGATGGCTGCGCGCCCGGCGTGAATTTGCTGCCCGGCGAACAGCCCAGGTGGGAGCAAATACCGACAGCGACAAGGATTTCCGGCTTGATCGAACGATGGCCGTTACGCGCGTACTCGGGCGTGAGGTCATCCGGATTGCGCTCGGATTTCGGATCGGCGAGCTGGCCGTCGATCTTCGGCAGCGCCGCCAGCATTTCCGGCGAACGCTTCATGATCCATACTGGATTACCGCGCCATTCGACGGTTTTCATTTCGCCAGGCGCGAGGCCCGCGATATCCACTTCCACCGGTGCACCGGCCGCTTTGGCCTTTTCCGATGGCTGGAAAGTTGACACAAACGCTCCTGCAGTGGCCAATCCGGCCACTCCGCCCGCCGCACATGTCGCGACGAGCAAGCCGCGTCGGCCTGAATCGACCTGCTTTTCGTTACTCATACCAACCCCAATCATTCAAAATGCGAATCTGGACAAAACTTCTAGCAACCTTAGATTATAGCGGAGCAGCACGCCGTTTTGAAGCGAATACAGCGGGCAAATCTTAATTATCAAGAACATTTTTACGGTTTCACGACTTGCGAAGGCGATTTAACGGCGTATTTGCCTGTCGCAAACCACGAACACCGTATTAAATCCCGCTTATAACAGGCAGACGTATCAGTGTATCGTAAGCAAGCATTAATGACATTCAGGGAGCGATCAAGATGGGCATGCTGCAAGAATTCAAATCTTTTGCAATGAAGGGCAATGTCATCGACCTCGCCGTCGGCGTCATCATTGGTGGTGCTTTTGGCAAGATCGTCGATTCACTGGTGCAGGACATCATCATGCCGCTTGTCGGCAAACTCGTCGGCGGCCTCGATTTTTCAAATTACTATGTGCCACTGAATGGTCAGCCCATGAGCATGACGCTGGTCGAAGCCAAGAAGGCTGGCGCGGTGTTCGCCTACGGTAGCTTTCTGACCATTCTCATCAATTTTCTGATCCTAGCCTTCGTCATTTTCCAGATGATCCGCGCCATCAACAAAGCCCGCCATAGCGCCCCGCTGCCAGTGCCGGCCGCAGCACCGACCTCGGAAGAAGTCCTGCTGCTGCGGGAAATCCGCGATTCCCTGAGCAGTAAAGTAAAAGCCTGAACGGCACGGCCGGCGGCCTTGCTCAGACCGGATTATCAATATCGATAAACTGATGCGCGATGCCGAACTGGCTGGCCAGATGCGCACCGAGTGCCTGCACACCATAGCGCTCGGTCGCATGATGGCCGCAGGCGAGGTAAGCAACGCCGGCTTCGCGCGCGAGATGCACGGTCGGTTCGGAGATTTCGCCGCTGAGGTAAGTATGCGCGCCGGCCGCGATCGCGTCGCCGAGCAGACTTTGCGCCGCGCCCGTGCACCAGCCTATCTGGCCGAGAGGCTGCTGGGCGTCGCCGATCACGAGCGGCGCACGGCCCAATTTGCGTTCGACGACCTGCGCCAGATCAGCGACCGTGCGCAGCTCAGCCGACTGCGCGCGCCCCAGCCATCCGACGTCATCTTCACCAAAGCGCGCCGCGGGCGTCAAGCCTAGCTGCAAAGCGAGCTGGGCGTTATTGCCGAACTGATCATGCATGTCCAGCGGCAGATGGTAGGCGAGCAAATTGAGGTCATGCGCGAGCAGCAGCTTGAGGCGTTTGTGCTTCTGCCCGACCACGCGCGCATCTTCGCCGCGCCAGAAATAGCCGTGATGGACCAGCAAGGCATCCGCCCCGCTGTCGATGGCCGCTTCGATCAGCGCAAGGCTGGCTGTCACGCCCGAGACCAGCCGCGCAATTTGCGGCTTGCCTTCGACCTGCAGGCCGTTTGGGCAAAAATCACGAAAGCGGTTAATATCAAGCGTCTGTCCTAGATATTTGATCAGCGCATCCCTATTTACGGTCTTTCCATTCATTTTTTCATTCCCTCTATGCGACGTCTCTGGCTCCTGTTTGCGCAAACTATCACGGTCGCTTTGGCGCTCTGGTTCATTGTAGCGACCTTGCAACCTGAATGGGCGCGCGGTCTGCTTAGTGGCATGCGCAGTACGCATGTGACATCGACCTCGGTGCCCATGCTCGAGGCACCGGCCAGTGCGCCGACGCAGGGCTCATATCGTGATGCAGCGCGACGCGCGATGCCATCGGTCGTCAATATTTATACCAGCAAAGGTGCGAAGCAGTCGCGCAATCCGATGCTCGAGGATCCCTTCTTCCGCAAATTTTTTGGTGACGGCCGCGCCGATCCTGACGAAAAACAGTTCAGCCTCGGCTCGGGCGTCATCGTCAGCCCCCTCGGTTACATCCTCACCAATAATCACGTCGTCGAAGCCGCCGATGAAATCGAAGTTGCGCTCACCGATGGCCGCAAAGCCGTCGCGAAAGTGGTCGGCACTGACCCCGAGACGGATCTTGCCGTGGTCAAGATCGATTTGCCGAATCTGCCAGCCATTACGCTGGGTCAGGTGGAACAGGCCGGCGTTGGCGACGTGGTGCTCGCCATCGGCAATCCTTTCGGTGTCGGCCAGACGGTCACGATGGGCATTATTTCAGCGCTGGGGCGCAGCCATCTCGGTATTAATACCTTTGAAAATTTCATTCAGACTGATGCGGCGATCAATCCCGGAAATTCCGGCGGCGCGCTGATCGACACGCATGGCAATCTGCTCGGCATTAACACGGCGATTTATTCACGTACCGGCGGATCGCTCGGAATCGGCTTTGCGATTCCCGTCACCACGGTGAAAATGGTGATGGACTCGATCATCAGCACCGGACAAGTCATCCGCGGCTACATCGGCGTGGAGCCGCAGGACATTACGCCGGAACTGGCAGAGAATTTCGGCCTCAGTACGCGCAGCGGCGCCATCATCGCTGGCGTGGTCAGGGGCGGTCCGGCTGACAAGGCAGGCATGCGCCCCGGCGACATTCTGGTCTCGGTCGAAGGCAAGCCGGTCAATGACATGACTGAGATGCTGAACCTGATCTCGCAGCTTACGCCCGGTGGGAAAGCGAAGATTACTGTGCTGCGTCGCACGCAGAAAGCCACGCTCGATGTCGTCGTGGGCAAACGTCCCAAGCAAAAGCGCGAAGAGTACTCAGAACAATAAGGAGCAGGTATGCATTTGCGCGATCTGGTGCAATTTTTAGGTGAACTGTCGGAAAATAATAACCGCGCCTGGTTCGTCATGAACAAGCCGCGCTACGATATCTTGCGCATTGAATTTCTTGAGCTGGTGATGCAGCTGATCAGCGACATCAGTCAATTCGATCCGGCTGTAGCCGGCATCAATCCGAAGAAGTGCCTGTTCCGGATCAATCGCGACCTGCGTTTTTCGCATGACAAGAGTCCGTACAAAACCCGCTTCTCGGCAGCGATTACCGCCAATACGGCCAATGCCCTGAAGCTGCCCAGCGCGGGCGGCAAGCCGGAATATTATTTCCAGATCGATGGCACCGGCAGGCTGATCGTCGCCGGTGGCGAGTACACGCCCCCGCCCGAACGCCTGCGTGCGATTCGCCAGCAGGTGGTCGCCGATGCGGATGGCTTTGCGAAGCTGATCAAGGACAGGAAAATGAAGGCGCGCTTTGGCGACTTGCAGGAAGAAGGCAAGCTGACACGCCCGCCGAAAGGCTTCGAGGCTGATGCGCCGCATATCGAGCACATCAAGCTCAAGAGTTTCATCGTGTGGAAAGAGACCAGCCTGAAAGGCAATCTGCCCGAGGATCTCGGGCGTGATCTGGCGGCGGATTTCAAGGATGTGCTGCCGCTGATAAGCTGGCTACGCAAGGTCTAGTACTCGCAGGGCCAGACTGAGCCCTGCCCATCAATACGTCAAGCCACCTCTTCCGGCGCCCGCGTCATCTTCACAAACAACGGCGCGACCAGCAAACCAATCTCGTACAGTACACACAGCGGCACCGCCAGCAGCAGCTGGCTCATCACGTCCGGCGGCGTCACGACCGCGGCAATGATGAAGGAGCCAACGATCACGTAAGGGCGGATCTCCTTCAACTTCTCGACGGAGACGAGCCCCATGCGCACCAGCACGATGACCACGATCGGCACTTCAAACGTCAAGCCGAAGGCAATAAACATCGTCATCACGAAACCGAAGTAACTCTCGATATCCGGCGCGACCGAAATCGATACCGGCGCAAAATTATTGACGAACTTGAACACCACACCGAACACGAGAAAATAACAAAATGCGACGCCGGCGACGAACAGCAGCGAGGACGACACCACGAGCGGCGCGATCAAGCGCTTTTCATGCGCATACAGGCCAGGCGCAACGAAGGCCCACGCTTGGTACAACACTACGGGCAAGGCAATGATGAAGGCCACCAGCAAAGTGACCTTGACCGGAATCAGGAAAGGCGTGATGACGCCGGTAGCGATCATCTTGCTGCCGGGCGGGAGTGCCGCCATCATCGGATGCGCCATGAGGTCATAGATAGCACCGGCCCATGGCATCAGACACAGGAACACGACGATGATGGCGATGGACGCCTTCATGAGCCGGTTACGCAGTTCTACCAGATGCGAAATGAAGCTGTCTTCTGGGGGATTCGCTTGGTCGTCACTCATTGCACATAGGGATTAGGCACCTGCTGCCATCAACGCGTTCATAGAAGCATGAACGGGAATGGCTAATTGTTGAATTAATAAAACGACGAAGACTTCTTCGCGTGCGCCGGGCTGTATTTCGCCACACGCGCCGCGGCGGAGATCACGCGCGTTCTATGGCTGCTTTGTTTTTTATACCAGGACGGGATACCCGAGGTACGTGCGAGTTTCTTGCGCCGGAAATCCTTGGCATGCATGGCCATCTGGTCCGGCGTCGCCGTGGACAGCAAGGGATTGACGAGCGGATCTTCAAAATCCCCGGTCGCATCGTGCCAGGCATCGCGTACGCCATTTTCCACCTGCTGGAAATTCTGCGAGATGCTGTGCTCGACTTCGCTGGCAGCATCCTGCATTTCCTTTTGCATTTTGCGCAGTTCGTCGAGTTCCATTTCACGGCTGACTTCGGACTTGACCTCGTTCATGTAGCGCTGCGCGCGACCGAACAGGGAGCCGGCCATGCGCGCAACCTTGGGTAACTTCTCCGGACCGATCACGACGAGCGCCACCACGGCGATCAAGGCCATTTTGGATAAGCCGAGATCAATCATGGCAGCAGCCCGCGCAATTTTGCAGCATTAGTGCTTGGCCTTTTCTTTGGCTTCAACGTCGATCGTGCCTTTTTCAGGCAAGACTGACGATGTTGCCTGCGCTGCCGGTTTGTCTTCTTCCGCGCCGCGCACGCCATCCTTGAAGCCTTTGACAGCCTTGCCGATGTCGCCACCCATATTGCCAAGTTTTTTCGTGCCAAAGACCAGCATCACGATCACCAGAACGATCAGCCAATGCCAGATACTGAATGAGCCCATCTTTATTTCTCCTAGGCGGACATCATGTCCAGATTACAGTTTATACGGTTCGCCGAGAGGCGCAATCCTGCTCAGCGCGCTCCGCGCCATGGGTGCGCACCGCCAATGACATGCAAGTGCAAATGGTACACCTCTTGCCCGCCGTCAGGCCCGGTATTGATCAGCGATTTATAGCCACCACTGATGCCACCGTCGGCATTACGTTCATAAGCGCAGCCCTGCTCTTTTGCCAGGCGCGACGCCAGCACCATCATTTTACCGAGCAAGCCGGCATGCGTGTCATCGGCGTCCGACAAGGTCGCGATGTGCTGTTTGGGCACGATCAGGAAATGCACGGGCGCATGCGGATTGATGTCATGGAAGGCGATGACATCGTCGTCTTCGTAGAGCATTTTCGATGGAATCTGTTTGGCGGCAATTTTGCAAAAAATGCAGTCACTCATGGGGCATCATTCTTTTCAGGTTGGAATTGCGACTTGCAAAGCATTGAAGTGATCAGTCACCGTTCTGTTCACGCGCGATCAATTTGCGATTGGCATGCTCTTCAATGCCCGAAATGCCTTCGCGGCGCGCCAGTTCGTCGAGCACGTTTTGTGGCGTCAGGTCGAATTGCGCGAGCATGATCAGCGAGTGAAACCACAGGTCGGCGCATTCATACAGCACCTTGGATTTATCGCCATCGACGCGCGCGTCCTTGGCTGCCATCACGGTCTCGGTGGCTTCTTCGCCGATCTTTTTGAGGATCGCATCGTCGCCCTTGGAAAACAGGCGCGCGACATAGGATTTTTCCGGATCACCGCCGTTGGCAATCTTGCGCGATTCAATGATCAGGGCCAGACGTTGTAAGGTATCGCTCATGGTATTGGCTGGCTTTGTAAATTGATTTTATTTGTACATGTCATTCGGGTCTTTCAGCACCGGATCAACAGTGACCCACTCACCGCCGGCCGCATTGCCTTCGAAGCGCTGATAGAAACACGAATGCCGGCCGGTATGGCAGGCGATGCTGTCGACCTGCTCGACCTTCATCAGGATCACGTCTTCATCGCAGTCGAGGCGGAGATCGTGCACGCGCTGGATGTGGCCGGACTCTTCGCCCTTGTGCCACAGCTTCTTGCGCGAACGGCTCCAGTAGACGGCCTCGCCGAGCTCGACCGTTTTCGCCAGGGCTTCGCGGTTCATCCACGCAAACATCAGCACATCGTTCGAGCCGACTTCCTGGGCAATCACCGGCACAAGACCATGCTCATCCCATTTGATCGCATTCAACCATTTTGTCTTGACGCTCATGTCAACCTCATCGGTATGCCTTGCGCAGCCATGAATTGCTTGGCTTCCTGCACAGTATGCTGGCCGTAATGGAAAATACTGGCGGCGAGCACAGCGTCAGCGCGGCCGAGCTTGATGCCATCGGCGAGATCCTGCAAACCGCCGACGCCGCCCGAGGCGATCACAGGAATACTGATCGCGTCCGACACAGCGCGCGTGAGCTCGAGATCAAAACCGACCTTGGTGCCATCGCGGTCCATGCTGGTGAGCAGGATTTCACCGACGCCCAGACCCTGCATTTTTTGCGCCCATTCGACCACATCAAGGCCAGTGGCCTTGCGTCCGCCGTGGGTAAAAACTTCCCAGCTGCCATGTGCAGTACGTTTCGCGTCGATGGCGACGACGATGCATTGCGAGCCGAATTTCTGTGCCGCGTCGGCGACGAACTGCGGATTTGAAATCGCTGCGCTATTGATGCTGACCTTGTCCGCGCCGGCGTTCAACAGGCGTCGCACATCGTCGACGGCGCGCACGCCGCCACCGACGGTCAGCGGAATGAAGACCTGCGAGGCGACGGCTTCAATGATATGCAGGATCAGGTCGCGATTGTCCGAGGTCGCCGTAATGTCGAGGAAAGTCAGTTCGTCAGCGCCCTGCTCGTCATACCGCCGCGCAATCTCGACCGGATCGCCGGCATCGCGCAGTTCAAGGAAATTGACGCCCTTAACCACGCGACCGGCAGTCACGTCGAGGCAAGGGATGATGCGTTTTGCTAGCGTCATGTTTATTCTTCTGGCTGTTCTAACACGCCGGTCAGGACATCGGCGCGATCCTGTGCTTCGCGTAAATCAAGCGTACCTTCATAAATCGACCGGCCGCAAATGACGCCGCTGATGCCTTCGTCCTGCACCGCGCACAGCGCCTCGACGTCAGCCAGCTTGTGCACGCCGCCTGAGGCGATCACGGGGATCGTCATGCTTTGCGCCAGGCGCACGGTGGCCTCGATATTCACGCCGCCCATCATGCCGTCGCGGCCGATGTCGGTGTAGATGATCGCTTCGCAGCCGTAGTCTTCGAATTTTTTCGCGAGATCAATGACTTCATGACCCGAGAGCTTGCTCCAGCCATCTGTTGCGACCTTGCCATCCTTGGCATCGAGGCCGACGATGATCTGGCCGGGAAAGGCGCTGCAGGCGTCGTGCAGGAAACCGGGACTCTTGACCGCTGCGGTGCCGATGATGATGTAGCTGATGCCGTCATCAAGGTAACGCTCGATCGTGTCGAGGTCGCGGATGCCACCGCCGAGCTGGACCGGGATTTCCTCGATATTGTTGGCCAGCGCGAATTCACGCACGGCTTTCAGAATCGATTTCACGGCCGGTTCATTTTTCGGCTTGCCGGCGAAGGCGCCGTCGAGGTCAACGAGGTGCAGGCGGCGCGCGCCTTGCAACAGCCAGTGGCGCGCCATTTCGCCCGGGTCGTCCGAGAAGATGGTGGCTTGGTCCATATCGCCCTGTTTCAGGCGAACGCAATGACCGTTTTTCAGGTCGATGGCAGGTATCAGCAGCATGGCTTCAGTGTCGGTAAAGTAGTTGAGAGAATAAGGAAAGATCGCCGAAAAAATGCGCGTTCAAGGATTCCAGTGCACAAAATTCTTATACAGCTGCAAACCTGCCGCAGCGCTTTTTTCAGGATGAAACTGCGTCGCAAAAATATTGTCGCGCCCGACGGCGCTGCAAAACGGCGCGCCATACAGGGTCTCGCCAGTGATGTGCTCCGGGTTTTCGGGCTGTGCATAGTAACTGTGCACGAAGTAGAAATAGCTATTGTCCGCAATACCACTCCATAGCGGATGTGACCTTGCCTGACGCACGCGGTTCCAGCCCATCTGTGGCACCTTGAAGCGCGAACCGTCTTCCTGCAGCTGGCCATCGAGCTGGAAACGCACGACTTTGCCCGGTAACAGGCCCATGGCTGGCGTATCGCCTTCTTCGCTCATATCGAACAGTAACTGTTCGCCGACGCAAATGCCGAGCAAGGGCTTCTTGTTCGAGGCTTCGATGATCGCTTCCTGCAAACCTGACTCGCGCAGGCAGCGCATACAGTCTGGCATGGCGCCCTGCCCCGGAAAGACGAGTCGGTCGGCGTTGCGGATGTCGCTGACTTCACCGGAAATACGCACGTCGGCGTCCGGCGCCACATGGCGCAGGGCCTGCGCTACCGAGCGCAAGTTACCCATGCCGTAATCCACCACTACAATTTTGTTCATGATCACAATTTAAAGCTGGAACAGAAAGTGCGCACCGCGCTTACAGGCTGCCTTTGGTGGAAGGAATCATGCCGGCCGAGCGCTCATCGCGTTCAGCGGCCATGCGCAATGCGCGACCAAAGGCCTTGAACACCGTTTCGCACTGATGATGCGCATTATCGCCACGCAGGTTATCGATATGCAAAGACACCAGCGCGTGATTGACGAAACCCTGGAAAAACTCATGCGCCAGATCGACATCGAAGCTGCCGATCATCGAGCGCGTGAACGGCACATGATATTCGAGACCTGGACGACCGGAAAAATCCATCACCACGCGCGACAGCGCTTCATCGAGCGGCACATAGGCATGGCCGTAACGGCGGATGCCCTTCTTGTCGCCGATGGCCACAGCGACTGCCTGGCCGAGCGTAATGCCGACATCTTCGACCGTGTGATGTGCATCGATGTGCAGGTCGCCGATGGCTTCGATATCGAGATCGATCAGGCCATGGCGCGCGATCTGGTCGAGCATGTGGTCGAGGAAAGGCACGCCGGTGTTCAGGCTTTGTTTGCCGGTGCCATCGAGATTGATCGCGACGCGAATTTGCGTTTCGTTCGTGTTGCGGGTGATTTCAGCAGTGCGCGAGGTGGACATGATTTTTGATGACACTATTTATGAAGCGAGCGATGCGGTGAAGGCATCCAGGAATACGGCGTTTTCTTGCGCGGTGCTGACGGTGATACGTAAGCAGTTTTGCAGCAATGCATGCATTTTACCTACATTTTTCACCAGCACTTTGCGATCTAGCAGCCGGGCGAACACGTCGTTGGCAGAAACACCATCGCCTTGGACGCGAATGAGCAGGAAATTAGCTGCCGACGGGAATACTTCCACGCCCGGCAAAGCCGCCAAGGCTGCAGCGAGCGCACTGCGCTGGGCGCGTAAATCGGCGGCCTGGGCATTGAGTACATCGCTGTGGCCGAGCACGAATTCGGCGGCGGCCTGTGTTAGCACATTGATATTGTAGGGCGGGCGCACCTTGTCGAATTCGCGCAACAAAGCCGCGCTGCCTGACATGTAGCCGAGGCGGATACCGGCGAGACCCAATTTGGATACCGTGCGCATGACGATCAAGTTAGGGAATTCCGCCAGACGTGGCATGAAACTGGTCAGCGCGAATGGCTGGTAAGCCTCATCGACGACGACGACGCCGGTGTCGCCCACGGCATGCAGGATCTCGACCATCGCCGCTTCATCAAACAGGCCACCGGTCGGATTATTCGGATACGCGAGGTAAGTGATGGCCGGGCGTTCGCGCCGGATGGTCTCCAGCATCGCTGCGGTATCGAGCGTGAAGTCGGGCAGCAGGTCCACGCCTATAAATTCAAGTCCGGCCAATTGCGCCGACATCGCATACATCACGAAACCCGGCACCGGGGCCAGGACTTTCGCGCCCGGCTTGGCGCAGGCGATCGACATGATCGCGATCAATTCGTCGGAGCCATTGCCGAGCACGACGTCGTAGCCGGCAGGTACACCTTGCGTGGCGCAAATCTGCGCTTTCAGCTTCGCATACGACGGCACAGGATAGCGGTTCAGCGCAACGTCGGCCAGACGCTGACCAAGTTCGGTGCGTAATTCTGCCGGCAGCGTGTAGGGATTTTCCATCGCATCGAGCTTGAGGACGCCGGCGGCATCCTGCACATGGTAAGCCGCCAGGGCGCGTACGTCGGGACGGATGATGTTTTCAATGAGGGACATAATTATTCCAAGCTCGTTTCAGGGCTTCCGGCTTCAATGGCGGCCAGTCGCTGCTCTATCATTTCACAATACACCGGATTCAATTCAAAGCCGACAAAGTCGCGTCCGCAGCGTCGTGCCGCCACTGCCGTCGTGCCGCTGCCCATGAAGGGATCGAACACGATGCCGCCGGGCGGACAGGAAGCCTTGAGCATACGCTCGATGATCTCCAGCGGCTTTTGCGTCGGGTGGTCGGCGCGCTCACGATGTTCGCGATGCAGGCGCGAGACGCTCCAGACGTCTTTCGGGTTATAGCCTAACTCCAGCCATTTCGCGCCGATGAAAATCGAACGCGAACGGGCTTTTTTCGTGACCGCATCGTAGGCAATCCGCACCGCGTCCAGATCAAAATAATAATCTTTGGCGTTGACGAAAAAACCGATCGTGTCATGCACCGATGAATACTTGCGCGTACCGCCCCCCATCGATGGCACGCGCCGGTCCCAGATGATTTCATTGGCCATCGTCATTTGCTGCTTCAACATGACGAAGATCTCCGGCGAATAACGCCAGGTCAAAAAGATATACAGGCTGCCAGTCACCTTCAGCTTCGGTAATGCAGCGTTGATCCAGGCTTGCGTCCACTGCAGGTAAGCCTCGGCATCGAGCTTGTCCGAATCATTACCGTAATCCTTGCCCAAGCCATAGGGCGGGTCGGCAATGATCAGGTCAATCGCACCATCGGGAATCTGCGCCATGCCACTAAGCGCATCTTCACAAAAAATGCGATTACGCCACTGCGTCATTTAAGCCGATATTCCGCCGAGCGTGCATGGGCTTGCAAGCCTTCGCCATAGGCCAGTTCAGAAGCGATCTTGCCCAGCGTTTGCGCGCCGGCTTGGCTGACGTGGATGATGCTCGAACGCTTCTGGAAATCGTACACACCGAGCGGCGACGAGAAGCGCGCCGTGCGCGAAGTCGGCAAGACGTGATTCGGTCCGGCGCAATAATCGCCGAGCGCTTCGGATGAATAACGACCGAGGAACATCGCACCGGCATGGCGAATCTGGTCGGCCCAATGCTGCGGCTCAGTGGCGGAAATTTCAAGATGTTCGGCCGCGATCAGGTTCGCGATTTCGCAGGCTTCTTCCATGTCGCGCACCTTGACCAGCGCACCACGATTGACGAGTGAAGTGCGGATCACTTCCTTGCGCGGCATCGTGTCGAGCAGGCGATTGATGCTGGCTTCGACTTGTTCAATGTAAGCCGCATCGGGACACAGCAGAATCGACTGCGCCAGCTCATCATGCTCGGCTTGCGAAAACAGGTCCATGGCGATCCAGTCGGGATCGGTCGTGCCATCACACAGCACGAGTATCTCGGACGGCCCGGCGATCATGTCGATACCGACCGTGCCAAAGACGCGGCGTTTGGCGGCGGCGACATACGCATTGCCGGGACCGACGATCTTGTCGACCTGAGGCATCGTCGCCGTGCCATACGCGAGTGCGCCAACGGCCTGTGCGCCACCGATCGTAAATACCCGATCAACGCCGGCGATCGCGGCGGCGGCCAGCACGAGGGGATTTTTCACGCCATCGGGCGTGGGCACGACCATGATCACTTCCTGTACGCCGGCGACCTTGGCCGGAATCGCATTCATCAGGACCGACGAAGGATAAGCCGCTTTACCACCGGGGACGTAGATGCCGACGCGATCGAGCGGCGTGACTTTCTGCCCAAGGATGGTGCCGTCGGCTTCGGTGTAGGTGAATCCACCCGAGCCGCATTCCTGCTTTTGCCGCTCATGGTAGGCACGTACGCGATCGGCTGCGGCTTGCAGGGCTTCGCGGCGTACGGGCGTCAAGCTCGCGAGCGCGGCTTGCAATTCTGCCTGCGGGATTTCCAACTCGGCCAGGGTCGCGGCGCTCAAACGGTCGAAGCGGTTCGTGTACTCGAGTACAGCAGCATCGCCGCGCAGTTTGACGTCAGCGAGGATGCTGGCGGCGGCGCGATCGATCGCTTCGTCTTCGCTCGCATCGAAAGCGAGCACGGCAGACAGCTGCGTCTTGAAATCGGCATGACTGGAATCGAATTTGCGAATTTGAATGGACATGGCTACTTTGCTTATTTCTTTGCTTATTGGGTCAGCGACGAGCGCTTATTTTTTTGCGGCTTTTTCGAAGGCATCGAGGATAGGCTGCAGACGTTCACGCTTCAGCTTCAGCGCAGCCTGATTCACCACGAGGCGCGAGGAAATTTCCATGATGTGTTCGACTTCATGCAAATGGTTCGCGCGCAGCGTGCTACCAGTGCTGACCAGATCCACGATCGCGTCAGCCAGACCGACCAGCGGCGCCAGTTCCATCGAGCCGTACAGTTTGATCAAGTCAACGTGCACGCCCTTGCTGGCGAAATGTTCGCGAGCGGTCTGTACATATTTCGTGGCCACGCGCAGGCGCGCACCCTGACGCACGGCGTTGGCGTAATCGAAGCCGACGGGCACGGCGACCGACATGCGGCATTTCGCGATATCGAGGTCAATCGGCTGGTACAGGCCTTCGCCGCCATGCTCATGCAAGACATCCTTGCCAGCCACGCCGAAATCGGCCGCGCCATATTGCACATAAGTCGGCACGTCAGAGGCGCGCACGATGATCACGCGCACATCAGGGTCAGTCGTATTGAGGATGAGCTTGCGGGAAGTTTCCGGATCTTCGGTGACCCGGATGCCGGCGGCTTCGAGCAGCGGCAGCGTTTCTTCAAAAATCCGGCCCTTCGATAAAGCCAGCGTGAGTTGTTGCGACATGGTCTGGCCTTGTTTATTTAATGCGTTGAATATTGGCGCCGACGGCGGACAGCTTGACTTCCATGCGGTCGTAACCGCGATCGAGATGATAAATGCGATCGATCAGCGTCTCGCCCTGCGCTGCCATGGCCGCGATCACGAGTGAGGCTGATGCGCGCAAGTCGGTCGCCATCACGGGTGCGCCGACGAGTTTATCGACACCGTTGATGATGGCATTGTGACCGTCGATGCTGATGTGGGCGCCGAGCCGGTTCATTTCCTGCACATGCATGAAGCGGTTCTCGAAAATCGTTTCCGTCACGCGGCTGCTGCCTTCGGCGATACAGTTCACGGCCATGAATTGCGCCTGCATATCGGTCGGGAAGCCCGGGTATTCGGTGGTGCGGAAGCTCACCGCTTTTGGCCGTGCCGACATTTGCGCGCGGATCCAGTCGGGACCCGAAGTCAGGATCACGCCGACTTCGCGCAATTTATCGAGCGCGACGTCAAGGATATCGGAACGTGTATTCGTCAGCGTGACATCGCCGCCCGTGGCCGCGACCGCGCACAGGAAGGTCGCGGTCTCGATGCGATCCGCGATGACCTTGTGCGAAGCGCCATGCAGGCGCTCGACGCCATGGATGACGAGACGATCCGTGCCGATGCCGGTGATATTCGCGCCCATGGCCACCAGCAGGTTTGCGAGGTCCGTGACTTCCGGCTCGCGCGCGGCATTGTCGAGGATGGTTTCGCCTTCGGCCAGGGTCGCAGCCATCAGCAAATTCTCGGTGCCGGTGACGGTGATCATGTCGGTGACGATGCGCGCGCCCTTGAGCTTTTTCGCTTTCGCATGGATGTAACCGGCTTCGATCGTGATCTCCGCGCCCATCGCCTGCAAGCCCTTGATGTGCTGGTCGACCGGCCGTGAGCCAATCGCGCAGCCGCCCGGCAGCGAGACCCTGGCTTCACCAAAACGCGCCAGCAATGGTCCCAGCACGAGGATCGATGCGCGCATGGTCTTGACCATGTCGTAAGGCGCTTCAAGCTTGTCGACGCCAGCGCCATTGAGGGTGACATTTTCACCATCCTGCTCGATACCGAGACCCATCTGCCGCAGCAGCTTGAGCATGGTCGCTACATCTTGCAGGTGCGGCACGTTCGACAGCTGCAGCGTGTCGGACGTGAGCAGGCCGGCACACAAAATCGGCAGCGCTGCGTTCTTCGCGCCGGAAATCTTGATGTCGCCGTTCAGCCGGGGTCCACCTTGAATCAGAAGTTTATCCATGACATTCGCGTCCGTGCTTATTGATTGAATTCCTGCGGCGTTTGTGTCTTCATCGACAGCGCGTGAATTTCTTCGCGCATGCGATCGCCGAGTGCGGCGTAGACGATCTGATGACGCTGGATCAGGCGTTTGCCTTCAAAGGCCGGCGAGACGATAACCGCATTGAAATGCTGGCCGTCGCCCTCGACTTCGAGATGCGTGCATTCGAGGCCGGCGGCAATATATTCTTTGACTAATTCAGGTGTAGGAAACACGACGATACCTTTTAAAAATAGGGACAATCTCAGTGACGCAGCTTGTAACCGCGTTTGAGCATCTGCACGGCCAGTCCGGCCAGCAGCGCGAAGAACACGGCGACGATGGTCAGGCTGGTAGCGGGATCGATGTCAGACTTGCCAAAAAAGCCGTAGCGGAAGCCATCAATCATATAAAAAAACGGGTTGAAGTGCGAGACCGTCTGCCAGAACGGCGGCAGGGAATGAATCGAATAGAACACGCCCGCCAGAAAGGTCGCCGGCATGATCAGGAAATTCTGGAACGCGGCGAGCTGGTCAAATTTTTCCGCCCAGATGCCGGCGATCAGTCCCATTGTCGCCAGCATGCCGGCGCCGAGCAGTGCGAACATCAGGCTCCACAGGGGCGCCACGAAAGAGACATGCCCGAACCAGGCCGTCACCACGAAAACACCCGTGCCGACCGCGAGACCGCGCGCAACAGCAGCCAGCACATAGGCGCTGAAAATTTCCCAGTGCGACAACGGTGGTAGCAGGATGAACACGAGGTTACCAGTGATCTTCGACTGGATCAGCGAGGATGAGGTATTGGCAAAGGAATTCTGCAGCACGCTCATCATCACCAGACCCGGAATCAGGAACGAGGTGTAGCCCACGCCCGGATAGACCTGCACATGGTCTTCGAGCACATGGCCGAAGATCAAGAGATACAGCATGGCTGTCATGATCGGCGCAGTGATAGTCTGTGTCGCGACTTTCCAGAAGCGCAGGATCTCTTTGTAGAACAGTGTTTGAAAGCCGATCATTGCTCTTCTCCCATAATCTGGATGAAGACATCTTCCAGGTCCGCCTGCTGCAAATGCATGTCTTCGATGACAGCGCCGCCAGTGCGCAATGCCGCCAGTATCGGTTCGACTTCCTGGTAATCATTGACGCGCATGGTGAAGACATTGCCGCCCGCGAGTTCGGCCGGATGCGAAACCAGAGGCCTCAGTACCTCAGGCAATTTGCCGCTGGCCAGCGTCACCACGAGCTGCGAACCAGAGATGCGCTTGATCAGCGCCGCCATCGAATCGAGGGCGACGACCTTGCCGGCTTTGAGCATGGCGACGCGATTGCACAGCGCCTGCGCTTCTTCCAGATAATGCGTGGTCAGCACGATCGTATGGCCTTCCTTATTCAGACGCGAAATGAATTTCCATAACGTCTGGCGCAATTCGACATCCACGCCGGCAGTAGGCTCATCAAGCACGATGACCGGCGGCTTGTGCACCAGAGCTTGCGCGACCAGCACGCGACGCTTCATGCCGCCCGAGAGTGTGCGCGTATTCGCGTCCGCCTTGTTCGTCAGGTCGAGGTGATGCATGACCTCATCGATCCATTTGTCATTGTTTTTCAGGCCGTAATAGCCGGACTGCATGCGCAGCGTTTCGCGCACCGTAAAAAACGGATCGAACACGAGCTCTTGCGGCACGACGCCCAGACGGCGACGCGCTTCGCGGTAATCGCTGACGACATCATGGCCGTGGATCGTGACATTACCGGCATCGGCGCGGCTAAGGCCGGAGATGATCGAGATCAGCGTGGTTTTTCCGGCGCCGTTCGGGCCGAGCAAGCCGAAAAATTCACCCTCTTCGATGGAGAGCGAGACGCCACCCAGCGCTTGCAGCGACTGGTAACGTTTTTCGACATTGGAAATCTGGATGGCGGCCATCTTGACTGGATTCTTTTAGGAGGTGGGCGATGCATCGCGCCAGCGATCTACCCGATATGTCACGAATAGCCACGAATGGCCATGAATGAGAACAGACAGCCTGTTACGCTGGCAAAAGGACTTGATTATAGGGGATTTCCGTTGCAAATACCGGAACAGCGGGCGCTGCGAATGGACTACTAGGGATGTCGATGCGCAGGATGCGCCGAGGCCAGTAATGCATCTGCGCCATAGAGTTTCGCGAGCGTTTGCAGATTTTGCGGGAGATGATGAAACACCAGGCTGCGGCCAAGCTCGGCAGCAGACCGCTGCCATATCAGCAGCGTCGCTACCGCCGCCGAGTCAAGCTCGGTCAATTGCGCGAGGTCGAATTCGTTCTGGCCCTCGGCGATGGCCTTCAGGCCGGCGTCGAGCGCCGCCTTGGCCGTCGTCATCGTGATCGTCTGTGCCGCCTGGTACATGATGGTCCTGGCTTATTTAGCCGCGTTACGCAGCGATTTTGCTGCCAGCTGCTTATTCTTGTCCGACAGGGTCTTGATCAGCCCGTCGATGCCGCCGCGGCCGATTTCTGCAGCGAAGTTACCCTTGTAGGTTTCAACGAGCCAGGCACCGAGTACATTGACGTCGTAAATGCGCCAGCCGACCGGCAATTTTTCGAGACGATAATTGAGCTGGATCGGCTCGCCGCCAGCGCGCGTGACTTGCGAACGCACGACGACATCATTGTCAGCCAGGTCACCGGTCATCGGCTTGAATTCAAGCTTTTGATCGCGGATTTGCGAAATCGCGCCGGAATACGTATAGACCAGCAGTGCACGGAATTCATTGGTGAGCGACTTTTGCTGCTCGGGTGTGGCTTCACGCCAGAACCGACCGGCGGCCAGCGAGGTCATGTGCTGGAAATTCACATACGGCAGGACCTTGACTTCGACCAGTTCGAGTACGCGCTTCTGGTTTCCGCCCTGGATATCCTTGTCCGACTTGGCGGCATCGAGCACTTCCTGACTGATGCGCTTGACCAGCACATCAGGCGCTTCGTCGACAGCGGCAATGGCTGCGCCGCTGAACAGGGAGACCGTGGCCAGAATGGTGAGCAGGCGATTGAATAATTTCATGGGTTTCATATTTTGTTGAGTATTACGTTGTGAGTCTAATGCTCTCAATAACTGTTTTGCGGGCGATGCGGATGACAGGCGCTAAAAACAAACGTCTCTGCCGGTCACGGCTCAGCGCTTTTCCGCTGCCGGCTCCGCGACGACCGACTTTACCCGATTGACCAGTGACTGATAGAACGGTTCCGAACCCGATCCGTTCGCCACGTCGTCGTCGACGCCATTGGTCTGGATCCGGCCGTTTTCATCAAAGCGCATGCTCTTGCGGGTATCGCCATCATCAATCGTGTTTTGCCGGCGCTGCAGGTAGGCGTCACGGACAAATTCATAACGGTCCAGCGCGGCTTCTTCGATCAGGTTCGAAGCATCGAGCACATTGGCGCGTTGGCCGACCACGCGCACGGCGGAGCCTGCATAGCGCGCGCTCACAGGATCCTTGTAGCGCCACAGGTCGCCTTTCCAGTCGAGCGGCAAGGCGAGCGTATCGCGCAGTGTCGACGGACCGAGCAGGGGAATGACGATATATGGACCGGCGCCCACGCCCCATTTGCCGAGCGTCTGGCCGAGATCTTCCTTATGCTTGGACAAGCCGGCGCTGGAAGCGATATCGATAAAACCACCCAGACCAAACGTGGAATTGATCGCCACACGCATGATGTCGGAAGTGCCGTCGGCCCCTTTGCCTTGCAAGAGATTATTGACCGCGGTCCAGATGTCGCCGAGATTACCGAAGAAGTTGCCCACGCCAGATTGCACGAATTCCGGCAAGGTGCGCTGGTAAGCTTCCGCGGCCGGCTTCAGCGCCGCTTCATCAACGGCGTCGTTAAAGGTGAACATCGCCCGGTTGAAGGACTCCATCGGATCACGCGGATTGCGCGTCGGGTTCGCGGCACAGCCGACCAGTGCGATGGCCAGCAGCGCCATGCCGCTGCGCTTTATTAATGTTTTCATCATTTGGTGCTGTCCTTTCCGTCGGCCGCCTTGCTGAACAAGAACTGGCTAATCAGATTCTCCAGCACTACTGCAGATTGCGTCATTTTTATTTTGTCGCCTGTTGCAAGATTATTCGTGTCGCCACCCGGTTCGAGTCCGATATATTGTTCACCCAACAAGCCCGAGGTCAGGATTTTGGCAGAACTGTCTTTCGGAAATTTGTAACGGCTTTCCAGATCGAGTGTCACGACGGCCTGGAAACTCTTGTCGTCGAATTTGATCTCGCCCACGCGGCCTACCACAACGCCAGCACTCTTGACTGGCGCGCGCGGTTTGAGGCCGCCGATATTATCGAACTTCGTGGTGACGGCATAGGTTTTGTCGAAGGACATTGCGCTCATGTTCCCGGCTTTCAAAGCCAGGAAGAACAAAGCGCCGGCACCCAGCAGGACGAATAGTCCGACCCAGAAGTCGATAGATTTACGTTGCATGGTTAAACTCTTTCATGACGCTTGCCGCGCAGGCGGCAAACATGGCGAATCAGAAAATTTAGGTATTAAACATCAAGGCGGTCAGCACGAAGTCCAGCGCCAGCACCGTCAGCGAGGCAATCACCACGGTACGCGTGGTCGCACGAGCGACGCCTTCCGGTGTCGGCTGCGCTTCAAATCCCTGCAACAGCGCAATAAACGTCACGGCGAATCCAAACACGACACTCTTGATCATGCCGTTGGCAATGTCCTTCCAGACATCGACGCCGCCCTGCATTTGCGACCAGAACGCACCTTCATCGACGCCAATCATTTGCACACCGACCAGATAGCCGCCAATCACGCCCACAGCGCTGAAAATCGCGGCCAAGACCGGCATGGCGACGACGCCAGCCCAGAAACGCGGCGCGATCACGCGCTGTATCGGATCGACCGCCATCATTTCCATGGCGGCCAATTGTTCGCCGGCTTTCATCAAGCCGATCTCGGCTGTCAGCGAAGTCCCGGCACGACCGGCAAACAGCAAGGCCGTCACGACAGGGCCGAGCTCACGCGTCAGCGACAAGGCCACGAGCAAACCCAGCGCCTGCTCGGAGCCGTATTTATTCAGGGTGTAATAGCCCTGCAAGCCGAGCACGAAGCCAACGAACAGTCCTGATACGGCAATGATGACGAGCGAATAATTACCAATGAAATGGATCTGGTCCGTAATCAGGCGCGGACGGCGCAATAAACCCGGTGACGCGCGCAGGACGGAAAAAAACAGCCGCGTTGCATAGCCAACGTTATCGATGGTCTCGCGTATCGTCGCGCCGAGGGCCGTGATCGGGTTCATGGCCGACCTTCCAGACCGAGGTCATATGCCAGCGATGTGCCGGGATAATGAAACGGCACCGGCCCATCCGGCTCGGCATGCACGAATTGCTTCACGTAGGGATCGGTCGACACGAGCATTTCTGCCGGTGTCCCCTGCGCGACGATTTCGCCCCGCGACAGGAAATACACATAATCGGCAATGGCAAAGGATTCATGCACATCATGCGACACCAGTATCGAGGTCGAGCCGAGCGCATCATTGAGCTTGCGAATCAGGTTCGCGACCACGCCCATCGAAATCGGGTCGAGACCGGCGAAGGGTTCGTCATACATCATGATTTGCGGGTCCAGCGCCATCGCGCGCGCAAGTGCGACGCGTCGCGCCATGCCGCCGGAAATTTCGGCCGGCTTCAGGCTGGCGGCATTGCGTAATCCGACCGCATGCAATTTCAACAGCACCAGATCGCGTATCAGCGTCTCTGGCAAATCGGTATTTTCACGCAAGGGGAAAGCGACATTGTCGAACACCGACAAATCCGTGAACAGCGCGCCATGCTGGAACAACATGCCCATTTTCCGGCGCAGCTTGTACAAGGCGGTAGCATCGAGACTATGCACGATCTGGCCGTCGACCTTGACGCTGCCGGATTGCGGCTGTAACTGACCACCGATCAGGCGCAAGATCGTGGTTTTGCCCGAGCCGGAACCGCCCATGACGGCGATAACTTTACCGCGCGGGAAGTCCATCCGGAGCCCCGATAAGATCGGGCGCGCTCCATAACTGAAGTGACAATCGCGGATTTCAACGAGCTCGGACACTGAGGGATTCTTTATTGCAAAGACGAAATTGTATTGTAGACCACATGGATCATTCGACTGGTAAGCGCGGGATGACTTAAAAACAACACTTAAATATCTGGGCGAAAATGACTGCCGGGTCAGTAATGTTACAGCATTCTATCAAAGTGCTTGTGCAGATGCAGCAAACCCGCTTTGAAAAGTCTCGCCCAATGTTAAAAAGCCCGGCAGACTCAAGAATCTGCCGGGCTTTTCGAACAAGGCTGGATCAGCGTGGCAGTAGCGAACTTCCCATCAGGAATTCATCCACAGCGCGAGCGCACTGACGGCCTTCGCGAATCGCCCAGACGACCAGCGACTGGCCGCGACGCATGTCACCAGCAGCGAATACCTTCGGCACCGAAGTCAGGTAGCAGCCTTCGCCATCCGTTGTTGCCTTGGCATTGCCACGATTGTCTTTTTCAACGCCGAAGGCATCAAGCACGGTCGCGACAGGTGAGACGAAACCCATGGCCAGCAAGACCAGATCGGCTTTCATTTCGAATTCCGAGTTTGGCACTTCCTGCATCTTGCCGTCTTTCCATTCCACGCGTGCGGCGATCAACTTCTCGACTTTGCCATCCTTGCCTTCGAGACGCTTGGTCGCCACTGCCCAGTCACGCTCGCAACCTTCTTCATGCGAAGACGAAGTGCGCAGCTTGGTCGGCCAGTAAGGCCAGACCAGCGGTTTGTCTTCCGCTTCCGGTGGCTGTGGCATCAATTCGAATTGGGCGACTGAAGCCGCGCCATGACGGTTCGAGGTACCGACGCAATCGGAACCGGTGTCACCACCGCCGATGACGACGACATGCTTGCCCGTGGCCATCAGCTGCGCCTTGACCTTGTCGCCGGCAACGACCTTGTTTTGCCAAGGCAGGAAGTCCATGGCGTAATGCACGCCCTTCAATTCACGGCCAGGCACCGGCAAATCGCGCGGCACTTCAGCGCCACCGGCGATGATGACGGCGTCGAAATCCTTGTCGAGCTGGGCCGGTGAAATCGTTTCTTTTGCCCAGTTATTGACGCTGGCAGGGAAATCCTTGCCGACGAAAACGCTGGTGCGGAAGGTCACGCCTTCGGCCTGCATTTGCTCGACGCGCAAGTCGATGTGATTCTTTTCCATCTTGAAGTCAGGAATACCATAACGCAGCAAGCCACCGACGCGATCGCTCTTTTCAAACACGGTCACATCATGGCCAACCCGCGCCAGCTGCTGCGCCGCCGCCAGGCCGGCAGGACCGGAGCCGACGATGGCAATTTTCTTGCCGGTCTTGTGCGTGGCTGGCTGTGGTACGACCCAGCCGTTTTCCCAGCCCTTGTCGATGATGAAATGCTCGATCGACTTGATCCCGACCGGCAGCTCATTGATGCCGAGCGTACAAGCCGCTTCGCAAGGCGCAGGACAGATACGGCCGGTGAACTCGGGGAAGTTATTCGTCGAATGCAGCGTATCGAGCGCTTCGCGATAATTGCCGCGATACACGAGGTCATTCCAGTCAGGGATGATGTTGTTTACCGGGCAGCCGCTGTTACAGAACGGGATGCCGCAATCCATGCAGCGCGCGCCCTGTACCTTGGCATGTTCATCGCTCAAATGGACGATGAATTCCTTGTAATGCTTCTTGCGCGCTTGCGGCGCTTCGCTGGCTTCCTGCAGTCGCTGGAACTCCATAAATCCGGTAATTTTGCCCATTACATTCCTTTAATTATTTGTACTGGTGCCTGCTTCAGGCAGCGACTGTTTCAGCCTTGGCCAATTTCGCCGCATACATCTCGCCGAGGGCGCGCTTGTATTCGGTCGGGAAGACCTTGACGAACTTGGCCCGCGACGTTGCCCAGTCATCGAGCAGATTGCGTGCACGTGTGCTGCCGGTATGCTTGAAGTGACGCTCGATCAAGCCTTTCAGGATCGCTTCATCCGTCTGTGCATCACCGCCGCGCAGCTGGCTATGCCATGCCGACTGCGGCATGTGCGCTTCCTGCTCCGCGGTGCTGGTGACCGCTTCGAGCGTGACCATGCTCATATTGCATTTACCGGCGAAATCGCCCGCCGGGTCATACACATAGGCTACGCCACCGGACATGCCTGCAGCGAAATTACGACCGGTCTCGCCGAGCACGACGACGGTACCGCCGGTCATGTATTCGCAGCCATGGTCGCCGGTACCTTCAACGACCGTCGTCGCACCCGAATTACGCACGGCGAAGCGCTCACCTGCGACGCCATTGAAGAAGGCTTCACCGGCAATCGCGCCGTATAGCACGGTGTTACCGATGATGATGTTGTTCACGGCCCAGCCACGGAATTCGGTATTCGGCCGCACGATGATGCGCCCGCCCGAGAGACCTTTGCCGACGTAATCATTACCTTCGCCGACGAGGTCGAGCGTGATGCCGTGTGCAAGGAAGGCGCCTGCCGACTGGCCGGCCGTTCCTTGCAGCTGGATATGGATCGAATCATCCGGCAAGCCAGCGTGGCCGTAGCGCTTCGCGACTTCACCCGAGAGCATTGTGCCGACGGTGCGGTTACGATTCTTGACCGGCGAAATGAAGGAGACTTTTTCACCCTTGTCGAGGGCTGCGCGCGCTTGTGCAATCAGTTTATGGTCGAGCGCATTCTCGAGACCATGGTCTTGCTCAAGCACTTGATAGCGTGGTTCGTCGGCAGCGACTTCCGGCATGTGGAAGACTTTGCTGAAGTCGAGACCCTTGGCTTTCCAGTGCGAGATCGCCTTCGATTTATCGAGCAGGTCGGCACGGCCGATCAATTCGTTAAATGTCGCGATACCAAGCTGAGCCATAATCTGGCGCACTTCTTCAGCGATGAAGAAGAAGTAATTGACGACATGCTCAGGCTTGCCGGAGAACTTCGCTCGCAAGACCGGGTCTTGTGTTGCCACGCCGACCGGGCAGGTATTGAGATGGCATTTGCGCATCATGATGCAGCCTTCAACGACCAGCGGCGCGGTAGCGAAACCGAATTCATCCGCACCGAGCAAAGCGCCGATGACGACGTCACGACCGGTCTTCATCTGGCCATCGGCCTGTACGCGGATACGGCTGCGCAGGCCATTCAGCACGAGCGTCTGCTGCGTTTCTGCCAGACCGAGTTCCCATGGTGTGCCGCAATGCTTGATCGACGACAGGGGCGAGGCGCCCGTGCCGCCGTCATGGCCGGCGATGACGACGTGATCCGACTTCGCCTTGGCGACACCGGCTGCGACGGTGCCGACGCCGACTTCGGAGACCAGCTTGGTCGAGATCGACGCGTTTGGATTCGCGTTTTTCAAGTCATGAATCAGCTGCGCCAGATCTTCGATCGAATAAATGTCATGGTGCGGCGGCGGCGAAATCAAGCCCACGCCCGGCACCGAGAAACGCAGCTTGGCGATGTACTCAGACACTTTACCGCCTGGCAGCTGACCGCCTTCGCCGGGCTTAGCGCCTTGCGCCATCTTGATCTGGATCTGATCGGCCGAGCTCAGGTATTCGGCAGTGACGCCGAAACGACCCGACGCGACTTGCTTGATCTTCGAGCGCAGCGAATCGCCGGCTTGCAGCGGCATGTCGACGACGACGTTTTGCTTGCCGATGACGGAGGCCAGTGTTTCGCCCTGCTTGATCGGGATGCCCTTCAATTCATTGACATAGCGGTTTTCATCTTCGCCGCCTTCGCCAGTGTTCGACTTACCGCCGATGCGGTTCATGGCGATCGCCAAGGTCGCATGCGCTTCGGTCGAAATCGAACCGAGCGACATCGCGCCGGTCGCAAAGCGCGTGACGATATCCTTGGCCGATTCGACCTGGTCGAGCGGTATCGCGCGCGATGGCTCGATCTTGAATTCGAACAGGCCGCGCAAGGTCATGTGACGCTTGGACTGGTCATTGATCAGCTGCGCGTATTCCTTGAAGGTGCTGAAATTGTTCGATCGCGTCGCATGCTGCAATTTCGCAATCACATCCGGCGTCCACATGTGCTCTTCGCCACGCACGCGGAAGGCATATTCGCCGCCGGCGTCGAGGGCATTGGCCATCACTGGATCGGCGCTGAAGGCGAGCTTATGCAGGTGCAGCGCTTCTTCGGCTACTTCAAATACACCGATGCCTTCGACGTTTGAGGCCGTGCCCTTGAAGTACTTCTGGATCAGTGACTGATTCAGACCGATCGCTTCAAAGATCTGCGCGCCGCAATACGACATGTAAGTCGAAATGCCCATCTTCGACATCACCTTCAGCAAGCCTTTGCCGACGGCTTTCTGGAAATTGTAGATCGCTTTTTCTGGCGACAGATCGCCGCTCAGCGATTTCGCCATATCGCTCAGGGTATCCATCGCGAGGTAAGGATGGATCGCTTCGGCGCCATAGCCTGCCAGTAGAGCGAAGTGATGTGTCTCGCGCGCTGAACCGGTTTCAACCACGAGGCCAGTAGAGGTGCGCAAGCCCTTGCTCACCAGATGCTGATGAATTGCCGAGGTGGCCAGCAATGCTGGAATAGCGACCTGGTCAGCTGCGACCTTGCGATCGGAAACGATCAGGATATTGTGGCCGGAACCTAGCGCATCGACTGCCTGCGCACACAGCGAGGCCAGGCGTGCTTCGATGCCTTCCTTGCCCCAGGCGACCGGGTAGCAGATGTTGAGTTCGTGGGACTTGAATTTTCCGCCGGTATGCGCGCTGATATTGCGCAGCTTGGCCATGTCAGCATAGTCCAGCACCGGCTGCACGACTTCGAGGCGCATCGGTGGATTGATGTTGTTCGTGTCGAGCAGGTTTGGCTTTGGTCCGACGAAGGACACGAGCGACATCACCATCGCTTCGCGGATCGGATCAATCGGCGGGTTCGTGACTTGCGCGAACAGCTGCTTGAAATAGTTATAGAGAATCTTGTCTTTGTTGGAAATGACGGCCAGCGGCGAGTCATTGCCCATGGAGCCGATCGCTTCTTCACCGGATGCCGCCATCGGCGACATCAGGAACTTGATATCTTCCTGGGTATAACCAAAGGCTTGCTGGCGATCCAGCAGCGGAATCGTTGAAGCGGACTCAAGTGGTTCAGCCTTCAGGTCGCTGAGCTTGACGCGTACTGACTCAATCCACTGCTTGTAAGGCTTGGCATTGGCGTAGGTATCTTTCAATTCCTTGTCGTCGATGATGCGGCCGGCGTCGAGGTCGATGAGGAACATTTTGCCTGGCTGGAGGCGCCATTTCTGGATAATCTTCGATTCCGGAATCGGCAAGACGCCCGACTCGGACGCCATCACGACGAGGTCGTCATCAGTGACGATGTAGCGCGCAGGGCGCAGGCCATTACGATCGAGCGTGCCGCCGATATGACGACCGTCTGTGAATGCCATTGCAGCAGGGCCATCCCATGGCTCCATCATCGCAGCGTGGTATTCGTAGAAGGCGCGGCGGTTCTCGTCCATCAGGGTATGATTTTCCCAGGCTTCCGGGATCATCATCATCATGGCTTGCGCGATTGGATAACCTGCCATCAACAGCAATTCGAGCGCGTTATCGAAGCACGCGGTGTCGGACTGGCCTTCATAAATCAGCGGGAACAATTTCTTCAGGTCGTCGCCGAGTACGGCGGACTTCATCACGCCTTCACGGGCGCGCATCCAGTTGAAATTGCCTTTGACGGTATTGATCTCGCCGTTGTGGGCGATCAGGCGGTACGGGTGCGCCAGCGGCCATTCAGGGAAGGTATTCGTCGAGAAACGTTGATGCACGAGCGCCAGCGCGGAAATGCAGCGCGGGTCTTGCAAGTCTTTGTAATAGACGCCAACCTGGTCTGCCAGCAGCAAGCCCTTGTAGACAATAGTGCGCGCCGACATCGACGGCACGAAGAATTCCTTGCCATGCAAAAGATCGAGTGCCTGGATCGCATGCCCGGAGGATTTGCGAATCACATACAGCTTACGCTCGAGAGCATCAGTGACCATGATGTCAGGACCGCGGCCGATAAAGATCTGGCGGATGAACGGTTCCTTGTTGCGCACGGTCGGCGACATCGGCATGTCGAAATCGACAGGCACATCACGCCAGCCGAGCACGACCTGGCCTTCAGCGAGAACGGCACGTTCAATTTCTTGCTCACAAGCCAGACGCGAAGCGCTTTCTTTCGGCAGGAACACCATGCCGACGCCAAATTCACCCGGTGGCGGCAAGGTCACGCCCTGCTTCGCCATTTCTTCACGGAAGTATTGATCCGGCACTTGCAACAAGATACCGGCGCCATCGCCCATCAACTGATCAGCCCCCACGGCGCCGCGATGATCGAGATTCTTCAGAATCTGCAATCCTTGCTCGACGATGGAGTGACTTTTCTTACCTTTAATATGAGCAATAAAGCCGACGCCACAAGCGTCATGTTCATTGGCTGGATCGTATAAACCTTGGGCGTGCATAGCTATTCTCCGCATCTTAATGCTGTTGAACACAAAGAATAGTGCACTGCAAAACTAACTGCAACCACTTTAAATAGGGTCAGAGTCAAATTAAATCACAAAAATTCGTTCTTAAATTTAAATAGGGACAGAGTCAATTGGAGGTATTTCGGCAATGGCACTCTAGCCAGAGGAACACCAGCTTAAGCCGGCTTGCGGCTTTTGGCGGCCTTGGATTCAGCAGTTTTCAGCTTACTGTACGGGCGCCCGCGTTTGGCACGACTGACGCGACGATTGGCTTGTTTCTCAATGCTCAACTTGAATTTATCCGAACCCAGCGCCCAACCTTTCAAGGTTGCATCACTCAATTCCGTGATTTCCTCGCTTGAAAGCGCCTCATCAATCAGGCCACGGTAAGCCGCCTCCCGTCCAAAAGGCGTATTTGCCAAAGCCCAGTACAGCGGATGATCTGTCACCAGCGAATCAGGCGAAATCCCGGCATGGTGCGCATAACTAGACCAGCGAAAATCCTCAGGCCGGCTACAAATCCCGCCGCGTACCGGATTAAGCTCGATATAGCGACTGCACGCCAGGAAATACCGCTCCGAATCAATCACCGTGGCTCGATACCGCCCCTGCCACAAGGTGCCGAAGCGCTCGTACTTGTGATTGAAATACGGAACGTAATGCCGTCCGACCCATTGCATCATTCGTGCCAGCCCGATTTCATCGGAGGGTGTCGCCAGTAAATGCAGATGATTCGGCATCAGCACATAAGCGTGGATCGCGACTATGAATGTCTTCGCTGCTTCACGCAGATAGGCAATGAACGCTAAATGATCGCTATCGTCATGGAAAATCACGCGTCGATCCGTGCCACGCTGAATAATGTGGTGCGCTTGGTGGGGTACGACGAGTCGGGGTAGGCGGGCCATGGCAGTCACAAGTAGTCAGAATCAGGCTAAATTTTACTTTTAATTTGACTCTGACCCTAATTAATGAGCAACAGATCGGCATTTAATTTGACTCTGACCCTATTTAATTTGCCTTGTTTTGGCGCATGACTGAATCTCTTCGCACCATAAAAAAACGGAACCTCGAGGGTTCCGCTTTTCTATTTTCAGACGGTACTTGATCAGAACGGGATATCGTCATCCATGTCGCTGAAGTTCGGCGCTGGCCGGGATGGGGCGGCTGGGCGGGAGGCTGGGGCGCTGTTGCCGGCGCTGCTATTACCAACGTTCTGGCGTGGCGCCGGGGCGCTGCTGTATTCGTCGTCGGACGGGGCGCTGCCACCCATGCCTTGACGGCTGCCTAACATTTGCATGGAATCGGCAATGATTTCAGTCGTGTAACGCTCGACGTTTTCCTTGTCGGTCCATTTGCGCGTTTGCAAACGGCCTTCAATGTAAATCTGCGAACCCTTTTTCAGGTATTGACCGGCGATTTCCGCGAGCTTGCGATAGAAAGTGATGCGATGCCATTCGGTCAGCTCTTTTTTCTCGCCGCTGTTCTTGTCTTTCCAGCTTTCGGTCGTCGCGACCGCGATGTTGGTGACTGCTTCACCATTGGGCATGTAACGCGTTTCAGGATCGCGTCCGAGATTGCCAACGATGATGACTTTATTTACCGATGCCATAAATTGAGTTCCTTCGTGATGATTCGTGAAGCCGCGCGGATTTCTGCTGAAATTTGCCCGGACTGCTGTATTAGATTATGCCGCTTTGCCAAGATTGTCCTGGCCATGTTCGCCTGCTGCCGGCGCTAGCCTGGCCTTACTGCGGCGCGGCAGGTTTTTCATGCTCGCTGCAATTATAAGCCAGCCCATGGTCAGAACAGCACCAAACAAAAAAACCGATGAAGCGCCAAAATTCTGCTTGATCAAGCCGCCCGCAGCACCGCCGCAAAACAGCCCGAG
Organism: Oxalobacteraceae bacterium; assembly: GCA_947448025.1. Classification (GTDB taxonomy): domain Bacteria; phylum Pseudomonadota; class Gammaproteobacteria; order Burkholderiales; family Burkholderiaceae_D; genus CANFLV01. The sequence goes on along the minus strand of CANFLV010000010.1, from coordinate 56,574 downwards.
CGACTGCATCGTATTGTAGACGCCAAGCGCCGTGCCCTTCGCTTCCGGCGGCGCAATGCGCGATACCAGGGATGGCTGGCTCGCCTCCAGAATATTGAAGGCGACAAAAAAAGCCAATAGCAGGCTGACAAGAATTTCAAATCGCATGCCGACAGTCGACAAGCACAGCCACATGCCAATTTGTACGATCAGCAATAAACCGATCGCCACAAGAAACACCTGCTTCACCTTGCCAAAACGCTCACTGATGAATATCGGCGGCAGCATCAGGATGAAAGACGCCAATACCACCGGTAAATAGATTTTCCAATGTTCCGCCAAGGGCAACCCGGCCGCCTCAATCAGCACCGGCGGCATCACGACAAACATGGCGATCTGCGCCATGTGCAGCGCGAAGACACCATAATTCAGCCGCATCAGCTCGGCATTTTTCAGCACGGCGCGTAAATCGACGCGCTTGACCCGCACCATCGGCGCGGACGGCACGACATATAAGACGACGGCGATGGCGATCAAGGCCAGCGCGCCGGTCAGGTTGAAGATACCCGCCATGCCGATCGCCTTGAACAGCAGCGGCGCGCCCACCAGCGACAGCGCAAAGCTCGCCGCGATCGAGCCGCCGACCATCGCCATCGCTTTCGTGCGGTGCTGTTCGCGCGTTGCATCGGCGATCAAGGCCGTCACGGCCGCGGATATCGCGCCACCGCCCTGCACTGCCCGGCCGACGATGACCCATTCGATACTCGTGGCCGCCGCCGCGATGAAGGAGCCGAGCGCAAACATGATCAGGCCGATCACGATCACGGGTTTGCGGCCATATTTATCCGAGGCGATGCCGAAGGGCAGCTGACCGAAGGCTTGCACCAGGCCGTAGACGCCCATGGCCAAGCCGACCAGCGCTGCATTCTGGCCACCAGACAGCGTCGCCGCATGCACCGCAAAGACCGGCAGGATCATGAACAGGCCGAGCATGCGCAGCGCAAAGATCGACGCCAGCGAAACACTGGCGCGGATTTCACTGCGCGTCATCGGTGAAATGGGTTCGGTAAGGCTTACGGGCGGCATAGTCATTGGTTCAGGCTGGCTTGTCCATTGAACAGCGGACATCAAAACCCGTTATAGTATCAGGTTGACCCTTACAAACCTCGTAGCCAGCGCAGACCTTGCGCAGTTCACGCAGATTCGCTTGCCTTGAAAGTAGTCCATGGAAGAAATTCGTATTCGCGGCGCCCGTACGCATAACCTGAAAAACATCAGCCTCGACTTACCTCGCAATAAACTCGTCGTCATCACCGGCCTGTCCGGATCGGGCAAGTCCTCACTGGCCTTCGATACCCTGTATGCAGAAGGCCAGCGCCGTTACGTCGAATCCCTGTCGGCCTATGCGCGCCAGTTCCTGCAGCTCATGGAGAAACCCGATGTCGACCTGATTGAAGGTTTATCGCCGGCGATCTCGATTGAGCAGAAAGCGACCTCGCACAACCCGCGCTCGACCGTTGGCACTGTCACCGAAATCCATGACTACCTGCGCCTGCTGTATGCGCGCGTGGGCACGCCCTACTGCCCCGACCATCCCGAAAATCCGCTGGCCGCGCAATCCGTATCGCAAATGGTCGATACCGTGCTGGCCATGCCGGAAGACACCAAGCTGATGATCATGGCGCCGGTCGTGGCGAACCGCAAAGGCGAGCACAGCGATCTGTTCGAGCAGATGCAGGCGCACGGCTTCGTGCGCTTCCGTATCCAGAGCGGCACCGGCAACGCGAAGATTTATGAGGTCGACGATCTGCCGAAACTGAAGAAGACCGAGAAGCACACCATCGACGTCGTCATCGACCGCATCAAGGTCAAGGCCGACATCAAGCAGCGTCTGGCAGAAAGCTTCGAGACCGCCCTGCGCATCGCCGATGGCCGCGCCGTCATCGTCGACATGGACACGGCTGCCGAACAAGTCTTCTCGAATAAATTTGCCTGCACGGCCTGCGGCTATGCGCTGCAGGAACTCGAGCCGCGCCTGTTCTCATTCAACAATCCGATGGGCGCCTGCCCCGAATGCGATGGCCTGGGCCATATCGAATTCTTCGATCCGAAGCGCATCGTTGCGTTTCCAAACCTGTCGCTGGCCAGTGGCGCCGTCAAGGGTTGGGACCGGCGTAACCAGTTTTATTTCCAGATGCTGTCGAACCTGGCGGCCTTCTATGAATTCGATGTCGATGTGCCATTCGAAAAGCTCGATGAAAAAGCCCAGCAAATCGTGCTCTACGGCTCCGGCAAACAGACGATTCCGTTCACTTATGTGAATGAACGCGGCCGCACTGTCATTCGCGAACATACCTTTGAAGGCGTGGTCACGAACCTGCAGCGCCGTTATCGCGAAACCGATTCGATGGCCGTCAAGGAAGAGCTGGCGAAGTTCATCAACAAGAAGCAATGCCCGGTCTGCGATGGCGCACGCCTGCGCGTGGAAGCGCGCTTCGTCAAGGTCGGCAATGGCAAACAGCAGCGCGCCATTTACGAAATCGCTGGCACGCCCCTGCGCGAAACCCTGCATTTCTTCGAGCACCTGAAACTGACCGGCTCGAAAAAAGAAATCGCAGACCGCATCGTCAAGGAAATCATTTCGCGCCTGACCTTCCTCAATAATGTCGGCCTCGATTACCTGTCGCTGGACCGCAGTGCCGATACCTTGTCCGGCGGCGAAGCGCAACGTATCCGCCTGGCTTCGCAAATCGGTTCGGGGCTCACGGGCGTCATGTACGTGCTCGACGAGCCCTCGATCGGCCTGCACCAGCGCGACAATGATCGCCTGATCGCCACGCTGCGGCATTTGCGCGATATCGGCAATAGCGTGCTAGTGGTCGAGCATGATGAAGATGCGATCCGCTGCGCCGATTACGTCGTCGATATGGGCCTCGGCGCCGGTGTGCATGGCGGCGAAATCATTGCGCAGGGCACGCTCGCCGATATCCTGAAAAACAAGAAATCGCTAACCGCGCGCTACCTGAACGGCTCGCTGAAAATCGCCGTGCCGAAGAAGCGCACCGCCTTCAACCGCGAGCGCCAGTTCGTCATCACCGGCGCGACCGGCAATAACTTGAAGAATGTCACGCTGAATCTTCCGGTCGGTTTGCTGACCTGCGTGACCGGCGTGTCCGGCTCGGGCAAATCGACGCTGGTCAACGACACGCTGTATCACGCCGCCTCGCGCCATCTGTATGGCTCGCAAGCCGAACCGGCCGCGCATGAATCAGTCAGCGGCCTCGAACATTTCGACAAGGTGATCTCGGTCGACCAGGCACCGATCGGCCGCACGCCGCGCTCCAATCCGGCGACGTACACCGGCCTGTTCACGCCGATTCGCGACCTGTTCGCGACGGTCACGACAGCCAAGGAACGCGGCTACAGCGCCGGGCGTTTTTCCTTCAATGTTAAAGGCGGACGCTGCGAAGCCTGCCAGGGCGATGGCGTCATCAAGGTCGAGATGCACTTCCTGCCGGACGTGTATGTGCCCTGCGACGTCTGCCACGGCAAACGCTATAACCGCGAAACCCTGGAAGTGCAGTACAAGGGCAAGAACATCACCGAAGTGCTGGCCATGACGGTGGAGGAATCGCATGAATTCTTCAAGCCGGTGCCGGTCATCGCGCGCAAGCTGCAAACCCTGCTCGATGTCGGCCTCGGCTATATCCGCCTCGGCCAGAGCGCCACGACTCTTTCGGGCGGCGAAGCCCAGCGCGTCAAGCTGTCGCTGGAATTATCGAAGCGCGATACCGGCCGCACGCTGTACATCCTTGACGAGCCGACCACGGGCCTGCATTTCCACGATATCGATCTACTGCTGACGGTGATCCATCGTTTGCGCGACCAGGGCAATACGGTCGTCATCATCGAGCACAATCTGGACGTGATCAAGACGGCGGACTGGATCGTCGATCTCGGTCCTGAAGGCGGCGCTGGCGGTGGCGTGATCATTGCCACCGGCACGCCGGAAGAAGTCGCGATCAATCCCGCCAGCGTCACCGGCGCCTATCTCGGACCGCTGCTGGCAAAGAAGTAAGTTTGTCTGTGCGAGCTGCCTGAAAATTCAGGCAGCTCGCATGCCGAGCCACAAGCCGGCGGGCACGAACACGACGGCCATCAGGTTACCCAGCAAGACAATGGCGGCGACTTTTTCTGGCTCTTGCTGGTACTGTTCAGCGATCATGAAACAGAACACTGCCGGCGGCAATGCGGCAAACAGATACATCTGCCCGCGCTGCACAGGCGTGAGCATCAAGACCCCATCCAGCAGCCAGGCAATCGCCAGACCCGCGACAGGACAGACCACCGCACCGACCATGCCGATGCGCCAGCTTTTCAGACTGACATCGAGCATGCGCACGCCTAGCGCAAACAGCATGATCGGAATGCAGGCTTCGCCCAGCATCTTCAGCGCGAGGTAAAGCGGCGCCGGCAGCACGATGTGAAAAATGGCGAACAGCATGCCAAACAGCATGGACAGCATCATCGGACTGGCGAGGAATTTCAGCGAATTGCCCGGCGCGCCGCCGCGGCCATGTTCAATCAGCTTGATGCCGATCGTGAAATAAATCAGGTTACCCGCCATGAACAGCGCGACCGCCGATGACAAGGCGCCATCACCGAAGGCCAGCACCGCCAGCGGCAGACCCATATTGCCGCAATTGTTGTACATCATCGGCGGCAGGAAGCTGCGCAAGTCGTAGCCCAGCAGGCGCGCCAGCGGCCAGGCCAGCAAGCCGGAACCGAATGAAATGACAAGACCGGCAATAATCAAAAGTCCATTATGTGCAAGGTCAAAATCCTTGCCGGCCAGCGCGGTAAATACCAGCAGCGGGCACAGCACGCCAGTCGTGATGCGATTGACTGGCCCCATGTCCGCCTTGACGCTGTCGCCGCGTAGCCGGGCATAGCCATAGCCGAGCGCGATGATGATCAGGACCGGCAAAATAATCTCGGTAATACGTTGAATCACTTGCATGGAGGCAGACTCTTATCGGGTGGCAGCGGCGGAAATCAGGCTCGAAGTATAGAAGAGTCTGAGGCCGCCATGCTATCTGCGGGACAATGTTATGTTTGGGCATAGCCCGGCTGTCCCCTTTCTCACGTCTATCCGGTGGGGCACGAGATACACTGCCCTGCGCAGGAGCTGCGTGAAAAGACTTATCGCAGCATTCGATCTTCGGCGCGAGCGACCGCTTCGGTCGCACCACGCAGCACGACAATGTCACCGGCCTGCAGCAACACATCTGGAGTGACTTCGACGCGCTGACGACCGCGACGAATTGCGGTGACTTCGGCATGCAAATCGGCCAGCTTCAACATCATCAGCGTCTGACCGATCGCCTTGGCGCCCGCATTCAACGCCACGGAATGCAGGCGCACATGCAGGTGCTCGGCGTCATCGAGGGCATCGCCGGCACCATGAAAATAGCCGCGCAACGAAGCATAGCGCTCGTCGCGCGCTGCCTGCACGCGGTGCACGACGCGACGCAGCGGCACACCGAGCATGACCAGCGCATGCGAGGCCAGCATCAGGCTACCTTCCATGGCTTCCGGCACGACTTCCGTGGCACCGGCGGCGCGCAATTTATCGAGATCGGTATCGTCATGACTGCGCACGATGACGGGCAAATTCGGCGCCAGCTCATGCACGAAATGCAAAACTTTTAGGGCCGAGGCCGTATCGGCATAACTGATCACGAGCGCAGCGGCGCGATGGATGCCGGCGGCGACCAGGCTTTCCCTCCGCGCCGCATTGCCATACGAAACATTGGCGCCGGCCGCCTGTGCTTCCCTGACGCGGTCCGGATCAAGATCGAGCGCGTGATAGGCGATTTTTTCTTCTTCGAGCAAATTCGCGAGGTTCTGCCCGCTGCGGCCAAAGCCGGCGATGATCACATGCTTTTGCGTCGCCATCGTGCGCGCGGCAATTTGCGTCAGCGCCAGCGACTGCATCATCCATTCATTACTCGATAATTTCATCACGATTGCATCGCTCTTGGCGATGACGAAGGGTGCGACCAACATCGACAGCACCATCGCCGCCAGGATCAGCTGCACCAGCAAAGGATCGAGCATGCGCAGCCCGCCCGCCTGATTCAGCAGGACGAATCCGAACTCGCCCGCCTGCGCAAGCGCCATGCCGGTGCGCAGGGAAACCCCGGTCGAGCCGCCAAACAGTTTCGCGAGCACCGCGATCAAGCCGAATTTCAGCATGACCGGGCCGATCAGCAGCAAGAGCACGAGCCACCAGTGTTCTAGGACCAGCGATACATTAAGCAACATGCCGATCGTAATGAAAAACAGCCCGAGCAACACATCCCGAAACGATTTGATATCCTCTTCGACCTGATGCTTGTATTCGGTTTCAGAAATCAGCATACCGGCGATGAAGGCGCCCAGCGCCAGCGACAGGCCCGCCTGCTCGGTGATCCAGGCCGCCCCCAGCGTGATGAGCAGGAGATTGAGCATGAACAGTTCCTGCGAGCGGCGCTTGACGACGATGCTGAACCATTTGCGGATGAGTTTTTGTCCTGCCACCAGCAGCAGCACCAGTACCAGCACTGCCTTGAGGCCGGCCCAGGCAAGCTCGGCGACGATATCGCCGTGCGGATCGGCCAAGGCTGGGACCATGATCAGCAGCGGTACCAGCGCCAAATCCTGAAAGAGCAGAATGCCGATGATGCGCCGGCCATGCTCGCTTTCGAGTTCCATTCTTTCCGTGAGTAATTTCGACACGATCGCCGTCGATGACATGGCCAGCGCGCCGCCGAGTGCAAAGGCGGCTTGCCAGCTGATCGGAATCGACAGCGGCAGCAAGTATTTCAAACCAAAGGCAAAGGCCATGGCCGCGGCGATCGTCAGCAGTACCTGCGCCATGCCCAGACCAAAGACGATCTTGCGCATGGCCGACAGCTTGCCGAGCGAAAATTCCAGCCCTATCGAAAACATCAAGAACACTACGCCGAATTCGGCCAGCACATGCGTAGTCTGGTTTTCCTGGGTCCAGCCTAGCGCATGCGGGCCGATCGCAATACCCACGGTGAGATAGCCCAGCATCGGCGGCAAATGCAGCATGCGAAACGCGACGACGCCGAGCACGCCGGAGGCAAGCAGGATCAAGGTCAGTTCAAGCGCTGAAAACATGCTATCCCTAAGTTAAATATTGAGGCCGCCCGAGTACAAAACCGACTTTTGTTACATCTGGCAAGTTTTTTGCTTTACGAAATCGGCTATACTTTCAAGATGAGTTTAACCCATCAAAAATCCTTGCCGACTGCTTTCGACGAGAAGAATGCCCAGCGCGCGCTGGAGCTTGCCTGCGACACCCTGCAAATTGAGGCAGATGCGATCCTGGGTCTGAAAATTCGACTGTCACATCAAAGCGACACCGGCTTTATTGCCGCCCTGTCCCTGCTGTTTGGATGCCGCGGTCGCGTGGTCGTTTCCGGCATTGGCAAGTCTGGCCATATCGCGGGAAAGATTGCTGCCACGCTGGCCTCGACCGGCACGCCGGCCTTCTTCCTGCACCCGGGCGAAGCCGCGCATGGCGACCTCGGCATGGTCGCGCCGAATGATGTATTTATTGCCATTTCCTATTCCGGCGAAGCCCATGAGCTGACCTCGATCATGCCGATGATCAAACGCATGCGCGTGCCCATCATCGCCATCACCGGCAAATCCGGCTCCAGCCTTGCAGCGCTGGCCGACGCCCATCTCGACGTCCAGGTCGACAAGGAAGCCTGCCCCTTTAATCTTGCGCCTACGACCAGCACCACGGTCACGCTGGCCATGGGCGATGCGCTGGCCATGGCTCTGCTGGACGCGCGCGGCTTTCGCGCCGAAGATTTCGCGCTGTCACATCCGGGCGGCGCTCTGGGTCGACGCCTGCTGACCCATGTGCGTGATGTGATGCGCAGCGGCGACGCCATTCCCGCCGTCAGCGCGGACGCTTCGCTATCGGAGACGCTGATGGAAATAACCCGCAAAGGCATGGCCATGACCGCCATCGTCGACGCACAATTCCATATCCGCGGCGTGTTCACCGATGGCGACCTGCGCCGCATGATCGAAAACAAGCAGGATTTCAATACTGTCTCGATTGCCGACGTGATGCATCTCAATCCGCGCACTGTTGGCCCCGATCAGCTCGCCGTGGATGCGGTACAGCTGATGGAAGAATTCCGTATCAATCAGGTGCTGGTGAAGGACGCCAACGGCAAGCTCGTCGGCGCCCTGCATATCCATGACCTCACCCGCGCCAAGGTAATCTGATGAACACGAATGAGGACACAGTGCTGGCTCGGGCAGCGCGCGTACGACTGATGATTTTTGATGTCGATGGCATCCTTACCGATGGCAGCCTGCATTTCGGTGCCGATGGCGAAGCCTTGAAAACCTTCAACGTGCTCGACGGCCACGGCATCAAGCTGCTGCAACAGTCGGGCGTGGCGACCGCGATCATCAGCGCGCGCCATTCGGCAATCGTCGCGCGCCGCGCGGCCGACCTCGGCATTGAGCATGTGCAGCAAGGCGTGCACGATAAACTCAGCGGCTTTGAAAAACTGCGGCAAGTTTGCGCCATCGAGGCGGATGCTTGCGGCTTCATCGGCGATGATGTGATTGATCTGCCGGTATTGCAGCGCGTCGGCTTTGCCGCCAGCGTACCGAATGGTCATGCAGAGGTGCGCAGCCGGGTCCATTACGTCACGCAAGCAGCTGGCGGGCGCGGTGCGGCACGTGAAATTTGCGACCTGATATTGCGTGCACAAGGCAATTATGAAGCCGCCCTGGCGCCGTACCTGCTGTGAGCGCACCGGCCTCATCGCAGCGCGTACGACTGGCCGTGATCATCACGCTGCTGGTGACAACGGCGCTGGGCAGTTTCTGGGTTCTGGAAGTGCTGCGACAGGGGCAGACGGGTGCACCTAACGCGATGTCGAAAGACGAAGCCGATTATTCCGTGGAAAAATTCAATTTCGTCCGTATGTCCCAAACCGGCCAGGCCCGCTATAACATTTCCGGCTCCAAGCTCACGCATTATCCGCAAGACGATACCTTCGCCATCGAACAGCCGCTGCTGCATAACCTTGCAGAAGGCCAGGCGCCGATGACCGTGCATGCCGAACACGCCGTGATCGACCATGCGAAGAACGCAATCCAGCTGCAACGCAATGTGCAGGCGGACCGTCCCGCTTCAACGGCCGGCGCCCGCTTCCGTATGCGCACGGAGTCCCTGCTGGTGTTACCTGATCAGAACCTCATGAAGACGGACAAGCCAGTAGAAATCTTGTTGGGCAATTCACAGCTCTACGGCACCGGTATGGTGGCTAACAACGCCACGCGTGAAATTCATCTCGCCAGTCGGGTGCACGGCAGCTTCCCGCCAACACCGCGCTAGCACAGCAGTTTTACTGAAAGATATTGCAATGAAACGACTTTTTTTGTTCTTCCTGTTGGCGCTCAATATGGCCATGCTGGCCACCGCGCATGCTGAAAAAGCGGACTCGACCAAGCCCGCCAATTTCGAAGCGGACCGCATGGATGTTGACGACGTCAAGCAGATCCGCACGCTCAGCGGCAACGTGATCCTTACGCGCGGCTCGATGGTGCTCAAGGCCGACCGCATGGTCGTCACTGAAGATCCGTCCGGCTACCAGTTCGCCACGCTCTATGCCGCAGCTGGCACGGTGGCCACGTTTCGCCAGAAGCGCGATGGCGGCGAGAATTTGTGGATGGAAGGCCAGGCAGAGCGCATTGAATACGACAGCAAGACAGAACTCGTGAAACTGATTTCCAAGGCCAAGATGCGCAGGCTTGAAGGCAGCAAGCCCTCCGACGAAGTGGAAGGCGAATTTATTTCCTACGATAGCCGCGCTGAATTTTTTTCGGTGAACAATACAACGAGCGGCACGAGCAAACCTGGCGCTGGCCGGATCAAAGGTGTGTTCCAACCGACTACTGACCAGAAGGGCAAGTGATGGCCAGCACCCTCAATGTCGAAGGCCTGCAAAAGAGTTACGGCACGCGTAAAGTCGTCGCCGATGTCACGCTGCATGTCGACAGTGGCGAAGTAGTCGGCTTGCTCGGACCGAACGGCGCCGGCAAGACGACTTCCTTCTACATGATCGTCGGCCTCGTGCCGTCTGATGCCGGCAAAATAAATCTCGACGGTGTCGATATCTCACGCCTGCCTATCCATCGCCGCGCGATGCTGGGCCTGTCTTATCTGCCCCAGGAAGCCTCGGTGTTTCGCAAACTTAGCGTCGAAGACAATATTCGCGCCGTGCTGGAACTGCAAACGGGCGACGATGGCAAGGCTCTGAACCGCCCGGTAATCGAGCAGCGCCTGAATGTCTTGCTGGCCGATTTGCAAATTGAAAAACTACGCGAGAACACGGCGCTGTCACTGTCTGGCGGCGAACGCCGCCGCGTTGAAATAGCCCGCGCACTGGCGACGAATCCGCGCTTTGTCTTGCTCGATGAACCGTTTGCCGGCGTCGACCCGATCGCGGTTATTGAAATCCAGCGCATCGTCCGCTTTTTGAAGGAACGCGGGATCGGCGTTTTAATTACTGACCATAATGTGCGTGAGACGCTCGGCATTTGCGATCGTGCTTACATCATCAACCAAGGTGCCGTGCTGGCCAGTGGCCGCCCCGACGATATCATTGCCAATGAATCGGTCCGACGCGTCTACCTGGGCGAGCACTTCCGAATGTAATGGCCGTTGATGGAACAGGTATGAAGTCGCACACATGAAACAATCGCTACAACTCCGCGTTTCGCAGCATCTGGCCTTGACGCCACAGCTGCAGCAGTCGATCCGGCTGCTGCAGCTGTCGACGCTGGAATTGCATCAGGAACTAGAACAAATCCTGGCCGAAAATCCTTTGCTGGAACGGCTGGACGATCCTCTCGACCATTCGGTGCGACTGCTGGCCGATGGCGCCATTGCCACCAGCGACAATCCGCCTGCCGCCAGCGCCAGTGAGGCCGACACCGGCGGCGAAGACGTGCCCGCCGGCGTGGACAACACGGAAGCGCCAGAAGCCCCGGCTTCTGCCGACAACGACTGGAGCTTTGATGATGTCGCGCGCACCGCCAAGGCGCCCGAAGACGACGATGCCCGTCCCCAGCTGGAAGCCCATGAAACGACCCTGCGCGAATACCTGCTCGAGCAGATGCGCGTCACCTTGCGCGACCTGCGCGACCGCGCCCTGCTGGAATTGCTGATCGATGCGCTCAACGACAATGGCTACCTCGAAGAAACGCTGGAAGACATCCATGCGCGCTTGCCAGAAGAACTCGGCGTTGGGCTCGACGACCTGACGATCGCGCTGAAAATGCTGCAAAGCTTCGACCCGCCCGGCGTAGCTGCGCGCAATGCGGCCGAATGTCTGGCCCTGCAAATCCGCCGCATGCCGGAGGTAGCCATGGTCACGCGGCGCATGGCGCTGCAGATCGTTGAAAATTATTTGAACCTGTTTGCCCAGCGCGATTTCAACAAGCTGAAAAAAGCACTCGACTGCGACGACGAAGATTTGCGCGAAGCACAAACCATCATCCGCGCCTGCAATCCGCATCCGGGCGCCAGCTTCGCCGGTGATGCGTCGGACTATGTCGTGCCGGACGTCATTGTCAAAAAAACCAAAGCCGGCTGGCAAGTCACGCTGAACCACGATGTCATGCCACGCCTGCGCGTTAATGCGCTGTACGCCAATATCCTCAAGCAAAGCAAGGGCGAAGGCTCGCTGAGTTCACAGTTGCAGGAAGCCAAATGGCTGATCAAGAATATGCGCCAGCGCTTCGATACAATTTTGCGCGTTGCACAAGCGATCGTGGAGCGGCAAAGGAATTTTTTCTCACATGGCGCTGTGGCAATGAGACCCCTTGTCTTGCGCGAAATAGCTGATACACTTGGTCTACACGAGAGCACTATTTCTCGTGTCACTACCCAGAAGTACATGCTGACGCCGCACGGGATGTTCGAATTGAAGTATTTTTTCGGCAGCCATGTTGCAACGGAAGCGGGGGGTGAAGCATCATCGACCGCCATTCGTGCACTCATCAAACAATTGATAGGAGCTGAAGATTCCAAGAACCCATTCTCCGACAGCAAAATAGCAGATATGCTTGGGGAACAAGGCATGGTGGTAGCCCGCCGAACGGTGGCTAAATACCGTGAAGCTTTAAAAATTCCTCCAGTAAATTTGCGTAAATCATTGTAGTTTTCTTGTAGTGTATTTGCCGCTGTGTTCAGGCGAAACCGGGCTCAAAGAAGCCTGACATTGCGCTGCGAACCGCCAGTGGCACCACCTAAGGAGCGCTGTATGAATCTCACAATCAGTGGACATCACCTCGAATTAACACCAGCCATCCGTGAACACGTCACGAACAAGCTCGAGCGCATCAAACGCCATTTCGATCATGTCATTGATATTGCGGTCATCCTGACCGTAGATAAGCTCCCCGAGAAAGAAAAACGCCAGAAAGCCGAGATCAATTTACGCCTGCGCGGCAAGGATATTCACGTCGAAAGTCTCGGCATGGACTTGTATGCGGCAGTCGACACCTTGATCGACAAGCTCGACCGTCAGGTCATCAAGTACAAAACCAAACTGCAAGACCACCAGCACGCGGCGATCAAGCATCTGCCAGAAGCTGAAGCGCCAGCCGCATAGAAGGCTGCGTCGGCCGAACAGATCGGCACCCCCGAACTCAGGGCGCATACCATGCGCCCTTTTTCATGCCCGGCGCCCTTATCCGGGGCTTGCGTCGGATGCGCCGATTAGCCGCTAGAATGCACACTTCCCCAATAAGCGAAATTCCATCATGAGCGATTATGTACTAAGCACGATCCACAATGGCACAGGCATCCTGACATTGGACCGGCCCAAGGCCCTGAACTCGCTGTCACTGGACATGGTACGCGCCCTGACTGAGAGCCTGCTGGCATGGCGCGACGATGATGCAGTGCAATGCGTAGTGATCCGTGGCTCGACCGAAAAGGCCTTTTGCGCCGGCGGCGACATCCGCTTTTTTTATGACAAGGGTCGCTCAACACCGACTGGTGGCAGCGCCTTGCTGGAAGATTTTTTTACGGAAGAATATGCGCTCAATTACCTGAGCCATCATTATCCTAAACCCTATATCGCGCTTATGGATGGCATCGTCATGGGCGGCGGTATGGGTGTGGCGCAAGGCGGCCCGGGCTGCCGGCTGCGCATCGTCACCGAGCGCACGAAAATGGCTATGCCCGAAGTGAATATTGGCATGTTCCCCGATGTCGGCGGCAGCTTTTTCCTGTCGCGCGCGCCGGGTGAACTGGGCACTTATCTGGGCGTGACCGGCGAAGTAATCGGTGCAGCGGATGCCCTCGCGGCCGGTCTGGCGGATCTGTATCTACCGTCGGCGCAATTGCCGATGCTGCTGGAGATACTGGGCGCAGCCGGGGCGGATAAAAGCGCGGCGGTGCTGGCGTTTGCAGCGCCATTCCAATCTCAAATCGCGGCAGAAGACAGTCTGCTGGCACGAGAACGCGCCGCTATCGACAAGCATTTTGCGCAGGCATCGATTGCACAAATCATGGCGTCGCTATCAGGAGATGCGAGTGCCTTCGCACAGAAGACACTCGCCGTCATGCAAAAGCGCTCGCCGCTGATGATGTGCGTCACGCTCGAACAATTACGCCGCGGCGCAAAACTCGATGTCGCCGCTTGCCTGCGCATGGAGCGCAACATGGTGCGGCGCAGTTTTGAAAATGGCGAAATCCTCGAAGGCGTGCGCGCGGTCGTGATCGACAAGGACAATGCACCAAGCTGGTCGCCGGCGGCACTGGCAGAAGTGAACGAGGAGATGGTCGCGGACTTTTTCGCACCGGCCTGGCCGGCGCATGCGCATCCGCTGCGCGACCTGGCTTAAATTTCGTCGACGAGGAAAAGCCGCCGATGTTCGCGAATGGCATAGCGGTCGGTCATGCCGGCGATATAGTCGGCGACCTTGCGCGCATGTTTTTGCCGGCTCTCGGCGGACTCTGTGAGCAGTACGCGATGATCGGGCGGCAGTAATTTCGGCTCATGCAGGAAAGCGTCGAATAATTCCGTGACGATGCGTCGCGCCTTGCTGGTCATGCGATTGACCTGGTAATGCCGATATAAATTCTCATGCAGGAAGCGCTTGAGCAGCGCCGCCTGCGCCTGCATGGCCTCGGAAAAAGCGATCAGTGGCGCAGCATTGCGCACGTCCTCGAGTGCCTGCGGCTGCGCTGCCGCAATGCGCGCACCGGAGGTGTCAATCAGGTCCTCGATGAGCGTATTGATCATGCGCCGTATCGTCTCGTGGATCGCGCGGCGACCGGCGATGCCGGGATAAGCCTGCTCGACTTCACGCCAGTGGCGCGCGAACAGATCGACGTCTTCCAGCTGCGCCAAGGTGATCAGGCCCGAGCGCAAGCCATCATCGACATCGTGATTGTTATAGGCGATTTCATCGGCCAGATTGGCGAGCTGGGCTTCCAGCGTAGGCTGCTTTTTATCGGTAAAGCGCTGGCCGATGGCGCCGAGCTTTTGTGCATTCTGGGGCGAGCAATGCTTGAGGATACCTTCGCGCGTTTCGAACATCAGGTTCAAGCCATTGAAGGCGCCGTAATGTTCTTCGAGCTCATCGACCACGCGCAGGCTTTGCAGATTATGTTCGAAGCCGCCGTAATCCTTCATGCAGGCATTGAGCGCATCCTGGCCGGCATGGCCGAAAGGCGTATGGCCGAGATCGTGCGCCAGCGAGATGGCTTCAACAAGATCTTCATTCAGGCGTAGGTTACGCGCGATCGAACGCGCGATCTGCGCGACTTCGATACTGTGCGTGAGCCGGGTGCGGAACAGGTCGCCTTCATGATTGACGAAGACCTGGGTCTTGTATTCGAGCCGGCGAAATGCGGTCGAATGAATGATGCGGTCGCGGTCGCGCTGGAACTCAGTGCGCGAACCTGGCGCGGCTTCCGCAAACGTGCGCCCTGGCGAGTTTGTCGATGTGGCCGCATACGGGGCAAGATGCGCTTCAAGATTCATCATGGCTCCGTCGTCAATTCAATCAGCCGGCATGCGCAACGCAGGCATTCAGCGTTTGCAGCAGGAATTCCTGCGGCACGGTCGCGATCAGAGGCGCGCCAAGCGGCTTCAAGAGAATGAACTTGATCGCACCGCCTTCATTTTTCTTATCGACCTGCATCAATTCCAGCCAGCGTGCATGACCGAGATCCGGCGCAATCACCGGCAAACCAGCGGCGCCAACGAGGGCACGAACCCGCTCGCGCGCCGCCACGTCGATGAAGCCCAAACGGCAAGATAAATCCGCCGCCATGACCATACCGCAGCCGACCGCTTCACCATGCAGCCAGACGCCATAGCCCATACCCGCTTCGATCGCATGCGCAAAGGTATGGCCGAAATTGAGGATGGCGCGCAAGCCGCCTTCGCGCTCATCCTGTCGCACGACATCGGCCTTGATTTCACAGGAGCGCTGAATCGCATACGACAAGGCTTGCGCATCGCGCGCGACGAGGCGCGCCATGTTGGCTTCGATCCAGTCAAAAAATACCGCGTCGATGATCGCACCATGCTTGATCACTTCGGCCAAACCCGCCGACAGTTCGCGCGCCTGCAAGGTATTGAGCGTGGAGGTATCGGCAATGACGGCTTGCGGCTGGTAAAACGCGCCGATCATGTTCTTGCCCAGCGGATGATTGATGCCGGTCTTGCCACCCACTGAGGAATCGACCTGCGCCAGCAGCGTAGTCGGAATCTGGATGAAGGGCACACCACGCATGTAGGTCGCTGCGGCAAAGCCAGTCATGTCGCCGATGACGCCGCCGCCGAGCGCGATCAGCGTGGTTTTGCGATCGCATTTTTCGGCCAGCAGCACATCGAAAATACACATGAGATTAGCCATGGTCTTTTCTTCTTCTCCATCCGGCAGAATCACTGGCGTCACCTGTTTGCCACCGCGCACCAGCGTCTGCGTCAGGCGCTCAAGATACAGCGGTGCGACTATCGTATTGGTGACGATGGCCACGCGTGGTCCGGCAATATGGCGCGTGACGAGGTCGGTGTTGTCGAGCAGTCGCGTACCGATCGTGATCGGATAACTGCGCTCGCCGAGATCGACTTGCAGATGAATGGCGGGCGGAACGGTATGCGATGCTTGAGTGGACATTTTATTGGCAGAATAGACAGCAGGATGAGCGGGATCAGGCATCGAATCGAGCTGGTCGAGGATCGCATGCGTCATTGATTGTACGTTAGGCCGGCCGGTCTCGATGACGATATCGGCGATCTCGAGATAGAGCGGTTCGCGAATACGGGACATTTCCTCGAGCCGTTTGCGCGGGTCCGCGGTTTGCAGCAGCGGCCGGTTTTTATCATGGCTGGTACGCTGCAAAATGGCGTTGACGTTGGCACGCAAAAAAATCACCTTGCCGCGCGCCTGCAGCAACGCCCGGTTTTCAGCACGCAAAATAGCGCCGCCACCAGTGGCCAGCACGATACCATCGAGGGCCGTGAGGTCGCGGATGACTTCAGCTTCGCGCTCACGAAAACTTTCTTCGCCCTCGATTTCAAAGATCAGCGGGATCGATGCGCCAGTGCGCGCCTCGATTTCATGGTCAGTATCAATGAAACGTTTATTGAGCCGTTTGGCCAGGGCGCGACCGACGGTCGTCTTGCCTGAGCCCATGAGGCCAACAAGGAAAATATTTTGTAGAGCGGAAGTCATGTCAATTGCAGCGCCCGGCAGGACGTAGATTTATGCTGAGACCGAAGATAACCGTTTTGGCCGCACTTTTGGGCGTCATAAAACGAATATTTTGGTATTTTTTGCAAGGCGAGGCGACAGATCAGGGTATTCGCAGAGAAAATTCCACTGGATTGCGGAGTACGCAGCAAATGCTGCGTACTCGAGCACCAAACGATCCCTAGTAAGCTGGATACCGCAATATAAAATTGTAAACCGTGCCTAAACCCAGGGGCGAGGTGATGACAATACCGAATGACCCAACACCTTTATCCGGAACGCCGCCCGGATTACAAGTTGCCGGATCAGGCTTGATCGGGATGAAATGGATCGAACCCTGGGTCCTTGCCATGTTGAGCGGATCAATCGTCACATTGGCGAGCGCCGAATGGGGCGCAATACTGGGAACGACGGCAGGAATGATCGTCCCGACAGCCACCTTGTCGGTATTGATGGCCGCAATCGTCGTACCGGCAGGCATGGGATTGAAATTGATGTCGTTAATTTCCAGCATCAGGGAAAAATTACCGCAACTCGCCGTCGATAAAGGCCCCGAAGGTGTGGCAAAGACATTGGCTGCCGCACTCCCGCTAAGGAAAACTGCAATTTTGCCCGTCAGACTGACGGTCGCCGAGGTGCTAGAAACACTGACCGTCGCCATACCGGGGCGTTTGCCCACAGTATTGCTTGCATCAAAGCGTGGATTCTGACTGCGAAAATCGACAAAGCAACCGCCATTCTGCGTCAAACAGCCGCCCAGCGCCGCACTGCCGATGGCGCCACTGTCGGTCTGAAACACGACCGGCGTGCCGTCGGCGACAGGATTTCCAGCGCTATCGGCCATGAGAATATTGATTTTTGTTTTTTCATTGTCGTGGTTCCAACCCTCAATGTTGAAACTCTCGGCACTGAGGGAAAATGCAGTTTGTACCGGCTGCCCCGTTGTGACCGTGATGGTGTCGGAAATCGTCGTCTGTCCTGACGCCAGCGCAGCGATCACGCGAAACGTTGTCGGCACACTACCCGAGTTGACGGCAACGATGACGCGGCCATCGGCGCCTGTCGTCGCCGAACCCGATTGTAAGGTCACCACCCCGGTCGGGTTGAGTGAAAAATTAACCAGCTGATTAGGCAGGGGCTGGCCGAAGGTATCGAGTACCTGGAAAGTCAGCACCGCGGTTTCAGTGCGGCCATTACCACCTGCGCCCTGAATGACGATGGCCTTGTCAGCAGGGAGTCCGGAAACGAAGCTGATCGAGGCTGCGACCGGCGCGGCAATCACGAGCGAAGCCGTCACCGGCGAAGCACCGGGCACGGAAGCCGTCACCGTATCCGTGGCGCTGCATCCTTTGTCACGATAAACCACTTGCGCGCGACCGTTGATCGTTGTTGCCGTCGTCGGCAAATCTGCACGGGCGCCAGCACAGGCCGAGGTGAAATTAACCGTCACCGGCTGCGCTGTGTAGAGCACGCCATCCGCCAGCACATCGACCTTGATCGGTGTTGTTTCATAGGCATTGAGACTGATCGTTGACGGACTCGGTGCAGCCAGGCGCAAACTGATCGCGGAAGTCCCGACGGAATATGCAATCTTGCTCAGCAAAGCCTGGTCGCCGACCGTCACCGACGCCGTCACGTTATCTGCAGCGCCCGATTGCGTTTGCGCCACTGTCAGGTTCTTGATCGCCAGCGTGACGCTGGCAACCCCGGATGCATTCGTCAGGGCCGTACCGGTCGCCGGCGAAATCACGGTCAAATCAGGGCCCACGGCAAAGGCCACGATGGCATTGGTGATCGGCTTGCCCGCGGCATCCTTGACGGTCGCCACGACGGTCAGCGGACTGGAAGTCGTGATCGCGGTTTTTGGTACGCCCGCGACATCGACCAAGGCGAGCGACATCGTCGGTGTGGTGACGAGCGGCGTTGTTCCTGTACTGCTGCCGGTGGATGTGCCCGTTGAGGTACCCGTTGAAGTGCCTGTGCTGCCGGCTGATCCGCCGCCGCCGCCGCAAGACGCCAGCAAAAGCGCTGCGAACATAGAGATGAGCAGCCGGAACAAAAGTACGTTTGAAAATTTTTCGGTCATGGAAATCATTTTGGTTCCTGATTTAAAACTGCTGGGACAGGGGAGCTCATGCGAATCAACGGACGCTAGTCCGGTCAGCAACGATCTTCGGCGTAATAAAAATGAGTAGCTCGGTCTTGTCGTTGGTACGCGAAGTGGTCTTGAACAAATTGCCCAACACCGGCACATCGCCCAGCAATGGCACTTTGACGACTGAATTACGTTCGGTCTGCTGGAAAATTCCGCCAAGGACGACCGTGCCACCATTTTCGACAAGGACCTGGGTTTTCACGTGCTTCGTGTCAATCGCGAATCCCGCACGGGTTTCCTGCCCTACACTATCCTTGTTCACGTCGACATCGAGGATAACGTTGCCGTCAGGTGTAATTTGTGGCGTGACTTCCAGACGCAGGTTCGCCTTGCGGAAAGCGATGGAAGTCGCGCCGCTGCTCGTGGCTTGCTGGTAAGGGAGTTCAGTCCCCTGCTCGATCAAGGCTTTGAGCTGGTCGGCGGTTACCACGCGCGGACTGGAAATGATTTTGCCCTTGCCATCGGCTTCGAGCGCCGTCAATTCCAGATTCAGGAAGCGGTTTGCAGCGGCGGAAAACAAACTGATCGCGAGGCTGCCCGGATTCAAGCCATCAATGCCGGCCGCCGGCAAGTTGACAAATTGGCTATTGGGCGAATAGCTCTGATCAGTCGCCTTAATCTGTCCAGTTTGCTCACCAACGCCGGCCAGATTGCCGGTCGCCGCGACACGCGTATTGCTATTGCTTGAGAGCTGATAGCCGGCATCGCCGCCACGGATGGTGCGCAGATCGGCAAAGCCGAGTTTCGCACCCAGGTTCTTGCTGAACTTGTCATCGGCTTCCACGATGCGCGCTTCAATCAGGACTTGGCGCGACGCGATATCGGTCTTCTGCACGAGCTTGCGAATTTCTTCCTGACGCGAAGCGATATCGGTAACGAATAATTGATTCGTGCGCGGATCGATGACGGCACTGCCGCGCTTGGAGAGGATGCGGTTCTTGCCGTCACCGGCACCGTCGAGGCCGAAGACGAGCTTGAAGGATTCGGCTTTCTGGTAATTGAGCTGGTAGGTTTCCGTGCGCAGCGGTTCGAGATCGGCAATTTGCGAGCGCTGTTCAAGCTCGAGCTTTTCTTTCGTCAGCAATTCATCCTTGGGCGCGATCAGGATCACGGTACCGTTCTTGCGCATATCCAGCCCCTTGGATTGCAAGACGATGTCCAGCGCCTGGTCCCATGGCACATCCTTGAGCCGCAATGTCAGGTTGCCATTCACCGTGTCGCTGGTAATGATGTTCAGGCCAGTGAAGTCGGCAATCACCTGCAGCACGGCGCGTACTTCCACGTTCTGGAAATTGAGCGAAAGCTTTTCGCCGCGGTAGCCTTGCGCACCTTGTGTCAGCTTGTTCGGGTCCTCCTTGATCGGCCGCACTTCCACCACCAGCTGCCCGCCACTTTGATAAGCGCTGTGTTCCCACAAGCCTTTCGGCTCGATCGTCATGCGCACATTGTCACCTTGCGCTACGGTCGTGATCAGGTTGACGGGCGTACCGAAATCGGCGACATCAAGGCGTTTGCGCAAGTGTTCCGGCAGGCTCGTCTTCATGAAGTCGACGACAATATTCTGCCCCTGCTGGCGCACATCGACGCCAATCTGATCGCCGGGCAAGGCAATCACGATACGACCTTCGCCGTTGGGACCGCGGCGGAAATCGATATCGCGCAAGACCTGGCTGGTCGCAGTCGCAGGCGCGCCGGGCAGTGCCAGGAGCAAGGACTGCACAGCAGCGCCATCCATGGTCACGACGACGGCATTGCCCTCAACGGACAGCAGGTAATTAAGTGGCCGCGCAAGATTGAAGACCAGACGCGAACGTTCGCCCGCCTGCACCACATTGACCGAACGCACATCGGCCAGACCGATCTCATGCAAACCCTTGCCGGTGGCATTGGCCGTCGCGCCGAAGTCGATGGCAATGCGCGCCGGGTTCGTGATGGAAAAACCGATCGGCGCTTTTGCTGGCGGATTTTTCAGAGCCACGCGCACCACGACCTTTGCGCCCTGCTGCGTTGCACTGACGGACTCGATGGCATTTTCCTGCGCCAACGCAGCGGTAGAGATCAGCGTAAGGCAAAACCAAATTGCGCCCTGCATGCATGTCCTTAGCCTCTTGACCAGGCCGCGGCTGTTGGGTTTTAGCGCATTCATTTTTTTGTCTCCTGCAATTCTAATTTTGCTTTACGCTCGACCCAGTCGCCACTGGCATCCTGGACGACTTCCTTAAGTTCGACACTCGCTTCGGTAATGCCGGTCACCATGCCGAGGTTCTGGCCGATGTAGTTACCGACCTTGACGTGGTAAATCGTCTTGTCGGCCTGCAGCAGCGCATAACTGAGACCGGTTTTTTCCAGCGTGCCGACCATCTTCAATGCATCTAGCGGATAGGCTTCGAGCGCTTCCCGCGGACGAGCCGGATCGGGCGCAATCGGATTCGTGGAACGCGTCTGTGCTTTGGCAAAGGCATTCATCAGCTTGGCCGGGTTGTAGGGGTCGATCGTGCCCTTGGCGTCATACGTGAACGGTGTGAATTGCTTGGGTGCCGGAAGCCGGGGAACTACGGCGCGCGTCTCGCGGCGGACTTGCGCCATCCAGCTTTTGAGTTCGGCGATACCGCTGTCGCCGCAGCCGGCAAGTACCAGCACGAAGGTCATCATCATGCATTTGCATGGCACGCGTGACAGAATTCGGCGCTTCATTTCTTCGCCCCTGTGGCATCGGCTTTTTTCGCAGCCGCCGCCTTGCGTTGCTGGCTGACTTCTTCTGCATCGAGATAACGGAAGGTCTTGGCAATGGCATCAAGCGTCAGGCTGCCATCCTTACCCGTGACCAGACTCATGTTGTTGAGCGTGACGATACGCGGCAGGTTCGCAATGTCGCTCGTGAAGGCGCCGATGTCGTGGTAACTGCCTGAAATCTTGATATCGATCGGCAGTTCGGCGTAGTAATCCTTGACCACGACCTGACCCGGCTTGAACAATTCAAATTGCAAGCCGCGCCCGAGCCCGGCCTGATTAATGTCGGACAGCAGTGCGTCCATTTCGGCCTTGCTCGGCAATTGCTTTTCCAGCGTCGCGACGTATTCAGCGACTTTTTCTTTTTGTTTGCGCAGTTCATCGAGATTGATCGATTGCTGCAGCTTGCTACGGTAGGTTTCGCGTAGCTTTAATTCCGCCTGGGCGCCGCTGTCGAGCTGCTGGAGCTGGCCATCCCAATAAAAATACCAGCCTAGCCCGAGCACGAGCACGGTGACGCCAAGCGCGCATGCCAGGCGCGGCAGCAAGGGCCATTGCCCCGGATGCTGGCCATTGAGGCCACGAAACTGGGCGCGGATGACTTCACCAAAATGGCTTAATTTTTCCATGGGGTGTCTTTCATCTCATGGCGCTTTCGGCGTTGCGGCAGGTGTTGCAGCGGCGGCGGCTGGTTTGTCCTTGTCGCGCGGGCGCTTGATACCGACATTGATCGTGAAATCGAAGACCTTCTTCGCATCCCGTCCCTGGCCGAGGCCAGTCGAACGGATTTCAATCAAGTCTGGCCGCTCCAGCCAAGGCGAGTTATTGCTCAGGTTGCGCAACAGTTCGGAAACCCGTTCATTCGATTGTGCGTAACCATTCATGACGACGCGCTGGCTCTCCTGCTTGAAAGCGCGCAGATAAACTCCTTCCGGCACCTGGCGCACCAGTTCATCCATGAGGTAGACAGGCTGGTTACGGTCACTCTGCAAATCCTCGACGGCCACCTGACGTGCTTTCAAACCCTCGATCTCTTGCTTCAAGTTGGCGATTTCCTTGATTTGTTCATCGAGCTTGGCGATTTCATCCTTGATGAAATGATTGCGCAGCTCCTGACTAGAGACTTGTCCCGCTATGACGGCGCCGATACCGAGCACGATCATGGCGCCGACGATCGCCGCCAGGAACAATAAGGAAAAGAATTCCTTTTTTCGCTGCTTGCGCCGGATTTCCCGATGCGGCAAAAGGTTAATGCGTGTCATCGATCGAACCTCCGCAGCGCCAGACCGCAGGCGACGAGATACGCAGGCGCATCCAGCTGCAGCTGCTTTTCGCGCACGCTGGCAGCGAATTGCATGCCCTGAAATGGATTGACCACGGAACAGGATATTTTCGTGCGTACAGCGACGGCCTCAATCAGTCCCTCCATCACGGCACAGCCACCCGCAAGAAAAATCTGGTCAACGCGTGTATGCGGCGTGGCCGTATAAAAAAATTGGATCGCGCGCATGATTTCAACGCCGGCATTGTCGAGGAAGGGTTCGAACAATTCGTGCTCATACCCGTCGGGCAGCTCGTCGTCGCGCTTGCGCAGTTCAGCCTGCTCGAATGTCATGCCATAGGTGCGGACGATATCCTGCGTGAGCTGGTTGCCACCAAACGGCTGCTCGCGCTCATAGACGACCTGGCCGTCGAGCAGCATGGCAACGTGCATCAGATGGGCGCCCATGCGAAACAGGGCAATGATCTTGCCCTCGCCACCCTTGGGCAAGGCGGCAATGATCCGTTCCATGGCAGCGTGCGCGGCAAATGACTCGATGTCCATGACCAGTGGCGTCAGGTTTGCGGCTTGCGCCACGGCGACACAGTCCTCGACTTTTTCCTTGCGCGTGGCGGCCAGCAATACCTCGATGTCTTCCGCGGAATTTTCTGCCGGCCCGATCACATCGAAGTCCAGACTGACTTCATCGAGCGCAAAGGGAATGTATTGGCTCGCCTCATTTTCAACCTGGAGCTCAAGTTCGTCTTCGGACGAGCCGCCCGGCAAAATGATCTTTTTCGTAATGACCGAGGCTGAGGGCATGCCAAGTGCGACCAGTTTGGTGCGCGCACCGCTTTTTTTCCAGACGCGCTGTATGGCGTCGGCGACCTGCTCGATATTTTCAATATTGCCGTCAACAACGGCGCCGCGCGGCAGGGATTCGCTCGCAAAGCGTTCAAGCTGCAGCATGTTCTTGCCGACCTCCGCGAGTTCAACGAGCCGGATACCCGACGTGCTGATATCAAGACCGATCAAGGGCGGATTTTTCTGTCCGAACAAGGAGCTAAAATCGAAAGCCAAAAGCGCGTCTCCCCAAATGTCTGGTATTTTCGTGAACGCATCACGAATTCGTTGATCGAATGAACTGATGCGCGCTGCTTTGCAGAAAATCGTTTATAAACCGACACTTAAGTCGTTTCATCGGCAGCTCCACGGACTGATTGTGCGGGCTCAATTAGAGTATATGCATTTTCCTATACGAAATTTATAGTGGCGTTGTCAAAATCCGACGCAAAAGATATAAAAAACACAACTGGTTGGCAATTCACCATTGACCCCACGCATAGGCGGACACCGAACAACATAAGCAGACAGCTATAATGGGGTGACTTTCTTTTCCTTACGACATCACTGCGCATGACATCGAAAACACCTGAAGCAAACACAGCAAGCACGAACGCGCCGGTCACACCGAAACGCTCCTGGAGCAATATGTCCGTAGCAACAAAAATCGTGATTGCCGGCCTCGGCGCCTGTGCTGGCCTGGCCCTGATTGGCGCGCTCGTGCTCGGCTTCGTGCTGACGATGGCCTATCCGAATTTACCGGCGCTGGATACGCTGACCGATTACCGGCCAAAAATCCCGCTGCGCATCCTGTCGGCCGACGATGTCCTCATCGGTGAATTTGGCGAAGAAAGACGCAATGTCGCGCGCATCAAGGATGTCCCTGCCCTGATGAAAAATGCCATCCTCACAGCAGAAGATGATCACTTTTACAGCCATGGCGGGCTCGATTACCTGGGCATCTTGCGCGCGGCCCTGCATAACCTGCTGGGTGGCCCGAAACAAGGCGCCTCAACGATTACCCAGCAAGTTGCACGAAACTTTTTTCTCTCGAGTGAACAGACTTACACACGTAAATTGTATGAAGCGCTGCTGGCCTGGAAAATCGAATCCAGTCTGAGCAAGGACCAGATTCTCGAAGTCTACATGAACCAGATTTATCTGGGTCAGCGCGCCTACGGTTTCGCCTCGGCTGCGCAAATCTATTTCGGCAAAACCCTGAATCAATTGACCGTCGCTGAAGCGGCCATGCTGGCCGGTTTGCCAAAAGCCCCATCCGCCTATAATCCGGTCGTCAATCCGCGTCGCGCCAAAGTGCGTCAGCAATACATCCTGCAGCGCATGGAGCAGCTCGGCTACATCACGAATCTGCAGCTGAAACAGGCGATGGCAGAAGAATTACGCATCAAGACCAATAGCAGCGAATTCGGTATGCATGCGGAATATGTCGCGGAGCTGGCGCGGCAGATGGTCTACGAGCAGTTCAAGGAAGAAGCCTACACGCGCGGCCTGGTCGTCCATACGACGATCACCAAAGCCGATCAGGATGCGGCCTATGCGGCCCTGCGCCGCGGCGTACTGGATTACGAGCGCGCGCACAGCTATCGCGGCCCGGAAGCCTATATGGATATCCCGGCCAAGAAGGACGAAGCCGACGAAGCGATCGAATCAGAGCTGGCCGACCATGCCGATAGTGACGACATCGTTGCTGCCGTGGTGCTCGATGCAGACCCGAAACGCGTGCGCGCCGTACTCGCCTCGGGCGAGGAAATTTCGATCACCGGCACGGGTCTGGGTTTTGCCACGAATTTACTGAGCGACAAGGCGCCGCCGAATCGCAAAGTGAAACGTGGCGCCGTCATCCGCGTCTTCAAGGACAATCAAGTCTGGACCATTACGCAAATGCCGGAAGTCGCCTCTGCCTTTGTCGCCGCGAATACGGCAGACGGTTCGATCCGCGCACTAATCGGCGGATTCGATTACAACCGCAATAAATTCAATCATGTGACGCAGGC
The DNA here is from genome assembly GCA_947448025.1 of Oxalobacteraceae bacterium. Taxonomy (GTDB): domain Bacteria; phylum Pseudomonadota; class Gammaproteobacteria; order Burkholderiales; family Burkholderiaceae_D; genus CANFLV01. The sequence continues at coordinate 30,761 of CANFLV010000010.1, read as the reverse complement.
ATGGCGACAGCCCGGCTCCTCCTTCAAGCCCTTCATTTATTCGGCATCGCTGGAAAAAGGCCTGTCACCGGCGACCATCATCAATGATGCGCCGATCAGCTTTGACGCCGGCCAGACAGGCGGACAGGCGTGGGAGCCAAAGAATTACGACGGTACCTACGAGGGGCCGATGACGATGCGTAAAGGCCTGACGAATTCCAAGAACATGATCTCGATTCGCATCCTGCACAGGATAGGCGCGAAGTATGGCCAGGAATATACGACCCGCTTCGGCTTCGATGCCGAGAAAAATCCACCCTACCTGACGCTGGCGCTCGGCGCCGGCTCAGTCACACCACTGCAAATGGCGGGCGCCTATTCCGTGTTTGCCAATGGCGGCTACAAGGTCAATCCCTACCTGATCGCCAGCATTACCGATTCACAGGGCAAAGTCCTGTCGCAAGCCAATCCGGATAAGGCAGGCAATGAAGCGAACCGCGTCATTGATGAACGCAATGCCTTCCTCGTCGACAGCATGCTCAAGGATGTCGTGCGCTTCGGTACCGCGCGCAAGGCGCTGTCGCTGAAGCGGCCCGACCTCGCCGGCAAGACCGGCACCACGAATGATGCGGTCGATGCATGGTTCGCCGGCTATCATCCGAAAGTCGTCGGCATCGCCTGGATCGGCTTTGACCAGCCGAAAAGCCTGGGCAGCAAGGAAACCGGCGGCGGCATCGCCCTGCCGATCTGGATCAGCTACATGCAAAAAGCGCTGCGTGATGCGCCGATTCAGGAACGCGCCGTGCCGGATGGCGTGGTGCAGGTGAATGGCGATTACCAGTATGTCGAGAATGCCAGTGGCACGGGCGTGCGCAGCCTCGAGGGGCGCGGGCAGTCGCCAGATGAAAAGAAACGCGACGAGGTCAAGAACGAACTGTTCTGAACCGCGCCGCGTTTTTGACACTTAGGTTTTCAATTACTCGCTGAGAACGACGCTGCCAGCCCCCTGCTCATTGACCATCAGCGACAGGGCGGCGAACAGTTCGCTGCCGTCGCGCGTATTGCGCCACTGCCCGGCTATGCGTTTGTAGTGGAAACCGCCCGACCTCGCAGCGACCCAGATTTCCTGCATCGGCGCTTGGCTATTGACGATGATTTTCGAGCCATTGTCGATGAACTCGATGTCGAGGACATTGCCGCTGCGACTGCAGTCGACATCCACTTCATCATCATCGGTGGCTTGCTCCAGCGCGGCCTCGATACGCCGCATGGTCGCATCGGCCAGGGCCAGGAATTCGGATTCGCTCATGCTACACTCCAGTGACTTTTTACAAACCATGATTCTAATCGTGAAGCCTGATTCTCACCTGTTTTACCTGCTGCGCATCGCGGCCTTTTTAATCGCAGGCGGCGTATTGGGCGGCTGTGGCCAGCGCGGCCCACTCTCCTTACCAGCCAGGCCCGAAGCCACAGCACCGGCAGCACCGACGCCCGTTCCGACTGACACCAAAACACCCGCTTCCAGATAACCATTGCCCATGTCCCCCTTCACTTATCAAAACGGCGTTTTATGTGCCGAGCAAGTCCCGCTGACCGCGATCGCCCAACAGTTCGGTTCGCCGACTTACGTGTATTCCAAAGCGGCGCTGATGCATAACTTTTCGTCGTATGCCGACGCCTGCAAACGTAATGGCCGTGATGCCAGTTCCTCGCTGGTCTGCTATTCGGTGAAATCGAATTCGAATCTCGCCGTACTGAATGTACTGGCCAAAATGGGCTCCGGCTTTGACATCGTTTCCGGCGGCGAATTGCTGCGCGTACTGGCGGCCGGCGGTGATCCGCGCAAGGTGATTTTTTCCGGCGTAGGCAAGTCACGTGAAGACATGGCACTCGCGCTGTCGCACGAAATCCTGTGCTTTAACGTGGAATCAATTCCGGAACTGCACAGGCTCAACGAAGTCGCCGGTGCGGTCGGCAAGACGGCGCGCATTTCCCTGCGCGTGAACCCCAACGTCGATGCAAAAACCCATCCCTATATTTCCACCGGCCTGAAGGAAAACAAGTTTGGCGTCGCCTACGAAGATGCCTTGGCGACTTACCGCGTAGCCGCGAGCTTGCCGCATATTGAGGTGTCCGGTATCGACTGCCACATCGGTTCGCAATTACTCGACGACGCGCCCTTGCTCGAAGCGCTCGACAAGCTGATCGAACTGATCGACACGCTCGATGCAGAAGGTATCGTGCTGCACCATCTGGATATTGGCGGCGGCATCGGCATTACTTACGATACCGACCAGCCGGTCGCGGTCGGCGACTATCTCGATCGCCTGTTCGCCAAGGTCGATGCATGGCGCAAGGCGCGCCATCAGGACAAACCCATCAAGGTGATGTTCGAGCCGGGTCGCTCCATCGTCGGCAATGCCGGCGTGCTGCTCACCGAAGTGCTTTACCTGAAACATGGCGCAGCAAAGAATTTCGCTATCGTCGATGCCGCCATGAACGACCTGATGCGACCTGCGATGTATGAAGCCTGGCACGGCGTACAAACTGTGACCCAGCGTACGACTGCGGCTCTGAACTATGATGTCGTCGGACCAGTGTGCGAATCGGGCGACTGGCTCGCGCGCTCGCGCGATCTGGCCATCGAGCAAGGCGATCTGCTGGCGATCATGTCGGCTGGTGCTTACGGCATGACGATGTCGTCGAATTACAATACGCGTGGTCGTGCAGCCGAAGTGATGGTCGATGGCGCGCAGGTCTTTGAAATCCGCCAGCGCGAAAAGCCGCAAGACCTGTTCGCGCTGGAATCGATGCTGGCCTGAAGTCTTATTTCGCGCCCGGTGAGGCTGCCTTGTCGGCGGGCTTCACCGCGCTACCGAAAATGATAGGCGCGGCCTTGGATGGATGCAGTGCGCCGACACCGATGTATTTTTCATTGATCGCGGCGATATCGGTCGCCAGATCACCCGTCAAGTCAAGGTAGTCGACGAGCCGGACCTGACGCGTGTGGTAATCGATCAGTGAAATCCCGATCGGCACCTTGGCTGCGAGCGCGATCTGATAGAAGCCGCTGCGCCATTGCGGCTGGAATTTACGCGTGCCTTCCGGCGCCAGCACCAGCCACATCTTTTCTGCTTCACAAATCGTTTGCGCAAAGCGCGCACTGGCACCACCGGCACCGCGCACGACCGGCGCACCACCGACCGCGCGCAGTATCGGCCCCAAACCGAAGCGAAATAGCGAAGCCTTGGCCAGCCATTGAAACGGCTGCTCACCCATGGCCCATTTCGCGACCAGACCAAACATGAAATCCCAGTTCGAGGTATGCGGATAGACGATCACCACGCCACGCGGCCCCGGCAGCGGCGCAAAGGCGACGGTCCAGCCTAGCAGGCCAAGATAACGAATCGCGAAATTTTGCAGCAGGGACTTGTCCCGGCCAGCGGTGAGGATGTGGGAAGACATAGGGTCGACACGCTGTGAAAGTGCGACGTATTATGCCTGTTAATGCCCGCAATGTTAATGCCTGGAAATGCCGAATATCAGCTGCGCGCTATCGCCTGCGCCTGCCGCTTTTGCTGCAGCTTCCAGACTACGCGCATGAGCAACAACGCGGCGACGATCAGGCCAAAGATCGTCGGCTGACTGAAATCATGTTTGCCGGCCTTCATCCACCAGAAATGCAAAATACCCAGGGGCGCGATGACATAAACCAGCCGGTGTAGCCACTGCCAGCGCTTCCCCCCCAGGCGTTTCACCATCGCGTTCGTGCTCGTCATTGCCAGCGGAATCATCAGCAGGAAGGCGCCGAAGCCGACCGTGATGAAGGGTCGCTTGAGAACATCCTTGAGCATTTCACTGACATCGAAAAAATGATCGAACCAGAGGAAGGTCGTGAAATGCAGGCACACATAAAAAAACGCGAACAGCCCGATCATGCGGCGCAATTTTGCCAGCCAGTTCCATTTAGTCAGACGTCGCAGCGGCGTCAGCGCGAGCGTCAGGCATAAGAAATAGAGCGTCCAGTCGCCGGTATTGCGCGTGATGAATTCAATCGGGTTTGCGCCTAGCCGGTCGGAGATCGTGAACACGACGAGGCGCACGAAGGGCAGCAGCGCGGCGATGAACAGCAGCGCCTTCAGCGCAGAAAACTGCCGTAGCGAGGGCGTGAACATGGCCTTATGCATCCACTCTGGCAGCGCGCATCAATAGAATTTTTTCAGGTCCATGCCGGCATAGAGCGGCGCGACTTCAGGGTAACCATTGAACATCAAGGTCTTGCGCTTGCGCGTGAACAGGCCATCTTCACCTATGCGCCGCTCCGTCGCCTGCGACCAGCGCGGATGATCGACGTTCGGATTCACGTTCGAGTAAAAGCCATACTCCTGCGGCGCCGAGACATTCCAGGCGGTGCGCGGCTGCTCTTTTGTGAAGCGGATCTTGACGATGGACTTCGCAGATTTAAAGCCATATTTCCATGGCAGGACGATGCGCACCGGCGCACCATTCTGATTCGGCAGCACTTCGCCGTACATGCCCAGTGCGAGCATGGCCAGCGGATGATTCGCTTCATCGATGCGCAAGCCTTCGACGTAGGGCCACTCGAGTACCGGGCTGTTCACGCCGGGCATCTGCTTCTTGTCGGCAAGTGAAACGAACTCGACGTATTTCGCGTTACCGGTCGGCTCGACCTTCTTGAGCAAGGCCGACAGCGAGTAACCGACCCACGGGATCACCATCGACCAGCCTTCGACACAGCGCAGGCGATAAATGCGTTCTTCGAGCGGTGCGAGCTTGAGCAGCGCATCGAGGTCGAGCGTCATGGGCTTCTTGACTTCGCCTTCGATAGCGATCGTCCATGGCCGCGGCTTGAGCGAGCCGGCATATTGCGCCGGGTCGGATTTATCCGTGCCGAATTCATAGAAATTGTTATACGTCGTCGCATCCGTATAGGGCGTCTGCTTGTCCATCACCACGTATGCGGGATTAGGCTTGGCTGCGAGTTTTTGCGCGTTCGGCGACTGCGCGAAGGCGGCGCGATTGGCCATCTCGAACAAGGCGGTGCCGGCGATGGAGCCGACCGCCATTTGCTTGATGAAAGTCCGGCGCGCCTCAAAGATTTCGCGTGGCGTGATTTCGGAAGCAAAAGGCGAGTCGATTCCGTTCGAATGTGATTTGATCAGCATGACAATTCCCTTAACACTTCACGATAGCGCCTAGCGCGCAAGATTTTACAGCTGTCCGTATGAATGCAAGCCCGATAAGAACATATTAACCCCAAGGAAAGCAAAGGTTGTGACCAGCAAACCAACAACTGCCCACCATGCCGCGAACTGCCCGCGCAGCCCCTTCATCAGGCGCATATGCAGCCAGGCTGCGTAATTGAGCCAGACGATCAGCGCCCAGGTCTCTTTCGGATCCCACGACCAGTAACCGCCCCAGGCGTCGGCCGCCCACAGCGCGCCAAGGATGGTGGCAATCGTGAAGAAGGCAAAGCCGACCGCGATCGCCTTGTACATGATGTCGTCGAGTACTTCCAGCGTCGGCAAACGGTCAACGAGGTAACCCTTGGACTTGGTCAGGTAGGCCACGCCGACCATGGCCGCCAGCGAGAAGGTGCCGTAGCCGATGAAGTTCGCCGGCACATGGATTTTCATCCACCAGCTTTGCAGGGCGGGCACGAGCGGCTGGATGTCCGCAGCGTCGCGCGTGACCGTGTACCACAGCAGGAAACCGACCGCCGCTGAAATCACCAGCAATACAAACGGGCCGACCTGGCGCGTTGCATAGTGATGTTCGTAGTACAGGTAGAACAAGGCCGTGATCATGCAGAACAGGATGAAGACTTCATACAGATTCGACACAGGAATATGACCGATGTCGCTGCCGATCAGGTAGGACTCATACCAGCGCACGAGCATGCCGGTGAAACCCAGCACGACGGCTGACCAGCATAATTTGCTGCCTACGGAACTGCCAAAATCGGAGCGCGCGATCAGGCCGCCCCAGTAGAACAGTGTCGACAGATAGAACAGCGCGCTCATCCACAAGATCGCAGACTGGCTCGACAACATGTACTTCAGGAGGAATTTTTTATTCGCCATGTCGAGCGATCCGCCATACAGCGAAATCGCCCACAGCGCGAGGATCGCCAGGCCGATCATGAGTGGTCGTACAGGCTTCCAGTTCCAGCCCAATACGGCAAAGGTCGGCACGGCAGCGAGCAGGATCGCCTGCTCGTAATAATCCATGTATTGGCCAAAGCGCATCAGCGCAAACAAGGCGCCGCCACCCAGGATCGCGGCAAACAGCCAATCCAGCGCGCTCAGGCGCTTGAAGTAGCTGATCGGTTCACTATATGTTTCGGTATGCGTCAATTCCATTATCCATCTCCATCAGACCTGCGCCACCCGCCATCGGCAGCACCAGGCAGTGCACCAGTATAGGGCTTTCGTTAAGTCGGTGCTGCCGCGCTGGTTTGCGCCAGCGTCGTCTTGAGCACGTCGAACTCTTTTTCAAAATCGAGCGTCTTGCGCTGTGAGCTCATCGCCATTAACGCGCTGGTAGTCGCATCGCCCTCATCCTTTAGCCAGATCCACAGGCGTCGTTCACGAATGTAAAACATTGAAAATACGCCGAGCACGAGCAGCAGGCAGCCGAAGTACACGATCTTCTTGCCGGGCGAACGCGTCACCTGCAAGACCGAGGCTTTGACTTCCTGGAAGTCGCGCAGCTGTAAATACACAGGAGCGCTGTAGAAGGCGCTGTCGGACATCGCATTCGTGGCGATCTGCAGGAAGCGACTATGCTTTTCATCCAGCGCGAGCGGTTTCAAGCCATCCTTTTCCCGCGCAATTTGCCACAGATCCCACAAGGCGCCATTGAGGATTTTCATGAAGATATCGGCAGCCTTTTCCTGCTCGGCAGGCGGGATGCGCTCTAGGAAACGCGAAATTGCTGCATACCCAGCCTGCTCGCCCTTGCCGGCAAAGATCGCCATGCCGCGTACTGCCGACTCCTGCAATTGCAGGCGCAAACCATCTTCGCGCCCGGCCGTCATCGCGCGCGCCGCATAACGCTGCGCCGCCAGAGCGCGCAGCTCCGGATTCATCATGGCTGCGCGCAGTCGCATCCATTCTTCTACGCTGTCATTATCATCGGCCGGGATACGCAAGTAACGGAACTGGTCTGCAGGCGTGTCGCGCATGCCGGCGAGGAAAACCTTCGTACCATCAACTTCGACCGGCACCATATAGTTATGGTATTCCCGCGCCTGGCCGGTCTTGTCGCGCAATTTGTATTGCACGCTCGGGCCGACGTTTTTCAAATCTTTGCTGTTCGCGTTTTTAGCAGCAGAACCCAGCCGTTTATCGAGGCCGTCCGCCAGTGTGGCATTGAAACTCTTGTCCGGATTGACGGCGCGCACATCCTGGCCGTTCTGGCTCATGTTCTCGATGTTGAACAGCCGGAAGCCCGACCATTCAATCGTATAAGCCTCGCTGCCGCTGCTGCTGTTGGCATTGTCGAGCGCGGTCGTATTCCCCACTTCGCCGGCCAACGCAAAGGTGTAATTCTTCGGCCCAGTCATCGGATACGCCGCCAGCTTGAGTTTGCTGCCGCCATCTTCAAAGCTCGACTGGTATACCGCGACGCCCTTGTAAATCAAGGGCTCGTTGACCTTGATCGTCGCAGCAAAACTTTTACCATCGACCGGATCGATCACATCGACTTCACTGGCGAACAGCTTCGGCATGCCGGTCGAATAATGCTCAATGATGAACTTCTTCAAGTGGATCGAAAACGGTAAATCCTGGATCAGTACGCCCGTCGGCTGCTGCACGATGGCGGTATTGCTCGTTGCGCCCTCGGGAATCAAGGTATTGGCGCGATAGCTCAAGTTACCGATGCCCAGCCGATGCTGCGCCGGGATATCGGCGATCACGCCATTACCCATGAACGCCGTCTTACCATAAAACCACTGCTGAAATCGGATAGGCAAGTCGGAGTCGAGCAATCCGCCCAGACAGATGATGACGATGGCGCTATGCGCAAAAATATAGCCCCATTTATTTGCGGCGCCCTGTTTGGCGGCGATCAGCGTGGCATTGTCTTTCGCGACGATTTTGCTCTTGTAGCCATGCCGGGCCAGTCGTGCGGCCAGCTGCTGCGCGAGCGCATCACGCGGCACAGCGGCCGTCCACGATGATTTGTGATGGAAGTTTTGCAGCGACTGCTCGCGTACATTTTCACGCCAGCTGCGCATATCGCGCAGCATTTTCGGCGCGTTACGGCTAATGCACAGCGAGGTCGACAGCACCAGAAAAGCCATGATCAGCAAAAACCACCAAGCCGAGTACAAGGCATACAAGCCGAGCTTGCCAAACACCTCGAACCAGAACGGCCCGAACTGGTTAACATAATTCGGCATCGGCTCATTTTGCTTGAGCACCGTGCCGATGACTGAGGTAATGGCGATCAGACTCAAGAGGCTGATCGCAAAACGCATCGAGGAGACGAGTTCAATCGCATCGGCAAGCCAGCGGCGTTGAGTATTGATGCTGATTCCTGCAGTGCTAGTAGTCATTATTTTGCTTGAAAAAAAAGGGGTGGCCGCAGCCACCCCGTCTTATACCATTGATTCGGTTTGTTATTTTAGGCCGGCCACATAATCAGCGACCGCCAGGATTTCGTCGTCAGACAGACGCTTTGCAATTGTCGACATTTGCACACTGTTCTTGCGTGCACCAGAGCGGAAATTGGTCAGCTGCGACGCGGTGTAGTCCTGATGCTGACCGCCGATACGAGCAAACTGCGCCGGGATACCCGCGCCATTAGGACCATGGCAGCTGGCGCAGGCTGGTACGTTCTTTTCGGCGATACCAGCACGGTAGATTTTCTTGCCGATATCAACGGTGTCCTTGTTTTTCGCTGCGCCTGGTTTTTGTGGCTGCGCATCGAGGTAGGCCGCGATGTTTTTCATTTCATCATCGCTGAGTGCTTTGGCAATACCACTCATCACGGGATTGGCGCGCGTTGGGCCTTTAAATTCCGTCAGCTGCTTGACCAGATAGGCCTCGTGCTGGGCGGCCAGCTTCGGATTCTGGCTGATCGTCGAATTACCGGCGGCGCCATGGCAGGATACGCAGGCGGGGATGTTGCGCGCAGCATCGCCATTGGTATAAATTGCCTCGCCTTTGGCGGGGTCGGCTTTGACGGCTTTTTTCTCTTCGTTCGCGTGCGCCACTGCGCTGACAGCCAGCGTGACGACAAATAAAGATTTCAAGATTGCTAATAACGCACGATTCATTCAAACACCCTGAGACTCAGAAATTAAAATATGCCCTGTTGGCGACGACTTGGCTGCTATCAGCTGCTATCGTATGCACCTGCGAGTGTAGCAGATCACTCAGCTACAACCCCTTATTGTACAATAGCTTTCTGGCATTTTCGCCTCTTGTATTGCATTTTCTAGTGAACTTATGTCCCTACTTTGGCAAGCCCGCTTTTTCACCACGGTGAACCATCTCCGTGATTTGCCAGATACGCACGTTCCGGAAGTCGCTTTCGCCGGTCGTTCGAACGCCGGCAAGTCAACCGCCGTCAATTTGCTCTGTAATCAGAAGAAACTCGCGTTTGCTTCTAAGACCCCTGGCCGCACGCAACACATTAATTATTTTTCAATCGGTGGCTCGCGCGTCGGCCAGCACCGCAAGGATGCCACGATCGTCGAGGAAATCCGCGCCCTGATGGTGGATTTACCCGGCTATGGTTATGCGCAAGTCTCCGGCTCGGCCAAGGATCACTGGCAAACACTGCTGGGCGACTATGTGCAGCGGCGCGAGCAGCTCGCGGCATTGGTGCTGATCATGGACTCGCGCCGCCCATTTACCGCGCTCGATTTGCAAATGGTCGAGTGGTTCGCCACGACCGGCAAACCGATTCATTGCCTGCTGACGAAAGCCGACAAACTCAATAATAATGAATCGGCGAATGCCCTGCGCCAGGCGCGCACCGTGTTGGCGAGTTATGTCGATGCCCAGGGCAATCCGTTTCCATTCACCGTGCAGCTATTTTCTGCATTGAAACGCATTGGCCTCGAAGAAGCTGATGCGAAATTGCTGGAATTGATGGGACTCGATCAGCCCTTGCCGGAAAATGAAGTCGATACGGCCGCCGATGACCGTCCTGCGGCATAAACTTGTCTTCCCCGGAGTGTCATTTCATAGCGATGTCATTTTAAGAAAAATTACGATGCCAAATTCATTGAAGCCTGCGCCGGGATTTCCGGCAATTCGCATGCGCCGCATGCGCAAGGATGTTTTTTCCCGCGCCATGATGCGTGAAAACGTGATCACCCCGGCGGACCTGATCTATCCGGTCTTTATCGTCGAAGGACAAAACCAACGCCAGCCAGTCGCCTCGATGCCGGGTGTGGAACGCCTGTCGCTTGATTTGCTGCTACCGGTCGCTGCTGAATGCGTCGCGCTTGGCATTCCGGTCATTGCACTCTTCCCCGTGATTGACGCGGCGTTGAAAACGCCGGACGGTATGGAAGCAACGAATCCCGACGGGCTCGTGCCACGCGTGGTACGCGAACTGAAACGTCATTTCCCGGAACTCGGCATCCTCACCGATGTTGCGCTTGACCCGTACACAAGCCATGGCCAGGATGGCGTGATCGATGCCGACGGCTATGTCTTAAATGATGAAACCAGTACTATCCTGGTACAGCAGGCGCTGGTGCAAGCTGCTGCCGGAGTCGACATCGTCGCGCCATCGGACATGATGGATGGCCGCATCGGCGCCATACGCGCAGCCCTCGAAGCGCACGGCCATATTCATACGCGCATCATGGCGTATTCAGCCAAGTACGCTTCGGCTTTCTACGGTCCATTCCGCGATGCAGTCGGCTCGGCAGGCAATCTCGGCAAGAGCAACAAGAGCACCTACCAGATGGACCCGGCCAACAGCAATGAAGCCTTGCGTGAAGTCGCGCTCGACATCGCTGAAGGCGCCGACATGGTGATGGTCAAGCCCGGCATGCCCTATCTCGACATCGTCCGCCGCGTCAAAGACGAATTCCGCGTGCCGACCTTCGCGTATCAGGTCAGCGGCGAATACGCGATGCTGAAAGCTGCCGCGCAAAACGGCTGGCTCGATCACGACAAGGTCATGATGGAAGCGATGCTGGCATTCAAACGCGCCGGAGCCGATGGCGTGCTGACCTACTTCGCACGGGACATTGCCCGCCTGCTCAAGCAGACAGCATGATCTGATCAGTAGCCGGTCATCATGCGCGGCGAGTGCCACGTCGCCGCGCAGGGCAAATCGAGTCGGGAACCTATGGACATCTTTCACCTCAGCGAAGACCGGGCGGTACTCAATCCGGCCATATTGCCCTCAGACGGCTTTCTCTGGCTCGATGCGACCCATGATGAGATCGCCGCAGATCCGGAAGCCTGGCGCAGTACCGTTGCACGCATCAGCGGCGTGCAGCTCTATGACTTGCACCTGATCGATATCGTCAATCTGAAGCATCCATCCTATTTTGACTCGACGCACGAATATGCACTGGTCGTGTTTCGCAAACTCGCTTTCAACAAGAATGGCGATAACATCATCACGACGCAGGTCCCCGAACCCGTTTCAAAACGGCGCAAACTGCCGGCTGCATTTGAAAAACTGGCGACCGTACCTGTGAGTTTCATCCTCATGGATCGCGTCCTGATCACGGTCCATGCGAAGCAAAGTCGCACCATTGAACTGGCGCGCAATCGCTTGCTCGAGCAGGCAACGCGAACAAATGGCACCTCGCATGCAAGCCGCCACTTGGCGTCGCCCACTGAATTGATGTTGCGCCTGTTGAATGCGATGGTCGATCAATACCTGGAATTACGCGAACCGCTGACGACCAAACTCGACCGCTGGCAACGTGCCCTGCTCAATCCGCGTAACCAGTTCAATGAATGGATCACACTGCTCGATGCGCGCAATGAATTGCATCGCCTCGAACGGCTGTGCGAAGAACAGCATGATGCGATGCAGGAATTGCGCGACCATGTGATTGACTCCAAGCTCGAACCGGACAGCCGCGCCCATGACCTGCTGCTGGTGCGCATCAACGATGTGATGGAACACATCACGCGCGTACTCAATCATGCGCGCCGGCTTGAGTCGTCCCTTGAATCCGCGGTACAGCTGCACTTCGCCTCGATGTCGCACCGTACCAGCGAAATCATGCGCACGCTCACTGTACTCACCGCCTTGTTCATGCCATTGACACTGGTGACGGGCATCTTCGGCATGAATTTCGTGGAGATGCCGCTACTGAAAGACCAGGCGGGATTCTGGCTGACCATGTGCGGCATGCTGGTGATCGTGATCGGCTTGCTCGGCTTCTTTTACCGGAAGCGCTACCTGAACGAATAAGCCGACCAAAAAAACGCCGATCATGTGTCGGCGTTTTTGATGCTCTCGCTTACTTGTTTGGCTGCGGCGTGACGCGCAAATACGGACGTGGCGCCGTGTACCCCTTCGGATATTTTTGTTTGATGATGGCCTCATCCTGGATCGACAGCGGGATGATCACATCATCGCCATCACGCCAGTTTCCGGGCGTGGCCACGGTATAGCCATCCGTCAGCTGCAAGGCGTCGATGACGCGCAGGACTTCATCGAAATTGCGCCCTGTGCTCATCGGATAAGTGATGGTCAGACGGACCTTCTTCTTTGGATCGATCACGAACAGCGAACGCACCGTCATCGTTTCGGACTGATTCGGATGCAGCATGTCGTACAAGGTCGCAACGCTCTTGTCCGCATCGGCAATGATCGGAAAACCAACCACGGTCTTTTGCGTATCCTCGATGTCCTTGATCCACTGCAGATGCTTGTCGGCGGGATCGACGGACAGCGCAATCGCCTTGACATTGCGTTTATCAAATTCCGGTTTCAGCTTGGCAGTCAGTCCAAGCTCGGTCGTGCACACGGGCGTAAAGTCTGCAGGATGCGAGAACAGGACGACCCATGAGTCGCCTGCCCATTCGTGAAATTTGATATTTCCAATAGAGGAATCCTGCACAAAATCTGGAGCAATATCGCCAAGATGCAAACCCATGTCAATCTCCTGAATATTTATTAAGTGGTAAATATACGATGGTTCAGTGGCCGCTTCAACAACAGAGAAGTTAGATTCTTATATGAGACGAGGTATAAGTTGTGCTGCCTCAAAGGCGTGCGGCACGCGCCAGTGACTGCAGAAATGGTGTCGCCTCCTGATAGCCGATGACGCGCGAGCCCTCAATTTCCTTGCCCGCACGATCGAAGAAAATAATGCCCGGTGGACCGAACAGACCGAATCGCTTCAGCATCGCCTTGTCATCCGCATTATTGGCAGTGACGTCAATTTGCAGCAATAGCATCGTCGCTAACTGCGCATGGACCCGCGGCTCGACAAAGGTCAGCTTCTCCATCTCCTTGCACGACACACACCAGTCGGCATAAAAGTCGAGCATGACCGCCTTCGAGCCGGAGTTCGCCAGTGCCGCATCGAGTTCGGCAGACGATTTGATGCGCACGAAATTGGTCGTGGGCACAGGCGTGCTGCGCAGATGCGCGAGCGGCGCCAAAGCATCACGCCCACCAGTAGCAAGACCGACCAACTGAACGATGCCGAACACGGCGAAGAAAATACCGAGCACTTTTGCTAACCAGCCCGCGCTGCGATCAGCGAACAGGTAGGCGCCATAGCCGATACCGAGCAGCGTCCAGCCAGTCATCTGCACGACCGCAGGGACCACAGGGCTTACCATCCACAAAGCCACTGCCAGCATGAGCACACCAAAGAAGCGTTTGACCGCTTCCATCCAGCGCCCTGCTCGCGGCAGCAAGGAGCCTGCAGAAATACCGACCAGCAGCAAGGGCACGCTCATACCGATGGCCATCGCAAACAAGGCGCTGCCGCCTATCACGACGTCACGAGTCTGGCTGATGTACACCAGCGCTCCGGCCAATGGTGCGGCAACACAGGGACCGACGATCAGGGCCGAGATGGCACCCATGACGAATACGCCGAGCAGTTTACCGGCTGCCTGCTGCTCTGAGGCCTTCATGAGTTTTAATTGCAACGAGGCTGGCACCTGCAATTGATAGACGCCGAACATCGATAAAGACAACACCACCATCAGCAATGCGAAAGCACTCAATACCCAAGGGTTCTGCAAGGTCGCGGCCAAGCCTTCGCCGATCAAGCCGGCAGCCACGCCAAGGGCGGTATAAATGAGCGCCATACCCAGCGAATAGACGGCGGCCAGCAAGAAGCCTCGGCGGCCGCGAACTTGCGCCCCTTCACCCACGATGATCGAGGACAGGATAGGCACCATGGGCAAAACACATGGGGTAAACGACAGGCCCAATCCCAGGAGCAGAAAGAGCGGCAGTATCGTCAGCAACTTGCCACTCTTTAACGATGCTTCGATACGCCCCGTTTCACTGACTCCGGCATCACCGTTTAGCGATGGCGCGACCGCAACGGGCAATGCTGCCGGCGCGTCTTGCACGACAGCAGGCGCCGCGGACAATTCCTTCTGTGCCTGGGCCACTGCGCCAATCAAACCACTGCCTGCCTTGGCAGACAAGGTCGCCGTGGAATCCATAGGTGCGTAGCACAGTCCGCGATCCGCGCATCCCTGGCTATTTACGGTCAGGGTGAACGCCGCACTCGCTTTAACGGGCAATCGGATCGTTACGGTGTTGCGATAGGTTTCTACATCTTTCTGGAAGGTTTCATCAAATTTCACCTTCCCCTTAGGGAAAATCGCCGCACCAGCAGTCGCCCCATCCACTTTGAAAAATAGTCGGTCGCGGTACATATAGTAACCATCTGCGATCACGAACGTGATGTCGACATTGCTCGCATCGTCCATCTTGGCCGAAAACTTAAAGGCGACCTCCGGATCAAGGAAGTCATCCGCCGCATGCACGGTAGCGGGCATGACAGCAAAGACAAGCACCGCCATCAACACACACAAGCTGCACCCCAACGCGCGCAATTGCCGAATTACTCTACTCATTTATTTAGTCCAATCCATTATTACTTCGTCGCAATTGTGCAGATCTGAATACCTTTGGAATCAATCTTGAAGTTACTGAAAATGCAACGTTGGGCAATCCAGTAACAAGTACCCGCTTAAGAGATTTCCATCTTGCCATAAACACGAATATGCCGCAAAAACCAAAAAGCCAGGCAATGCCTGGCTTTTCAGAGATATTACAAATTGAGGCGAGATTTACTCGTCGCCAGCAACTTCAACTGCTTCTGTCATTTCCGGACGGTCCATCAGTTCGATGAATGCCATCGGCGCGTTGTCGCCAACACGGAAACCCATCTTCAAGATGCGCAGGTAGCCGCCATTACGATTAGCGTAACGTGGGCCGAGTTCAGCGAACAGCTTGACAACCATTTCGCGGTCACGCAGACGATTGAAAGCCAGACGCTTGTTTGCCAATGTAGGTGTCTTGCCCAGAGTCAGAATCGGCTCGATAACGCGGCGCAGTTCTTTTGCTTTTGGCAATGTAGTCTTGATTGCTTCATGGCGCAGCAAGGAAACTGTCATGTTGCGCAGCATTGCAAGACGGTGGGAGGAAGTACGATTAAGCTTACGTAAGCCGTGACGATGACGCATGATATTACCTTTCAGTTTTTCAAAAATGAACCGAAGAAAATTCCCCGATTCGTGGCTCCAGCTCTTCTATCAACTTGCCAAAGGCAGGTTGCGGGCCGGTAGTCTGGCTATTTACACCAATTACACAAGCGGACCCGGTTGCCCGGATCCGCCAGATATTACTTCTCGAGGCCGGCTGGTGGCCAGTTCTCTAATTTCATACCCAAAGTCAAACCGCGCGATGCCAATACTTCCTTGATTTCATTCAGGGACTTACGGCCAAGGTTTGGTGTCTTGAGCAATTCGTTTTCGCTACGCTGGATCAAATCACCAATGTAGTAAATGTTTTCTGCTTTGAGGCAATTTGCCGAGCGCACTGTCAGTTCCAGATCATCGACTGGACGCAACAGGATAGGATCAACCGAAGGAGCACGCGACGGCGCTTCAGCAGCGGCTTCTGTACCTTCAAGGGCTGCGAACACGTTCAACTGATCTACCAGAACGCGTGCCGATTGACGGATGGCTTCTTCCGGTGAAATTACGCCATTAGTTTCGATATTGATGATCAGCTTGTCGAGATCGGTACGCTGCTCGACACGGGCCGATTCAACGAAATACGATACACGGCGTACTGGCGAGAAAGACGCGTCAAGAATGATGCGACCAATCGTCTTGTTGGCATCTTCAGTCAGGCGACGAACGTTACCTGGAACATAACCACGGCCTTTTTCGACCTTGATCTGCATGTCCAGCTTGCCACCGGCGGTCAAATGCGCAATGACGTGCTCAGGATTAATCAACTCTACATCATGCGGCAAGTCGATATCCGACGCGAGAACGGGGCCTTCGCCTTCCTTCTTCAGCGTCAAGGTCACTTCATCACGATTATGCAACTTGAACACAACGCCCTTGAGGTTCAGTAGCATGTCGACGACGTCTTCCTGCACGCCATCGAGTGATGAGTATTCATGCACTACGCCAGCGATGGTGACTTCAGTCGGCGCGTAACCAACCATGGAAGACAGCAAAACACGACGTAAGGCGTTGCCCAGAGTATGGCCATAGCCACGCTCAAACGGCTCCATGACAACTTTCGCATGGCCGGCGCCTAAGGCTTCGACTTCAATAATACGGGGCTTCAACAGACTGTTTTGCATACAATGTCCTTTTCAATACCCTCGGTTCGTTACACCGATAAGGCTGATGGCATTAATAGAAAAGCCCGCTTTCGAGAGAAAGCGGGCCTGGAAAGCTAGAATTAACGGGAATACAGTTCGACGATCAGCGATTCGTTGACGTCAGCAGCAATATCAGAACGATCGGGTGCAGCCTTGAAAGTACCTTCCATCTTCTTGGCATCAACCGACACCCAAGATGGCATACCGATTTGCTCTGCCAAAGACAGCGCTTCAACGATACGTACTTGCTTCTTGGCCTTTTCGCGCACAGCAACGACGTCGCCGGCTTTGACTTGGTACGAAGCGATGTTGACAACGATACCGTTGACAGTGAATGCTTTGTGGCTGACCAACTGACGGCCTTCGGCGCGTGTCGAGCCAAAGCCCATGCGATAGACGACGTTGTCGAGGCGTTGCTCAAGCAACTTCAACAATGTTTCGCCAGTATTGCCCTTGCGGCGATCCGCTTCAGCGAAATAGCGGCGGAACTGACGCTCGAGAATACCGTACATGCGCTTGACTTTTTGCTTCTCGCGCAACTGGTTACCGTAGTCGGAAGTGCGTGCGCCGGAAGTACGACCATGTTGACCTGGCTTCGAATCAAGTTTGCACTTGGAGTCGAGCGAGCGACGTGCGCTCTTCAGGAACAGGTCGGTACCTTCACGGCGGGATAGTTTTGCTTTTGGTCCAATATAACGTGCCACGAAATTTCCTTTGAATATGACGCTTGAACCAGGTTTTTGTCGTGTGACGAACCTGGCAAACGCTAGTTTGATCTACCTGCAATCAAACGGTGGGCTTACGAACGAAAACCCGCCAAACTACCTGGCGGGTAACTTACAGCTAATTCTTGAAGTCGCCAAATCGAAACATCACTTGGCGAACCCCGAATTATATACGACGACGCTTAGGCGGACGGCAACCATTGTGCGGCACTGGTGTAACGTCTTGAATCTGGGTGATCTTGATACCCAGGTTGTTCAAGGCGCGAACAGCGGACTCACGACCAGGGCCTGGGCCCTTGATACGTACTTCCAGGTTCTTCACACCACACTCAACAGCTACTTTACCTGCAGCTTCAGCAGCTACCTGGGCTGCAAACGGAGTCGATTTACGCGATCCCTTGAAGCCAGCGCCACCGGAAGTTGCCCATGACAAGGCATTGCCCTGGCGATCGGTAATCGTGATGATAGTATTGTTGAAAGAAGCGTGGATGTGGGCGATGCCCTCAGCAACGTTCTTTTTAACTTTTTTACGCACGCGTGCTGCAGCGGCGTTATTCGGGCTCTTTGCCATAATAATTTCCTTAAATCCGACGGCCAGTCAAACTGCTTATCTGGATTATTTCTTCAACGATTGTGCTGCCTTGCGCGGACCCTTGCGAGTACGAGCATTTGTGCGGGTACGCTGACCACGGCACGGCAAGCCCTTGCGATGACGCATGCCGCGATAGCAGCCGAGATCCATCAAACGCTTGATATTCATCGAGATTTCACGGCGAAGATCGCCTTCAACGATGAATTTACCAATCTCATCGCGAAGCTTTTCCAGCTCGTTGTCGTCCAGATCTTTGACCTTTTTATCGGTCGGTACACCCGTCTTGACACAGATTTCCTGCGCGCGTGGGCGGCCCACACCGTAGATGGCAGTTAAGCCGATAACGGTATGTTGATGATTTGGGATATTTACCCCTGCGATACGTGCCATTCGTTATTCCTCGATCAATAACGTTAATTAACCTTGGCGCTGCTTATGACGCGGCTCTGTGCAAATAACACGAACCACGCCCTTGCGCTTGATGATCTTACAGTTGCGGCAGATCCGCTTAACTGATGCGAGCACTTTCATTTTTGCCCTCTTTCTTTCAATAACCTACAAGTCTTTGAGAAACCGAGCGACACTTCGTCACCTCAGTGCCATGCTTTGTCTTACTTCGTCCGGAAAACGATACGTGCCCGGCTCAAATCATAGGGCGTCAATTCTACAGTGACTTTGTCACCTGGCAAAATACGAATATAGTTCATTCGCATCTTGCCGGAAATGTGCCCTAAAACTACGTGCCCGTTTTCCAACTTAACTCGAAACGTCGCATTGGGCAGATTCTCTAGAATCTCACCCTGCATTTGGATTACGTCATCTTTTGCCATGCGTTCTGCTCATTCTCCTGGGCGCTTATCGCGTTGGAATTCCACCTTTGAAATTCGCTTTGCGAAGCAGCGATTCATACTGTTGCGACATAACGTAGTTTTGAACCTGCGCCATAAAATCCATAGTCACAACCACGATAATCAACAGTGAGGTACCACCGAAGTAAAATGGGACCTTCCAACGTGCAATCAAGAACTCCGGCAATAAACAAACCAGCGTAATGTAGACCGCACCAGCCAAAGTCAGCCGCGTCAAAATCTTGTCAATGTAACGCGCTGTCTGGTCACCAGGCCTGATACCAGGCACGAAAGCACCACTCTTCTTCAAGTTATCCGCGGTTTCCTTGCTGTTGAACACAAGAGCGGTATAAAAGAAACAGAAAAAGACAATCGCAATCGCATACAGCAATGCATGAATCGGTTCACCGGGTGCCATCGACGCAGCAAGATCCTTCAGGAACCGTACGAACGGATTCGTTGTATCGCCACTGGTGAACCAGCTAGTAATCGTTGCTGGAAACAAGATAATCGAAGAAGCAAAAATCGGCGGAATCACACCTGCCATATTCAGCTTCAGTGGCAAATGACTGCTTTGACCACCGTAAATCTTGTTACCAACCTGACGCTTTGCGTAATTAACCAGAATTTTTCTCTGACCGCGCTCAATAAACACCACGAGGAATGTAACTGCAGCAACGATCAAACAAATGAAAATCGCTGAAAGTGCATTCATTGAACCGGTAGAAACCAACTCAAACAAACCACCCAAGGCATTCGGCAAACCAGCCGCAATGCCCGCGAAAATAATGATCGAAATGCCGTTACCTAAGCCACGCTCGGTAATCTGTTCACCAAGCCACATCAGGAACATCGTGCCAGTAACTAGTGTCACCACTGTCGTGAACCGGAACGCCATACCTGGATCAATCACCAGTCCAGCCTGCGATTCAAGAGCTACAGCAATACCAAGTGCCTGAAACGTTGCCAGAACAAGAGTACCGTACCGAGTGTATTGCGTAATCTTGCGCCGACCCGATTCGCCCTCTTTTTTCAAGGCTTCGAGCTGGGGCGACACAATCGACATCAATTGCATGATGATCGAAGCAGAAATGTAAGGCATGATTCCAAGGGCGAATATCGTGAAACGCGATAACGCACCACCAGAAAACATGTTGAACATTCCCAGAATGCCGCCCTGGTTTTGCTTGAATAACTGAGACAACTGCGTTGGATCAATTCCCGGAACAGGAATGTGAGCGCCAACGCGATAAACAATCAAAGCTGACAGCAAAAACCACAGTCGTCCCCAAGGGAAACCGCTTGCCGCGCCTTTTGCCAGCGAAGGAGTCGTTGCCAATTAATACTCCAGATGAACGACTAACTTAAGCAACCGAACCACCGGCAGCTTCAATTGCTGCCTTCGCGCCCGCAGTCGCGATCAAGCCAGTCAATGTCACTTTCTTGCTGATAGTCCCGGACAGGATGACGCGAACAACACGCGCCAACTCGCCAACCAGACCAGCTTGTTTCAACGCCAAGACGTCGATTTCAGCTACTGGCAGTTTTTCCAGATCAGACAAGCGAACTTCTGCTTTGTATGGTGTAGCAAGCGACTTGAAACCACGCTTAGGCAGACGACGTTGCAAAGGCATTTGACCGCCCTCGAAGCCGACTTTATGGAAACCACCTGAACGGGACTTCTGACCCTTGTGTCCACGACCCGAGGTTTTACCCAGGCCTGAACCGATACCGCGGCCGACACGACGCTTGTAGTGCTTGGCGCCGTCAGCTGGTTGAATGCTATTTAATTCCATGATTTGCTCCGTTCGTAAGCTTGACGCTTACGACACCACTTTCACGAGATACGATACTTTGTTGATCATGCCGCGAACCGACGGTGTGTCTTCCAATTCGGAAACCGAATTGATGCCACGCAAACCGAGACCACGAACCGTTGCACGATGGGATTCCCGCGTGCCGATCAGACCTTTAAACAAGGTCACTTTTACTGTCTTTGTCATTTGGATCACCTTAGCCGAGGATATCTTCGACGGACTTGCCGCGCTTGGCAGCAATTTCCGACGCTGTGTTCATCTTGGCCAAACCATCCAACGTGGCGCGAACCATGTTGTAAGGATTAGTAGAGCCATTTGATTTAGCAACAACGTTGGTCACGCCCATCACTTCGAAAATCGCGCGCATTGGACCACCAGCAATTACGCCAGCGCCGTCTTTTGCAGGCGACATCATGACTGACGAAGCACCGTGCTTACCCGTCACTGTGTGTTGCAAAGTACCATTTTTCAACGTTACTTTGATCATCTTGCGACGGGCTTCTTCCATCGCCTTTTGAACGGCGACTGGCACTTCTTTCGACTTGCCTTTACCCATGCCGATGCGGCCATCGCCATCACCAACAACAGCTAACGCAGCGAAACCCATGATCCGTCCACCCTTGACCACTTTGGTCACGCGATTAACAGCGATCATTTTCTCGCGCATGCCGTCATCCGGCTTGTCGCTTTGCATCTTAGATTGCATCTTTGCCATGGCAATTTTTCCTTAGAACTTCAGACCGGCTTCACGAGCAGCCTCAGCTACCGCTTTGACCCGACCGTGATAACGGAAACCAGAACGATCGAAAGCGACTTCAGCGATACCGGCTTTTAAGGCCATCTCTGCTACGCGCTTACCAATCAGGGTGGCTGCAGCAACGTTACCGCCTTTGCCAGATTGACCGGCCAACGCAGCGCGAACTTCTGCTTCTGCTGTTGAAGCCGAAGCCAACACTTTTGCATCCGGGCTTATGATCGCCGCGTAGATGTGCAAGTTCGTACGATGCACGGCCAGGCGGTTCACCTTCAACTCGGCGATTTTCGCGCGAGTCTGACGTCCGCGGCGCAGACGTGATTGTTTCTTGTCCATCGTCAACCCCTATTACTTCTTCTTGGTTTCTTTAAGCGTTACCACTTCATCCGAATAACGGACGCCCTTGCCCTTGTAAGGCTCTGGCTGGCGGTAAGCACGAACTTCAGCAGCAACTTGCCCAACTTGCTGACGATTGATACCCTTGATCAGGATCTCAGTCGGCGTTGGTGTCGCACATGTAACGCCAGCTGGCATTTGATGTACAACTGGATGCGAGAAACCAAGCGACAGGTTCAACTTGTCGCCTTGCGCTTGGGCTTTATAACCCACGCCTACCAAATTCAGCTTCTTTTCGAAACCCTTGGTGACGCCATTGACCATGTTATTGACCAATGCGCGCAACGTACCCGACATCGCATTTGCTTCACGACTATCGTTAGCTGCTTCAAAACTCAATACGCCGCTATTGTTCTCAATCTTGACCAAGCCATTCAACGACTGTGTCAGTGAGCCCAATGGGCCTTTAACTACGATCTGCTCTGCAGTAATGGTCGCTTCCGCGCCACTAGTGAGTGCAACCGGCATTTTACCTACTCGTGACATCTTGCACTCCTTAGGCGACGTAGCAAATAACTTCGCCACCGACACCGGTTGCGCGTGCTTTGCGGTCTGTCATGACACCTTGTGGTGTCGATACAATCGCTACACCAAGGCCATTCATTACAGTTGGGATCTCGTCCTTGCCTTTGTAGATACGCAGTCCTGGACGGGACACACGCTCTAAACGCTCGATAACAGGACGACCGGCGTAATATTTCAAGCCGATTTTCAATTCCGCTTTACCACCATCTTCGGTAACAGCGAAATTCTCGATATAACCTTCGTCCTTGAGGACTTTGGCAATCGCTACTTTGACCTTGGACGATGGCATTACTACCAAAGTCTTCTGCACAACTTGTGCATTGCGGATACGGGTCAGCATATCGGCGATAGGATCGCTCATACTCATTGCATATTCTCCTATTACCAGCTAGCTTTTGTCATACCGGGAATCTCGCCACGCATGGCGACTTCACGGAGTTTGATACGGCCCAAACCGAACTTACGGAAAGTGCCACGCGGGCGACCAGTGATTGCACAACGATTACGTTGGCGGGTCGGTGCAGAGTTACGCGGCAACGCTTGTAATTTCAAGCGAGCTTCGTAACGCTCTTCTTCCGACTTCGATTGGTCATCAATGATTGCCTTCAATTCGGCACGCTTACCGGCATACTTCTTTACCAGGTTTGCACGCTTAATTTCACGGTTAATCAGTGCCAGTTTTGCCATGGCAACCTCAGTTTCTGAACGGGAATTTAAATGCGGCGAGAAGCGCTTTTGCTTCGTCGTCGGTCTTGGCGGTCGTCGTGATACTGATATTCATACCACGCAACGCATCGATCTTGTCGTATTCAATTTCGGGGAAAATGATCTGCTCTTTCACACCGATATTGTAGTTACCACGACCGTCGAATGCCCGGCCCGAAACACCACGGAAGTCACGCACACGTGGGAGCGCAACAGTGATGAAACGATCGAGGAATTCGTACATGTGCGCGCCGCGCAATGTCACCATACAACCGATTGGATAACCTTCACGGATTTTAAAACCCGCAATCGCTTTACGCGCCTTGGTCACAACTGGCTTCTGGCCTGCAATTTTAGTCAAATCGCCGACAGCATGCTCAATGATCTTCTTGTCCGCAATCGCTTCCGACAAACCCATGTTCAGGGTGATCTTCAGGATGCGCGGAACTTCCATCGACGACTTGTAACCGAACTTGGTAGTCAGGTCAGCGACGACTTTTTGTTTATAGAACTCTTGGAGACGGACCATGATCTATTAAACCTTAACAACTTCGCCACTGGACTTATAAACGCGAACCTTCTTGCCGTCCACATCTTTAAATCCTGCGCGATCTGCCTTGCCAGTTGCTGCGTTAAACAACGCAACATTTGACACGTGAATTGGCATCAACTTATCGACGATGCCACCGGTAACGCCTGTCATCGGGTTTGGCTTGGTCGCTTTTTTAGCAACGTTGACACCCTCAACAACGACGTGGTTCGCATCGACACGCAACGCTACTACTCCGCGCTTGCCCTTGTCTTTGCCAGTCACTACGATGACTTCGTCGTTTTTACGAATCTTATCCATGACAACCCCTTACAGAACTTCAGGCGCAAGTGACACGATTTTCATGAACTTCTCAGTACGCAGCTCGCGCGTTACTGGTCCAAAAATACGCGTGCCAATTGGCTCGAGCTTTGCGTTCAATAGAACCGCAGCATTGCCATCGAACTTTACCAATGAACCATCTTGACGACGTACGCCTTTGGCAGTACGCACCACGACAGCATTGTAAATCTCGCCCTTTTTAACGCGGCCACGCGGCGCTGCGGATTTGACGGTTACTTTGATAACGTCGCCAATACTCGCATAGCGGCGCTTTGAGCCACCCAGCACCTTGATGCACATAACTTCGCGCGCACCGGTGTTATCGGCTACTTCGAGCCGGCTTTCAGTTTGAATCATAATATTTTCTTTCCCAACTTTACCCGCTCAACTGCACAATGCAGTGCTGCGGTTAGTCTTGGTCCCGCCAGGCGCACCGAACTTCAGTGCGACTGTTTGGGTGGACAACTGCCAAAACTTCTTACTTGTACGAATTCGGAAACTACATATTCTCTTACTTCGCTTCAGAAGACTTTACTGAAGCGAAGCCCAGAATTATTACACTGTATTCCCGAACCTGCAACAACTAATTAAACTATTTGCGCAGCCTGAACAACACGAGTCACGGTCCAAGCTTTCGTCTTCGAGATCGGACGGCCTTCCTGGATTTCTACTGTGTCGCCAGCCTTCGCTTGGTTAGCTTCGTCATGCGCATGATACTTGCTCGAACGCATGATGATCTTACCGTACAGCGGATGCTTGACATGGCGCTCGATCAGCACGGTCACGGTCTTGTCCATTTTGTCGGAGACCACTTTGCCAATCAGCGTGCGCTTGAGCGCTTTTTTCACTGGATCGTTCATTATTTGGCGTCCTTCTGATTCATGACCGTTTTAACGCGTGCGATATCGCGCCGTACTTTCTTGAGCTGCGAGGTGTTATTCAACTGTTGCGTTGCAATTTGCATGCGCAAGCCGAACTGTGCTTTCAGCAAATCATTCAGCTCTTTTGACAGCGCTGCATGATCTTTACCAAGGAGTTCAGATGATTTCATATTTCACTCCGATTATTGGCCGACTTGACGCACGACAAACGTAGTCAACAGCGGCAGTTTAGCTGCGGCCAGACGGAATGCTTCGCGGGCCAAAGCCTCATCAACGCCATCCATCTCATACAGCATTTTACCTGGCTGAATTTCAGCCACGTAATACTCAGGATTACCCTTACCGTTACCCATACGGACTTCAGCAGGCTTCTGCGAAATCGGCTTGTCCGGGAAGATACGGATCCAGATACGACCACCGCGCTTGATATGACGAGTCATGGCGCGACGGGCAGCTTCAATTTGACGGGCTGTGATACGACCACGACCAATTGCTTTCAGACCAAATTGACCAAACGAAACAGCAGTACCACGCGAGTGGGAAATGCCCTTGTTACGGCCTTTTTGCTCTTTACGATATTTTCTGCGTGCTGGTTGCAGCATAATTATTCTCCTGCTTTCTCAGCCGGGGCAGCAACTACGCCAGCCAGCGGCTTCGCGCGAACGCGTTTTGCTCCAGGGGCTCCCGCACCAGGCGCACCAGCTGGCGCATCTGTACGTGGACGTGGACGGCTGCTTGGCTTGCCATCATCACGACGTGGACCGCGACGCTTCTTGTCGTCATCCGCTGTCGATTCGAGGACTGGTGCGTCACCATTGGCAAGACGATCGCCTTTGTAGACCCAAACCTTGATACCGATGATGCCGTAGGTTGTTTCAGCTTCGCCAAAACCGTAATCGATGTCAGCGCGCAGTGTGTGCAGTGGCACACGGCCTTCGCGATACCATTCTTTACGAGCAATTTCGATGCCGTTCAAACGACCCGACGACATGATCTTGATGCCGAGGGCACCCAGACGCATGGCGTTTTGCATCGCACGCTTCATCGCGCGGCGGAACATGATGCGCTTTTCGAGTTGCTGTGCAATCGAATCAGCGATCAGTTGCGCATCAGTCTCTGGCTTGCGAATCTCTTCGATATTGACGTGGACCGGTACATTCATCAGCTTGCCCAGGGCAGCTTTCAGAATCTCGATATCCTCGCCTTTTTTACCGATAACAACACCTGGACGCGAGCTGTAAATCGTAATGCGCGCATTCTTGGCTGGACGCTCGATAACGACGCGACCGACCGAAGCGTTCTTCAGCTTGGTCTTCAGGTAAGCACGTACCTTCAAGTCTTCATTGAGCATGGTGGCAAAATTGCTATTGCCTGCATACCAGCGTGAAGCCCAGTTACGTGTAACCGAAAGACGGAAACCGGTTGGATGAATCTTCTGTCCCATCGTGACTCCTTAGTTTCCGACAGTCACGTATATGTGACAGGATTGCTTCGAGATACGATCACCACGGCCTTTTGCACGCGCTGTGAAGCGCTTCAGGACCGTACCTTTTTCGACGTAGATGGTCTTAACCTTCAGCTCGTCGATATCAGCACCATCATTGTGTTCGGCGTTCGCAATCGCGGACTCCAGAACCTTCTTGATGATCGCAGCACCTTTTTTAGGGCTGAATTGCAAGATATTGAGGGCTTGGTCAACTTTTTTTCCACGGATCAAATCGGCGACAAGGCGACCTTTTTGATCCGACAGGCGTACGCCGCGGAGGATAGCTTTAGTTTCCATTATTTCTTCGCCTTCTTATCAGCGGCGTGACCTTTGAACGTACGGGTCAACGCGAATTCGCCGAGCTTGTGACCAACCATGTTTTCCGAAACATAGACCGGGACGTGTTGCTTGCCGTTATGCACAGCAATCGTCAAACCGATAAAGTCAGGCATGATGGTTGAACGACGGGACCAAGTTTTAATTGGCTTTTTGTCTTTGATCGCTTGCGCAGTCTCGACCTTTTTCACCAGGTGGGCGTCACAAAACGGCCCTTTTTTCAATGAACGTGTCATGTCTTATCCCTTATTTCTTGCCGCGGCGTGAGACGATCATGGAAGTAGTACGCTTGTTACGGCGTGTCTTCTTACCCTTAGTCTGTTGGCCCCATGGCGATACCGGATGACGACCAGCTGCAGTCTTACCTTCACCACCACCGTGTGGGTGATCGACCGGGTTCATGACAACGCCACGAACTGTAGGACGAACACCGCGCCAGCGCATCGCACCAGCTTTACCGATTTTGCGCAGGTTGTGCTCGCCGTTACCGACTTCACCAACCGTTGCACGGCATTCGACGTGTACGCGACGAACTTCGCCAGAGCGCAAGCGCACCTGAGCATAAGTACCTTCACGTGCCATCAGAACGACGCCAGCACCAGCAGTACGTGCCATCTGA
Source organism: Oxalobacteraceae bacterium (assembly GCA_947448025.1). Lineage (GTDB taxonomy): Bacteria > Pseudomonadota > Gammaproteobacteria > Burkholderiales > Burkholderiaceae_D > CANFLV01. The sequence goes on along the minus strand of CANFLV010000010.1, from coordinate 3,387 downwards.
GCACCCTTGCCTGGCAACATTTCGACGCAATGCATCGTTGTACCGACTGGGATATTACGGATAGGCAGGCAGTTACCCGATTTGATCGGCGCTTCCGAACCGTTCATCAACTGATCACCGACAGCCATACCTTTGGTTGCGATGATGTAGTGACGCTCGCCATCTGCGTAGCAAAGCAACGCGATGTTGGCAGTACGGTTTGGATCGTATTCGATACGTTCCACTTTCGCAGGAATACCGTCCTTGTTGCGACGGAAATCAATGACGCGATAGTGCTGCTTATGACCACCACCGATATGACGGGTAGTGATGTGACCGTTGTTGTTACGGCCGGCAGTTTTCGATTTCTTCTCGATAAGGCTTGCCAACGGACGACCCTTGTACAGGTCGGGATTGACAACCTTAACCATGCCACGACGGCCTGGTGAGGTTGGTTTGACTTTAACGAGTGCCATTATTTAGCCTCCTCGGTGAAGTTGATTTCTTGGCCTGGCTTCAAGCATACAAATGCACGCTTGGTATGATTGCGACGACCATTGAAACGACCTGTGCGCTTTTGCTTACCTTGACGGTTTGCAACTTGCACCGATTCCACTTGAACTTTGAACAGCAGTTCAACTGCTGCCTTGATTTCAGGCTTGGTCGCATCCGGCATCACCAGAAAAACGACTTGCTCGTTTTTCTCGGCAACCATAGTTGCCTTCTCGGAGATTACTGGAGCGAGCAAGACTTTCATCAAGCGCTCTTCGCTATGTTTTACGTTCGTATTCATGCGAGCATCTCCTCAATCTTAGCCAGTGCCAGCTTAGTGATCAGGATCTTCTTGAAGAACACCAGCGAAACTGGATCAGCATGACGTGGCTCGCAAATCAGCACGTGCGGCAGATTGCGTGAAGCCAGCAACAGATTCTCATCCAGGTTATCAGTGATCACCAGAACCGAATCCAGACCCATATCCTTCAATTTTTGCGACAAGAGCTTAGTCTTAGGCGCATCAACAGTCAGGTTTTCGATAACGGACAAACGGCCTTCACGAGCCAACTGCGAGAGGATCGAGCAGAGACCTGCGCGATACATCTTTTTGTTAACTTTGTGCGTGAAATTCTCATCAGGCGAGTTCGGGAAAATTCGTCCGCCGCCGCGCCACAAAGGCGATGACGACATACCAGCACGAGCGCGGCCGGTACCTTTTTGGCGCCATGGCTTTTTAGTCGTGTGGTGAACTTCTTCACGATCTTTTTGCTTACGGTTACCGCTACGAGCGTTAGCTTGGTAAGCAACTACGATCTGATGAATCAGGGCTTCATTGTAATCGCGACCGAAAATAGTATCCGGTGCAGCAACGTTGGAAGCAGCTTGACCTTGGTCATTCAGGAGCTTGAGTTCCATCGATTAGGCTCCCTTCTTAGCTTTGACTTTGATCGCAGGAGAAACGATCACTTGACCGTTTTTCGCGCCCGGAACCGCACCCTTGACCAGCAGCAGTTGACGTTCTGTATCAACACGTGCGATTTCAAGATTTTGTACGGTACGTGTAACATCACCGAGGTGACCCGTCATACGCTTACCTGGGAAAACGCGACCTGGATCCTGCGCCATACCAATGGAACCCGGCACATTGTGCGAACGGGAGTTACCATGGGATGCACGACCGGATGCAAAGTGGTGACGTTTGATCGTACCTGCGTAACCTTTACCGATGGACACGCCTTGCACGTCCACTTTCTGGCCCGCTTCGAAAAGACTAGCAGCGACGATGTCGCCGGCTTTCATTTCGGATGCTTTTGCAGCATCGATACGGAATTCTTTAAGAACGGTTCCTGCTTCGACACCCGCTTTAGCGTGGTGACCGGCAGATGCGCTGTTCACGCGTGATGCGCGACGCTGACCGTATGCGACCTGAACAGCAGTGTAGCCATCTGTTTCTGTCGATTTGATTTGTGTCACGCGGTTGTTCGACACGTCTACCACAGTAACAGGAATCGAATCCCCATCATCCGTAAAGATGCGCATCATTCCAACCTTGCGACCAACTAGGCCTAGGCTCATTTTTTACTCCATTCCCGCCTACGATTGGGCAGGGCTGATGTTTGTACTACTAAATAAAGTAGGGTTCGCTTAAGCGAACCTCTACCGAAGCCGGACATTATAGCTTGCAGACTTCCATACCACAATACCTAAATATCGAAAAGATGAAAGTCTGCGTATTTCTTATTGCAGCTTGATTTCTACGTCAACGCCAGCTGGCAGGTCCAGCTTCATCAACGCATCGACAGTTTTGTCGGTTGGGTCAACGATGTCCATCAGGCGCTGATGGGTACGAATTTCAAACTGGTCACGTGATGTCTTGTTGACGTGCGGCGAACGCAGTACGTCAAAACGCTGAATGCGAGTTGGCAATGGAACTGGGCCCTTGACTACGGCACCAGTGCGCTTTGCTGTTTCGACGATTTCCAGAGCAGACTGGTCGATCAGGCGATAGTCGAATGCTTTCAGGCGGATACGAATTTTTTGGTTTGACACGACGATTTCCTTAAAGAGCGAACTGAGGTAGGTCTTGCTACCTCAGCAATATTTAATCAGTTGGGGACAGAGTAGCTTGCCGCGCTGCGGCGGCTCACAAACTCTGTCCCGACAAATTACTCGATTATCTTGGCAACAACACCAGCACCAACAGTACGGCCACCTTCGCGGATCGCGAAGCGCAAACCTTCTTCCATCGCGATCGGGTTGATCAGCATGACTGTGATCGACACGTTATCGCCTGGCATCACCATTTCTTTATCTTTCGGCAACTCGATCGAACCAGTCACGTCCGTAGTACGGAAGTAGAACTGTGGGCGATAGTTGTTGAAGAATGGTGTGTGACGGCCGCCTTCATCTTTCGACAGGACATAGATCTCGCCTGTGAAATGCTTATGTGGCTTGATCGAGTTTGGCTTCGACAGAACTTGGCCCCGCTCGACATCTTCACGCTTGGTGCCGCGCAGCAGCACGCCGACGTTGTCGCCAGCTTGACCCTGGTCCAGCAATTTGCGGAACATTTCCACGCCAGTGCAAGTTGTCTTGACTGTGTCACGGATACCGACGATTTCGATTTCTTCGCCGACTTTGACAATACCGCGCTCGATACGGCCAGTAACCACTGTACCGCGACCCGAAATCGAGAATACGTCTTCCACTGGCATCAGGAAGGCACCGTCAATGGCGCGCTCTGGTGTCGGGATGTAGGTATCAAGTGCTTCGGCCAGACGCATGATGGCTTGCTCGCCCAGATCGCCTGTGTCGCCTTCCAGGGCCAGCTTGGCTGAACCGCGGATGATAGGCACGTCGTCGCCTGGGAAATCATATTTCGACAACAACTCGCGCACTTCCATTTCGACCAGC
>CANFLV010000009.1 GCA_947448025.1 Oxalobacteraceae bacterium | reverse complement strand
CGTGCATACGTTGAACGTCGAACGGCGGAAGGGATGTCCAATAAGGAAATTCATCGGTGCTTGAAACGATACATCGTCAGGGAACTATATCCGTTAATCCTGGCTGATTTGGCGGCAAACGCAGCTGCTTCTTGACATAGGAGCGTCAACGCGGTGGCTGAACGTTTCTTCCTTAACCTCAAGATGGAGCGCGTATGGCAGCGCACCTATGCCAATCAAGCCGAAGCCAAGGCCGACATCGTGTCGTACATCGTTGGCTTCTACAACAGTGAACGGCTCAATTCAGTATTGGGCAATCTGCCGCCTGCCGTCTTTGAACGGAACATGGCAGAAAAAAGACCTATCGCTGTGTCCGAAATTAGTTGACCACCACAGCCTTCGCTGCTGCATGTGGCGTAAGTAGAAAAAAAAAGGGCCCGCACGAGCCCTTTTCTCTGTCTGTCTGCGCCCTTTTCAGAGCACCAATTTACCCTTTCCGCGTGCCAGGCGCCTGACCACATTGAGCAGCTGGTCGATCTCTTCACAGGTGTTATAGAAAGCAAATGAGGGCCGCACCGTCGCCTCCAGACCAAAGCGCCGCAGGATAGGCTGGGCGCAGTGATGGCCTGAGCGCACGGCGATGCCCTCGTCGTTGAGCGCCTGTCCCACCTGCTCGGTCGTATAACCGTCGAGTACGAAGGACGCAACACTGGTCTTCTCCGCCGCCGTACCGACCAGTCGCACGCCCGGAATCGACGCCAGTCCGCGCGTCGCATAGGCCAAAAGGGCATGCTCGTAGCCTGCGATATTTTCCAGGCCAATGCGTTCGACATAATCGAGAGCTGCCCCCAGGCCGACCGCATCGGCGATATTGCCGGTGCCTGCTTCAAAGCGATTCGGCGCCGGCTGGTAGACCGTGCGTTCGAAGGTGACATCGGCGATCATGTTACCCCCACCCTGCCAGGGTGGCATCTGGTCGAGCAAGGCCTTTTTGCCATACAAAACGCCGATACCGGTCGGGCCAAATATCTTGTGCCCGGAAAATACAAAGAAGTCGGCGTCCAGTTCCTGCACATTGACGCGCAAATGCGAGGCCGACTGAGCGCCGTCGACTAACACCAGCGCGCCCGCCGCATGAGCCGCATCAATCACTTGCTTGACCGGTGTGATGGTGCCAAGCGCATTCGAGACATGCGTTATGGCGACCAAACGGGTGCGCGGATTGAGCAGGCGCTGGAATTCATCCAGCCGGATTTGACCGCTGTCGTCCACTGGAATCACACGCAGGCGCGCACCGCGACGTGTAGCGAGCTGCTGCCACGGCACGATATTGGCGTGATGCTCGAGATGAGAGACGATAATCTCGTCGCCTTCGCCAATATTTTGTTCGCCCCAGCTGGCCGCCACCAGATTGATCGCCTCGGTCGCACCGCGCACGAAGACAATCTCACTACTCGAGCCAGCGCCAAGAAAGCGCTGAACCTTGTTGCGTGCCCCTTCATAGGCGTCGGTGGCGCGCGCTGCCAGTTCATGCGCGGCACGATGGATGTTGGAGTTTTCATGCGCGTAGAAATAGGCCAGCCTGTCGATCACCGACTGCGGCTTCTGGGTCGTCGCCGCATTGTCGAACCAGATTAGGTTTTTTCCTTTGATCTTCTCTTGCAAGATGGGAAAGTCTCGCCGGACAGCATGCACATCGAAAGCTGGATGGGCCGCCGGGGCCAGGGCCGGCGCGAGCGCCGTGTCAAGAAAGTAGAACTGCCCGCCTTGCGCCGGCGTATCGCGTTGCGGCAGTGGCGTACGGCTCGCGGCAAGCGCATCGAGTGCGCCATGCAGCGCGCCTTCACCAGGCAGACCGAAACTACGCGCGCCAATGCGATTTTCCCCGCCTACAGCTTGTGCCTGGGGTGCCAGCGCATGCTCGATAAAGTAGTAGGCAGCCTGGCCCTGGGCCGACACGACCTCAGGCTGGCCGACCTGTGGCAAGGCAGGAGCAAAGTGCAACGGCAGGCCGAGGCCGGCAGCACGACCTGGCGGTGCGACCGTGGCCGCTGAGGCCGGCTGCGTCTCAGCCGAAGATAGCAGTACAGGCGCACCGGTGTCCGGCTGGTTCACTCTATGACTGAGCCCACTGACGCCAGACTGGCCGGCGTCTTCATTGGGCAGGGCCCGGAAGAATGCTGAAGCCAAACGTCCCAGGATCGCCTCATCCGGCAGAACCGGCAGTGGACTGCCGCCGAGGCCCGGGTGATTACTTGTAGGTGTCAGGGTAGTCATGGTATTTGCCAATTTCAACATCTTCAAGAACTGCCAATGCATCCGGCACCAGTACCGCGATCGAGCAATACAGCGAGATCAGGTAAGACGCGATGGCATTACGATTGATGCCCATGAAGCGCACCGACAGACCCGGACTTTGCTCGCCCGGCAGGCCAGGCTGGAACAGGCCGATCACGCCCTGGCGTTTTTCACCTACGCGCAGCAGGAGGATCTTGGCCTTGCCGCCATCGACCGAAATTTTGTCCGATGGGATCAGTGGCACGCCGCGCCAGGTCAGGAACTGTGCACCGAACAGCGAAACCGTTGGTGGCGGTACGCCACGACGCGTGCACTCGCGACCGAAGGCGGCGATCGCCAGCGGATGGGCGAGGAAGAAGGCCGGCTCTTTCCAGACTTTGGTCAAGAGGTCATCGAGATCATCAGGAGTCGGCGCTCCGGTCAGAGTGGAAATGCGCTGTTCGTCATCAACATTGGCCAGCAGGCCATAGTCGGGATTGTTGATCAGTTCGGCTTCCTGGCGTTCCTTGATGGTTTCAATTGTCAGGCGCAGCTGTTCCTTGATCTGGTCATGCGGGCTGCTGTACAGGTCGGAGACACGGGTATGCACATCCAGGACCGTCGCAACAGAATTGAGGAAATATTCGCGCGGCTGCTCCTCGTAGTCAACAAAGGTTTGCGGCAGCTCCGACTCGTCGCGCCCGGTGCAGGCCACCAGCACGTCGCGCGGATTTTTTACCTGGTTGAGCCGATAGATACCGGCTTCAACCGGCAGCCATTGCAGGAAATGCACCAGCCAGCGCGGCGAGATGGTGGAAAGTTGTGCAGTACTCTTGGTCGCATTGGCTAACTGCCGGGCGGCGATGTCGCCCAGTGCGGTCGGCTCTCTGGTTTGTGTCATGGAAAGGCTCCTTGTTTTTGGGTGGGTGAAAGTGAATGACGAAAATGCGTAAAACAATCCGGTATGATTGCGCTAGGGTTGGCTGCATTCCCATAAGTCGACCAGCTCGGCGAGCGAGACATCTAGCGCTGCCGCCAGTTTTTTGGCAGTCGCCAGCGATGGCAGGGCCTGTCCGCGTTCCACCTGACCGAGATACGAACGGTTCAGGTCTGCGGTTGCGGCCAATCGTTCCTGCGACCAAGTTTCTGTTCACGAAAATGGCGCACTGCCTGCCCGAAACTGGCAACGATGGCAATTCCGGCGTTCATGAAAGGCTCACAACTGCGTCGACCGGCGCCTGCAGCAGGCTGGCCTGGGTCACCTGACTCTCGGGCGGCACGCTGCGCGTTAGCCAGACATTGCCGCCAATGCTGGAACCACGTCCGATAGTGATGCGACCGAGGATGGTAGCGCCCGCATAGACCACGACATCGTCTTCGAGGATGGGATGGTGGGCACCGCCTTTTTCGAGTTTGCCGGACTGCGCCATGGCAAAGCGTTTGGCACCCAGCGTCACCGCCTGATAGAGCCGCACCCTGCTACCGATGACCGTGGTCTCGCCGATTACCACACCGGTACCGTGGTCGATAAAGAAGCTGGCGCCGATGCGGGCGCCCGGATGGATGTCGATGCCGGTAATGGAATGGGCAATTTCAGCAAGGATGCGGGCGATCAGCTGCACGCCCAGGCCAAACAGCGTATGTGCCAGGCGATAGTGAATAATTGCCAGCACGCCGGGATAGCAGAGCAGCACTTCATCCACGCTGCGCGCCGCCGGGTCGCCCTGGAAGGCGGCCTCAATGTCCGAATCCAGGAGGCGCCGCAGGCCGGGCAATGCGCCGCCAAACGCGCGCACGATCACGGCTGCGTCGACCGCAACAGTATCGGCCCGCACTCCCAGCAGGCGACGCTGATAGGTCAGTTCGAGCAGGACCTGCTCATACAGAGCATTAAGGGCGGTGTCGAGCGTATAGCCGACAAAGTGATCCTCCCCTTCCTGATGCAGGTCGGTCGGCCCCAACCGCATCGGGAACAACACGCCGCACAGCGACTCGACAATTTCACGTAGGGCTGTGCGGGCCGGGAATTCCCGCACGGCGAATTCGCGCGAGCGTTGATGCGAATTGCGCCAGCGTTCACGCTCGGCGCGCAAGCCGGCGACGATATCGCCGACGCCCCAGCCGCCGACTTTCTGATAGGCTTCGGTCGAGTCGCGCAGTGCCTTGCTCATCAGTCTTGCACCCACGGCAGGCCGGTATGACGCCAGCCGTTGAATTCGCCGCGGCGCTGCTGGTTGTCGAGATCGCCTTCGAAGCCTTCAAGGATATTGAATACATGCTGGAAGCCAGCCTTGGCGGCAGCCTCGGCCGCCAAGGCAGAACGTTTTCCGCTGCGGCATAGCAGCAGGATATTGGCATCACGGCCGACACGCGACTCCAGTTCCTTGACAAAGCGCGGATTGCGCGTGAGCGAGATGCCGGTCATCCAGGCCACATGCGCGGTGCCGGGAATATAGCCGACAAATTTGCGTTCTTCCGCCGTCCGAACATCGACGATCAGTGCGTCGCCAGCCAGATGCAGTCCCCATGCGTCGCGCGGATTGAGCGAGCCGGCGAATGGCAGATTGCCGGCCCTGGCTTTCTCCTCGGCGCGCTGCAGCACCGGCGAATCGTGCCCGGTGGCCTTGCTGGAAAGCGGATCCAGCCGGGCAGAATTGTTGCGTAGGGAAGATGCCGACTTGTCGGCGATCAAAGCGGAGGCGGTCATGATTTTGGTCCTTTGCCAACTTCAAATTGATGATTGGAGCAATCAGTTTGCGGCTCGGGCCGGGCAAAGGAAACGAATGATTTTGCATTTGAATATGCAGATCGTGTTCGCCTGATGTGGCGATGTTGTCGAACAAATTGTGCAGACGAGTTCGCCAGTATCAATAGTCAATTTACGAATTTCTTAGCTTGAAATGATTCGTCGGCAATAGTTGCCCGGGCTGCTAGTCTCTCCTCACATTTTGTTGATAAAGAGAGAAGGCCACCCATGCAAGCCCGCCATAACCCGTTCCGCCCATCACGTATTGCCCTGGCATTGAGCCTGATTTTTTCCGCCGGCGTTCCGGCATTCGCTCAGCAGGCAGCACCGGACGATATTGCATCGCTCCTGGTGACCGGTACCTATATCAAGAATCGCCGCACGGTCGATTCCGAATCGCCGGTCGATATCCTCAGCTCACGCGAACTGCAGTCAACCGGCTCTACCGAGCTGGCCACCGTACTGGGTCGTTTGCTGCCCTCGCTGAATTTTCCTCGCCCGTCCGGGGCTGATGCGTCCGATGCAGTGCGCCCTGCGCAATTGCGTGGTCTCTCGCCTGACCAGGTACTGGTGCTGGTCAATGGAAAGCGTCGTCATACTTCCGCAGTCGTCAACGTGAACGGTACCCAGGGACGCGGTTCCGCGCCGGTGGATCTGAATGCGATCCCGCTGTCGGCTATCGACCACGTGGAAGTATTGCGCGACGGCGCTGCCGCACAATATGGTTCCGACGCGATCGCCGGCGTCATCAACATCATCCTGAAAAAAGGCGCTGACGGTGGCGATGTCTCCGCTTCGATTGGCCAGTATCAGTTGCACGACGGGCGCCAGACTTCCCTGCTCGGCTCGACCGGCTTTGGATTGGGCAGCCAAGGCTGGGTTCGCCTGTCGCTGGAAGCAGACGACCGCAATTCGACCAATCGTGCCGGTCCCGACCTGCGCAATCCGGCCGAACCTCGCTATGGCCAGATCAACCAGCGCTTCGGCGACCCAGATTCGACACCACGCAGTGCCTTCGTCAATAGCGAGTATCGCCTCTCGGAGGCTGTCGACGCCTACGCTTTCGCCGGCTTTAGCACCCGCGACACCTCGGCTGCTGCGACCTGGCGCACCGCGCTCAACGGTACCGCTCCACGCACGCCTATTTACCCACAGGGCTTCCTGCCGCTCGAGAACAGCACGACACGTGACGAATCGCTGGTCATAGGCCTACGCGGCGAGCTCGGCGCCTGGCGCTGGGACCTCAGCCTGAACCAGGGCAGCAATAACTTCCGCCTTGATCTTGACAATACCGTGAACCAGGACCTTGGTGCGGTCAGTCCCACCCATTTCCATGCCGGTAACCTGGACAATGTGCAGACTGTGCTCAACGCAGATTTCGCGCGCGAGTTCGCGGTTGATGGCTTGAGTTCTCCACTTACGCTTGCAGTCGGTGCTGAAGCGCGGCGCGAACGCTATGAAATCGATGCCGGTGACGCCGCTTCTTACTCTGGCAGCGGCGCGCAAGGTTTTTCGGGCTTCCGACCGGTCAATGCCGGCAGTAACAGCCGGCATAACAGCTCGATATATGCCAACGTGGAGACCAATGTCAACGAGCAGTTTTCCGTATCGGGCGCATTGCGTCACGAACGTTATAGTGACTTCGGCAATACCACTTCGGCCAAGGCGGCGGCGCGCTACAGCTTCAGCGAGGCGGTCGCACTGCGCGCGACGATTTCGTCGGGCTTCCGTGCACCGTCGCTGGCGCAGCAGTTCTACACCATCACGACGACCAACTTCTCCGTGGTCAATGGTGTCAACACGCCGATAGAAACCGGCACATTCGCGGTCAACAGCGCGGCCGCTCTGGCCCTTGGCGCCAAACCACTGAAAGCGGAGAAGGCGCATAACTACAGTATCGGCCTGCAGCTGCAGCCGAACGCTGCGTGGACCACGACGGTCGACCTGTATCGCGTCGATCTCAATGACCGCGTCTTCCTGTCGGCGAACATGACCCTACCTGATGCGCTGAAGGGCACCCTGGCGGCTCAGGGCACGCCGGTGGGCGCCGCCCGCTACTTCACCAATGCGGTCGATACGAGCACTACAGGTATCGACATTGTGAGTACTTACCGTCTCAAGCTGGACGCCGTCGGTCGTTTAGACTTGACGCTGGCTTATAACCACAATGAAAACACCGTGGAAAATGTCGCGACCAATCCAGATGTCCTGACCAAAAACGGTCTGCTGCTGATTGATCGTCAATCGATCAATCGGGCCACCGTCGGCTCGCCACGCGACAAGTTCAGCCTGGCCTCCGACTACGGCATCGGCAGCTGGAATGCCCGCGCCGTCGCCACCCGCTACGGCAGTTTCAAGGTTCCGCAAAACAATGCGACTTTGGATCAGGTCTATTCGCCGCAATGGGTGCTCGATCTGTCGGCCACTTACCGCCTGGCCAGCAATGTGCGCATAACGGCTGGCGCAGACAATGCGACTAATCGCTATCCTGACCAGGTGACGTCCGCAGGCAATCTGAATAACGGCGGTATCAATCCATACAGCGGCTTTGCACCAAATGGTTTTAACGGCCGCTTCTACTACCTGAAGGCGGCCTATGCCTGGTAAGGGACCGTGCAATGGATGCCAGCGGGTGATTGGCCGGCTGGCATCGTTCGCCAAACTTACTTCAGCATGCACCCCGCGCAGCATAGCGACTGATACCCTATCAGACATGAATCCAAACGAAACTTACCGAATTGCAGCAAGCGCCTTTCTCATCTGAATTTGGTCAGACCATTCACAAGATGCCGATGGGTGAGGTGATCAAATCGATTTCACGGATCAAACGGACAGGACTTCGCATTGAAGATCCTCGTCCAAAGGTGAAGAAACTGAAGGCGGTAGGTGACGAGGGTGTACCGAACCTCGTGGGATAACGTCCCGATCTTTTATATAAAACATCAAATAACACTTAAGTTATCTTCGTTCTGACAGGGGGGCGCCGGAGTAGACTCGACTCTCCCATCATTTCCCGCCAAGTCTCTCTAACCGCTTCGCATACTTCTTCCGGATCGAGAAAACACTTTGGGGAATGAAGGGATGTCCTCTCGGCGTCATCCAGCCGAAAAGATTGAAGTGGTTTGCGATCTGACGGTCCGACCAATGAGCAGCCCTTAGCTTCAGGATCGTGTCGATCAGCTCTTGCTGGTAAGGACTCAGCGGACGAATGTCGAGAGTGACTGGTCCGCTGCTAATGATGAGAGATGTGAGAGGTGGTTCAGCGGACCTCTGGGGAAGAGGTCCTTCCGGGATCACTCCACCGTGACGGACTGGTTCAGCTCGTGAGTAATTTTTTGGGGCGTTAGTGTCTAGCCGCGCCGGTCTTTTTTTTTGGATGCCACGGTAATGGTTTCTGTTCCGGGCGTCACTTCGTATTCCCGACCTTCTTGCCCAGACCGTAGCTTTTTGATACCGTCATTGACGATGGGTAACTGCATCGTCAGAGTGAGTATGTGTTCACGGTTGTCGTTGCTGTAACGCACATCAATCCGCTTTACCAAGCCACCGATGTACTCCTTTTTCTCTCCATCGGTCAACGCGTCCAGCATCTCTACTTCTTCGCCAAACGCCTTCAACCAGTTCACCCACTTCCGTGATTCCGCCGTTCCCGCCAATTCAAGCCTTGCGTTGGCAAGTTCGGTTTCAATGCTGCCTAGTTCTTCCCGAATTCGCTGCACAGTGGTCTCGTAACTGACATCATTGATCTTGCCGATCAACTTGTTTGCCTCAAGATTGCCGAGTGTTTCGCTGATGAGCTTGTAATTCTTCTGCAACTTTCGCAGCTTGGCTTGAATTGTCCTGATTTCAGCATCAGTACGAATTTTCACGCCATTCTGGTTGAGCAATCGGTGTTTGACTTCTTCTTTCAGGATGCTGGACTTTGAATGAAGCGATGTGACCAATTCCCAGACCAACTTGTCTGTCTGCGGAATGTTCATGGCGCGATCAAATCCGCAACCTGTGCCACGCCTCCACGGCGTCTCTGATCCGCCATTCTTTGCCCATGCACGCTCTTTGTTCGGGCAGTAGTAACTAGATTCTGCGCGAGACTTGTTCATCCGACCACTGATAGCGCGACCGCAATGTTCGCAAAACATCAAGTCCCGAAGAAGGTAAAAATTCTTTTCCGTGGCGTTCTTCTGTGACTGTCTGATCACTTCGCGTGAGCGTTTGTATTGAGCCGCATTCCATGTCGTCTGATCAACGATGCTTGGACATTGAACTTCAATCGTTTGCTCGGACTTCTTGTCGGTATAGAGGTAATGTCCGGAGTAGTGCGTATTCGTCAGCAGCGCATTGATTGATCCGAGCGTCCATAATCCTTTCTTCCGGCGCGGACTGACACCATTGGAATCAAGGATTTGTTTAATGTGAGTTGCCGCACTGCCTTTGACCAATTCTTGAAAGATGCGTTTAACCCACTTTGCTTCTTCTTCAACGACAACTAACTTTCGGTCTTCTAACTTATAGCCAAAAGGTGCCTGTCCGCCATGCCAACTACCGGAACGAACACGGTTTAGTTTTCCGAGGCGCGTCCTCTCTGCTCGTGTGACATTATCAAATTCAGCAACAGCGTCCAGCAATTGCTTCAAAAACTTGTCGTTTGGATTGGAAAGGTCAAAAACTCCGTCCTTTGTATAGAGCGTGACACCATGCTTGCTGCATGCATACCTGAATGCAGAGGCAACTTGGTCATTTCGTGAAATACGAGAAGGGTCATAGACCCACACATGCTTTACTTGACCCGCCTGCATCGCCACATACAGTGAATTCAGCTCTGGACGGTCGGCAATGTCTTCATGATGCGAGCTATGACCACCTTCGTTCCAGACCTTGAATTCAAATCCAAGATCATTTGCCTTCTTGATTCCGAGGTCGCGCTGAGACTCAAGTGAGGTACCTTGCTCAGCCTGTGCCACGCTGGAGACGCGGGTATAGATGTGAAGGGTAGTCTTGACGGGAAATGTGTTGACCACGGAATAATTCCAAATTTGATAATGAATAGTTGTAACAAAGCATAGCGCCTTTGTTCAAAAATATCTATCCGATGAGAAGTAAAATTTGAATGAATTTTTATTTAAATTCGTCGGGAAAGAGAAGTTCTAAATGGAACAGAAAATGGACATAAAAAAGCAGCCGAAGCTGCCTTTTTTAAGAAATGAATTCACCTAGATCAAAATCATATGCACCACCATAGTCAAAGGCTGGATTGTAGACATAATTTTTTTCATCGACATTTTTTTTCGTCTCTGCTTTTATTTCACGAGTTCGCTTCGCAGCATCACGATTATTATTTTTTGAATGCTCATGAATTTTTTCGAATTTATTTGAAAATTCGATGCGTATTTTTAACGAGTCGAATCCTGAAATTGCCTTCAATTGCATCTTTAAAGTATTCCATTCAATAATTGACGGCGATTTTTCGAAATAAATTGACACTGCTGCATTTTCAAGCAATGAATTATTGACGGTCTTTTCTGACGACGCATTATCGGTTGATATTAATTGCTTAATCTTTTGTGCAGTCATATTTTTAAATGAATTCACATCGTCTATCATAGTCAATAATTTTTCAGGAGGAATCATTGTAATTAAATAAATGCTAGTCCATGAATTAGGTAAGCGATCAGCAACTGCATGAAGTTCAGAATACCTTGCGCCGATAGCGAGATATTTTCGAATTGTGCTATCGTTACTTCTGTGACCGATTGCCTGACAAAAGCTTTCAAAATTATTTTTGTCTAAATCAACTTTCGCTTCTTGGACAACACGACACATTTCAAGTGTGGTTTGAGCGGCTTTTGCTGCGAACGAATTAAATGAAGATATGTAGTCATCTTTTTGCATTTTTAAATTTGTAGTGTTTAAGCATAATGTTACAAATTCATGTTGAGTTTTTTCATTATCTTGAAGAGTAATAATGTTACTTTGAGCGATGTTGTTCATATGAGTGCCTTATTTAAGTGGTTGTATTTAAAGTTATAATTAATTGATTCAGACTCTATTATGCAAAAAACACTATTTTTCAAATATTTGAAAAGTCAGTTATTGACTCGCTAACAAATTAAAATCTTTAAGCAAGAGTTAATCAATCAATAGACCCATAATATAGAAAAATGTAATTCTCAAATATCTCATAAGTGAGTTATTGACTCGTTGATTTAAGAAGATCAATAATTAACTTTTTCACATTTAATTAATTTATAAATGACAATCCAAAAAATACAACGCGCACCACGCGCTCAGAGCAAAGAAGCTTATAGACTTTGGTTCGAATTCTTACGAAGAGCAATTGCAGAAGATAAGTCGAAAGTAAAAATCGACCTTTATAGGGAGTGGGGTAATATCGAAACTTATAAATTCGATAAATGGTGGGAAGAAATCGGGAAAAAAGTAATCTCCTTAACTCCATCCTTGGTTGAGCAAATTGACGAAGGCAAGGCAGATGATGTAACTTACCTTTTGCGCGTGCCAAAATCACAGACAAGCACACAGATCGGTGAACAAGTTCGAAAATTTCTGATGGAAATCGGTCATCAACCAATTGAATTGAGTCAGTTACGCGTTCGTCTCGGCGCTGAAATTAGACCGTCAACATATCGTGCTTACTTGCATACTTTCGATCAGAACAAAAAACTCCTTGAAATCACGAATGGTCAAAAGCCAACATCGCGTGAGTTGTTAAAGTCAGTCCGTAAGTTCTATTTGGAACGAGAGAAGCGATATAAAAATAATTTGTGGAAAGTCGATAAACTACCATCACCACTTGCGATGGACTTAAATCGGAGCGATCTCGATAAGATAAATGTTTTAGATAGCGCAACTGCCATCAATGCTGTAAGTAGATATCTTCGTAAAGCAAACGAAATTATTGACGCCGTACGCCAAGGACGCTTTCCAGAGTAATATAATGGCTAGAAAAATTTATTAACGGAGTAACAAAACATGTCCACGCTCGCAGAACTCATCAAGCAAAAAGAAGCACTCGAAGCACAAATCGATCAAGTGCGCCAGAATGAACTTTCTGATGCCATCAGTAAAATTAAAGCGATCATTGCTGAATATCATCTAACTGCCGATGACATTTTTGGCGGCGCTAAGCGCGCTCGTAAGGTCAGCACTGAAAGCAAGGTCATGCCCAAGTATCGTGATCCAGCAACTGGTTTGACATGGTCAGGGCGCGGTAGAACGCCGAAATGGATGGAAGGTAAAGATCGCGCTCAGTTTGAAATCTAAGTGAATATTTTCCTTGTGAACAAGCCAGCTACTGCTGGCTTTTTCTTTATCCGAGCAATTCCACTGCTGAACGCATCATCTTGGGATTTACATCAATGTATTTCTGCGTCACAGCCAGCGACTTGTGACCAGCGAGTTCCATCAACACGCGAACTGATACGCCCATGTTCGCCAGGTTCGTGATGAAGCCACGACGACCACTGTGTGAGCTTGCGCCAGTGATGCCTGCGCCTTTGTACATGTAATGAAAGTGCTGCGCTAATGTTGACGCAGTGAAGCCGCGATTCGGCTCTTTCTGTGTCGTGAACAGAGCACGACCTGTGTCTGTCATTGTCACCGCCAGTAAGTCTTTCAGTTTAAAGCGGGCTTGCAGGTAGTTCCTGATTTCTTCCTGCGCTTTTTGCGACACAACAACTGTGCGCCCCTTTGATCCCTTCGTCTGATCTACAGACAAATAGATTTCTTCACGAATGCCGCCGTCCTTTGACAAGACATCGCACAAACGAAGTGCTGCCAACTCACCGACCCGCATACCAGTGAAATTCAACAGCGTGAACATTGCCCGATTTCTGGCAGCATGTTTGCGTGCAGCGATATAGAGCAATACTTTGCGGACTTCTTTTTCATTCAGTACTTTTGCTTGTGCCATTTTAGATTTCCCTTACATATCAAATGATTGATCTGTATTTATTCTGAACCCATTGATTAGGTCGGACAAGTCTTTAGGTGAAATATTGGATGTTTAATGAATTCAATGAGTTAGCGAATAATCAAATGAAATTTACATTTGCTTTGATTTCGCTGCTGACTGAATTTAAAAGATAAGCCAGTTTGCAAATGCCTAGGTCACTAACTTAAGAAAATCGCTTATGCGTGGATCTAATCGATATCTGTACACTTGATTACTATCCCGATGATTTTGCGCGAGCCAACCAATTATTGATCCTGTTTCTGCGCATATTTAATTGTCGTTGAGTTCTTGCTTGCCATGCCTTGTACATCACCTTCAGTAAAGACCTAGTTGCTAGCCTTACAGCATTGATTGCGATCTTTCAGAAAATTGACATGGCTCCGCTATTAAAGAATCAACTGATCCCTTTCGCCTCATCCAAAGGAGCAATTACTCAGCAGTAGATGAAGAACATGTGGGCAGGAGGATATTCATCCAATCGATGCTCTCCCTGTTTGCGAACAAAGTGTTCTTTGTAGAATAGCCAACCCATCCATGATCTCTATATGGTTTGACTACGACTTGAGTTCCACCAAACGGAACTTCCTTCCAAATACTTTTTACCTTTGCTTCAACTGCATCGAATCGATCTTTACTAACGCCAAGATGGCAGTGGTAGTGTGGCTTTTGATCTATTCCAAGTCCTTCAATAACGGGTATCAGTAAAATTCTCCCGCGTCGATTTCCATACAGTGATTTATTAAGCCTATTCTTAAAATACCTCATGCTTGCTTGAAGCCATTCAACTACATCTGGATGATTAAGAGTTTGCGAACTTTGGTATTTGTTCAGAGTACGAAGTAGATGTCGGCAATCAAATGTCAATGTTAATGAATGTGTGATCAGATGTTGATGTTGCAAAATCCATTCCTCATTCTTTGAGCGAAATTTATCTAGTATTTCGAAGTGCTTTTCTTGAAATTTATCTATTGGGATCATCATTAGTTTATTTATGCCAAACCAATGAATACCGTGAAATAACCAAATGATCCAGGCTAGGAATCAAGGAGATTCGGAACGAAAATGATTACACACATCAATACACAAGGAAATTTCAATGAGTGCAATTCTTTCAAGTCTGAAATTAGTCAATGCGAAGCGCCAAAGTACAGTTGATCCGGTAGTTTTCAGGCGTAATAAATTGAATGAAAAATTGAAGGTGCAGATTGCAATGGCTCAGGCGATGAGCAAAGACGAAATGTTCACGGTGAAACGGACGCGAAATGTGCGCAATGAAGTTACTGGCATGACTTCACTGGTAGAAATAAACAAGCGCGTCAAGCAATGGTGGTTTGTTCAAGTTGATACTAAGAAGCTTGCTGTACAGATTTTCTACGGCAACAAGGTGATTGACTTGGCGAAAGGGAAGAATGCGGTTGAAGTCGCGAATGGCGATGAACTGCTTGCGGTTCTAAGTCGCTTGCAGGAAGCTGTTCTGGATGGCTCGCTTGATGTGCAGATTGAGCAAGCCGCGGATTCGGTGAAGGCTAGATTTGCCAAATGATTGACAATGCCGAGCGTCTAGTAAAGGGAGGCTCAATTATCTTGTGAGAGAACAACTGCCAGCTATTGCTGGTTCCGTACTTCATGCGTAGATAAATACATGCATGAAAATCACAGAGCTCACCACCAATCTCAATACATATATTGCCACTGTGCGCATCGTCTTGCGTGATAGCACGACAATGGCGAAAATGCCTTTCGTCGCCGATGGCGTCAATCAGAACATACTGAGGAATACTGCCCTAAATATGTAAATAGCGAAATATATGGTTAATAAGTATAATATTATTTTAACCATTGAAAATTTCGGCTTCTCGCTGTTGAAAATTGAATTCACCGGTTCGGCATTTTGTGTAAAATTTTGAGCGGCATTCTGAGATACATTCTGAGATGCTCCACACTCAGTACAGAATTTATCAGTATTTTTCATATACCAATTATTGCAACTAACACATTTCATATTTAATCCTCGATTTTATATTTGGAGGTATTTAGTAATGAATCACAAAATATTCTACCAGTAACCTTACTGCTGATTTAAGAGTTATCTGATGGCTTTTCAATATTCTGCTCTCTGATTTTTAAAGTAGATTAAAAAATACAGGGCTAACTACTTAATTCAATACATATATTACTAGCACTCGCATCGTGTTGCGTGATGGCAAGGCTATGGCAAGAAAATAAATCATTGACGACGGAATCCATCAGGCAAAACTAATGTTCATTCGCCTCTATAAGGTTGGGAATGTGTTGTTGCTAAGACGGATTACAACTGAAAAACTAAAGTAGAGATTAAAACGCTTTTCGCGGCTGAACTATAAGTAAAAGCGCTCACTGATCGATCGAAAAATATCATTTAAAGACTAGGAAAGAACTTGAGGTGTCAGAAAAATGCTTTTAAAATTAATTGTAAGAATTTTGTCATTTTGCAAATTAAAAATATTCGAAAAATATTTTTGGTCGATTACTTTCGAAATGTGAAAATGGTTAATCATTGGCAAATTAATTATTTTTAAAAACTGTCTAAGTACTTCAATACATTCCGTTTGCCTTTTGTCATGTGGTTCAAATAATCGTATTCCGATCTTTGCTTATTGCAAAACGAAATAACATCGACTTCGGTATTCATTATTGATTTTTTAGAAACTAATCCAATTATTTCAGTCGCATTTTTATCTAGTAGTTTCGCAGCTTGAAAATAGGAATGCATAGCATCTGGCATTTCGGTTCTACCAAATAAAAACACTAAAACGACTGAGTATTTAGCCGCATCTTCTTCAGAGTGGTTAGTTGCCTGACTGACAGTTAGATTGAATTGCAACATTGCATAAAGGGATATATTTAATTTAGAAAATTCAAATTGATTATCTCACTTTGAAATTTATATCTAATTTTCATTAATTTGCAAGAAATTTATATTGGCATCTATAATTTATTTATTGGGGATAATTTAATAGCATTAAGCTATCTGTTATTAGGTTAGTTGTTGATTTATTAAATGCCCGACCAACTAGCGACTAAAATTTCACCGTCTTCTGAAATATGAAACTCTTCTACTACACCAGTTGTTGTATCTGCTGATGAATTTCCGCGAATAATTGCAGTAGCTGTAATTGAAGCGCGGCACTCGTTAGATCCAGTCCAAAAAATTTCTTTATGTAAATTTGATGCTTCTCTCGCTATTGAATACACTTGATTTCTTACGGCTAGTTCCATTAGCGCAAAGTAGGTAAAACCATCACTGTGTTTGCACAGGTACTTGTAGTCCATCTCATTCAGGCACTTTACTTTAGTTTCTTGGAATATAGAACATGAACCTTTATGCCATCTATAATTAGATCCCTTTTCAAATGAATTTATTCTTGAATCCACCATAGTGCCAAGTGCGAATAACAATGTGAATACAGTCACCAAAATTAATATTAATATTTTTAAAATTTTTAATGTCGATGTTGAAGTTGATTGAAAATTAGATTTATTATATTGGATTTCCAAATTTGTAAATTTATTTGATTCAATTTTCTGATTGGCTCCACATTCAGAGCAAAATTTATCGGTATTTTTCATATACCAATTATTGCAATTGACGCATTTCATTTAAAATCCTGAAATCAATAAATTTACTAACTATATTTAATAATTACGCCTAAAACTCCACCAGCTAAGACGCCCGCAAATGATATGAATGCAATTTGATAATTTTTTAATAATCTACTCTCTGACTGCCATAAACGAAGCGCTGAAAGCTGACGCTCAAAGGATTTCGCTGCCTCTTCACGCCATTTTTCGTTATCTAATTTGGTTGATTCAATGACTTGATGAATGTTCTCAAGTCCTTGCAAGCATTCTTTGATTTTCTTTTCTCTAATTGATTTTTCATTCATTTTTATTCCACTTGAATTGGAGCCAAAGCAGACATCCGGTGATCACATTTAACGATGTCATGTTATCCATTTATTTTTCTATTTCTAATAATGTATTATTTTTTCGCCTCACAGTTGATTTTTATTTTAATAATAGGAGGTGTTGTAACTATTTTAATTTTGGCTATTAAATGTGTTCTATGTCGGTATCGGAAGCAAGCTAAAATATCTGCAATTTTTGCAGGCATTAATTGCATGCAAAAATAGTAGGAATTTTATTGGGGTGGGAATACGCTCGTCTGACTTACTAAAAGCAGATGGGTACAAGCGAAATCAGAACTGTTACTTCAAAGTTTTCCAAAGGCGTAATTGATATACGACTTTGGGAGGAGCGCAACCTCCCTCTGAGTCAAAGTCGCGTTGCTTTTGACCTGTTTATTCTCATAGCGCACTGTAGCTGTACCTTGAAGCCTTTGACACTTAAGCGTCTGTTCAGCACATTGAAATACAGTGAGCGTGGCGTCAGAAATGTACTGGAGCAGTTTATTGTAGGCGGTTGGTGCGAGGTTGTTTGCGACACTGATGACAAACGCTGTCGGTATATCATGGCTACAAAGAGACTCACCGATGCATTTGAGTCATACAAAAATGTTGTATTGAACACTTATCTGCAATGTATTGAGCAAGATAAATAGATTCATGCGCATTCATGAATTCATCACAACCACTCTGGCGAAGCCACAAAACAAGAAGCACCGCGTACCAGCAGTCCCGCTACCCGTGCAGCTTAAACAAAGCGATATGATTAACGGGCTAACGACACTGCTCGGAAGGCAATCAAACATTACTCAGCCCACTAAGCATGACATTCGCGTTGCTAAGGATCGTGTTGAGACGATGCAAAAGAGAGCGAATCTTGAATTTCAAAAGCTGGATGCTGAGCAGCTTCGTCGTGACACTTGAAACCGCACATCCAATCTGCGACACCTTAATTGCGTTTTGAGTAGTTTTTCTTTGCGCAGCATCTTTGTGCGCATTTAATAGCGAAAACTGCGCAGCGGCGGTTCTAGCTGGTCCTGAGTGTATTCAAAGCGCAAGTGTCCCGTGACGACACGGATATTCCAAATAGAACAGACATCAAACGGTGATATCCAACGATGTCCTGTTAAAGGACATCATTCAAGCCACAGGTCCATTAACTCTGGTTTAACCTTCAAAGTGAGTCGTTCTTGCCTAAGTCTGCCTTTCTTGTAGATAGAAAAGACATGCTCAGCGCCTAGCAAGCAGCCTTTCGCAGACCGTGTACCTGACCTCGTCAACAGCTTAGCGATTGCCTCAAAAGTTAATTTATCTCGCTCGCGCAACAAAAAGACCCTATTAAACAGTCGTCGCTGACTAGTTGTATAGGGTCCAATGTAAAGAGCCTGTGTTTTCAGTTTAACGACCAACAAAAGTGCTGAAATATCGTCAAAATTACTCACTAGCTGAACTACTCCACTGTGACGGACTTTGCCAGATTACGCGGCTTGTCAACATCGGTTCCACGCGCCAGCGCCGTGTGATACGCCAGCAGCTGCAGCGGCACCACATGCAGGATAGGCGAGAGCTGGCCATAATGCTCCGGCAGGCGGATCACATGCACGCCTTCGCTGGGCGTAATGCGTGAATCGGCATCGGCGAAGACATACAGCTGTCCGCCGCGTGCGCGCACTTCTTGCATGTTCGACTTCAGTTTTTCAATCAGGGTGTCATTCGGTGCGATCGTCACCACTGGTATTTGGTCTGTTACCAGTGCTAGCGGACCGTGTTTCAGTTCGCCTGCCGGATACGCTTCGGCGTGAATGTAGCTGATTTCCTTGAGCTTCAAGGCGCCTTCCAGTGCGATCGGATAATGCAGGCCTCGCCCGAGGAAAAGCGCGTTTTCACGCCTTGCGAAATCTTCGGACCAGGCGATGATCTGTGGTTCAAGCGCCAGCACGGCTGAAATCGCCAGCGGCAAATGGCGCATCTGTTTCAGGTAAGCGCTTTCTGCGGCGTCGCTGAGGCGTCCCTTGACCTGCGCCAGCGAAAGAGTCAGCAGGAACAGCGCAGCCAGCTGGGTCGTGAAGGCTTTCGTCGAGGCCACGCCGACCTCGATGCCGGCGCGCGTGATGTAGGCCAGCGCGCATTCTCGCACCATCGCGCTGGTGTCGACATTACAAACGGTGAGTGTGTGGAGCATGCCTTGGCTGCGCGCATGCTTGAGCGCGGCGAGCGTGTCGGCGGTCTCGCCGCTTTGCGAAATCGTCACGACCAGCGACTGCGGATTGGGCACGCTGTCGCGGTAGCGGTATTCGCTGGCGATCTCGACATTGACCGGAATTTTGGCGATCGCTTCAATCCAGTATTTCGCCGTCAGGCCGGCGTAATAGCTGGTGCCACAGGCGAGGATCAGCACCGAATCAATCTGCTTGAAAATCCCGTAGGCCTTGTCGCCGAACAGCTCCGGCATGATGCCGGTGACGCCCTCAAGCGTATCGCCGATGGCGCGCGGTTGCTCAAAGATTTCCTTTTGCATGTAGTGCCTATATGGCCCGAGTTCAGCCGCACCCGAATGCGCATGTACGGTGCGCACTTCGCGCTCGACCGATTTGCCGTTCGCGTCGACAATCCAGTAGCGCTGCATCTGCAAGTCAACCACATCGCCTTCATCGAGATAAATAATCTGGTTCGTCGTGCCGGCCAGCGCCATCGCGTCCGAGGCGAGGAAGTTCTCGCCTTTACCGACGCCGACGATCAGCGGTGAGCCTTGCCGTGCGCCGATGACGCGGTGTGGCTCGTCGCGTGAAAACACCGCAATCGCATACGCGCCGGTCAGTCGTTTGACGGCCTGCTGCACGGTCTCGAACAGGTCGCCTGAATACATGTGGTCGACCAGATGGGCGATGACTTCGGTATCGGTCTGGCTCTCAAAAACATAGCCGAGCGCCGTCAGTTCGGCGCGTAATTCTTCATGGTTCTCGATGATGCCGTTATGAACCAGGGCGATGCGCTCGCGCGAAAAATGCGGATGCGCATTGTGCGACGCTGGTGCGCCGTGCGTGGCCCAGCGCGTATGGGCGATACCGGTGAAGCCGGCCAGTCCCGATTGCGCAATCTGTTGCTCGAGATCTGCCACGCGCGAGGTGCTGCGCGAACGCTGCAGCTGGCCATCGACATGCAGTGCCACGCCGCAGGAGTCATAGCCGCGGTATTCGAGCCGTTTCAGGCCTTCGAGCAAGATTGGGGTGATATTGCGTTGCGCTACTGCGCCGACGATGCCGCACATGATGACCTCTACTGGGAATCTAAAATGGATTCCTCCATGCTAGAGGCTGTTGGTTGAAATAAGTAGTCTTAATAAGCTATTTCATGAATTATTATTCCGTTGTATGATCGGTATGAAATATTAATTCAAATGAGATATGAATATGACGCAATTATTAGGCGACTCACCAGCCTTGGTTCTCGATGAGATCGACCGTCGCATCCTCAATACCCTGCAAGCCGATGCCTCATTGAACAATAACGTGCTGGCGGCGCGCGTGCATGTGTCGCCGCCGACCTGCTTGCGGCGCGTCAAGCGGCTCGTGGATGCGGGCGTGATCGAGCGCCAGGTCGCCATCGTGGCGCCGCAGATGGTCGGTGCGACATTGATGGCGATCGTTGAAATCACGCTCGACCAGCAGGCGAGCGAAAAAATGGTGGCCTTCGAGCAGATGGTCGCTCATGAGGCGGCGGTGCTGCAGTGTTATCGGGTATCGCCGGGTCCGGATTTTATATTGATGATGCAGGTGGCGGACATGCCGGCCTATCATGCGCTGGCGCATCGGCTGTTCGCAACGCAAGCCAATGTGCGGAATGTGCGAACTTTTTTTTCCATTCATCGCAGCAAATTCGAGACGCGCATCGCTGTTTAACGATCATTGGAGACGGCCATAAAAAAACGGGCACACATTGCTGTGCACCCGTTCTTGTAGATTTCGCCAGATAGCAGAGCGAATTATTTTGCAGCTGGTGCTTCTGCTGACGCTGCAGGAGCCGCCGCAGCTGGTGCAGCCGGTTCCTTGAATTTGCCGCCCGCTTCGTTGGCCATGTAGACTACGGCGCGCGCGACTTCGATATCGTCGAGGTCGGCATTGCCGCCCTTGGCTGGCATGCCGCGAATGCCCATTACGGCATGTGACACCAGTGTGTCGTAACCCTGGGCGATGCGTGCCGCCCAGCCGGCTGCGTCGCCGAATTTCGGCGCGCCAATTGCACCCGCTGTATGGCAAGCTGCGCAAACGGCTTTGTAGACTTCAGCGCCGCCTTGCAAGACTTTCGGACCGTTCACATCTTTCAGGGTAAAACCCTTGTCAGCAACAGGCTGGATGCGCGTGGCGATCGCAGCAGGCGTCAAGCCTTCGGAGCCGGCGCCAACCTGGTTTGCGCTGGAAACAAACTTCACCAGCAAGACGATGATAATAATCGGAATCAGAAATCCTGCAGCAATTGCCGCGATCAGCTGGTTCGGTGTCCGGATGGCGGATTCGTGTTCGTTATGTGCGTCGCTCATTATTCCCTCGTCACTAATAATTGAATTCGTTTTGAAATCGCTCTGCAAATGCAGTAACGCCGGTTCGATCTGCGCTTGCGTAACGCATGACCCCGCCAAAACCCTCGATTGTAGACGAAACGCGTGCAATTTGGAACGTAATATCGGTGCTTTCCATGGACGGCACCGCAGAAAAACGGTATCCTGCTTGCCTCTCGTGACAGTCGGTAAGCCTGTTCGGGCATCTTTAATGCGGCTGTAGCTCAGTGGATAGAGTATTGGCCTCCGAAGCCAAGGGTCGCTGGTTCGATTCCAGCCAGCCGCACCATTCAAACCCAGCATGCATGCGGGTTTCCAGCGTTTGGCCCAATCTGTTCAGGTTGGGCTTTTTGCTTTTCAGGATGGCATGAAGGATTTTTTGATCCGTGTAATTGCTGCTCAGCGATGTGCATGCGCGAGGCATCTGATCGCGCGGCAGGCAATTCTGGCAAATCGGCCATTTATTTATTGAAAAGCTGCGACTTATTAGTCGCAAGTCTAATTGTTTCCGTATGGAAATAACACTATAGTCAGGTCGGGTGAAACGTAGGTATTTCCCTGTGCGCCTATAACTGGACAAGATCATGCAAATTCTTGGCGATTTCATGCAAAGCAAGGCAGCTCGTAAATCCCGGCTTAAATCGGATCCATGCGAGGCGGAGGCAGCGAGCGAGCTGATTAATCCTAGCGATTTCCTTGAATACCACGCCTATCTTGCGGCCGTGAGGCAAGCGCGTCGGATGTCAAAGACGGCAGTGGCAATCGCCAGTCGTCAGGATGATGCTCAAGGTAGTGGTGTGTCGAATTCGGTTTTGTCTAAAATCGAAAATGGTCAATATGGCGAGCCGGGTTTCAAGTTGATGATTCGCGTTGCGCGCGGCTATGGGGTACCCATTTCGAATCTGGCGCATTTTTTTCGCTAAAGCCGGAAGTCACCTCTGTTGTAGGGACAGGCGCCAGCCTCACTTCCCCAGTTAGACGCGCTGCTGCGACGGCATCCGGGCCGCGCAGCAGGTAGTGCCAATATCGAATTACTTCCCGTCGTTGCCGCGATGCGCCCAGCCGGTCGTGCGCTTCTCTATCACCGCAAACAATTCATACATCGCCATCGCCATCGCACCGATCGTCACCAGTCCGGCGAACGCCAGTGGCATGCGCATCGACGATCCGGCAGACACCAGCAGGTAGCCTATGCCTTCATTTGAGGCGGTCATTTCCGATACAGTTGAGCCGACGAATGCCAGCGTAATGGCGACCTTCAGCGAAGCAAAAAAGTAAGGCATCGAGCGCGGCAAGCCGACCTTGAACATGACATCCATGCGTTTCGCGCCGAGTACGCGCAGCACATCGGCCAGCTCCGGCTCCAGCGTCGCCAGACCCGTGGCGATGTTGACCATGATCGGGAAAAACGAGATCAGGAAGGCTGTCAAAATGGCCGGACCAGCACCGATGCCGAACCAGACTACGAGGATAGGCACGAAGGCTGCCTTGGGCAGGGCATTGAACGCCGTCATCAGCGGATACGCGGCCGAGTACAGCAGCGGTGACGAGCCGATGATCATGCCCAGCACGACGCCGACGACGACAGCCAGCGCAAAGCCGACCATCGTCACCCAGAAGGTGCGCACGGCATGTTCGGCGATCGAGCCGGAAAATTCGATCATGGACTGGCCGATCGCGATCGGGCTGGGGAAAATGAATTCGGATACGGCGAAGATGCTGCAGATGGCTTGCCAGATCAGCAGGATGGTGGCAAACAGCAGCCATGGGGCTAAGCGTTTGAAGGTTTTTGGATGCATGGCGTCAGTCTCGAAATGGGTTTCAGGGGTGCGTTGGACTTGCCGGCTCAGGTGCTACGTACGCGGCCAATATGTTCGCGTAATTCATGCACGAGCACCGAGAACGGTTCGGTGTAGGTGACCTCGATATCACGCGGACGTGACAGGGTATTTTCTTTGCGCGCGACGATGCGGCCCGGACGTTTGCTCATGACGTAAATCGTATCAGCCAGGAAGGCCGCTTCGCGCAGGTCATGCGTGACGAGGATGACGTTGAATTTACGCTCCGTCCACAGGTCGCGCAACACGCACCACAGTTCTTCCCGGGTGAAGGCATCGAGCGCGCCGAAAGGCTCATCGAGCAGCAGCATCTTCGGCTCATGAATCAGCGCGCGGCAAATAGAGGCGCGCTGTTGCATGCCGCCTGACAGCTCATACGGAAATTTATTCGCATAGCCATCCAGACCGACCGTCTTCAGCAAGGCCAGCGCGCGTTCGACATACTCGGCCTTGTTGCGCTTGAAATTGCTGCGGTAAGGTTCGACGATCTCGAGCGGCAGCAAGACATTGTCCAGCGTTGTGCGCCATGGCAGCAAGGTCGGCGCCTGGAAGGCCATGCCGACGATCTTCAATGGGCCCGTGACATCGGCGCCATCAATGCGCACGCTGCCTTTGGTCGGCGGTTTCAAGCCTGTGGCCAGTTTCATGAAGGTGGATTTGCCGCAGCCCGAGGGGCCGACAATGGCGATGAATTCGCCTTCCTTGGCTTGCAAATTGATGTCTTCGACCGCGAAGTCGGACGACTCGTTATACGCCAGAAAAACATTCTTGAAGTCGACAAACATAGTGGCTTTCGCTAGGTGACAAACGAGTGGCAAATTGTGCAGTAAAAAAAGCCCTCATCCATGGATGAGGGCTGGAGCCGATCAATTGCCGGTCATGCTGCTTATTTCGGGAAAACGTTCAATTCCGCCTTCGATGGCAGGAAGGACGCATTCCAGATCAGGTTAGGGTCGACACGCGTCTTGGTGTTGTAAGCGTCCGAGACTTGCGATGCCATCAGCGACAGGCGCGGACCGGAAATCTGGCCAAAACCTTCGGCCTTGGCATTCGGTGTCGCGATCGCGCTGGTGATGGCCAGTTTCAGGCGACGCAATTCGAGCTTCTCGTCAACGAGACCGTCACGCTCTTTCAAGACCTTGATCGCGGCTTCCGGATTGGCCATGACGTCTTTCGAGGCTTTGGCGAAGGCGCGCAGGAATCCCTTGATCGCTTCCGGCTTTTGCTTGATGAAGCTGTCGGAGGCGATGATGGCGTTACCGTAGAGTTTTACGCCATAGTTTGGATAGGACAGGACGACGACTTCCTCATCTTTTATGCCGCGCGCGTTCAGGTTCAGCAGCGAGGTGAAATAGAAGCCGGTGATCGCATCGACATCGCCTTTGACGAGCATGGTTTCGCGCAGTGGCGGATCCATGCTGACCCAGTTTGCCTTCGTCGCATCAAGACCATTGGCCTTGGCAAAGATAGGGTAAGCGCGACGGCCGGCATCGAACACTGGTGAGCCGAGCTTTTTGCCGACCAGATCGGCTGGCGTCTTGATGCCGGATTTTTTCAGAGCCATGACGGCTGCAGGCGTGTCGTTGTAGACCATCATTACGCCGACCGGCTTGGTCGGTGCAGTTGGATTGTTGGCGATGAATTCCATCAGCGCGGCCAAGTCTGCGAAGCCCATGTCATAGGAGCCCGACGCTACTCGGTTGACCGCATTGCCGGAACCATTGCCGGCGTCGATCGTGACGTCGAGTTTCTCTTCGGCGAAGTAACCTTTTGACTTGGCCACAAGGAATAGCGCCGCAGGGCCTTCGAAGCGCCAGTCGAGCTGGAATTTGACTTTGGTTTCCTGGGCAAAAACCTGAGCCGAGGCGGCGCACAGCAGCAGGGCAAGCGTCTTGCGTACAGTGTGAGAAAATTTCATGGGGGGGAATCCTGTTCGTTAATGTAATCAAAAGCAAACGGGCGTCGGCGATCATCTGCCGGTAGCCGTACTGAATTGAAACTAAGCAACATCCATACCTGAACGCGATTTGTGACTTGTTCCAGCGCAGCGCCACGATATTGCCGTTTCGCCATGACGGCCGGCGTCGGCGGTAATAGTGCGGGTGCGGTCGGGTGACGCATGATTTTCGCGCAATCACGGGGTTTTTGCATTGTATTTGTGCAATATTTCATTTGCAGGAACTTTGTCTTGGTGCAAATGTTGGGCACATCAGCATGTGGCGGCGCGCCCGTCTCATTTCGTATGGCAAGAATCTTGCTGGCTGATCCTGGGATATTGTCCGATCCGATCAGCGCACCACCCACTTCAGCCTCAGGCTTCCCCATGACGACATCTTCATTTCTTCTTACCCATTGCGGCGCGATCATGACTGGCCATGCCGGCTCGGCAGCACGTCACGACGGCGCCGGTATTCGTGTCATTGATGGCGTGATTCACGAAATTGGCATGCTCCAGCCTTTGCCGGGTGAGCGCGTCATCGATGCGAAAGGCGGTGTCGTCTATCCGGCCTGGGTCAATACCCATCACCATCTGTTCCAGTCGCTGTTGAAGGGCGATCCCGGTGGCTTGAATATGTCGCTCACCGACTGGCTTGCCGCTACGCCCTATCACTACCGCGCGCGTTTCGACGAGCGCCTGTTCCGCCTCGCCGCGCGCATTGGTCTTGTTGAACTGGTGCGCTCAGGCTGCGGTACGGTGGCTGATCATAATTATCTGTATTACCCGGACATGCCCTTTGATACCTCGGCGATCCTCTTTGAGGAAGCTGAGGCTCTCGGTGTGCGCTTCGTGCTGTGCCGTGGCGGCGCGACGCAGACGCGCCAGCTCGAAGCCGAATTGCCGAGCGCACTGCGGCCCGAGTCTTTCGAGCATTACCTTGCCGATGTCGAGCGGCTCACGGCGCTGTATCACGACCCTTCACCGACCGCGATGCGCCGTGTCGTGATGGCGCCGACCACGCCACTGTTTTCAGTTATGCCCACGGAGCTGCGCGAGATGGCGGCTGTTTCGCGCAAGCTCGGCATACGCCTCCACAGCCATTTATCGGAGACAGTCGGGTATCAGGACGTTGCACACGCCAAGCACGGCTGCTCGCCGCTGGAATTCGTGGCGCGTCATGACTGGCTTGGCACTGACGTCTGGTTCGCGCATCTCGTCAAACTCGATCCCGAAGAAATCGTCCTGCTCGGCCAGACCGGCACCGGCATCGCACACTGCCCGCAAAGCAATGGCCGTCTTGGTAGCGGCATCGCGCCCATACGCGCGCTCGAAGAAGCGGGCGTGGCGATTTCGATCGGCGTCGACGGCGCCGCCTCGAATGAAGCGGCCGACATGATTTCGGAAGCACACGCCGCATGGCTGATGCAACGCGCGCGCGGCGGTGAAGCGGCGCGGCCGCGTTATGCCGGCGGGACGTTTGAAGGTGGCGCGGATCAGGCGACGGTGGAAGATGTCGTGCGCTGGGGGACGACGGGTGGCGCGAAGGTGCTCGGATTGTCTGGCGTGAATGGCATTGCGCCCGGCTGTGCGGCGGATCTGGCGGTGTATGCGCTGGATGACCCGCGTTATTTTGGCCTGCATGATCCGGCCATCGGACCCGTCGCGTCGGGTGGCCGGCCGCGGCTGGAATGGCTGTTCGTCGGCGGGAATGTCGTCGTGCAGAACGATGTCATTCCCGGCCTCGATATGGCGGAGCTGGGAAGCGTGGCACGCCAGGCGACGCGGGAATTGCTGGCTGCGCGCTGATGCTGTGGCGGCGTTACATCACGCCGTAAGTCATCCCCAATTGCAGCAGTAGTCGCCGGTAAGCCGCAGATAATCGGTCGGCGCGCTGCGGCACTTCCATGCCCGGATGTAGCGGCACGCGCTTCGGTCGCTGCGACTCGAGGATCGCCAGGTCTTGCCCGAAAATCGTATCCTGGAAGGCGCGCATTTCCTCATCCGTCGACGCGTCATTCGTCATCGCCAGCACGATCCACGCCTGTGATTGTTCTTCGTCCAGTGGCTGCACATGCAGGCTGATCGCTTCATCGAAGCCATCCTGCTGCAAGGGTAATTTGGTCAGGATGGCGCTCAGCGGGCGCACGACGCGATAAGTGTATTCGACCATCGAGCCTTCACTGGCCAGTAAATTCGAGCGCGGCTGATACGCAAAACAATGCGTCGCGATCACGCCCTGCATGCCGGCCTCGCCGAGCCCGTCATCGTAAGCCGCCACCGTATAGTCGGGTACTTCCGTATGCGAGGGCGCGCCGAGGATGCCGGTGTGAATGAAGGGAAAATGCGCCATGTCGAGGAAGTTCTCGATGATGCGCGGGCCGCTGGTATTGACGCGATATGGGCCGCAGAGCACTTTGCGCAGGCGTGGATCGGCATGCTCTGGAAAAGGCAGCAAGGCACGCGCTGGTTTGCCCAGACAAACCCATACCAGGCCATAAGCTTCCTGCGCCAGATATTGCATCGCGCGCGCGGTCGCCGGCGGTGTGTCGTGCGGATGCGCTGGCTGCAAGGTGCACTGGCCACTCGCATCGAATTGCCAGCCATGATAGGCGCATACGAGGCGGTCCTGTTGTATCGTCCCAAGCGACAATTGCGCACCACGATGCGGGCAGCGTTCGTCCCAGGCATGCACGGCGCCGTCATCGCTGCGCCAGACCAGCAAGTCGTGTTCGAGCAGGCGTACCGGCTGCAGCGTACCGCTGGCCAGAGTGGCGCTGGCGGCGACCGGGTGCCAGTCGTTGAACAATACCGGATCGATCATCTTTGACTTTCTGAATTCAAAATAGAAAAAGGGCTGCCGACATTGCCGGCAGCCCTCATGCTGCATTCAAACCGCAGCGCTATGCATCCAGCTTATTTCGGGATAGTACCTTGTACGCCTTTGACGTAGAAGTTCATGCCTTTGAGCATGCCGATTTCTGCATCTTTACCGGCAGCGACTTTCTCTTTGCCAGCCTGGTCCAGCAATGGACCTGAGAATACAATAGCCTTGCCCGATGCCAGTTCAGCTTTCTTGTCGGCGACGAGCTTTTTCACGTCATCAGGTACGCTGGCGTTGAGGCTGGCCAGATCGATCGACGCTTCTTGAACGCCCCACCATGTTTCGCCAGTTGCCCATTTGCCGTCGAGGACAGCCTGGATGGTCTTCTTGTAGTACGGAGCCCAGTCGATGACGGCTGAACCGAGGTGTGCCTTAGGACCGAAAGCCGACATGTCGGAATCCCAGCCGAATGCGAACACGCCTTTTTCTTCAGCGGCTTGCAATGTTGCAGGCGAATCCGTGTTCTGGATCAGCACGTCAACGCCCTGGCCGATCATCGACAAGGCAGCATCACGCTCTTTGGCTGGATCGAACCATGACGAGATCCAGACTGCGCGTGTGGAAATCTTCGGGTTGACCGATTGCGCGCCGAGGGTGAAGGCATTGATGTTACGGATGACTTCAGGAATCGGAAACGATGCGACCACGCCGAGCTTGTTCGTCTTGGTCATCTTGCCGGCAACGACGCCAGCCAGGTAAGCGCCCTGGAAAGTCTTGGTCTCGTAGACGGCCATGTTAGGCGCAGTCTTGTAGCCAGTCGCGTGTTCGAATTTCACGTCCGGGAAATCCTTGGCGACTTTGAGCATCGGCTCCATGTAGCCGAAGGTCGTGCCAAAAATGATCTTGTTGCCTTGTGTTGCCAGATCGCGGAAGACGCGTTCTGCGTCGGCGCCTTCAGGTACTTTTTCAACAAACGTCGTCTGGATCTTGTCGCCGAATTCGGCTTCGAGGGCTTTGCGGCCATTGTCATGCGCAAAAGTCCAGCCGGCATCGCCAGTTGGGCCAACGTAGACGAAAGCGACTTTCAGTGGTTCAGGCTTCGGTGCCGCGGCAGCAACGGGTGCTTCGACCGGCTTGGCTTCTTCCTTCTTGCCGCAACCTGCCAGCAGCGCTACTGATGCAGCGATCAACAAGCCCGACTTGAGCATGTTCCGTTTCTTGAAATCCAGCATAACGTTTCCCCAAAGTGTAAGTAAATGTGCGCAGTCAAACAAATTGCTTGCTGCATGGTGCGGTGCGAAAAAGCAATTTGTGAGCCAGTCGAAATTTGATTCGATTGTGAATTGTAATCCATATCGATATTTTCTCTAAAGCAAGATTATCTGGCGCCATGTTCTTACGCGATTGTGGCGATTTGCTGCTGCCAGTCGACTGACTTGAGCGCTGTGTGCAGCCACTTTTCGTGCAAAAGGCGCACTGTTCCAGTGATTTTGCTGCACCTGCGCATCGCCTGGGTGCAGCGCACAAATTGACTGTTGGCTATTGGAAACAAAACAGCATTTTCATAGCGGAAAAATAGGTTTGCTTGCTTGCGTTTGTTATCATTCCTACAGACAACTTCTGGCAATACTTGTTTTCGGAATAAGTCATTTGACCTTGACCATCCCCTCATTAGTTTTTTTGTTATAACCCGGAGAACCCATGCAATCCACTAAATTTACAAAGGCCGTGTTGGCTGTCGCCCTGGCAGGCGCTTTTGCTGCACCTGCAATGGCGCAATCGAGCGTGACTGTCGGCGGCTTATTCGACACTTATGTTGGCTCGATGCAAAACGCTGATAATGCGAAGAGCAAAGTCGTTGTCAACAGCGGCGGTATGACCACATCCTATATTGGCTTCAGCGGCGTTGAAGATCTGGGCTCAGGTTTGAAGGCCAAATTTGTCCTGAACGCATTCCTGCAGGGTGATACCGGTGCAGCTGGCCGTTTCCCTGGCGACACGCTGTTCTCGCGCGATGCGAACCTTACTCTGAGCGGCGGTTTCGGTGAAGTGCAAGTTGGCCGCGGTCTGGCACCAAACTTCCTGCCGACGATCCTGTTTAACCCGTTTGGCGATTCTTTTGCCTTTTCACCTCTCGTGCTGCGCACGTTGACCTCGACTATCAATGGCGATACTGGCTGGAGCAATCAGATCAAGTACACGACACCATCGATCGGCGGCCTGACAGTCAACCTGCATTACCAGTTGGGTGAAGTAGTTGGTAACACCAGCAAGAACAACGTCGGTATCAACGCACTGTATTTCAATGGCCCATTGTCATTGACTGCGTACTACCATGAAGTCGAAGTGAAAAATCCAGGCGGTGCACTCGATACTTCAAGGCAAAAGGCTAGCTTCGTCGGCGGTGCGTACGACTTTGGTCTTGCAAAGTTGTTTGCAACTTACGATGAAACTAAAAACAATGCAGCTGTAATTTCCCAAGACAAGTCGGATACAACTTCTATCGGCGTGAGCGTTCCAGTCGGTGCCGGCAAGGTTCTCGCCGGTTACGCTGTAACCAACCGTACAATCGGTACGGCATCTGAAGTCAAGAGTGAAACGGCGACAGTTGGTTACGATTACTTCATCTCGAAGCGTACAGATTTGTACTCAATGCTGATGAGCAATAAAGTGACAAAATTCGACGACGGCACTAGCTTCGGCGTTGGTATCCGTCACCGTTTCTGATCATTTAGTCTGAAACTTCCGGGCCGCGATGTCTATGCGGCGCAGGAAAAAGCCGGCATGGGGTGACCATGCCGGCTTTTTCTTTGCCGATTTTCACGTTGCAGCAAACAAATACCCGCTGCCACGCTTATCCGGAATCCGGTATATTCCACATCAGTCCCTGCATATAACCGGAACTTCTCCATGGCCAAGTTGCCCAGCCACATAGACCTGCACCTGATCCGCATCCTGTACATGCTGCTATCGGAAAAAAACGTCTCGCGCGTGGCCTTGAAGCTGAACCAGCCACAGCCGTCGATTTCGGCTTCCCTGCGAAAGCTGCGTGAGCTTACCGGCGACCCCTTGCTGGTGCGCGGCTCGCGCGGCATGGTGCCGACCCAGCACGGTGAAAGCCTGATGCGTCCGGCCAAGCGCATCCTCGAAGAAACCGAACGCCTGTTCGTGCAAAAGCAGCCCTTCGAAGCGCAGGATGAAGCGCGCACTTTCCATATCGCCGCCCCCGATTATCTCGACAGCCAGTTCCTGCCGAATGTGGTGGCCAAGCTGCGGCGTGAATCGCCGAACAGCCGCGTGGTCATTCACCACATCGGCCGCGACGTCGACTATGCGCGCATGTTGTCGGACGGCGAGCTCGATCTCGTGGTGGCAAACTGGGATGAGCCGCCCGCGCATCTGCATTTATCGAAACTATTCCAGGACCCGATCGCCTGCAGCATGCGCGCCGACTGCGCCTATGCCAAACGTACCGAGCCGGACGGCATGACGGTCGAAGATTATCTGTCGCTGCCGCATGTTGCGCCGTCGCAGATGCTGCCAGGGTATTACGGCGTGATCGAGAGCTATTTGGAGCGCAATGATATGCGTCGCAATGTAGTGGTGGAGTCGGCTTACTTTGGCCAGATGCCCTACATGATGTTGCAGACCGATCTCGTGCTAACGACTGGCCGGCAATTCCTGCGGTTTTATGAAAAAACGCTGCCGCTGAAAACCTTCACAGTGCCGATCAAATTTCCGCCTATGCGCTTTTACCAGCTATGGCATGACCGTTCGCATCATGCCAGCGAACATAAGTGGCTGCGTAATCTGATCGGTACGGTTGGTAAGGAATTGACGGGTAAATAGGGCGCTGAATGCGTCGGCTTCTGTGCCCGGCATCCGCCCTGCGCGCCCCATCCCTGCTGACTTTTTAAGGGATGGGGCGCGCAAGGCGGATACCTCTGATAGTCCAGCGAGGCTCAGCCAGCGACCCATCCGGATGGGGTTTTGGACTTGGTCGCGCTTCAATGCCGGTCCCAGAGTCAGGGCTATCGGGCGCCGCCAGGCTTAAAAAGGCCCCAGTCTGGCGGCGCCCGATAGCCCTGTCTCGATCTGATGAGGTAGTAGTCCTTCTCGCGATCTGAAGTAGGTCATCTCCCGGTAAGCTCACGACCGCAAAACATCGCTGAATGCATCGACTTTTATGCCCGGCATCCGCCCTGCGCGCCCCATCCCTGCTGACTTTTTAAGGGATGGGGCGCGCAGGCCGGATACCTCTGACAGTCCAGCGTGGCTCTGCCAGCGACCCAGCCGGATGGGGTTTTAAGTTTAGTCGTGCTTACTCTTGACCGACTTCACTCTCATGCCAGCGTGACAGGGCCAGTCGCGACAAGGCCACCATTAATCCGAACAGCAGCACGCCGGTCACGGTAATCATCAGCAGCGCCGCAAACAGACGCGGGATATTGATCTCGAAGCCGGCCTGTAAAACCTGATACGCCAGCCCGGTGCCGGTACCGCCCGTGCCGGCGACAAATTCGGCCACCACGGCGCCGATGAGTGACATGCCGCAGGAGATGCGCAAGCCGCCGAAAAAATACGGCAGGGCGCTTGGAATCCGCAGACGGATCAGCGTTTGCCAGCGTGTGGCGCGATTGAGTTTGAACAGGTTCAGCAAACCCGGATTCACACTCCGTAAGCCCAGCACCGTATTTGAAATAATCGGGAACACCGCCATCATCGTCGCGCAAATCGTCAGCGCCAGAATCGGCGTCTTGACCCAGATGATGATCAGTGGCGCGATCGCGACCACCGGCGTTACCTGCAGCAGAATCGCATACGGGAACAGGCTCGCTTCAATCAAGCGGTTCTGTACGAACAGGAAGGCCGCCGCCACGCCCAGCACGACCGCCAGCGCGAACGCGAGGAAGGTGATGCGCAGCGTGACCATCAGTGCGCCGAATAGTAATCCCCAATCATTGAACAGCGTGCGGATGATCGCGCTCGGTGCCGGCACCAGATATTCCGGCACGTCGAGAAAACGAACGAGTCCTTGCCAGATCAGCAGCAAAAACACGCCGACGATGAACGGTGCGACGATGCGTTGCGCGCGCGGGTCGGACAGCAGTGGCTTGCGCCGCGTCGGTTTCGATGCCGGCGCA
Source organism: Oxalobacteraceae bacterium (assembly GCA_947448025.1). Lineage (GTDB taxonomy): Bacteria > Pseudomonadota > Gammaproteobacteria > Burkholderiales > Burkholderiaceae_D > CANFLV01. The sequence continues at coordinate 109,678 of CANFLV010000009.1, read as the reverse complement.
GTCGCTGATGCGGTCGGCCTGACTGCGGGCTTCGCGGCAGGTTTGTCCGTCATGGCGGACAGGGAGGCAGTTGAGGTGTTCATCAGGTTCTCCGGTTTAATGATCGGCGTCGAGATTGGCTTCGACGAGCAGGTCCGAGAGCTGTTTGCAGTACACGAGGAACTCCGGCGAGACACGGAAATTTTCATCGCGCACTTCCGGCCCTTCAATGGCGACTTCGGCGATGATGCGCCCCGGTCGCGCGGCCATCACGACCACCTTCGTCGACAGGAAGACCGCTTCGTAAATGCTGTGCGTGACAAACACGACGGTCAGGTCGCGCTGCGCCCACAGATCGCGCAAATCCGCATCGAGCTTGTTGCGCGTGAATTCATCGAGCGCACCGAAGGGCTCATCCATCAGCAGCAGGTTCGGCTGCGTCGCCAGCGCGCGCGCAATCGAGGCGCGCATCTGCATGCCGCCCGACAGTTCGCGCGGATAAGCCTGGCCGAACTTCGACAGCCCGACCATGGCCAGCGCATCCTGTACGCGCTGTGTACTCTCGGTATGCGGCACATTGGCCAGATCCAGCGGCAGGCGCACATTGTCTGCCACGCGCGCCCACGGCATCAGCGTGGCTTCCTGGAAGACCATCGCCAGCGTGCGGCCGGGCGTGTTGACCGTGGCGACATTGCCGCCCCACCAGCGCACCTGTCCCAGTGATGGGGACTCGAGTCCGGCAAACATTTTCAGCAGCGTGCTCTTGCCGCAACCGGAAGGACCGAGCAGGGAAATGAATTCGCCCTGACGGATTTTCAGGCGGACGCGGTCGAGTGCATGGGTGCCGTTCGGGTAGGTCTTTTCTACCTGGTTTGCATGCAGGACGATTGCGCCATCTGCCTCCGTATGGTCGGCCGATGCTTCCTGCATCACGCTGTCTTCAGTTTGCATCTTTAGTCCTTTGCAATGTCAGACCGGTTCAAACGGTAGGCTTGTTCGTTGGTGGATTAAAAATTTCCTCTTCGCCCTCGCGCTGTAGCAGTTCCAGCAGCATCTTGCGAATCAGCAGGCCTGGCTTGTCCGACTCCATGTGAAATTCGATGCGCCGACGCGTATCGATGCAGGCATCGTAATCAGTCGCTTCGAGGATCTCGCGGTCTTCCACCGTGATTGGCCGGTCCCAGTCGATCAGCTCTTGCGTCGAGCAGCTTTCTTCGCTGTCGTTACGGTACAGCCATTGCACCAGCATCATGCTGTCGTCATCAATCGGGGTGGCGCAGTTATAGATGATGTGATGCACGCCCGAGGCCGGATAGACGCAGCCGAAGCGGCGTGAAAATGGCAGGTACCAGCGGTTCGTCAAATGGCGCTCGGTGATAGCATCGGTCGTGCCGGTGATGCGATAACTTTGCTCCGGATTCCTGATCGGCACATGGGTCTCGGCTTCGAAGCCCCAGTCGTTCGGACGGAATTCATACTTCGCCGGAACGGGATTATCGATCATGCCGAAATTCGATTTGTGCACGAAGCTAAAATGCGAATTGTCGAAAGAATTTTCCATCATGCGCACGGGGCTGGTTTGCCATTTTTCATAGAACTGCAGGATGCGGCGATACGCGGGATTGCCCTCTTCAGGGAAGTCGGGAATTGGCTGCAGCGGTTCTTCCAGCGCGACCCAGACATAGCCGTATTTTTCTTCGCAGTGATAGGACGGCACACAGGCGCCGGAAGGAATCGCATTGCCCGGGGCTTGCGGAATTTTTACGCAGGCGCCGTTGGCGTCGTAATTCCAGCCGTGATAACCGCAGACGATATTGCCATTCTCGACGAAGCCTTTCGACAGCTTCGCGGTGCGATGGCAGCAGCGGTCGCGCAGGGCGGCCGGCTTGCCTTCGACGCCCTTGAACAGCACGATGTCTTCACCCATCAGTCGAAACGGTTTCGGGCCGTCGTCGAGGTCGGTCAGCGGCACGGTGGCGTACCAGAATTTGCGCAGGGTTTTCTGTTTGGTCGTTAACATCTTCGTACTCCAGGAGTGCGGCTTGCGCCATCAGCCGGCGCGCCAATTTGGTCGCCTTCGCCGATACCTTGTCTGTTTAAGGACGAGGATTTTTTCAATCAGGTGTTCGGTAAAACTTCGCTTTCACCATGCGCGCGCAGCAGTTCCAGTAGCCGGCGGCGCATGATCAGGCCCGGCATATCGGTGGGCATGTTCTGCTCGATGCGACGGCTGACATCGACTGGCGCATCGGGATCGGTGGACTCAAGGATTTCCTTGTCTTCGGCGATCACCTTGCGGTCCCAGTCATTGAGCAATTGCGCCGGGCAATCGGCTTCCGTGTCATTGCGATACATCCACTGCACGAGCTGGATATGCGCGTCGTCGATGGGCGTGGCGCAAGTAAAAATAATGTGCTGCAAGCCGTTCGGATATTCCATGCCGAGGCGGCGGCTGAAGGGCAGATGCCATTGATTGCGGAAATGCCGCTTCGTGGTGGGCTCGGTCGTGCCGGTGATACGGTGCGACTGCGGAGGATTATTGATCGTGATGATGGTTTCGGCTTCGAAGCCGTAATCGGTTTCAGTGATCGCGAATTTCTCCGGTTTTGGCTGGTCGAACTGGCCGAAGGTGCCTTTGTGGACGAAGGAAAAATGCGCGGTGTCGAAGGAATTTTCCATCAGCCGCAAGGGCGCGGTTTTCCATGTCTCGCAAAATTGTTCGATGCGGCGATAGCGCGGATCGTGGTCTTCGGCGATGTCGAACAGCGGCTGCAGCGGATCATCGAGCGCGACCCAGACATAGCCGTATTTTTCTTCGCAGTGATACGACGGTACAGAAGCGCCCGAGGGAATTGCATTGCCCGGCGCCTGCGGAATTTTTACGCAGGCGCCGCTGGCGTCGTAGTTCCAGCCATGATAGCCACAGACGATATTGCCATTCTCGACAAAGCCTTTCGAGAGTTGCGCAGTGCGATGACAGCAGCGATCGCGCAGGGCGGCCGGCTTGCCCTCAGCGTCCTTCCAGAGCACGATTTTTTCGCCAAGCAGCGTGAACGGCTTCGGGCCGTCGTCCAGCATTGCCATTGGCATGACTGCATACCAGAAGCGACGCAAGACAGGCTGCAGTGTGACTAACATGGGGTATCCTTTCAGGTGCTTCGAGAGTTAAGGCATGACTTTCAAGTCTTTAACGAACTTCGTCGTGTAAGCTTTTTTCCAGTCGACGTCCGCCTTCAGCAAGCCTGCCGACACCATGAATTCATAGGTCTTCTTCCAGCGCTCGTCAGTCATGATGCCGATGCCGCCCTTGACTGCATCGCCGCTTGCATGGAATTTGTATTCCTTCATTTTTTCGAGCGCGTAGGCGAGCTGGTCATCCTTCATGTTCGGATTGTCTTGCTTGATCAAGGCATTGCCGGCAGCAGGGTCGGCGATGTAACTCTTCCAGCCTTCCATCGAGGCGCGCACGAAACGCGCGGTCATGTCGGCCTTGTCCTGCACGGTCTTGTTGGTGGCGACGATGGTCGTGCCATACGGTGGATAGCCTTCATCAGCGAACAGGAAGAATTTCGCTTTCACGCCGGCCTTCATCGCCTGGAAAGGTTCCGACGACGGATAGGCCTGCTGCACCAGATTCGTGTCGGCCATGAAGGGTTGCAGGTTGAAGGTGTAAGGACGCGACTGGGCATCGGTGAGGCCGTATTTCGCCTTCATCCATGGCCACCAGGTCGTACGGCCCGAAGTCGCTACCAGCACGGTCTTGCCATTCTTGATATCGGCCAGGCTCTTGACGTCGTCATGCGTGAGCATGCCCTGCAAGTCGGTCTGGAACGAAGCCGCAATGGTCGTCACCGGCAAGCCTTGCTCGAGACTTTTCAGCACCTGCAAGTCATAACCCATCATGAAGTCTGCCTGGTCGCTGGTCAGCAGCTGCATGCCATTGACTTGCGGGCCGCCCATCTTGATGGTGACGTCGAGGCCGTGCTTTTGATAGATGCCTTTGGCGAGCGCCTGGTAAAAGCCGCCGTGTTCGGCTTGCGCATACCAGGACGTGAGGAAGGTGACTTTGTCAGCGGCGAAGGTATTCACGCAGCTCAATGCTGCGGCGGCAAACAGTAATCCGCGCGCAGTGCGCTTCACGCGGCCGAACAGGGGCAGATGGGTCATGGTCAAGCTCTCTTTCATGAGTGAGAAGGCGGAAATGCGGGCAGGCGGAGGTGGTCGACCGCCTGATGGCGGGTCTTGCGGGAAGTCGGGAAATGCCTCTATGGCGCGCAGCAGATTGCGCGCGCGCATGTGGAAGATCGAAGAGGATTCGAAGAGCGCGTCAGTGATGGCAATGTGCATGGCAAATCCTCTCTTGAATATCTGATGGCTCAGAAATCAAACGCCGCGTGGTCGCCCACGGACGTGCGAACGGATGTCCGCAAGAGCAATGCCCCGTATTGTTCAGTGCGCTGGCTTAATCCGCCGACGCTTGAAAAACACTGGCCGCTTCTACTCTGACTTTTGTTAGAGCAAACGGCGTGCCATCTTGTTGAGGGGGATTTGTGTGTCCGTCTTCCTTGAAATGCACGATAAAGGCGCAGTGCCTGCACTGACATGGCGTGCCTGCACTGCCGCGGTCTGTTCGCTCGATGCGGCGCTTAGCGCTGACCCGGATCGCGCAGCATGCGCGCCATCAGCATCGCGACCAATGCCGCCGCCGCGCTGAGCAGGAAGATGCTGCGAAATGCCATGCGCACCGCATCCGCCTGCGCCGCTGTCTGTTCGGCTGCGCCATGGACAATGTCTTGCAAGAGGTTCGCTTCCGGCAGTGCCGAGGCCAAGGCCGGCCAGCCAGCGCGCAAGCTCGCCAGCAGCACAGCGCTGAGGATGGCTACGCCGACGGCCGCGCCCAGCGATCGTGAAAACGCCACCATTGCTGTCGCGATGCCGATATGTTCGCGCGGCACCGCATTTTGTACGGCCACCAGTCCTGTCGGAAATTGCACGCCGATGCCGATGCCGGCGACGATCATCAGCAGCGTGGCGAGAAGCTTCATGTGCGGATCGGTAAAGGCCAGCAGCACCAGCGTCAGCATGACCGTCGCGCTGCCCCACAGCAGGCAGGGTTTGAAACAGCCGCTGCGGTTCATGATGCGCCCGCCGAGGAAGGCGCCGAATGGTACCGCCAATGTCAGTGGAATCAATTGCAGGGCTGCGCTGCCGGTGCCGGCCGCGGTCGCCATCTGTAATTGCAGCGGAATCATGACCGACAGCGAGACAATCTGGAAAAAGGCGATCAGCAGTATGGCGCAGCACAGCCGCACGGTCGGTATCGCAAACAAGGACAGCGGCAGCAGGGGCTCAGTTGCGCGGCGCTGCTGGCGCAGGAACAGCGCGAGCAATGCCAGCGCCAGCAGGAACAGGCCGGCATTGACCGTATCGAACCAGGGCGATCCCTGGCTCACGCGCGTCGTGCCGCTCATGAGTGCCGCCAGGCCCGCGCTGAGCAGAATCGCACCGGCATAATCGACGGGCCGTTTGATGCGCGGCACCGGCAGCAGTGCCAGGGCGCGATGGGCAGAAAATATCGCCAGCAGCGCCAGCGGCAGATTGATCCAGAATACCGCACGCCATGAAGTCACATGCAGCAGCGCGCCGCCCAGTGCCGGTCCGGCTACGCTGGCCAGTGCGAAGGTGCCGCTGACATAAGCCTGATAGCGGCTGCGCTCGCGTGGCGCCACGACGTCGGCGATGATGGCTTGCGCGATCGAGAACAGGCCGCCGCCGCCGATGCCCTGCATGATGCGCCCCGCGATCAGGGCCGGCATCGTCGTCGCGCAGGCGCAGGCGACCGAGGCCAGCGCGAAAATGGTAATGCCCGACAGGAGCGTGATGCGGCGCCCGAACAGGTCGCCGAGCTTGCCGTAAATCGGCGTGGCCACGGCGACTGCGACGAGGTAGCCGGACACTGTCCATGCGAGCAAGCCGACTTGCCCAAGCTCGCCCGAGATGCGCGTCATGGCCAGTGAGATGATGGTCTGGTCCAGTGCTGCCATAAATATCGACAGCATCAGGCCGATCATGAGCGGGCGTAGGGCGCTGGCCGGGAATGCGGCCGGTTCGGCAATTCGGGGAGTGCTCATGGTGCCTGTCTTCTCTGCGCGAACGCGTCAATAAAGTGGCAGGACTATAACCGTTAAGGACGACATGCAGAGTGTCGCCTTGGAATAGCGGCTATGGCGCAGTCGGTATAAGCCTGCGCGCCAGTGTTTGCGCCGGCGCAAATTACGCCGCAGGCATCTTCCCCATAATCGCTATCGAGAGCGGCAAGCACGGCGCAGCGCGCATGTTGATTGATCCTTGATCCGATCAAATTGTCAATTTCTTAAAGGATTTTTTAATGCAAAGCCGCAGATTCATTACACTTTCCTTGGCTCGGTGCTAGAATCCGTGCTCTTTTCAACACGGAGATCCCATGAACAAAACAGAACTGATCGATGCCATCGCGGCAGATTCAACAGAATCCAAAGCGGCTGTACAACGTATCATTGACTCGCTGATCGACAACGTCACTAGCGCTGTCGCCAAAGGCGATTCAGTGCAGTTGGTAGGTTTCGGTACATTTGCTTCGGGTAGCCGCGCTGCGCGCACCGGCCGCAATCCACGTACTGGCGAAGAAATCAAAATTGCTGCTGCAAAAACTGTCAAGTTTTCAGCTGGTAAAGCATTCAAAGATGCAGTGAACAAGTAATTTTCATTGCCTCGTGACGGGTCGGAGCGCTTGGTATGCCTCCGGTCCGTGATTTCCCCTCCTTTGTTTTTCCCTTCTCTTGTCTCTCCTTCTTTTCGCTTTGATCACGTTCCGCTGCGGAACGGTGTGCGAATTCCGATACGCTCCAATTAAATATAATTTCCGCGAGAATTTACGCGCAGAATAGCTGCGGCGCAGTCTTCGTGCGCGCGATTTTTGCGGCGACCTGTTTTATTCGAATCTTGAAATTGCACTATGTTTAAGCGTTTTCCGGCCAGGGTCTGCCTGGCTGTCATGGGTATGGTGGTTCAGCAGTACGCGCCTGCTGCGACCTTGACGCCTTCGGCATTGGCAATTGAACAAAGTTATTCGACCTTCACGGATCAGGTATTTGCCGCGTATGCGACTGCCCTCGGCCTCAGCGGCAAGGGCGTCACCATCGCCGTGCTCGATACCGGCATCGCGGCCGCGCACAGTGAGTTCGCCAGCCCCGGCAAACTTCTTGATGGCTATAACGCCGCCATGAACAATTCCGATGTCAGTGACACCAGCGGCCACGGCACCCATGTTGCTGGCTTGCTCGCTGCTGCGCGTGATGGCGGCGGCATGCATGGCCTCGCCTTTGACGCGACGCTCTTGCCGATCAAGGTCTTCGACGATAACGGCGCAGGCAATGCCGCTTATGTTGACCGCGGCCTGCGCTATGCCATCGGCAAGGCTGCGATCGCGAACCTGAGCCTGAGTTCGACCACTGCGTCTGATCCAGCCGCGATCAGGGACGCCGTGCGCAGTGGCATGCTGCTCGTGGTCGCTGCCGGCAATAACGGCGGCGCAGACCCGCAATGGCCGGCGCGTTATGCGAAAGAGGCCTGGGCGAATAATCAGCTCATCGCCGTCGGCGCGGTCGATGAAAAAAATCGTATCGCGGCGTTTTCGAATCGGGCCGGTGATACGGCCGCCTGGTATCTCGTCGCGCCCGGTGTCGGCCTTGTCTCGAGCGCGCCCGGTGGCGGCTATGCGAGCATGAGCGGCACCTCGATGGCGGCGCCCATCGTCAGTGCTGCGGCCGCGCTGCTGCGCCAGATGTGGCCCTACTTGCGCGCCGATCAGGTCGCCTCGATACTGTTCGTTACCGCGACGGATCTGGGCGCGCCCGGCATCGATGCTGTTTATGGGCGCGGTTTGCTCAATGTCGCAAAAGCCTTGCAGCCAGTCGGCGTCGTCAAGACGATAAGCTGGGGCGGTTCTGCCATCCCGCTGCTGATGACGTCACTCTCGCCTTCGCCTGCCACGAGCAAGCTCTGGTCGCTGGCCGCGTCAGGCGCGCTGGACGCGATCGGTACCGATGATTTCAGGCGCGGCTACAGTCTGAAAATGGGCAGCGTCATCGCGCATCCGCCGGGCATGTCGCTGGTGCAGGTCTTCGGTGAAGTCGAGCGACGCAGCGAAATCGCCGAGCAGCTTCTTGCCGACGGCGCGCGACTGACTGCAGTGTCGCTGCTGGCGCGCGGCGAACGGGCGCAGCTCGCCAGTTTCGCTTATACCTCTGCGCCCGGTCGTGCAATGTCGTTCGCCTTCGGCCAGGGCGGCATGGCGGGTCAGGTTTTCGGCATTGCCGGCACGCCCTTGCTGCAAAATCTGGGCGCCGCGCCGGTGCTCGTGAATCCTTATTTCAGCTTGCTGCCGGGCGCAGCCCACATGGCGTTTTCCGGCCACCCCGATTGCGCGACTTCCCTGCGTCTGGGCTGGCTGCGAGCCGGAACCGGACCGACTGCGGACGACCCTGCATTGCATGATTCAGCCATGCGCCTGCGCGCGCAAATGGCGCTGTTTGAAGTGCTGCACGGCGGCGACACCAGCGCCATGTCGCTGTCCTTGAGCCGTACGGTGGAACAGGACGCTTTCCTCGCGGCGCAGTCGCATGGTGCGCTGGCGTTTGGCCCGCAGGCGTCGACCACGGCGGTGCAAGTCGGCGCTGCATGGCGGCTTGCGTCGCAGCTGGTATTGGCTGGTCAGGCGGCGCTTGGCGTCACGCCCGGCAGTGTCGATCGCCTGAGTCTAGTGAGCGCCATGTCGCCCCTGCGCACGAATGCCTTTTCGCTGGCTCTCGTGGCGGCGGAGCAGCTCTGTCCGGGCGATCGCCTGAGCCTGTCTCTTGCCCAACCCTTGCGCGCCTATGCCGGCACGATCACGCTCGATGCGGTCACGGCGATCGACGATGCGGGGCATGAAATCCGTGCGCAGCGAACCTTGACGATGGTGCCTGCGGCACGCGAGATGATGCTGGAATTGAATTACCAGCGGCCCTTGGGACGCTCGGCGCGGCTCGCTCTTGTATTGTCGCTGCGGCGCCACCCCAACCACCTTGACGATGCTGCAACGGAAAAGCTGCTGGCGATGCGGCTGGTACAGCAGTTTTAGCCAGTATAATCAGGGCATTGCCACGACTGTGGCCTGACTGATCACCCCGCTGATACTGAATCCATGCTCGCTTCGCAGAAACAACAAATCATCGCCTTATTCCAGTCCGCACTGGCCCCTCTCGTGGCCGGCAGCGACGTCGCTCCTGTCCTTACGCTCGAGCGTCCGCGTGACCCTTCGCATGGCGACATCGCCTGCAATATCGCCATGCAGCTGTCTAAAGCCCTGAAAAAAAATCCGCGTGAGTTGGCGCAGGCGCTGGTTGCCGCTGTCCTCGCTGATCCGGCCCGTGCAGGCCTCGTCGATGCGATCGAAATCGCCGGCCCCGGCTTCATTAATTTACGCCTCGCCGCTGCGGCCAAGCAAGCCGTCGTGACGAGCATCCTCGAGCAAGGCGCCGACTACGGCAAAGCCACGCAGGGTGCCGGCAAAAAAGTTCTGATTGAATTCGTCTCTGCCAATCCAACCGGCCCGCTGCATGTCGGCCACGGACGTCAGGGCGCGCTCGGCGACGCCATGGCCGCGGTGTATGAGTCGCAGGGTTATGCCGTCACGCGCGAGTTTTATTACAACGATGCGGGCGTACAGATCGCCAATCTCGCCCTGTCGGTACAGGCGCGTGCCAAAGGCTTCAAGCCCGGCGACGCGAAATGGCCAGAGTCAGCCTACAACGGCGACTACATTGCCGACATTGCCGTCGATTTCCTCGCGCATAAAACGGTCGCTGCCAGCGATGGCGCGCCGGTCACTGCCAGCGGCGACGTGGACGACATCGAATCGATCCGCAAATTCGCCGTGACCTATCTGCGCCGCGAACAGGATCTCGACTTGCTCGCCTTTGGCGTGAAGTTTGATAATTATTATCTCGAGTCTTCGCTCTACAGCGACGGCAAGGTCGAGCATACGGTCGCCGCACTGGTCGCCGCCGGCAAGACGTACGAGAGTGAAGGCGCGCTGTGGCTGCGCACCACCGACTACGGCGACGACAAAGATCGCGTCATGAAAAAGTCGGACGGCACCTTCACCTATTTCGTGCCCGACGTCGCCTACCACATCGCCAAATGGCAGCGTGGCTACACCAAGGTCATCAATGTGCAGGGCAGTGACCACCACGGCACGATCGCGCGCGTACGCGCCGGCTTGCAGGCGGTCGACATCGGCATCCCGCAAGGTTATCCCGACTATGTGCTGCACAAGATGGTCACCGTGATGAAGGAAGGCGAGGAAGTGAAAATTTCCAAACGCGCCGGCTCCTATGTCACGGTGCGCGACCTGATCGAATGGTCGACTGGCCCGACCGAAGACGGCGTGGAGCGCGACCTCACGCGCGGTCGCGATGCGGTGCGCTTCTTCCTGATTTCACGCAAGGCCGATACGGAGTTCGTCTTCGACGTTGATCTTGCCGTGTCGCGCTCGGACGAAAATCCGGTCTACTATGTGCAGTATGCGCATGCCCGGATTTGCTCGGTGCTGACGCAATGGGGCGGCGATGAAGCTGCGCTCTATGCAGTCAAGGATCTGTCGCCTTTGACTGTGCCGCGCGAAGCGTCGCTCTTGGCCAAGCTGGCTGAATATCCGGAGATGCTGCAGCGCGCGCTGGAAGAACTCGGGCCGCATCAGGTCGCCTTCTACCTGCGTGACCTGGCTGCGGAATTACACAGCTACTACAATGCCGAGCGTGTGCTCGTCGACGATGTGCCTACCAAAATGGCGCGCCTGGCTTTGCTGCTGGCCACGCGTCAGGTCTTGCGTAATGGTCTAGCGCTGATCGGCGTATCGGCACCGGCACGGATGTAAGTTTGTCAGATGTGTGGGGAGATAAAGTCATGATGAAGATACATAAAAAGCAGGCAGGCGGCACCTTGATCGGTATGATCATTGGGCTCGTCATCGGACTCGGCGCGGCCGTCGTGGTGGCGCTGATGATTACCAAGGCACCGGTGCCCTTCCTGAGCAAGGGCTTCCAGACTGAAAAAGCGACGACCCTGTCGCCTAGCCAATTGAGTGATCCGAACAAGCCGCTCTACGGCAAGCAGGAAGCGGCCAAGGAAGCTGCGCGCGATTTCGCCAAGGAACAGGCGAATGAGCCAGCGCCCGCAGAAGCCAAAATCGTCGATGCGAAATCCGCGCCTGTCGTGGCGGCACCGACCCAAGCCGCGGCGCCAGCGCCAGCCCAGCCTGATGACAAATTCATTTACTACCTGCAGGCCGGCGCCTTCCGTGACATGGCCGATGCCGAAGGCGTACGCGGCAAGCTGGCCTTGCAAGGCGTAGAAGCCGGCATTTCCGAGCGGCCTTCCGAAGCCGGCACGCTGTATCGCGTCCGGGTCGGTCCGTTCACGCAGCTTGACGCGATGAACCGCGTGCGCAGCAAGCTCGCCGACAGCGGCATGGATGTCGCAGTGGTACGCTCGGTGAAGTGATCATTGGTAATCATTCACCCAACACGAATTCAACAGTACAAAGGAATGTCATGCGTTTTATGAAACAGCTATTTGCCGCCCTGTCGCTGACTCTGATGGCTGCGACAGCCAGCGCCAGTCTGACGAGCCCGCAAGAGGGCGTCGAGTACAAGACTCTGGCCAAGGCACAGCCGACCGAGTCGGGCAAAAAAGTCGAAGTGATCGAATTTTTCGGCTACTTCTGCCCGCATTGCTATGCGCTTGATCCGTCACTGACTGAGTGGGTCAAGAAGCAGGGCGACAAGATTGCCTTCAAGCGCATCCATGTGCTGTTTCAGCCTGCGATGCAGCCGGTGCAGCAGCTGTATGTGACGCTTGAAGCGATGGGTAAGACCGAAGAGCTGCACAAGAAAATTTTCGACGCGATGCATAAGCAGCGCCTGCGCCTCGATACGGATGCGGCGGTATTGGCATTCGCGACCCAGCAAGGCATCGATAAACAGAAATTCCTCGATACCTATAACTCCTTCAGCGTGCAGGCCAAGATGCGTCGTCTGCCGCAAATTCAGGAAGCTTACGCAATTGATTCGGTACCGCAAATTATCATCGACGGCCGCATCATGAGCTCACCTGAAATGGCGCGCGCCGGTGTCGGTGCCGACAAATCGGAAGCCAGTCTGCACGCGGGTCTGACGCAAATTCTGGATGCGCTCGTGGATAAGGTCAGCAAGGAAAAATCGGCTGGCAAGGCGAAGTAATTTATCGCCAGGTGCCGCTCTGAGATCGGTCGAGCAAGTCCGTCACTCGCAAGAGGACGGACTTTTTTACAGCCGCCGCCACTGCGCGGCAAACATCAGCTCATTTAAATCTGGGTATCCATGAAACGAGTCTTCCTCACCGGCGCCTCCAGCGGCATAGGCGCAGCACTCGCGCAGCAGTATGCGCAACAAGGTGCGCAGCTCGCGCTGGTCGCCCGTCGCGCCGACGTGCTCGAGCAGCTGCGTACCAGCCTGCCTGAGCCGCAGCGCCACCGCATCTATGCCCTCGATGTCACCGATCACGTGGCACTGGCCGCCGCTGCTGCCGACTTCATTGCCTTCACCGGCGGTGTCGATGTCGTCATCGCCAATGCCGGAATTTCACAGGGTACGCTGACCGAGTACGCGGAAGACCTGCCCGTTTTTGAGCGCATCGTTGAAACGAATCTGCTGGCCACCGTCGCTACCTTCGCGCCCTTCGTCGCGCATCTCAGGGCGCGGGCCGCAGAGGGAAATAGCGACTGCCGCCTCGTCGGCATCGCCAGCGTCGCCGGTATCCGCGGCTTGCCCGGCGCTTCCGCCTACAGTGCCTCGAAAGCGGCCGTCATCAGCTACTGCGAATCGCTGCGCGTCGAGCTGCACAGCAGCGGCGTGAAAGTCGTCACCATCGTGCCCGGCTATATCGACACGCCCATGACGCAGGTAAATGCCTACCGCATGCCCTTCCTGATGCCGGCGCACAAGTTCGCCGCGGCTGTGGTCGACTGCATCGCTGCCGGGCGTAGTTATCGCGTCATTCCCTGGCAGATGGGCGTGGTCGCGAAACTGCTGCGTCTGCTGCCGAACCGGCTGTATGATTTTGCCTTTTCGCGCGCGCCGCACAAGGCCCGCGCCGGCAGTGAAAAATGATGCGTGACGCGATCGGCCAGCTGCATGTGCCGGCGGCGACACCGCCGCGCATCGTCTCGCTGGTGCCGTCGGTGACGGAATTATTGTGTGAGCTCGGGCTGGCTGGGGCGCTCGTCGGTCGCACTGGTTATTGCATCCACCCGGCGGCGCAGGTCAAGGCGATTGCCAAGGTCGGCGGCACCAAGACCGTGAACCTGAAGAAAATCCGCACGCTCGCGCCCACGCATGTGATCGTCAATATCGATGAGAACGAAAAGCCGACCGTCGACGCACTGGCTGAATTCGTGCCGCATATAGTGGTCACGCATCCGCTCGCGCCGCAGGATAATCTCGCACTGTATCGTTTGCTTGGCGGACTCTTCGGTGCGGCTGAGCGCGCTGAAATCTTGTGTGCGCAATATCTTGCGGCAGACGCGAGACTGCGCAGCCTGCCGCAGCGGCAAAAGGCGGTCCTGTATTGCATCTGGCAAGACCCCTGGATGACGGTGTCGCAAGATACCTATATCGCCCGCATGCTGGCGCAAATCGGCTGGCAGCAGGTCGCCATGCCGGACGTGTCAAGTCGCTATCCGCAATTCAGCTGGACGCCAGACTTGATGGCGCAGATTGATCTGGTGCTGTTATCGAGCGAACCCTACCAGTTCACTGAAACGCATGCAGATGCGCTTGAGCGCCAGCTGGGCAAACCAGTACGCTTGGTCGATGGGGAAATGCTGTCGTGGTATGGCAGCCGCGCCATTGCCGGCCTCGGCTATCTTGAGGCGCTGGCGCAGGAGGAGTTTTAAGCGGACTTACTTTTCACGATTAATCCGCACCAGCATGCGAATGATTTCGCGCGCGATCACGCGATAGTGTTCATCGAGCCTTTGCAGGTCGGCGATCAGCTTGAGGTCCTCCGAGGCAAAACGTTCGGGCGGATTCGCGTCCGAGGCTTCCCCCGCGCGAACTGGCAAGGGCATTTCTTCGCCGCCAAAACGCAGCCATTCTGCCGGCACGCCCAGCCAGTTCGCCAAGGCGCGTAATTTTTCCTGGGTGGGAATCGCTTCACCGACCAGCCATTTTCTCGCGGCGTGGACGGTGACCGGATTGCCGGTAAATCTGACGTTGAATTCCCGCGCTAACTGCGTCGGGCTGTCCGGCGAATAGTCGGCATTTCGGAGCGCCAGTTGCAGGCGCTCGCTAAAGTCTTTACGTTCAAAAGCTGCTTTCATGGTCATGCCTGCGACTATTCCATGATGGTGCGTGACAGTCAGTATTTTTCTTATGGGAACTTTTTGTGGCGATTGGCTGCGACCCTTTCACGGGCTTGTGTGGCAATGTGATACCTCGTTGACGGTCACTCTTTTATCCGCACTTTTACTATAGCGCCGCCGCTGGGAACTGCAATGTAATGACTGGAAATTGCTTACTGCTGCCGAAAGCGCATGACGCCATCGGCATCGAGCCTACGCTGCAGCTTCCGCGCATACCAGAGCTGGTGCAGATGCGCGAGCGCTTCGCCGATGGCAAACGTGAGCTGGTGCGCATCCAGCGCGCGCGGAAACATGATCGGCACGATCTCCATGGCGGACTGCGGCGTAGCGCAGGCGTCGAACACTTCAGCGAGGCGCGCGGCGTGATGGTCGACCAGCTGCGTGATGCGCGTATGCAGGCCGCGAAACGGCCGGCCGTGCGACGGCAGCACCAGTGTTGCTTCGGCCAAGCCGGCATATTTTTTCAGTGAGTCGAGGAAGAGCTGCACCGGATTCGATTCGGGCTCGACGGCAAAGACCGAAACATTCGTCGAAATGCGCGGCAAGACCATGTCGCCCGAAATCAGTAAATCCAGTGCCTCGCAATACAGCGACGCGTGTTCCGGCGCATGGCCGAAGCCGGTAATGATGCGCCAGCTATTTTCTCCGATCGTGATTTCTTGTCCATCCTGCAGCCGAGTATAGGCGGCCGGGACGGCAGGCACCAGCGTCGGGTAATAATTTTTGCGTTCCTGCAGCTGTGCCAGCACTGCCGGATCCGTCATGCCATGCCGCGCAAAATGCGGATACATGGCCGTGCCATCAACGCCCGGTAGTGCCGCCGACATCATGCGCGCAAACGCGTATTCGCCGGTCGTCATCCACAGTGGCGCCTGCCAGCGCTGGCACAGCCAGTCCGCCAGGCCGACGTGATCGGGATGGCAATGCGTGACGATCACGCGCACGATCGGCAAGCCGCGCAGCTGGCTCGCGAAGATCTGTTCCCAGTCAGCGCGCGTAGCCTCATTCGCAATGCCGCAGTCGACTGCGGTCCAGCCATGCACAGTCCCGGCTTCAGTATCGAAGTGATCTTCGATCAGCCACAGATTGATATGGTTCAGCGCAAACGGCAGGCCCATGCGCAGCCACAGCACGCCGGGGGCAATTTCGTGCACCGTGCCGGAGGGCGGCAGGGTTTCGCCGAAAGGATAGGCTAGCTGCAGTTCTTGCTGGTTCATGGGGGCGTTTGTTGACGGTTTCATATTTTTAACTGGGGTGAGATTTTTTGTATGGCGTTCAGGTGTTCACATTTAAGGCAATGCCGCCTACAATATGCTTTACGTTAACGTAAATTGTCGTTTTGGAAAGTACATCCAGCGGCAGCATTTGCACCGCAGTCTTACAAGATCCTATGGCCACTTATACCATTACTGAACTTGCCCGTGAATTTGATATCACTGCACGGGCGATCCGTTTTTATGAAGACCGCGGCTTGCTCAGTCCGCTGCGCGAAGGTGCGGGCGGACGCACCCGCGTGTACTCCGCGCGCGAACGTACGCGCCTGAAGCTGACCCTGCGCGGCAAACGCCTGGGTTTGACGCTATCGGAAATCAAGGACCTCGTCGACATGTACGAGTCGCCCAAGGATTCCGCGGCGCAGCTCGAGCGCTTCCTGAAAGTCCTGGCCGCACATCGCGAACACCTTGAGCAGCAGCGTGAAGATATCGTCGTCACGCTGGCTGAAATCAGCACCCATGAAGCGGAATGCCGGCGCATGCTGGCCACTGAAACCAAACCCATAACGAAGCGCGCCAAGGCCACTGCCTGAGGCGCCTGCCACTGACATCCACCCCACGAGAATAACGAGGACGACACCATGATGCATTTACCCGGCTTGAGCTTTGATCACGGCGAAGACATCGCCGCCCTGCGCGAAACCATCCAGCAATTCGCCGCTGCCGAAATCGCGCCGCGCGCTGCCGAGATCGATCGCAGTGATCAGTTCCCGATGGATTTGTGGCGCAAGATGGGTGAGCTCGGCATTCTCGGCGTGACCGTCGATGAAGAATACGGTGGCGCTGGCATGGGCTATCTCGCACACATCATCGCCATGGAAGAAATCTCGCGCGCCTCGGCCTCAGTCGGCCTGTCGTATGGCGCGCATTCGAACCTGTGCGTGAACCAGATCAAGCGCAACGGTACGCCGGAACAGCGCGCCAAATTCCTGCCCAAGCTCATCACCGGCGAATACATCGGCGCCCTCGCCATGTCGGAGCCGAATGCCGGCTCGGATGTGGTCAGCATGAAGCTGCGCGCCGATTGGAAGGGCGACCGCTGGGTCTTGAACGGCACGAAGATGTGGATCACGAATGGTCCCGATGCGGATGTGCTCGTCGTGTATGCCAAGAACGATCTCGAAGCCGGCGCGCGCGGCATGACAGCCTTCCTGATCGAAAAGGATTTCAAGGGTTTCAGCATCGCGCAAAAGCTCGACAAACTCGGCATGCGCGGCTCGCACACGGGCGAACTCGTATTTCAGGATTGCGAAGTCCCGGCTGAAAACGTTTTGGGCGGCCTCGGCAAGGGCGTCAATGTGCTGATGTCGGGTCTCGACTTCGAGCGTGCCGTCCTCTCCGGTGGCCCGCTGGGCATCATGCAGGCTTGCATGGATGTGGTCGTACCCTATGTGCATGAGCGCAAACAGTTCGGTCAGCCTATCGGCGAGTTCCAGCTCATGCAGGGCAAGTTGGCTGATATGTATTCGACCATGATGGCCTGCAAGGCTTATGTCTATGCCGTGGGTCAGGCCTGCGACCGCGCGACTACGCCTGAAGCCGTGCGCCTGCTGCGCAAGGACGCGGCCGGCGCGATCCTGTATTCCGCCGAAAAGGCGACCTGGATGGCCGGCGAAGCGATCCAGACCCTGGGCGGCAATGGCTACATCAATGAATATCCGGTCGGGCGTTTGTGGCGCGACGCGAAGCTCTATGAAATCGGCGCTGGCACGAGTGAAATCCGGCGCATGTTGATCGGTCGTGAACTGTTCGCCGAAACCCGCTGATCGCCATTGATGCGCGCGCTCCACATCACCACGCCCCTGCTGCAACACCGGCTGCCTTCGCATCATGGCAGACCGGGTATGCCGCTCTTGCTGAAGCTGGAAAACCTGCAGCCTTCGGGCTCCTTCAAGCTGCGCGGCATCGGGCTGATGTGCCAGCGTGCGGTCGCCGCAGGCGCTACGCATCTGGTCTGTCCCTCGGGCGGCAATGCCGGCTTTGCGGCTGCTGTGGCGGGCGCTGCCTTGGGTGTGCGCATCACGATCGTGGTGCCACTGACCACGCCGGCCACGGTATGCGACAAGATTCGCACCATAGGCGCCGAGCTGATCATTGCCGGCGCCGTCTGGGACGAGGCGAATGCAGTCGCGCTGGCCATGTGCGAGGCTCCCGGTGCGGTCTATGTGCCGCCGTTTGATCATCCCGATATCTGGGATGGCAATGCGACCTTGATCGACGAAGCGGTCGTGCAGGCGCAAGCCATGCAGTGTGAATTCGATGTCGTCATCTGCGCTGTCGGTGGCGGCGGCCTCTTGTGCGGCGTGCTGGAAGGCTTGCATCGCAACGCCCGTGCCGATGTGCCGGTGATCGCTGTGGAGACGAACGGCGCAGCCTCCTTTCATGCCGCGATTGAAGCCGGCAGTCTCGTGACGCTGCCGGAGATCAGCTCGATCGCCGTGACCCTGGGTGCAAAGCGCGTCGCGCAAGCCGCCTTCGACTGGCGTCGCCGCCATGAACTGCATTCGATTACCGTCAGCGATGCGCAGGCCGTGCATGCCTGCCTGCGATTTGCCGATGACTTGCGCATGCTGGTGGAACCGGCTTGTGGCGCGGCGCTCGCTGTGGCGTATCAGGACTTGCCTGTGCTGTCCGGATTCGAGAAGCCGCTCATCGTTGTCTGTGGCGGCATCGGCGTCGATCTGGCAAAGCTCACAAACTGGCAGCATCAGTTTGCCTGAATGACCCAAACCATGCGCGCAACCTTTCCCAAACTGCTGTCATCGCAAATCGCCTTCGATACCGCGCGCACCATACTCGACGGTTTCGACAAGCATTACCGCCTGTTCCGTGAGGCGAGCCAGCAGGCGAAAGTGTATTTTGAAAAGAGCGACTGGAAAACCGCGCAAATCGCCGCGCGCGAACGCATCGATTTTTATGATCAGCGGGTGCGTGAATGCGTAGCGATGCTCGAAGACGAGTATCTCTCGGAGGAATTGAGCGACGAAGTCTGGCGCGAAGTGAAGCTGCATTACATCGGCCTCCTTATCGCGCATAAACAGCCAGAGCTGGCCGAGATTTTTTTCAACTCGGTCTGCTGCAAGATCCTCAACCGCGCTTACTTTCATAACGATTTCATCTTCGTGCGCCCGGCAGTCTCGACCGCTTATCTCGCCACTGACGAAGTCGCGCCGACCTTCCGCGTCTACTATCCGGCCAAGGATGGCTTGCGTTATACGCTCAAGCGCATCGTCACGAATTTTCAGCTGGCTTGCCCGTTTGCCGACATCGACCGCGATGTCGCGCTGGTCGACACGCGCCTGCGGCAGATGTTTGGTGCCGACGAGATCGAGCCGAATCACCAGATCCAGGTATTGGCCAGTCTGTTCTACCGTAACAAGGGTGCTTACATCGTCGGCAAGGGCATCAACGGCCATCGCGAATTCCCCTTCGTCGTGCCTATCCTGCATAACCGCAAGGGCGAGCTCGTGCTCGATACGGTGCTGTTCGATGCGCATTACATCACGGTGCTGTTTTCCTTCACGCGTGCTTACTTCATGGTCGACATGGAAGTGCCGTCGGCTTATGTGGAATTCCTCGCCAGTCTCATGCCGAGCAAACCCGCCAGTGAAATTTACACCACGATCGGTTTGCAAAAAATCGGCAAGGCGCTGTTCTATCGCGACTTCCTGCGCCATCTGAGTCATTCATCGGATCACATTGAATCCGCGCCAGGTATTCGCGGCCTCGTGATGGTGGTGTTTGCGCTGCCTTCGTTTCCGTATGTGTTCAAGGTCATCAAGGATTATTTTCCTGCGCCGAAAGAAACCACGCGCGCACTGGTGCAAGAAAAATACCTGCTCGTGAAACACCATGACCGTGTCGGCCGCATGGCCGATACGCTGGAATATTCCGATGTCGCGTTTCCGCGCGCGCGCTTTTCCGACGAGCTGCTGGCCGAGCTGAAAAAGGTCGCGCCCTCGATTGTCGAGGAAGACGGCGATGAAGTCGTGATCCGCCATCTCTACATCGAGCGGCGCATGACGCCATTGAACATCTGGCTCATGGATGCCGACAAAAACGGCGATGAGCGCAAGCTCGAACACGGCATCATCGAATACGGCAATGCGATCAAGGAACTGGTCGGCGCGAATATTTTTCCCGGCGATATGCTGTACAAGAATTTCGGCGTCACGCGCACCGACCGCGTCGTGTTTTACGATTACGACGAGATTGAATACATCGTCGATTGCCAGTTCCGCGCCATCCCGCAGCCGCGCAATGAAGAAGATGAAATGGCGTCCGAACCCTGGTATCCGGTGGCGAAGAATGACGTGTTCCCGGAACAGTTCGCGCCGTTTTTGCTGGGGAACCCGAAGGTACGTAAATATTTCTTGAAGCATCACGCGGATTTGCTGACGGCCGAATATTGGCAAGCCCGCAAACAGCGCATCCTCGACGGTTATGTGGAAGATGTCTTCCCGTATCCGCAGACGATACGCTTTAGCTATAGCAGCACAGCGCAAACCAACGCGCACTCGAGTTTGCAATTCCCGACCCTCTCGGCACAAGCCGAATAACATTGGAGATCCACATGAATGACCCTATCGTAATCGTTGGTGCAGCACGCACGCCCATGGGCGCTTTCCAGGGCGATTTCGCCTCGGTGACGGCAGTTGAACTTGGCGCTGTGGCCATCCGCGCCGCAGTCGAGCGCGCCGGTCTCGATCCGAAAGAAGTGCAGGATGTCCTGTTCGGTAACTGCCTGATGGCAGGCGAAGGCCAGGCGCCAGCGCGTCAGGCAGCGATCAAGGCCGGCATTCCTGTGTCAGCCGGTGCGGTGACGATGTCGAAGATGTGCGGCTCGGCCATGCAGGCGACGATGTTTGCGTTTGACTCCATCATGGCGGGCACGAATGAAGTCGTGGTCGCAGGCGGCATGGAATCGATGACGAATGCGCCTTACCTGATTCCGAAGGCGCGCGGCGGCTATCGCATCGGCCACGCGATGATGTATGACCACATGATGCTCGACGGCCTCGAAGATGCGTATGACAAGGGTCGTTCGATGGGAACCTTTGCGGAAGACTGCTCCGCAAAATACGCGTTTTCGCGCGAAGCGCAGGATGCCTTTGCGATTGAGTCCGTCAAGCGCGCGCAAGCGGCCACGGCCGATGGCTCCTTCAAATGGGAAATCGCGCCAGTGACCGTCAGCGGTCGCGGCGGCGATGTCGTCGTTGAAAAGGATGAAGGCCCGCTGAAAGCCAAGCTCGACAAGATCCCGACGCTGAAGCCAGCATTCAAGAAAGACGGCACGATCACGGCCGCTTCGTCGTCCTCGATCAATGACGGCGCTGCCGCTTTGGTCATCATGCGTGAATCGACCGCGAAGAAACTCGGCTGCACGCCGATCGCCAAAATCGTCGGCCACGCGCGTCATTCGCAAGAGCCGGGCTGGTTCACGACCGCCCCTGTGGGAGCGATCAGTAAGCTCTGCGAAAAGATAGACTGGCAAGTCAGCGGTGTCGACCTGTTCGAAATCAATGAAGCATTTGCCGCCGTGCCGATGGCAGCGATGAAGGAACACAACATCGACCACAGCAAGGTCAACATCCACGGCGGCGCCTGCGCGCTCGGCCATCCTATCGGCGCGTCCGGTGCGCGCATCATCGTGACCTTGATGGGCGCCTTGAAGAAGACCGGCGGCAAGCGTGGTATCGCGTCGCTGTGTATCGGCGGCGGTGAGGGTACGGCGCTGGCGATTGAAATGATGTAAGTGTTTGGCTCGCCGCCTCGTCCTGTGGATGGGGCGGCAAATTTCATCGAACAATTAAAAAACGAGACACCATGGTCCTCACCGAACAGCATGAAATGATCCGCGATGCCTTGCGCAGTTTTGCGCAGGAACGACTGGCGCCGAACGCCGCGCGCTGGGACAAGGAACACCATTTTCCGAAAGAAGAATTGCAGGAGCTCGCCGCGCTAGGTGCGTATGGCGTGGCTGTACCCGAAGAGCTCGGTGGCGCAGGACTCGACTATGTGTCGCTGGCGCTCGTGCTCGAAGAGATCGCCGCTGGCGACGGCGGTACGTCGACTGTCATTTCAGTCAATAACTGCCCGGTCTGCAGTATCGCCATGATGTATGCCAACGACCAGCAAAAGCAGCAATGGCTGAAACCCCTCGCGCAGGGAAAAATGCTCGGCGCGTTCTGCCTCACGGAGCCGCATGCAGGCAGCGATGCCTCGACGCTGCGCACGACGGCCACGCGCGACGGTAGCGATTACGTGATCAACGGCGTGAAGCAATTCATCACCAGCGGCAAACACGCCGACGTCGCCATCGTGCTGGCCGTGACCGACAAGGCCGCCGGCAAGCGCGGCATCAGCGCCTTCTGGGTGCCCACATCAACGCCCGGCTACATCGTCGCGCGTCTCGAAGACAAGCTTGGCCAGCATTCCTCGGACACGGCGCAAATCCTGTTCGAAAATTGCCGCGTCCCTGCGGAAAACATGATTGGCGAAGAAGGCCAGGGTTACAAGATTGCGCTGTCGGGATTGGAGGGCGGACGCATCGGTATCGCTTCGCAAGCCGTCGGCATGGCGCGCGCGGCGTTCGACGCGGCGCTGATGTATGCGAAAGAGCGCACCAGCTTTGGCAAGGCGATCTTCGAGCATCAGGCAGTCCAGTTCAAGCTGGCCGACATGGCCACGCAAATCGAAGCGGCACGCCAGCTGATCCTGCATGCGGCGAGCATGAAGGATGCCGGCAAGCCCTGCCTGAAAGAAGCGGCGATGGCGAAGCTGTTTGCCAGTGAAATGGCTGAGCGCATCTGTTCTGACGCGATCCAGATTCATGGCGGCTATGGCTATGTCAGCGACTTCCCTGTGGAGCGGATTTATCGCGATGTGCGCGTGTGCCAGATTTACGAAGGCACGAGCGATATCCAGAAAATATTAATCGGCCGCGCTTTAGCCTAGGCCTGCATTCATGGGCAAACAAAGTAAGAACGACACCTGTCCCTGCGGCGGCGCAAGCTATGCGTCCTGCTGCGGCCGCTTCCATGCCGGTGCGGTCCCGGAGACGGCCGAGCAGCTGATGCGTTCGCGTTACAGCGCCTATGTGCTGGGGCTGTCGGACTACGTGCATGCGACTTGGCAGGCGAGTACCCGTCCAGTGCGCGCCGAGCTCGCGCATGACGCCAGCTGCAAATGGCTGGGGCTGGAAGTACGCAAACAAATGACAAAGGGCGACGCAGCCACTGTGGAATTCGTCGCCCGTTACAAGACCGATGGCCGGGCGCACCGGCTGCATGAAATCAGCCGCTTCGTACGTGAAGACGGACGCTGGTTTTACCTGGATGGCAGTTTCCCCGAAAGAGAATAATGACGATACTCGACTCCAAATTGAACAGTCGCGCAGACGACTTCAAGGCCAATGCCAACGCGATGCAGCTGCTGGTCGATGACCTGCAAGCGAAGATCGCGAAAATCGCCGAGGGCGGCGGCGCCGACGCACGCAAGAAACATACGTCGCGCGGCAAACTGCTACCGCGCGACCGCGTGCAGATGCTGCTCGATCCGGGCACGCCCTTCCTTGAATTTTCGCAGATGGCGGCCTACGATATGTACGACAATGCCGCGCCCGCTGCCGGCATCATCACCGGCATTGGCCGCGTCGCTGGTCAGGAATGTGTCATCGTCTGTAACGATGCCACCGTCAAGGGCGGCACTTATTATCCGCTGACAGTGAAGAAGCATCTACGCGCGCAGGAAATCGCCGGTCAGAATAATCTGCCCTGCATCTACCTCGTCGACAGTGGTGGCGCGAACCTGCCGAACCAGGACGACGTATTCCCGGATCGCGACCATTTCGGCCGCATTTTTTTCAATCAGGCGAATCTGTCGGCGAATGGCATCCCGCAAATCGCCGTGGTCATGGGTTCCTGCACCGCCGGCGGCGCGTATGTGCCGGCCATGAGCGACGAGTCCATCATCGTCAAGAATCAGGGCACGATTTTTCTCGGCGGCCCACCCTTGGTCAAGGCCGCCACGGGTGAAGTCGTCACCGCTGAAGACCTCGGCGGCGGTGACGTGCATACGCGCCTGTCGGGCGTGGTCGATCATCTGGCGCAAAACGACTTGCATGCGCTGTCGCTGGCGCGCAGCATCGTCGGCAATCTGAATCGCAAGAAGCCGCAGCAGATGGTCTTGCGTGAGCCGCTAGCGCCGAAATATCCGGCCAGCGAATTGTATGGCGTGATTCCCGTCGATACGCGCAAGCCTTTCGATGTACGCGAAGTGATCGCGCGCATTGTTGACGGCAGCGACTTCGATGAATTCAAGGCGCGTTATGGCACCACGCTCGTGTGCGGCTTTGCGCATATCCACGGCATGCCGGTCGGGATCGTGGCCAATAACGGCATCCTGTTTTCCGAGTCGGCCTTGAAGGGCGCGCACTTCGTTGAGCTGTGCAGCCAGCGCAAGATTCCGCTCGTGTTCCTGCAAAATATCACCGGCTTCATGGTCGGGCGCAAATATGAAAACGAAGGCATCGCGCGCAATGGCGCGAAGATGGTCACGGCGGTGGCCACGACTTCGGTGCCGAAATTCACGGTCATCATCGGCGGCAGCTTCGGCGCCGGTAATTACGGCATGTGCGGCCGCGCATTTTCGCCGCGCTTTATGTGGATGTGGCCGAATGCGCGCATTTCCGTGATGGGTGGCGATCAGGCGGCGAGCGTTCTGGCGACGGTCAAGCGCGATGGCATCGAATTGAAAGGCGGCAGCTGGAGCGCGGCAGAAGAAGAGGCCTTTAAGCAGCCGATCAAGGACCAGTACGAACACCAGGGTCATCCGTATTACGCCACGGCGCGGCTGTGGGATGACGGCGTGATCGATCCGGCGGATACGCGCACGGTACTCGCGCTGGGGCTGTCGGCGGCGCTGAATGCACCGATCGCAGACACGAAGTTCGGCATTTTCCGCATGTAAGCGGCAAAGGAAAAATAGTGAACTGGCAAACCCTGGAAGTCGTCCGGCAGCAGCATGTTGCACACATCATCCTCAATCGTCCCGAGGTGCGCAACGCCTTCAATGAAGTCGCGATCGCTGAAATCACGCAAGCCTTCACGGAGTTGGGCGCTGAGGCGCAGCTGCGCGCGATCGTGCTGGAAGCGCGCGGCCCGGCTTTTTGCGCCGGTGCCGACCTGAACTGGATGAAGAAAATGGCGGATTACAGCCATGCCGAAAACCTCGCCGATGCCGGGCAGCTGGCGCAGATGCTGGAGGTGATTTATCGCTGTCCGAAGCCGGTCGTGGCGAAAGTACAGGGCGACTGTTATGCCGGCGGCATGGGTCTGGTCGCGGCTTGCGATATTGCCATCGTGGCTGATAGCGTAAATTTTTGTCTGTCAGAGGTGCGGCTGGGGCTGATTCCGGCGACAATTTCACCTTACGTGATCAAGGCCATGGGCGAGAATGCAGCGCGGCGGTATTTTCTGACCGCCGAGCGCTTTTCTGCTGCGGAAGCGCAGCGTTTGGGTTTCGCGCATGCGGTCGTGGCGGCTGATGAGCTCGATGCGACTGTGGCCGGTGTTTTAAAGGCTCTCGTGACGGCGAGCCCTCATGCGGTTAAAGAAGCGAAGAAGCTGGTGCAGGATGTGGCCGGTGCGCCGGTGACGGAATTACTGGTCGCGGATACGGTCGCAAGGATAGCGGCGATACGCGCTTCCGATGAAGGCCGCGAAGGTGTGCGTGCTTTCCTGGAGAAACGCAAGCCGGATTGGCTGAACAAGTAAGCACCTTATCAATTTTTGGAGTCGTTTTGGAATCAAGTAATCAAGCCGATTGGGTCGCCCGCAGCCTGCGCAGTGTCTGGCATCCGTGCACCCAGATGCAGCATCACGAAACCATCCCGCTGATTCCGGTCAGCCATGGTCGTGGCGCCTGGCTTTACGATACCGACGGCAAACGCTACCTCGATGCGATCAGCTCGTGGTGGGTCAACCTGTTCGGCCATGCGAATCCGCGCATTAACGCCGCGCTCAAGGATCAGCTCGACAAGCTCGAACATGCCATGCTGGCCGGTTTCACGCATGAGCCTGTCATCACTTTGTCGGAGCGGCTCGCAGCGCTGACGGGTCATGTGCTCGGTCATTGTTTCTATGCTTCCGATGGCGCCTCTGCGGTCGAGATCGCCTTGAAGATGAGTTTCCATTCATGGCGTAATCGCGGCTTTGAAGAAAAGCGCGAATTTGTCTGCCTCAAGGGCAGCTATCACGGTGAAACCATCGGTGCGCTGGCCGTCACCGATGTGCAGATTTTCCGCGATGCTTACGGTCCGCTGCTGCAGTCCGTGCATGTGGTCGAGTCGCCTGACGCACGCAAAGCCGAAGCCGGCGAGAGCGCAGCCGATGTCGCCCGTCGCGCAGCTGCCTCGCTGGAAAAATTATTCCTCGAACGCGCCGATAAAATCGCCGCCATCATCATCGAGCCGCTCGTGCAATGCGCGACCGGCATGGCGATGCATGACCCTGTGTATTTGTCGGAAGTGCGCGCCCTGTGCGACCGCTACAAGGTACACATGATCGCCGATGAAATCGCAGTCGGCTGCGGTCGCAGTGGCACCTTCTTCGCCTGCGAGCAAGCCGGCATCTGGCCGGATTTCCTGTGCCTGTCCAAAGGCATCAGCGGCGGCTATCTGCCGCTGTCGCTGGTGATGACGCGCGATGACATTTACGCCGCGTTTTATGACAGCGAAACCGCGCGCGGTTTCCTGCATTCGCATTCCTATACCGGCAATCCGCTCGCCTGCCGCGCCGCACTGGCCACGCTCGACATCTTCGAGCAGGACAATGTGCTCCAACAGAACCTGATCAAGGCCGCCGAAATCAACACCGTGCTGATGCCGCTGGCGCAGCATGCGCGCGTCAAGCATTTCCGCCAGCGCGGCATGATCTGGGCCTTCGATGCGCAGACTGATGATCCGACCTTTTCACGCCGCTTTTTCAGCTGTGCGCTCGAGCATGAATTACTGCTGCGTCCGATCGGCCGCAGCGTCTACCTGATGCCGCCGTATATCCTCGATGAAGAAGAAATCGCCGGTCTCGGCCAGCGCCTGCTGACGGTATTCAATGAGGTGATGGCCGCATGACGACCGCCCTGATCCAGGCGCTCGATGCGCAATTGCAGCAGCTCGAAGCAAAAGGCTTGCGCCGCAAATTGCGCATTGCCGAAACTGCCTGTGCACCTACTGTGCAAGTCGATGGTCGCGATATGCTGGCATTCTGCAGCAATGATTATCTGGGTCTCGCCGCCCATCCGAAGATCGCCGAAGCACTCTGCGAAGGCGTGGCGCTCTACGGCGCCGGCAGCGGCGCCTCGCACCTGATCAGCGGCCATACGCGCGCACATGCGCAGCTCGAGGAGCGTCTCGCTGCTTTTGTCGCGCCGCATCTTGAATCGCCGCGCGCCATGTATTTCAGCACCGGCTTCATGGCGAATCAGGCGATCCTGACGGCGCTGGGCGGGGCTGACACGGAGATTTTTTCCGAAGCCCTGAATCATGCCTCGCTGATCGATGGCGCACGCCTGTCGCGCTCGAAGATACACGTCTATCCGCATGGCGACTGCGACGCATTGGCCGGTCTGCTCGCGGCCAGCACTGCCGCGATAAAACTCGTCGTCACCGACAGCGTCTTCAGCATGGATGGCGATCTCGCGCCCCTGCCGGAATTGCTGGCGCTGTGCGAACAGCATGGCGCCTGGCTGCTCGTCGATGATGCGCATGGCTTTGGCGTGCTCGGCGAAAACGGCCGTGGCGCGCTCGAACATTTTTCATTGCGCTCGCCCTACCTGATTTACATGGGCACGCTGGGCAAGGCCGCCGGTGTTTCCGGCGCTTTCGTGGCGGCTCACGAGACCGTGATTGAATGGCTGCTGCAAAAGGCACGCGCCTACATTTACACGACCGCGTCGCCACCGCTGCTGGCCCACGCACTGATGACGAGTCTCGCCATCATCGAAGGCGAGGAAGGCATGCAGCGTCGCGCGCACCTGCAAGAACTGATCCGCCACTTCAAGCAGTCGCTCGCCTTGCAACACTGGCAGCTCGTGCCATCAATGACCGCGATCCAGCCAGTCATCATCGGCAGCAATGTCCCGGCCATGCAGGTCGCAGCCCGTCTGCACGCTGACGGCATGTGGGTACCGGCGATCCGGCCACCGACCGTGCCAGTGGACACGGCGCGGTTGCGCGTGACGCTGAGTGCATCCCACACTTTCGAGCAGGTCGGACGACTGGCGCAAGCCTTGAATGCGTATGAAGCCGCGGCGCTGACGGAAGCCGCCGCATGAGCCACTATTTCATCACCGGCACGGACACTGAAATCGGCAAGACGCTCGTGTCGTCGGCGCTCTTGCATGCGCTCGCGCAGAGCGGCGCGCGGGCTGCCGGCATGAAGCCCATCGCTGCCGGCGCGGAGATGCGTAATGGCGTCTGGCACAATGACGACGCCGACAGCCTCGCTGCCGCCGCGAACGTCGTGCTGCCGCAGTCGCTGAGTACGCCTTATCTTTTGCGTGAAGCAGCGGCGCCCCATATCGCAGCAATGCTGGAAGGCGTCACGATCGAGCTTGACCATATCCTCGCCTGCTACCGGCAGATCGTCGCGCAAGCGGATGCGGTCGTGGTCGAAGGCGTCGGCGGCTTTTGCGTCCCATTGACCGCGAACACCGATACCGCCGACCTCGCGCAGCAATTGGCCTTGCCGGTCGTGCTCGTGGTCGGCATACGTCTGGGCTGCATCAGCCATGCTTTGCTGACAGCCGAAGCGATCGCTGCGCGTGGCTTGACTCTGGTAGGCTGGGTCGCTAATTCGGTACAGGCGGGCATGGCGCATGGCGCGGAGAACGTCGCCGCCATCGCTGAACGACTGCAAGTCCCGCTGCTCGGTTACCTGCCGCGTTTTGATGCACCATCGGCGGCACTGGCTGCCGCCCATCTTGATTTTTCACTGCTGCCGGGCTGGCCCGTCAACAGCAAACCGTCATCTGATTGAAGAACTAAAAAGGAATCCTGCTCATGTCATCCCATCCTGTTGAATTTCATCCGTCCCGCAGCGCCGTGCTTGCCCAAGTGGCGCAGGCTGCACCACAAGCCTGGCCGCTGGCCGATATCGTTGCGCTGTTCAATCTGCCGTTCAACGACCTGCTGTTCCGTGCGCAGCAAGTGCACCGCGAGAACTTCGATGCGCAGGATATCGAGCTGGCCACGCTGATGTCAATCAAGACCGGCGGCTGCCCGGAAGACTGCGGCTACTGCCCGCAAGCCGCGCGTTACGACACCGGCGTGGTCGCGCAAAAAATCCTGCCGCTCGATGAAGTTTTGAGCGCCGCACGCATGGCCAAGGAAAGTGGCGCGACGCGCTTCTGCATGGGCGCGGCCTGGCGCGAGCCGAAAGACCGCGACCTCGAGCATGTCGAGGAAATGGTGCGCGAAGTGAAGGCGCTGGGTCTGGAGACTTGCGCAACGCTCGGCATGCTCGGCGAAGGCCAGGCACAGCGTCTGAAAGATGCCGGCCTCGATTACTACAATCACAATCTCGACACCTCGCCGGAACTGTATGGCGACATCATCACCACGCGCGATTATGAAAACCGCCTCGACACGCTCGGTCGCGTGCGCGGCGCCGGCATCAAGGTCTGCAGTGGCGGCATCATCGGCATGGGCGAGTCGCGCGAACAGCGCGCCGGGCTCGTGGCGCAATTGGCGAACATGCTGCCGTATCCTGAATCGGTGCCGGTCAATAATCTCGTGCAGGTCAAGGGCACGCCGCTCTATGGCACCGACCCGCTCGACCTGTTCGAATTCGTGCGCACCATTGCGGTGGCCCGCATCACGATGCCGAAAGCGCGCGTGCGCCTGTCGGCCGGACGCCGCGAAATGGGTGATGCGATCCAGGCCCTGTGTTTCCTCGCCGGCGCGAATTCGATTTTCTATGGCGATAAATTGCTCACCACGGGCAATCCCGATGCAGAAGCTGACCGCGCATTGCTGGCCAAGCTGGGCATGCATACACGGCATACGGTGTCGGATGCGCGTTGCGATGTGACGAACTGAGTTTGACTCCTGCCGCCAGAGACGAGACGCTGGCGGCACCGATGCGAAAAATAAGGCACACCTAAAAATGTTCAAGAAAATCCTGATCGCCAATCGCGGTGAAATTGCTTGCCGCGTCGCTGCCACCGCACGTCGCCTCGGTGTCAAAACCGTCGCCGTGTTTTCCGAAGCCGACGCCCTGGCCAAACATGTGGCCGCCTGCGATGAAGCGGTCCTGATCGGTCCGTCGGCCGCGCGTGACAGTTATCTGCGTGGCGACAAGATCATCGCTGTGGCGCTCTCCGCTGGTGCCGATGCAATCCATCCCGGCTATGGCTTCCTGTCCGAGAATGCGGATTTCGCTGATGCCTGCGCCAAGGCCGGACTCGTCTTCATCGGCCCGCCGGCTTCGGCAATCCGCGCGATGGGTTCGAAATCCGCTGCCAAAGAATTGATGCAAAAGGCGCAGGTGCCGCTGGTGCCCGGTTACCACGGCGAGAATCAGGATGCAGCGTTTTTGCAAATGGAAGCCGACAAGATCGGCTATCCGGTCTTATTGAAAGCCAGCGCCGGCGGTGGCGGTAAAGGCATGCGCATCGTCGACAGCAGTGCTGATTTTGCTGCCGCGCTGGCTTCATGCAAGCGCGAAGCGATCAACAGTTTTGGCGACGATAAAGTCCTCGTCGAGAAATACCTGAGCCAGCCGCGCCACATTGAAATTCAGGTCTTCGCTGACAGCCTCGGCCATTGCGTCTATCTGTTCGAGCGCGATTGCTCGGTGCAGCGCCGGCACCAAAAAGTTCTCGAAGAAGCGCCCGCACCCGGCATGCCTGAAGCGCGTCGTCGCGCCATGGGCGAAGCCGCAGTCGCTGCTGCAGCAGCAGTCGGCTATGTCGGCGCCGGCACGGTGGAATTCATCGCGAACCAGGATGGTTCCTTCTATTTCATGGAGATGAATACGCGCCTGCAGGTAGAGCATCCGGTGACGGAAATGATCACCGGTCTGGATCTGGTCGAATGGCAGCTGCGCGTGGCTGCCGGTGAAGCCTTGCCGCAGCGCCAAGACGAATTGCGCCTGAATGGTCATTCGATTGAAGCGCGCATTTACGCGGAAAGTCCGGAGAAGGGTTTCCTGCCCTCGATCGGCACGCTGCGCCACATGCGCACGCCGTCTGCTGTCACGTTTGAGCTCGGTGGCTTGCCCGGTACACCGGCTGCAGTACGCATCGATTCGGGCGTGCGCGAAGGCGACACGATTTCACCGTTCTATGATCCGATGATCGCCAAGCTGATCGTCTGGGGCAAAGATCGTAACGAGGCACTCGCGCGCATGGCTGTGGCTTTGTCGGAATACCAGATCGTCGGTCTTGCGACCAACATCGCCTTCCTCAAGCGCCTGATCCTCTCGTCGCCGTTTTCCGGCGCCCAGCTCGATACCGGCCTGATCGAGCGCCATCATGGGGAACTGTTTCCCGAGCCGCAGCCGGCATCGACGGCAGTACTGGCACTGGCAGCGACTTCGCTGCTGCTGTCGGAGCAGACCACAGCGCATGAGCCGTGGGCGCAGGCCAGCGGCTGGCGCATGAACATGCGCCTGCAGCGCCGTATTGACCTCGCCGATGAAACGCAAGCTTATCCGCTGACGATCACGTATTCGGCGACGGGCTGGACGCTCGCGGAGGCAGATGCTGCGACCACTGCGATCACGCTCGATAGCCATCATGGCCATGAACTCGCCATCAAGCTCGGTGCACTGGCCGTGCGTGGCGCGGTCGTGCGCGATGCCGACATGCTGCATGTGTTCTCCCAAGGTGAGCACATTGCGCTGGCTTATAACGACCCGATGGCGCACGCCGGTGAAGGCGAGGCCGAAGGCGGCCGCCTGACTGCGCCCATGCCGGGCAAAATCGTCGCTGTGCTGGTTGAAAAAGGCGCGACCGTCGAGAAAGGTGCGCCATTGCTGATCATGGAAGCGATGAAGATGGAGCACACGATTTTTGCGCCGATGGCTGGCGTGGTGGACGAAGTTATGTACGCCGTTGGTGAGCAGGTCGGCGATGGCGTACAGCTGCTGTCCTTTGTCACGGCCGTGGCCGTAGTGGCATAAACCATGCGCATACTTTTCTACGTTCCCGGTGAAAGTGATGGCGGCTGGCGCGCGGCGCTAGCGGCGGCATTGCCGCAGGCAGAGGTGCGCGCATGGCAGCCTGGCGATGATGCGCCGGCGGACTACGCCGTGGTATGGCATCCACCCGCGGCGATGTTCGCCGGCCGCACCGGGCTCAAGGGGGTCTTCTCGCTCGGCGCAGGTGTTGATGGCATGCTGGATTTGTTCGACTTGCTGCCACCGGACTTGCCGCTCGTGCGCACCGAGGACGCCGGCATGGGGACGCTGATGGCGGAGTACGCGCTGCATGCAGTTACACGACATTTTCGTCGTTTCGATGAACTCGAAGTGTCGCGCGCTGCTGCCCGCTGGGCGCCGTTGCGTGCACGCGAACGCAAGGATTTTGCCGTCGGCGTGATGGGCCTCGGTGTTCTCGGCAGCCGCATCACCGACGCCTTCCTGCATTTCGGCTTTCCCGTGCGTGGCTGGAGCCGTGCTGCCAAGGCTTTGCCCGGGGTTGATTGCCATGCCGGCCCGGACGGCCTGCCGGCGTTCCTCGACGGCTTGTCGGCGCTGGTGTGCGTGCTGCCCTTGACGTCCGAGACACGCGGCATCCTGTGCCGCGCGACGCTGTCGCAGCTGGCACAGGGTGCATACCTCGTCAACGTCGCGCGCGGTGGCCATCTCGTTGAGCCTGACCTGCTCGCGCTGCTGGCCGAGGGACAGTTGTCCGGCGCGACGCTGGACGTGTTTTCTGAGGAGCCACTGCCGGCCAGTCATCCCTTCTGGGGGGAGCCGCGCATCACGATCACGCCGCACTGTGCCGCACATACGCCGCGCGACGCCGCGGTTTCCCAGATCGCCGGCAAGATCTTGGCGTTGGAACAGGGCATGTCTGTCTCCGGCGTAGTCGACCGGCAAAATGGCTATTGAGAGGAGTCGATGATGGCATTACCCGATAAAGTGAAAGTCGTCGAAGTCGGCCCGCGTGACGGCTTGCAAAACGAAAAAGAAACCATCCCCGCCGAGGTCAAGATCGCGCTCGTGGACAGGCTGTCTGCGGCCGGCTTCGTCAATATCGAAGCGGCTTCCTTCGTCTCGCCGAAATGGGTGCCACAGATGGCGACTTCGACAGAAGTCATGGCCGGCATTACGCGCAAGCCCGGTGTCGTGTATTCGGTGCTGACGCCGAATATGAAAGGCTTTGAGGCAGCCTTGGCGGCGCGCGCCGATGAAGTCGTGATTTTCGCTTCGGCCTCGGAAGCGTTTTCGCAAAAGAATATCAATTGCTCGATAGCTGAATCGATAGCGCGCTTTGCCGAAGTCGCCGCGGCCGCCAAGGCGCACAATCTGCGCCTGCGCGGCAGCATCAGCTGCGCCTTCGGCTGTCCTTACCAGGGCGAGGTGTCACCCGACAGCGTCGCCGACGTCGTGCGCCAGTTGCGCGCGCTCGGCTGCGATGAAATCGATATTGCCGACACCATCGGCGTGGGCACGCCGCGTCATGTGCAGTCCGTCATGACGCGCGCGGCGCAAGAGTTCGACATCGCCGGCCTGTCCGGGCATTTCCACGATACCTATGGCCAGGCGCTGGCGAATATCTATGCCAGCCTCGAAGTAGGCATCCGGATTTTTCATTCCTCCGTGGCCGGCCTCGGCGGCTGTCCTTACGCCAAAGGTGCGACCGGCAATGTGGCCTCGGAAGATGTGTTGTACATGATGCGCGGGCTCGGCATTGAAACCGGCATCGACCTTGATGCGGTCGTCGATGCCGGGCAGTTCATTGCCCAGCATCTCGGCCGCAAGGCGGTCAGTCGTGCGGGTAATGCGCTCGCCGCAAAACGTAGTGCAACGTAGCAGAATCTAGCAGTGTGCGAGGCATCAGGGCGTCGCGTATGATTCGTTGAAATGATCGCATCCCCGGAGGAAGCATGAAACGAAACTTTATAGCGGCATTGGCCTTGTCCATCATGAGCTGGTGCTTCACTGCGACTGCTGCCGACCTGTCGATCGGACTGGCGACCGAAGTCACGACCCTCGATCCGCATTTCCATAATGTCGGCCCGAGCGTGAATACCTCGATGCATATTTACGATGCCTTGATCAATAACGATCGCGACAAGGGGCGTTTGAAGCCGGGTCTGGCCGAATCTTGGAAAGCCATCGATGACCTGACCTGGGAATTCAAGCTGCGGCGCGGCGTGAAATTCCACGACGGCAGCGACTTCACGGCCGAGGATGTCGTGTATTCCTTCGACCGCCCGGCGACCATCGTCAATAGTCCCGGCACCTTCACGCTGTACACGAAGTTCATCACTGAAAAAATCATCGTCGACAAATACACGGTGCGCTTCAAGACCGCCACGCCCTATGCGCTGATGCCGATCGATGTCAGCACGATTTACATCGTCTCGAAAAAGACCTCGACGGGCATGAGCACCGATGACTTCAATTCCGGCAAGGCCAGCAATGGCACCGGCCCATACAAGTTCGTACGCTGGCAACGCGGCGACCGCATCGAACTGGTCCGCAACGAGCAATACTGGGGCGGCAAGGCCCCGTGGGAAAAAGTCACGATGCGCATGCTGACGACGCCCTCCGCGCGCGTGGCCGCTTTGCTCGCGGGGGACGTGAATGTGATTGAAGGCGTGCCGCCAGCCGACTATGCGCAGCTGAAGGCGAACAAGGATATCCGCCTGTTCGGCACCATCTCGAACCGGCTGGTGTTCCTCGAGATGGATCAGGCGCGCGACAGTACGCCCTACATCACGGACAATAACGGCAAGCCGCTGGACAAGAATCCGCTCAAGGATGTCCGTGTGCGGCGCGCGATGTCGATGGCGATCAATCGTGCCGCCATTGTCGAGCGCGTCATGGAAGGCAATGCTTTTGCTGCCGGCCAGCTCGTGCCCGATGGCTTTTATGCGATGTCGCCAAATCTGAAAGTGCAAAAATTCGATGCTGTCGCAGCGAAAAAATTACTCACGGAAGCCGGCTATCCCGAGGGCTTCAAGCTGACCATGCATGGCCCGAATGGGCGCTACGTCAACGATGAAAAAGTCTTGCAGACGATCGCGCAAATGTTCAGCCGCATCGGCATCCAGACCAGGATCGAGACTTCGCCCGTGGCCGTGTATTTTCCGCGTCTGGTCAAGCTCGATGCCAGCGTGATGATGTATGGCTGGGGCGGCGGCACCGGCCATGTGTCGAGTTACCTGAAGTCGCTGCTGTCGACCACCAATGCCGAAAAGGGCACAGGTTCGAGCAATTACGGCCGCTATTCAAATCAGAAAGTCGATGCACTGACCGAGCAGGCCTACATGACGGTCGATAGTGCGAAGCAGGAAAAGCTGTTCCAGCAAGCCGCTGAAATCGCCATTAATGAGGTCGGCATGATCCCACTGCATCACCAGATGAACATCTGGGCCACGCGCAAGGGTTATAGCTACTATCCACGCACCGATGAACGCACGCTGGCATGGGAATTTTCTCCGGCAAAATGACCCACGAATTCGACCCACTGAATCATGCGGGCCCTGTGCCCTCGCCCTGCATCGGCGTGTGCGTGATGGAAGCGCGCAGCGGCCTGTGCAGCGGCTGCACGCGCACCATCAATGAAATCGCCGAATGGGGCATGGCCTCCGAAGCCCACCGACGCGCTATCTGGGGTGACATCCTGCAGCGGCGCGCCACCCATAACAGATCGGAACTATGAGCCCTGAATTTTATCAACCCGACCACACCGTCGTCGGTCCTGCCTACAGTCGCTGGTTCAAGGCGACCGCGACGGTCGTGTCCATTGGCTTGCTGGTTTATGGCGTCGATGTGGCGTTGCGTTTTCCGCTGATGGCGTATGGTTTTGGCGTCAAGCTCCTCTTGCTGGCCTCGGCGCTGATGCTGGTGGTGAGCTATTACTGGTTCCTGCGTTCGACTCTCACCATCAACGGGCGTGGCATTACCCAGACCTGGCTGTATAACCGCGATGTTGAATGGCGCGATGTGCGCAGCGCGAAGATGATCGGCATTCCCTACGCCGGCTGGCTGTTCCCGCCGCGCCTCGTGGTCAGGACGGGCAATTCCTTCATGACCTTCAATGGCGGGTCCCAGGATGTCCTCATCGAGTTCGCGAAAATTTCACTCGCCTTCCAGGTGAAGCGATGAATTTGCCTGCGACGATACAGGTACTGGAGCGCGGCTGGCTGTCGTCGAACAATATTCTCTTTGTCGGCCGCGATACGACTGCGCTGGTTGACAGCGGCTATGTCAAGCACGCGGCGCAAACGCTGGCCTTGGTCGCACATGGCTTGCAGGACAGGCCGCTGGGGCGCTTGATCAATACGCATCTGCACTCGGATCATTGCGGCGGTAATGCGGCCTTGCAGGGCGTCTACGGCTGCCGCACGACCATTCCTGAGTCCGAGGCTGCCAAGGTGCGTGTCTGGGATGAGGATGCGCTCAGTTATGCCGCGACCGGCCAGCAATGCCCGCGCTTTGATTTCACGGACACGATGACCGCTGGTGATGTCCTGCGGCTGGGTGACATGGACTGGGACGTGCTTGGCGCGCCCGGCCATGATCCGCATTCGCTGATCCTGTACTGCGCGTCTGAAAAGATCCTGATCTCTGCCGACGCCTTGTGGGAAAACGGCTTTGGCGTGATCTTCCCCGAGCTCGATGGCGAGTCCGGCTTTGCCGAAACGCGCGCCACGCTGGAATTGATCGCGACGCTCGATGTGCGACTCGTCATTCCCGGTCATGGCTCGCCATTTAGCGATGTGCGCGCGGCGCTCGACCGCGCGTTTTCACGTATCGCGTACCTTGCCGCCGACCCCGTGCGCAATGCGCAAAACGCGGTCAAGGTCTTGCTGAAATTCCTGCTGCTGGAGCGGCAAACGATTCCGCTGGTGGACATTCCGCGCCTGCTGTCGGAGATCCGCCTGTTTCGCGAGTCGAACACGCGCTACCTGCAGCAGGACGAGGCGGCTCTGGCGCAATGGTCAGTCGCCCAGCTCGTGCGCGCCGGTGCGGCGGAACAGGTTGGCGATCTGCTCCTCAATCGCGATTAAGCTATTCAGCCATAAATCGTCACGACCACCGCGCCACCGAGTCCAAGGTTGTGCTGCAGCGCCAGCCGCGCGCCCTGAACCTGGCGTTGCTCACCCAGGCCGCGCAGCTGCCAGACCAGTTCCGTGCATTGCGCCAGGCCCGTCGCGCCCAGCGGATGCCCTTTGCTCATCAAGCCGCCGGATGGATTGACCACATATTTTCCGCCATAGGTATTGTCGCCATCGTTGATGAATTTTTCAGCACCGCCTGCAGGACATAAGCCCAATGCTTCGTAGCTGATGATTTCATTCGGCGTAAAGCAGTCGTGCAGTTCCACCACATCGAAATCGGCCGGCCCGACGCCAGCCTGTTCATACGCCGCCGCCGATGCGCGGCGCGTCATGTCCGCGCCGACCAGATTGATCGCGCTGGTAAAACTGGCCGGTGTGTCCGTGGCCATCACCTGCGCGCGTATCGTCACGCCATGCGTAATGCCGTGCTTGCGCGCAAACGCCGGGCTGGCAAGGATCACAGCCGCCGCGCCGCAGGACGGCGGGCACGCTTCCAGGCGCGTCAGGTGATCCGGATAGATCGTCGGTGCGGCCATCACTTCTTCGACTGTCAAAGGCTGCGTGAAGATCGCATAGGGGCTGCGGATGGCATGGCTGCGGGTCTTCACGGCGACCTTGGCGAGGATGTCGGGATTGGCGCCAGTGGCAGCGAGGTATTCGTTCGCTGCCGCGCCAAATACGCGCAGGGCAATTGGCGCCGGCTGCGCGTCGGGCGCGATTTCCTGCAGCTTCGTGTCGAACAGCGCCAGTGGCGAAGTCCGGTCATCCCAGGCCGAGCCGAGTGCGCCGGGACGCATTTCCTCGAAGCCGAAGGCCAGCGCACAGTCGACCGCGCCCGATTCGACGGCCTGACGCGCGAGAAACAGCGCCGTCGAGCCGGAGGAACAATTATTGTTGACGTTGAAGACCGGGATGCCGCTCATGCCCACGCCATACAGGGCCGTCTGGCCGCAGGTCGAGTCGCCATACACATAGCTGGCGTAGGCCTGCTGCACGGCGTCGAAAGCGATGCCGGCGTCGGCGATGGCATTGCGGATGGCCACGCCGGCCATGACTTCGTAAGGCTGGTGCTTGCCGGGTTTGGCGAAGGGGATCATGCCTACGCCGATGACTTGGGCTTTGTTCATGGTGGGGTTCCTGAGGGTCGGGTTTATTCGTAAAGTGCACGGGCTTACATGCTGCGGGCGATCAATTCCTTCATCAGTTCATTGGCGCCGCCATAAATTTTCTGTACCCGCGCATCGGCATACATCTTTGCAATCGGGTATTCGCTCATATAGCCATAGCCGCCGAACAGCTGCAGGCAGCGGTCGATGATCTGGCACTGTTTTTCGGTGCACCACCATTTGGCCATCGACGCGGTCGCATTATCGAGCGTGCCGCTGACATGCCGTGCGATGCAGTCATCGATGAAGACGCGCGCAACATGCGCCTCGGTCTTGCATTCGGCCAGCGTGAAGCGTGTGTTTTGCAAATCGAACAGCGGCTTGCCGAAGGCCTGACGCTGCTTGACGTGCTGCGTCGTCAGCAGGATCGCCTGCTCCATGAAGGCCACTGCGGCGACGCCGATGATCAGGCGCTCTTGCGGCAGCTGCTGCATCAGCTGGAAAAATCCCTGACCTTCGACGGCGCCGAGTAAATTTTCCAGCGGCACCTGCACATCGTCAAAAAACAGCTCGGCCGTATCCTGGCCGTGTTGGCCAATTTTTTCCAGCAGCTTGCCGCGCTTGAAGCCGGCCAGCTCATGCGTTTCGATGACGATCAGCGAGATGCCCTTCGCGCCGAGGCTGACATCGGTCTTGGCCACCAGCAGAATCAAGTCGGCAAGATGACCATTCGTGATGAAGGTCTTGGCGCCATTGATCAGGTAGTGGTCGCCGTGTTTGTCTGCGCGCGTCTGTATCGCCTGCAGATCGGAGCCGGTGCCGGGCTCGGTCATCGCGATCGCGCAGACGAGTTCGCCGCTGGCCATGGCCGGCAGATAGCGTTGCTGCTGCGCGAGCGTGCCGTACTTCAGAAAATAATGCGCGCAAATGCCGCTGTGGACCTGGATGCCAAAGCTGGTGTTATTGGCTTCGGCCTGCGCTTCGTAGATCACGGCTTCATGACGGAAGTCGCCGCCCGCACCGCCGAATTCTGTGGGGATGCTCGCGCACAGCAAACCGATCTCGCCGGCTTGCTGCCAGAGCGCGCGATCGACATGCTGTTGCGCGTCCCAGCGCTTTTCATGCGGCGTGACCTGTTCGGCAAAAAAGCGCCGCGCTGTATCGCGCAGCATCTCCAGTTCGGGATTGCTCCAGGCCGGAGTCGGCATGGTCGCGCTCATTTGAGTTCGTATTTCGCGTCGGCGAAATTTTGCAGCGGCGGCAGGTCCGCAAACGCCGGCGCGCGTCCCTGCTGTTTCGCAGTGAAGGCTTCGACCAGGTTCGAGGTTTGCCAGATGCCGGACTGCAGCCAGCCCATCTGCTGCAAGGCGTCTTGTGTCGTGTGGTCGCGCGCATAGT
Source organism: Oxalobacteraceae bacterium (assembly GCA_947448025.1). Classification (GTDB taxonomy): domain Bacteria; phylum Pseudomonadota; class Gammaproteobacteria; order Burkholderiales; family Burkholderiaceae_D; genus CANFLV01. The sequence continues at coordinate 70,138 of CANFLV010000009.1, read as the reverse complement.
GGATCGCCTGTTTGCTGCCCCATATTGCGACCGGCGGTTTGGCGGCGATTTCCTGCGCCATTTGCAGCGCTTCGGCCAGCATCGCTTCTTGCGTGTCGAAGGTCTGGTTCACCAGCCCCACTGCCAGCGCGCGCGCGGCTGGCAGGCGTCGACCGGTGTAGGCCAGTTCATGCACGATGCCTTCCGGGATCAGCTTCGGTAAACGCTGCAGGGTGCCGAGGTCGGCGGTCATGCCGATATTGATTTCCTGAATGCAGAAGAAGGCGTCTTGCGTGGCGAGGCGGATGTCGCAGGCGCAGGCCATGTCGACGCCGCCGCCGATGCAGCCACCCTGGATCGCGGCGATCACCGGCATGCGCAATTGCTCGATCAGGTCGAATACGCGCTGCATGTCGGTCAGCTGCGGCACGATGTTGGCGCGACCGCCGGCGCTGGCGTCATCGAGCGAGACGCCGGCGTCCGTGCCGAAGACGTCGAGCGCCATACCGGCGGTGAAATGTTTGCCGGTAGAGGAAATGATCAGTACGCGCGCCGCCGCGCTACGCTGTAATTCAGTGAGCACTTCGGTGAGTTCGCGCCATAGCACGGGCTGCATGGTGTTCAAGGCTTGCGGGCGGTTCAGGATCAGGTGCGCGACTTTATCAACGATGGTGAAGCTGATGCATTGCTGGGACATGCGGGTCTCCGTTTTATGATGGCTGCCTTCGGTGTTCAGATAATACCCTCTCAACGCGGGGCTGATAGTGGCTTTCTGACCGATCGTGCTTTTTCTGATAGCATCTGCCAGCATACATCAGCCGCGCTGTGAATTTTCAGGTCGCTGCGACGCATCTAATTAAAACTCAAGGAGACCTCATGTCCGTCAGCCAGTCAGCAAGCCATCTGCCCGCCGCATTGCAAAACCTGTCCATTCCAGTCATCGGTTCTCCGCTGTTCATTGCCAGTGGTCCGGCGCTGGTACTGGCGCAATGCAAGGCCGGTATCGTCGGTTCTTTCCCTGCGCTCAATGCGCGTCCGGCGGAAATGCTCGACACCTGGCTCACCGACATGAAGCTGGAACTGGCGACCTACGCCGCAGCGAATCCCGGCGCTAAAATCGGACCGATCGCAGTCAATCAAATCGTGCACCAGTCGAACGACCGCCTCGCGCATGACGTCGAAGTCTGCGTCAAGCACCGCATCCCCATCGTCATCTCCAGCCTGCGCGCGCCGCCCAAGGAAATGCTCGACGCGATCCACAGTTACGGCGGGATCGTCATGCACGATGTAATCTCGATTCGCCACGCCGAGAAGTCGCTGGAATCCGGCGTCGATGGTTTGATCCTCGTTGCTGCCGGCGCCGGCGGACATGCGGGCGGTTTGTCGCCGTTCGCGCTGGTGGGTGAAGTGCGTAAATTCTTCAATGGCCCGGTCGCGCTCTCCGGCTCGATCGCCACCGGTGATGCGGTGCTCGCAGCGCAAGCCATGGGCGCAGACTTCGCCTATATCGGTTCGCGCTGGCTGGCCACGAAGGAATCGAATGTCGACGATGCTTACCGTAATGCGATCATCGAATCCAGCGCCGCCGATATCGTCTATACGAACCTGTTCACCGGCGTGCATGGCAATTATTTGAAAAAATCCATCGTCGCTGCCGGCCTCGATCCCGATAACCTGCCAGTAGCCGACAAGACCGCCATGAACTTCGGTTCCGGCAGCGCCAGCAAGGCCAAGGCCTGGCGCGATATCTGGGGCGCAGGCCAGGGCGTGGGCATGATGGATGACGCACCGAGCGTGGCGGAAGTCGTGGCGCGCCTGAAGAATGAGTACGATGCGGCGCGTGCGCGCCTTGCGCTCTGAGCTGCCGATGAAAGCGATCCTGACAGGTCATACGCGCGGCATTGGCGCCGCGATCGCGACGAATCTGCTGGCGCGCAAAATTCCGGTATTGGGACTTGCGCGCGGCAGCCTGCCTGATGCGGGCTTGCTCGTTCAGCGCGAGCTTGATCTGGCGGATCCGGCCGCACTGCTGGCATGGCTGTCAGGTCCGCAGCTCGGCGAATTTATTGACGGCTGCAAGACGGTCCTGCTGATTAACAATGCCGGCACAGTCCAGCCTGTCGGGCCGCTGGCCTTGCAAAATGGCGCCGCCATCGCGCGCGCCGTCAGCCTCAATGTCACGGCACCGCTGCTGCTGGCAAATGCACTGGAACTGGCCTGCCCGCAGGCAGTCGAGCGTCGCATCCTGCATGTCTCCAGCGGCGCTGGCCGCAGTGCCTATCCTGGCTGGAGCGTGTATTGCGCGACCAAGGCCGCGCTCGACATGCATGCCAGTGCAGTCCAGCTCGACCACAATACGAACCTGAAAATTTGCAGCCTAGCGCCGGGCATCATCGACACCGACATGCAGGCCGAAATCCGCGCCAGCAGTCTCGCGCAATTCCCCTTGCGTGAACGTTTCGAGCAGCTCAAACAAGATGGTGCGCTGGCCAGTGCGGCGGATTGCGCACAGGGACTCGTGGATTATTTGCTGAGTCCGGCATTTGGTGCCCGCGCGGTCGCTGACGTGCGGGAAGTCTGAGCGCGCTGTCATTTGTCCGTGTCATCGCCTGAAAATTTTCTTTTCAGTGGCGGTGGGATGCTGGAAAACGAAGTGCTGTGTTGGCTTGATTCCGGTGTTGCCGAGGGTCTTAAGCCGAACGCCGATTTGTGCTCAAAGGCCGGCGTACTGGCGGCCAGCGAGGACTGCACCTGCACCTGGCAAGCGATAAAGCACGCGCGCCGCAGTTCCTTGAAATTGAGGTAACGCGTGCCTTTTCTGCCGAACTCTGGAAAGCCTTCTTCGAAGGGATATGTCGAGTTGAAATTTTTTGCTGCGACGGCATTGTTCCAGATGCTTTCGGTGTCCGTGTAGTGCTCCCACAAATCAAACAGGACTTTTTCAAGATCCAGCATGCAGTGCCCCTGGCGTAATTCGATCCAGCCGAAATTCGGATCGAAGATGCCCGGATGGGCGGCTTCACTGAAGTCAGCGATCATGCTGTGATAAGCCGTATCGGCCGCGTTGCTCGTTCCCAGCGTCACAAACGGCAAGGCCGTCCGGCGTAAATTTACGCCGCCGATCGAGGCCGCGCTAGGCGCGACATCTTGCGTGCTGCAAGGGACATAGGTAGCAAACAGGTTCTTCTGTATCGATGGCCGCGCGTAAGCGCAACGCTTTCCTTCAATGGTCTCGCTTGTCGCTTGATCGGGTATGGCGCGGTAAATCCACCATGGAACCATTGCTAACAATTCGGTTCATACATCCATGATTACTTCAACGGGAGCCTCAGATGAGAAATGCAGTGAATCCTCTTCGCGTGCACACCGGCGATGCCAGGCGCGTGCCCGGAAAACCGCTTGAAAACGAGTCGACTGCGCGCTTGCCACACGAGCGCGATGAAACTGGCGATGCTCAGCCGGGCAAGGTACGCGAGGACATTGCGCAGGCCGCTGCAGATCTTGCACAAGGTCTTGTCGATACGGATTGCCACGGTGCGCGCGGCATTGATCAAACAGCGGCAGGCGGCGCTGCATCTGCCTGCCCGGCGGCGCCAGAGACGCGCGCCAAGCCGTAATCAGGCGTGGCTATTCGTCTGAAGGTTTGCGTTTCAGCAGGCTGATGCGCGCGCGGCGCACCGGTCAGCAAGTTTTGTCAGATTGGAATGGCCCGGATATCGGGCAAATTACGCCAGTAACCATACGCATCCATGCCATAGCCGATGACGAATTTATTCGGCAGAACCAGACCGACGAGGTCCGGCACGGCCGGCTTGCTCTTGCCGATATCCTTGTCGGCAAAAACGACCAGCAGCACTTCCGCTGCGCCCATGTCCAGCAGCCGCTGTTTGACATGCGCGAGCGTCTCGCCTTCATCGAGGATATCGTCGAGCACGATCACGGTACGGCCGCGCACATCGGCGCGCGGTTCGACCTTCCATTCGATCTTGCCGCCATGGTCTTTCACGCCGTAGCGCGTGACATGGATGTAATCAAACTCCAGCGGAAAATCCAGCCGGGTCAGCAATTGACCGGCAAACACGACCGCGCCGCCCATCACGCCCAGCACGAGTGGGTAGGGTGTGCCCTCTGCATGATCGAAGCGCTGGTTCAAAGCGAGCGCCACGCGATCGACGGCGGCCTGCACGGCGGCGGCATCGAAGACGAGCTCGGATGTGGCCAGGATGGCGCGCGCTTTATCGGTATGAGATTGGGCTGTGGTGTCGGACATGGCGCTGGGGCTTTCAGAAAATTGGCATGGTGACTGGGATCATCAGGTTGCGGCCAAGATCTTAACATTACGTCGGTCGCCGCTGACTTTGTGGTGCAGTATTTTGACAGCAGTATGATCAGATCGAGAAATGGTTTGCCGCCTGCCAAGATCAAGAAATGGATTACTACCTCATCAGATCGAGCCAGGCCTATCGGGCGCCGCCAGACTGGTGACTTGTTAAGCCTGGCGGCGCCCGATACCCCTGTCTCTGCGGACTGCGTGGAAGCGCGACTAATTCAAAACCCCATCCGGCTGGGTCGCTGTGTTTGCCACGCTGGACTGTCAGAGGTATCCGCCCTGCGCGCCCCATCCCTTAAAAAGTCAGCAGGGATGGGGCGCGCAGGGCGGATGCCGGGCATAGATGCCATTGCGACGAGGTTTTTTATCGTAGCCGGACCTGCGTTAAAGTGCAGCCGAAAAACTACTCGTACTTACGCGCATCCTCAATCACCTTGCCATCATTGGGCAAACTACCCTGCGCCACGAGCTGCACGTCACCACGCAATTTCGTCACGTCGCGAATTGAGGCAACGATGGCTGCAGACAGCGCCGCAGCCCCGGTATCGGCGACTTCGCAATGCAGCGTCATCGTGTCATTGGCCATCTCGCCACTGACTACCAGACGTGCTTTCACGACTTCAGGATGGCGCCGCACGACGTCGTTGACTTGCGAGGCATGAACAAACATTGCGCGGATTTTCGTGGTCTGGTCGGCGCGACCCATCCAGCCCTTGATGCGGGTATTCGTGCGGCCGCATGGCGAGGCGCCCGGCAGTACCGCCGACAGGTCGCCGGTGGCAAAGCGCAGCAGCGGATAGTCTGCATTGAACGAGGTAACGACGACTTCGCCGACTTCACCTTCTGCGACCGGGTCACCGGTACCGGGACGAACGATTTCCAGCAGCAGGTCTTCATCGATGATCATGCCGGGATTCAGATGGCCATCTGTCTCGGACTCATAGGCGATATTGCCGATGTCGGCCGAGCCGTACATCTGCAAGACGTGCGGCACGCCATGCGCCTGCAGCCACTGGCGCAATGAAGGCGGCAAGGCTTCGCCGCCGCACAGGGCGCGCTGAATGCTGCTGATGTCAGCGCCCATCTCGAGCGCTTTTTCTATGATGATTTTTAAAAATGAGGGCGTGCCGACATAGGCATCCGGCTTCAGCTCCGTGATCGCCTGCACCTGCATTTCAGTCTGGCCGCTGCCGGCCGGGATCACCGGGCAACCGAGTTTTGCCGCGCCGCCTTCGGCCATGAAGGCCGCCGGCGTGAAATGATACGAGAAACAGTTTTGCACGATATGACCGCGACGCAGGCCGAGCGCATGCATCGGCCTCGCAAAACGCCACCAGTCGCCGCCACGGCCTTCCGGATCGAAGATCGGACCGGGCGACATGAAGATGCGACCGAGCTCGCGCACCGGAGTTGAAGTCAGTCCGCCGAACGGCAAGTTATTATGCTGCAGCTGCTTGAGGTCAGACTTGCGCGTGACCGGCAAGCTCGCCAGCGCTGCACGCGAAGTAATGGATGCGGCATCGACATCCTGCAGGATGCGGGCCCAGCCCGGCGCGGTTTTAGCGCGCGTGATCAGGGCGGGCAGTGCGCCCAGTAATTCGCGCTCGCGCAAGGCAGGGTCGCGGTTTTCCAGGGCGTCCAGGAAGTCGGTCATGACGGTGTTCTCGGTTCAGGTTGAATAAAATACGCGCGCAGTGACAGGCTTATGCCAGCCAGCGTTTGCGGCGTCGGTAAAACTTCATGTCGCGGAAGCTCTTGCGTCCGGCGCCACCGACGCCAAGGTAAAACTCCTTGACGTCTTCGTTACTGGCCAGGTCCTTCGCATCACCTTCCATGACGACGCGGCCATTTTCGAGGATGTAGCCAAAGTCGGCGTAACGCAGCGCGACCATGGTGTTCTGCTCGGCCAGCAGGAAGGTGACTTTTTCCTTGTGGTTCAAGTCCTTGACGATGTTGAAGACTTCTTCGACGATCTGCGGCGCGAGACCCATCGACGGCTCGTCCAGCAGCACGATATTCGGATTCGTCATCAGCGCGCGACCGATGGCGCACATCTGCTGCTCGCCACCCGAAGTGTAGGCCGCCTGCGAAGTGCGGCGCGTTTTCAGGCGCGGAAAATAGGTGTAGACCTTGTCCAGATTGGCGGCGATTTCGCCCTTGTCGCTGCGCGTGTAGGAACCGGTCATCAGGTTTTCTTCGATCGTCAGATGCGCAAAGCAATGCCGCCCTTCCATCACCTGCACCACGCCGCGCTGCACGAGGTCGGATGGCGAACGGTTCTCGATGCGCTCGCCGCGCAATTCGATCGTGCCCTTCGTGACTTCGCCGCGTTCGCCCTGCAGCAGGTTCGAGACAGCGCGCAGAGTCGTGGTCTTGCCCGCGCCATTGCCGCCCAGGAGCGCGACGATGCCGCCTTCCGGTACCTGCAGCGAGACGCCCTTCAGCACGAGAACGACGTGGTTATAAATGACCTCGATGCCGTTGACGTTCAATACAATATTTTTTGCTTCCATGACGTGCTCTCAGGTTCCGTTCAATTCACAGCGAGACCAGCAAAAAATCCCTGGCATGTCGCTTGCGCCTCCCGCTGCATCGAGCTGCGGGAGGCGGGCATCATCAGCTCTGGCAGTCAGCCGGTGTGCGTGGCGTCAGCTTCTTGTCGGCGGCGTATTTGGCCGCAATGGTTTTGGTCAGTGGCTTCAGGATCATTTCGTCCGCCTGCAGCCAGTCCGACGTGAATTTCCACTGCTTGCCATCCCAGGTATGGATGCGCGCCCAGGTCGCACCCATGTGGTCGGCACAGGAAGTCGAGATCGGCCGCAGTACGCCGGCAAAGCCAAGTGAGTCCAACTTGGCTTGTGTCAGGTTCAGGTTTTCCAGACCCCAGCGGACCTGTTCACCCGTCATGGTCTTGCCCTTGCCGAAGCGTTCCTGTGCAGCGCGTACGCCTTCGATGCCGAGCATTGCGCTGAGCGCACCGCGCATGTACAGCACCTGGCCGACTTCATCCTTAGGACCGGTTCCCTGGCCTTTGTCGTGAACCATGGCCAATACATCCTTGACGACTTTCGACTGTGGTTCTGCGCCATGTTGCATCGCTACTGCGTTGTAGCCTTTCGCGCCATCGGCGACGTCTTTCACGTCAGGCTCGGCACCGGCCCACCACACGCCATACATTTTTTCGCGCGGATAACCAGTCGCCTGGGCTTCCTTGATCGCGGTCGAATTCATCACGCCCCAGCCCCACAGGATCACGTAGTCAGGACGCGACTGGCGCACCTGTAGCCAGGTCGCCTTTTGCTCTACGCCTGGCGCTGTGACCGGCAACATCTGCAGCTCGAAGCCATGCAGGCCTGCGCGTTGCTGCAGCAGTGGAATCGGCTCTTTACCAAACGGGCTGTCGTGATACACGAGCGCGATCTTCTTGCCCTTCAGTTTGTCGAGTCCGCCTTCTTTCTTGCCGATGGCTTGCACGATCGCGTCCGCGGCGACCCAGTAATTGCCGGCGATCGGGAAGTTCCATTTGAAGACCATGCCGTCGGCACTGTCACTGCGGCCATAGCCGATGGTGACGACCGGGACCTTGTCGATCGGGGCTTTTTCGGTGATCGCGAAAGTCGCGCCGGTGGACAGCGGCTGCACCATCGAGGCGCCGCCATTTTTGCCCTTCAGGCGCTCGTAGCATTCGACGCTGCGCGCGGTGTCATAGCCGGTTTCGCATTCTTCATATGAAATCTTCACGCCATTGATACCGCCGCGCGCATTGACCAGCTTGAGGTAATCGACAAAGCCGTTCGCCCAAGGCACGCCGTTCGGCGCGTACGGTCCCGTGCGATACGACAGCACCGGGAAGAACTGTTCCTTGGCGGGCGCTGCGGCATAGGCATTCGCGGTCGCGATAGCCGAGGCAGCGCTCGCAGCGACTGTGGCAGCCAACAATAGAGTGCGTAGTTTCATTTCATCTCCTGTAATATTTTTTAAGTACTGAAACACCAACAACAAAAACGTTCAAGAACACCCCTGCATTAATACGGGAAAGGCCAGACGCGTAATTTCTGTTTGCCGATCGACCACAGCTTGGCCAGGCCATGCGGCTCAACAATGAGGAACCAGACGATCAGGCCGCCGAAGATCATCAGCTCGGCATGGGAAATGCCAACGGTCGAAATTTCCAGACCGACGAGGCCAGCGACGAGCGGCAAGATCTGGCTCAAGGCAATCGGCAGGATCACGATGAAGGCCGCGCCAAGGAAGCCGCCAAGGATGGAGCCCATGCCGCCGATGATGACCATGAACAGCAGGCGGAAGGACTGATCAACGGAGAACGCCGCCGGCTCCCAGGCGCCCAGATAAATGAACGCAAACAGCGCGCCGGCCATGCCGATGATGAAGGAGCTGACCGCAAACGCCGTCAGCTTCGCGTACATAGGCTGGATGCCGATCACGGCAGCGGCGACGTCCATGTCGCGAATCGCCATCCATTCGCGGCCGATCGCGCCACGCACGAGGTTCTTCGCCAGCAGCGCCACGATCGTCAGTACAGCCAGGCAAAACAGGTATTTGCTGATCGAGCTTTCGATTGGCATGCCAAACACCTGCAGGTTCGACACCGACACTGAACCGGACGGTGAATCGTTCGTGAACCATTTGATGCGCAAGAACATCCAGTCGGAAAAGAACTGCGCTGCCAGTGTCGCCACCGCGAGATACAGGCCCTTCACGCGCAAGCTCGGCAAGCCGAACAGGATGCCGAAGACAGTCGCACACAGGCCGCCGAGGATCAGCGCCGGAATCAGCGGCATATCGGGAATACGCACGAAGAAATTGTAGGCGCCGTAAGCACCGACAGCCATGAAGGCGCCCGAGCCGAGCGATATCTGGCCGCAGTAGCCGACCAGGATATTGACGCCGATGGCCGCCAGCGCAAAGATCACGAAGGGGATCAGGATCGCCTGGAAAAAATAATCAGTGGCGATGAAGGGCACGACGGCAAACGCGAACAGCAGCACGGCACCAAGCACGATGCGGTCTTGGGCGATCGGGAAGATCTGCTGGTCCGACTGGTAAGACGTTTTGAACTGGCCATTTTCACGGTAGAGCATGGTATTCCTTAAAATTTTGTCGCGCGGTCGCTGTAGCAGAAACGCTTACTGGATTGCTTACACCCGGTCGATGATTTTTTCGCCAAACAAGCCCTGTGGCCGCACCAGCAGGAACAGCAGCGCCAGCACATAGGCAAACCAGATTTCGATGCCGCCGCCAACGAAGGGGCCGAGATAGACTTCCGAGACCTTCTCGCCGACACCAATGATCAGCCCGCCCAGAATCGCGCCCGGCACCGAGGTCAGGCCGCCAAGGATCACGACCGGCAGAGCGCGCAAAGCGACTGTGGTCAGTGAAAACTGTACGCCCAGCTTGCTACCCCAGATCATGCCGGCCACCAGCGCCACCACGCCAGCGACGCACCAGACGATGACCCAGATGCGGTTCAGCGGAATGCCGATGGATTGCGCTGCCTGATGGTCATCGGCTACGGCGCGCAGTGCACGGCCGGTCGCGGTTTTCTGGAAAAAGACGCTCAGCAAAGCCACCAGTGCAGCTGCAATCGCCGCGGCGATGATGTCTTCCTTGTTGACCAACACGCCGCCGGGAAAAACGGTATCGAGCATGAAGATCGGATCTTTCGGCATGCCGATATCGATCTTGTAGATGCTGTTGCCAAACAGGCTCTGGCCGAGGCCTTCGAGGAAGTAGGCAATACCGAGCGTCGCCATCAGCAGCGTCGCGCCTTCCTGGTTGACGAGGTGACGCAGGACCAGGCGTTCGATCAGCCAGGCGACCACGAACATGACCATGCCGGCCAAAATGAAGGCCAGTACATTGGCTGCGATCGGGTCGGTCACCGGCGTCATTTGCGGTATACATTCCGCGAAACGCGCCATCGCCAGCGCGGCAAACAGCACCATCGCGCCCTGCGCAAAATTGAACACGCCGGATGCCTTGTAAATCAGCACGAAGCCGAGCGCCACCAGCGAATACAGCATGCCTGCCATCAGGCCGCCGATCAGGATTTCAAGAAAAAATGCCATGTCGTGTCTTTCAAATCGTCTGGCGAGAAGACAGAAGGTCTATCGCCTTGCGTGCAAAGGAGTCGCGTAGTGCGTCGCTTAGTGCGTCGTACCAAGGTAGGCGCTGATCACATCCGGGTTCTGGCGCACTTCGTCGGGCGTGCCGTCGCCGATCTTCTTGCCGTAATCGAGCACGACGACGCGGTCGCTGATGTCCATCACCACGCCCATGTCATGTTCGATCAGCACGACGGTGGTGCCGAATTCGTCATTCACGTCGAGGATGTAGCGGCACATGTCCTGCTTCTCTTCGACGTTCATGCCGGCCATGGGCTCATCGAGCAGCAGCATCTTCGGGTCCATCGCCAGCGCGCGGCCAAGGTCGACGCGCTTTTGCAGGCCATACGGCAGCTGCCCGACCGGGGTCTTGCGGATGTGCTGGATTTCGAGGAAGTCGATGATCTCCTCGACCTTCATGCGGTGCGCAATTTCTTCGCGGCGCGCCGGTCCCAGATGCAGGGCCTGCATGAACAGATTGCTCTTCATTTGCAGGTTGCGGCCGGTCATGATGTTGTCCAGTACCGACATGCCCTTGAATAGCGCGATGTTCTGGAATGTGCGCGCGATGCCGGCCTTGGCGGCGGCATGCGTATCCATATTGCGCCGGTGTTCGCCGTGATACGTGATCTCGCCTTGCTGCGGGCGATACACGCCATTGATCACATTGAGCATCGAGCTTTTACCGGCGCCATTGGGGCCGATGATGGCGCGGATTTCATGTTCGCGCACATTGAAGGAAATGTCGGTCAGGGCCTTCACGCCGCCGAAGGACAGCGAGATATTGTTCAGGTCGAGGATGACTTCGCCGATGCGGCGTTGGGAAGATTTCGTCATGATCAGGCCGCCTGTTTCGTTGCTGGATAAGTGCTGACATCGCGAATCTTCAGGTCGGCTGCGACCATGCCTTTGCGGCCGTCTTCAAACTTCACCTGGGTTTCGATGTACTGCGAGGTCTGGCCCGAATACAGCGCGGCGATCAGGACCGCATATTTTTCGCCGACGAATTTGCGCCGTACCTTGCGTGTGCGCGTAAGCTCGTCGTCATCGGGATCGAGTTCCTTGTGCAGGATCAGGAAACGATGCACCTGCGTGCCCGACATCATGGCTTCGGTGGCGAGGTCGGCATTGACCTTGGCGATGCATTCGGCGATCAGGCCGTAAGTTTCGTCCTTGCTGGCCAAATCGGTATAGCCCGAGTAGGGCAGGCCGCGCCGCTCGCACCAGTTACCGACGGCTTCGATATCAATATTGATGAAGGCGCAGACGTGATCGCGGTCATTGCCGAAGGCGACGGCTTCCTTGATGAAGGGGAAGAACTTCAGCTTGTTCTCGATGTAGTTCGGCGCAAAGATATGGCCATCGACGAGCTTGCCGACGTCGGCGGCGCGGTCAATGATTTTCAGGTGGCCTTCGTCGTCGAACATGCCGGCGTCGCCCGTATGGAAATAGCCATCGGCGTCGATGACTTCCGCGGTCGCGTCGGGACGCTTGTAATAGCCGCTCAACATGGCGGCGGATTTCACTAGCACTTCGCCATTGTCGGCAATCTTGACTTCCACGCCAGGCGCCGGCAAGCCGACGCTGTCGAACTTGATATTGCCGTCAGGCTGGAGGCACACATAGGCGCAGGTTTCGGTCGCACCATACAGCTGTTTGAGATTGATGCCGATCGAACGATAGAAGCGGAACAGGTCCGGGCCAATCGCCGCGCCCGCCGTGTAAGCCACGCGCACGCGCGACAGGCCGAGCACGTTTTTCAGCGGGCCATAGACGAGCACTGCGCCGAGCGCATATTGCAGTTGGTCGAGCATGCCGACGGGTTTGCGGTCGAGGATGTCGGAACCGACGCGCCGCGCCACAGCCATGAAGTGATGGAACATCGAGCGCTTGATGGCGCTGGCGTCTTCCATGCGGATCATCACCGAGGTCAGCATGTTTTCAAACACGCGCGGCGGGGCGAAATAGTAGGTTGGGCCGATTTCGCGCAGGTCATTCATGACCGTCTCGCCCGACTCCGGGCAATTCACCGTGAAGCCGGTGACCAGCGCCTGCGCATACGAGAACAGGTTATCGCCGACCCAGGCCATGGGCAGGTAGGACAGTACTTCGTCAGCGGCGGTGAGCTTGTCGAAAGCGGCGCCACCGGTGGCTGCAGCCATCATCGCGCGGTGCGTCTGGCACACGCCTTTCGGTTTGCCGGTCGTGCCCGAGGTATAGAGCATGATGGCGACGTCATTGGCCGCGCCGGCCTTGACTGCGTTCATGAAAAATTCGGGGTGGGCGCGGTCATAGGCGCGGCCGATTTCCTGCAGGGCGGCGTAAGCTGTCAGCGCCGGCTGATCGTAATTGCGCATGCCGCGTTCGTCTTCGTACACGATGTGTGCGAGGCGCGGCAGGCTGCCCTTGATCTCGAACAGTTTGTCGACCTGTTCCTGATCTTCTACGACGGCGAATTCGATTTCGGCGTCGTCCATGACGTAGGCCATGTCGGCCGAAGGCGCATCCTGATACAGCGGCACCGAGACGCCGCCCAGGCATTGTGCAGCCGCCATCGCCCAGTACAGGCGCGGCCGGTTATCGCCGATCACGGCCAGATTCATGCCGCGCTTGAAGCCGAGCGCCGCCAGTCCGCAGGCCAGCGCGCGGACTTCTGCCGCAGTCGTGGCCCAGTCTGTGGTTTGCCAGATGCCGAGATGCTTTTCGCGATAGGCCGGCTCCGTGGCACGCAGACGCGCGTGCTGCAGCAAAAGCAGGGGGAAGGTCGATGCGTCGGCGGCAGCAGTGCCACCCGCGGTATTCGGATGCAGGGAATCCAACATGCGTTGTCTCTTTCGTCTCGCTATTGTGGCGGAAGCTCTTTGGCTTTTTTGAAGTCTGTCCGGTCATGCTGACGTGATACTTACCGGGGGCGCTCACATTTTTTATAAGCAGAATATAGACAGTTCGATTGCCGTGTGTTGTCATTTAACGGACAATCAGCTGCAATTTGCAAACTACCGGTGGTGCATCGCACAAACATTCCATGAGCCCAATTCCGCAAATGACGTCCTGGCGCCAGACGCTCTGGGCTGAAGCATTGACCGATGAGCAGCGCGCCCGTGTGGAGCGTGACATCATCGAACGCAGCTTCAGCGCTGGTGCGTATGTGTGTCGCAAAGGCGAGCCGGTTGATGCATGGATGGGCGTGGTCGAAGGGCTGCTGAAGATGAGCAGCACTTCACCCGAGGGCAAGACGGTGACGTTCACCGGCATGCGCACCGGCGGATGGTTTGGCGAAGGCTCGATGCTCAAGACCGAGCCGCGCAAATACGATGTGGTTGCCCTGCGCGACAGCCGCGTGGCGATGATGCCGCGCGCGACGTTTAATTGGCTGCTTGATCACAGTATCGGCTTCAATCGTTTCGTGCTGCTGCAGTTGAACGAGCGGCTCGGCATGTTCATCTCGCTAGTCGAATACGACCGCATGCTCGATACCGATGCGCGCGTGGCGCGTTGTCTGTCGGCGCTATTCAATCCCTACCTGAATCCGGGCGTGAGCCGACAGCTGCAGATTTCGCAGGAAGAAATCGGTTACCTCTGCAGTACTTCGCGGCAGCGCACGAATCAGGCTTTGCAGGTATTGGAAAAGGCGGGATTGCTGAAGGTGGATTATGGCAGTATCACCATACTTGATCTGGATCGGCTGCGGGTTTATGAGGCTTGAGGCTTTGCGGCGTTCAAGCTTCGACGCTTTGCGATCCAATCTTGCATAAATGCGTATCAGTGCTGGATTGCTGTTCGTTTCCGCGTGCTACTCGTATGTTAATCCGCATCAGCGCTGGGGGGCCGTCACCTCCAGTCAGGGTGTTCATTCCTTCCGGCGACGGCCCCCCATCACTGACGCTTTTTTTCATTAATCGCAAAAGGACGGGATGCCTAATTAGTGCTTCAACATCCACCCGCGCGATAGGCGCGACCGGCTTTGCCTGAACCCGCACACGACGCGAGAAATTCGCCCTCGTAACCATGCGAACTAAGGCGAATTTCTCGCGCCGCGTGCTACCGACTGTGGCTCGCTGACGCCGACAGCCTCTGTGGGGCGACGGGATCATCAGGTATTGATTTCCCTACCTCCGCAAACACAAATTTCCATACCCGGCCGATGTACGCGTAGGGCTCGGCGCCCCCGGCGTAATATATTGCGCCGCATGCCGCTAATGTCTTGGCGAGATGATTTAAACCTTGAAATTTCGCGGCGCAATATATTGCGCCCTACGCGGACTGCGCATGCACAGACCAGATAAGAATATTAGTGTTTTAGGGGATAACACGAAGATGTTTTGATGTCGTCAAAACAAAGAGGCTGTCCTCAAAACAAAGAGGCTGTCCTCAAAACAAAGAGGCTGTCCTCAAAACAAAGAGGCTGTCCTCAAAACAAAGTGGCTGTCGGTGCAAGCGATCCGCAGTCGGTAGCGCGCGGCGCGAGAAATTCGCCTTAGTTCGCATGGTTACGAGGGCGAATTTCTCGCGTCGTGTGCGGGTTTCATGAAAGCCGATCGTGCCTATCGCGGAGGTGGATGCTGAAGCACGGATTAGGTAACCCGATCTTCCGCATGCAAAGGAAAAAAGCGTCAGTGATGGGGGGCCGTCGCCGGAAGGAATGAACATCCTGACTGGAGGTGACGGCCCCCCAGCGCTGATGCGGATTAACTTAGGAGTAGCTCGTGAAAACGAACCAGCGAACCTGCTAACCAGCGAACTAGCGAATCATCGAACCATCGAACCAGCGAACCAGCGAACCAGCGAATCATCGAA
Source organism: Oxalobacteraceae bacterium (assembly GCA_947448025.1). GTDB lineage: Bacteria > Pseudomonadota > Gammaproteobacteria > Burkholderiales > Burkholderiaceae_D > CANFLV01. The sequence continues at coordinate 54,907 of CANFLV010000009.1, read as the reverse complement.
CCAGCGAATCATCGAACCAGCGAACCAGCGAATAAACGAAGCAACAAGAAGCCGGCAGCGATATGCCGGCTAACTTCATTCACATCTTAGGCAGCCAGCACCGGATAGTCCGTATAACCAGCAGCAGTCGACGCATAGAAGGTTTCCGGACGCGGCGTATTCATCGTTGCAGCTTGCTGCAGGCGCTGCGGCAAATCCGGATTCGCGATGAACAGCTTACCGAAGGCGACGGCATCAGCATCGCCTGAAGCGATCAGCGCGTTCGAGCTTTCCGCTGTCATTTGTTCATTGGCGATATAGACGCCACCGAACGCCTTCTTCAACATCGGCCCGAGGCTGTCCGGACCCTGTGCTTCACGGGCGCAGATGAAGGCGATGCCGCGTTTGCCGAGTTCGCGCGCGACGTAGCCGAAGGTTTCGGCAGGGTTTGAATCGCCCACGCCATGTGCATCGCAACGTGGCGCCAGATGCATGCCGACCCGGTTCGCGCCCCAGACTGCGATACAGGCATCGGTGATTTCCAGCATCAGGCGTGCGCGGTTTTCAATCGAACCGCCGTAGATATCGGTGCGATGATTACTGCTGTCTTGCAGGAATTGGTCGAGCAGATAGCCATTCGCGCCATGGATTTCAACGCCGTCGAAGCCGGCGGCTTTGGCGTTTTCCGCACCTTTGCGGAAAGCCGCGACGACGTCGGCGATTTCAGCTGTCTCGAGTGCGCGTGGCGTGGCGTATGGGCGCTCGGGACGCAGGATGCTGACATGGCCTTTCGCGGCAATGGCGCTAGGCGCGACTGGCAATGCGCCGTCGAGGAAGATCGGGTCCGAGATACGGCCAACATGCCACAGCTGCAGGAAAATCGTGCCGCCCGCGGCATGTACGGCATCCGTTACCAGCTTCCAGCCGGCGACCTGTGCATCGGACCAGATACCTGGTGTGTCGGCATAGCCTACGCCCATCGGTGTCACGGCCGTGGCTTCGCTGAGGATCATGCCGGCCGAGGCGCGCTGGACATAATATTCAGCCATCAGTGCATTCGGTACGCGGTCGCCGCCGACAGCGCGGGCGCGCGTCAATGGCGCCATGATGACGCGGTTTTTCAGCGTCAGGTCGCCGATCGTGATGGGATCAAATAAGGTCGTCATGGTGGTGTCCTATGAATGGTTCAGTGAATTTCAATCTTGTTGCCACTTCGATGTGAAAATGGCGGAGCGGCGATAGTACGCGATGTTGGCGATACTTGCAGGGCACGCAATTTATTGTCAAATGCACCAGCTATCGGGCGCGGCCATTTGCGCTGCATGGCATCCTGCTGCCGAATTTGCGCAGGCTCTGTATGATGGCGACACCCACTTATTATTCGACTCACAAGGTCTGCCAAAACATGGATACTCTGCTCGCCGCCAAGGCCCTCATCCGCGCCCGGATTCAACAGCTGCGCACCGTCATGCAGCGCGACCACGTTGCGGCCTTGCTCGTGCCTTCGTCCGATCCGCATTTGTCCGAATACCTGCCGCAGCGCTGGAAGGGCCGCGAATGGCTCTCCGGCTTTACCGGCTCGGTCGGCACACTGATCGTGACGGCCGACTTTGCCGGCGTCTGGGTCGATACGCGCTACTGGGCGCAGGCGGAAGTGGAGCTCGCCGGCACCGGTGTGGCCATGATGAAAATCCCGACTGGCGCGAGCCAATTGCATCTGGACTGGCTCGCAGCGAATGTCGCGCCGGGCCAGACGATCGCCGTCGACGGTGCCGTGCTGGGTCTTGCTGCAGCACGCATGCTCGAACAAGCCATCAAGGGCCGTAACATCACCTTGCGTACCGATTACGACCCGCTCAGTGAAGTCTGGCCGGAGCGGCCTTCGCTGCCGACAGAGGCCGTGTATGAACATTGCGCACCGTATGCCATCACGAGCCGCGCCGAGAAGCTGTCCAGCGTGCGCACCGCGATGACCGCGGCCGGCGCGCAATGGCATTTCATTTCCACGCTCGACGATATTGCCTACCTATTCAACCTGCGCGGTGCCGACGTCAATTACAACCCGATCTTCCTCGCACATGCCTTGATCGGCCCGGAGCGCGTGACGCTTTTTGTCGCTGAGGGCAAAGTCCCTGACGCGCTGCGCGCCACGCTTGCAGCAGACGGCGTCGATCTCGCTCCCTACGCTCAAGCGGCCGTGGCGCTGGCGGCCTTGCCTGCAGATGCGAGCCTGCTGCTCGACCCACGCCGTATCACGCTCGGTCTGCGCGCTGCAGTCGCGTCCCATGTCACGGTCACGGAAGCGATCAACCCGACCACCTTCAGCAAATCGCGCAAGCTCGAAGCCGAGGCCGTCCATGTGCGCGCCGCAATGGCGCAGGATGGCGCGGCGCTGTGCGAATTCTTTGCCTGGTTCGAAGCCGCGCTCGGGCATGAAGAAATCACCGAGCTGACTATCGATGAAAAGATCACCGCTGCGCGTGCGCGCCGTCCCGGCTATGTCAGCCCGAGCTTCGGCACGATCGCCGGCTTCAATGCCAATGGCGCCATGCCGCACTACAAGGCCACGCCTGAATCGCATGCCACGATCGAAGGTAACGGCCTGCTGCTGATCGACTCTGGGGGCCAATACCTCGGCGGCACGACCGACATCACGCGCGTGGTACCGGTGGGCGAGATCACCGCGGAGCACAAACGTGATTTCACGCTGGTCCTGAAAGGCACGCTGGCTCTTTCCGCCACGCGCTTCCCGCGCGGTACAAAATCACCGATGCTGGATGCCATTGCGCGCGCACCGATCTGGTCGGCTGGCATCGATTACGGTCACGGCACCGGCCATGGTGTGGGTTACTTCCTGAACGTGCATGAAGGCCCGCAAGTCATCGCCGCAGCCGCCATGCCGGACGCGCATACAGCCATGGAGCCGGGCATGATCACCTCGATCGAGCCGGGTATTTATCGTCCCGGCAAATGGGGCATCCGCATCGAGAATCTCGTCATGAATAGCGCACCGGAGACGACCGAATTTGGCGAATACCTGCGCTTTGAGACGCTCACGTTGTGCCCGATCGATACGCGCTGTATTGACATGAGTTTGCTGCGCGCTGATGAAATCGACTGGCTCAACCGCTATCACGCGACCGTGCGCGAACGTCTGGCGCCGCTAGTGTCCGGCGCGGCAAAATCCTGGCTCGAATTGCGCACGGCGGCGATTTAATCATTTCATTTACGGAGATAAGCATGTTGAAAAAATTGTCCGCAGTATTGCTGGGTTTGCTGATGTCAGCCACCGTTTTAGCCGCCGATTTGCCTTACGATGAAAAGGCCGATGCCCCCGCAGAAGTCGCTGCCGCATTTGCCAAGGCGCAGGCAACGAACCGCAAGGTCTTGCTCGTATTCGGCGCGAACTGGTGCCCGGATTGCCGTGAGCTCGACAAGGCCATGCATGGCCAGAGCGCGGCCTTGATCGATGCGAAATTCGTCGTCGTCAAGGTCGATATCGGCCGCTTCGACAAGAACATGGCGATTTCGAATGCTTATGGCACGCCGACGAAAAAGGGGATTCCCGCAGCCGTGATGGTGGCCACCGATAATCGTGTGCTGTATGCGACCAAGGGCGGTGAGCTGGCCGATGCGCGCACAATGGGCGAGAATGGGATTTATGATTTCTTCAGCAAGGCGATCGCTGCGAATCAGTGATTTTTGATTGAAAAAATGGCCTGCAAAAAATGCAGGCCATTTTTTTATAGTGCTGAAATTATTCGCAGCCGGCCAGCGCCACGCCACACGCCAGTAATTCCCGATCCATGCCGCGTCCGGCGATCAGCGACAGCCCGACCGCACAGCCATTGACCTGCGCCAGCGGCAGCGTCATCTGCGGCAGTCCGGCAAGGCTGGCAATGGCGAGCAGGCACAGTGCGTTGGTGCGATCCTGTTCGACACTGGGTGCGCCTTTCAACGGCGCGATGAAGGACACGGTCGGCATGCACAAGACGGCGCCCTCGAGTATCTCATCGAGCAGCGCGGTAATGCGCACGCGTTCGATGGCCGCTTCTGCCGCAGCTTCGGCGCCAATCGTCGAGGCCCACTGAAAGCGCTCGCGGATGCCGGGGCCGAAATTCGGCGCGCAGGCAGTGATCCATGCGCCGTGGGTTTGCCAGACTTCATGTCCCTGTATCGTGCGGAAAATCTGCTGCCACTGCAGCAGGCCATCAGCGGCGAGAACCTCATGCGTGACACTGCCGAAATAGCCCATCACCTGCGGTAATTTGGCGTCGAGCACACCGCGCACATCAGCGTTCGCGAGTGCCCATGCGTCTTGCGCCAGCAGCAGGCGCGTTGGTAATGCAGCGCTATTCGTGGCAGGCAGCAGTACCGCGCCCACGCGTGCCAGCAAGTCGGCGTTCGGCGTGATCCAGCCGACCGCATCATAACTTGGCGCGAGGCTGACGACGCCCTCACTGGAGATCGCCCCATGCGTCGGGCGGAAGCCCCAGGCGCCACAAAAACTCGCCGGCAAACGGATCGAGCCAGCCGTGTCGCTGCCCAGGCCAATATCGCAAAAACCGCTGGCGACGGCGACTGCAGAGCCACATGATGAGCCGCCCGGGATGCGTTGCGGCGAGACTGGATTGACCGGCGTGCCGTAGTGATGGTTTTCGCCGTTGAGGCTGTAGGCCAGTTCGTCGGTCAGGGTTTTGCCGATGATATCGGCGCCCGCGTCGAGCAGCAGTTTGACCGCTGTGGCGTGCTGCGTCGGGATCGCGTGCGTGGCCAGCCAGTCGGGATTGCCGGCACCGGTCGGGTGACCGGCGACATCGAATAAATCCTTCACGCCCAGACGCAGGCGCGCCAGTGGGCCGTCAGTGGCGCCGGCGATTTGGATATCACCATCCGGGCAAAATGCGCCCGAGGCGATTTCGGCAACGCCGAGAGTATGCAATGTCATGTCGGTTCCTGAAAATCGAAGGGGCGCGGCTTATACGCCCAGATGCCGTTGCAGGGTAGCCTTGTCCTGCGCCAGTTCGGCCGCCTGCCCTGAATAGACCAATACGCCCGTCTCGAGGATATGCGCCGTGCCGACCAGCGCCAGCGCGCTTTTGAGGTTCTGCTCCACCAGCAGCACCGACAGGCCTTCGTCGCGCAGCAGGCGCACGGCGTTTTCCACATGCTGCACCATGACCGGTGCGAGACCTTCCGTGGGCTCGTCCATGAGCAGTAATTCTGGATTGCTCATCAGCGCCCTCACGATGGCCAGCATTTGCCGCTCGCCGCCCGAGAGCTGATTACCGCGATGCTTGCGCCGCTCGCCCAGACGCGGAAAAAGCTCAAACGCGCGCGCCATGGTCCAGCCGCTGCGTCCACCGGTGGCGGCGCGCTGCGGACAGATTTCAATATGTTCCTGCACCGTCAGTGAAGCAAACAGGCGTCGTCCCTGCGGCACCAGACCGATGCCGAGTTGCGCGATTCTGTTCGGTGCCAGGCCGACCAATTCCTGTCCATGGAAGGTGATCGAGCCGGACTGCACCGTCGGCGGCGTCAGTCCCATCACTGAGCGGATCAGTGTGGTCTTGCCCATGCCGTTACGACCGAGCAGGCCGACCACTTCGCGCGCAGGCACATCGAGGTCGACGCCGCGCAATACCGTCGCGTCGCCGTAATTACTATGTAGCTGTCGTATCTCAAGCATGATGCTCTGCTGTCCCAAAATATACGGCTTGTACCTGCTCATTGGCGCGGATCGCGTCGGGGCTGCCTTCGGCCAGCACTTCACCGTAATACAGGCAAGTCACCCGATCGGCCAGGCCGAGCGCGAGTTCCATGTCGTGCTCGATGAGCAGCACGGTGAGGTCGTCCGGTAATTGTCGAATGATGTCCGCCATCGGTCCGCGTTCGGCTGGCGATAGACCCGCTGCCGGTTCATCCAGCAGCAGCACGCGCGGGCCATTTGCCAGCGCGATGGCCAGTTCCAGCTGGCGCTGGCGACCGTAGGACATGGCGCCGGCGCGATCGCGCCGGTGGGCTGCAATGCCGCAGGTTTCCAGCAGCCTGCTCAAGGTCGCATCTTCTTCGGCGTTCGGTCGCGCATCGCTGAAAAAGTTGTACTTGACCGGACTTTTGCCGCGCAAGGACAGCAGTACATTCTCTTCCACGGTCAGGCCGGCCATCACGTTCGTGATCTGGTAAGTGCGGCCGAGACCGGCCAGGGTCCGCTTCGTCGCCGACCAGCGCGACATGTTCTGGCCATGCATGGTCACGCTGCCGGATGACAGTGCGATCTCGCCCGAGATCAGGCCAAACAGCGTGGTCTTGCCAGCGCCGTTCGGACCGATCACGACGTGGGTAGAACCGACCGCTACTTGCAGACCTACCTCATTGACGGCACGTAGGCCGCCGAAGCTGCGGCCTACGCCGTCCAGCTCCAGCGCCCATTTCTGCGCCTTGTCTGCTGCCATCATTTTTTAACGCCCTGGAAGGTGCGGCTGAATGGCGGCTGCTTGAGATAGTCTTCCGGCTTGAATTTGCCGAACTGCGAAACGTTGGTGTAAGTATCGATGACGCTATTGACAAGCTTGCCGTCGGCGCGCTTGATGACCTTGCGGATGTAGATCGTGTAGATCGGGTTACCGTAGGCGTCCATCTTGAGGTTCTTGCCCAGCGGGCTGTCTTCGACGGTTTCCTTGAGAATCGTGGCAAGGAGGCGCGGACGGTCTTCGACCTGTCCTTTGATCTTGGTCACTGCATCGACGATCCACAGGGCCGCGGTATAGCCTTCGGCGGCGAAAATCGACGGGATTTTCTGGAAGGCTTTTTCAAAGTTCTCGACGAATTTACGGATCGTCGGATCGTCGCGGCCTTCAGCATAGTGGGCGCTCGAGACCAGGCCTTCGGCTTCGGCCGGGCTCAGGTTACGAATGACCGATTGATCCACGGTATTTTGTGAGGTGACCAGCGGTACGCGATTTTTCAGGCCGAAGTTATTCCATTGCTGCAGCAGGCGCGCGGCATCCGCGCCAGTCTCGATGGCCAGCACGACGTCCGGATTGAAGGACATGATCTGTCCGAGATAAGGGCTGAAGTCGGAAGTGTTCAGCGGATGCCACAGCTGTCCTGCCAGAGTGCCGCCGGCTTCCGTAAAATTCTGAATGAAGCCACCTGCCTGCTCGTGGCCGAAGGTGTAATCCTGACCGATCGTGACGACGCGCTTGTAACCCTGTTTGCGGCACCAGTCAGCCAGCGGGCGGGTCATCTGGCTGGCGGCAAAGCCGGCCACGCGCAAGACGTTCGGGATTGGCGTGCGCTGGGTCAGGTCATCGGCGGCGACGACCGGCAGGAAGTAAGGCGTGCCCGTGCCTTTGACGAATTCGGCGACGGCCAGACCCGTATTGGCCAGCACATTACCGACCAACATATGCACGTTCTGCTGCTGCACCAGACGGCGCGCTTTTTGCAGTGCCACGTCCGGGCTGGAGGCATCATCCTCGACCAGAATTTCCACGCTGCGACCGGCCAGCTTCAAGCCATTTTCCTGCCAGAACAGGTTCCAGCCATCGACCAGTTCACGCCCCGATGAAGCGGCCGTGCCGGTCAGTGGTGCGAGCAGGCCGATGCGGATCGGACCGGTACTTTGCGCGAGCGCCTGCTGCAGGCTACCTGATACGAGAGTGAAGGCAGTGGCGCCGGCGGCGGTGAGGAAATTGCGACGATTCATGAGGCTTCCAATTGAATGAATGATTAAAATAATCCGCTGTGTGAGATGTCAGGAATTGCTGCGTTTGAAGACGCGCTGCAAAATCAGACGACCCTTGCCCAGCAGGCCTTCGGGTGCAAATAACATCGTGAGAATAAAAATCAGGCCGAGGATGCTGGCCCAGCGTTCGGTGTAAAAACTGAAAAAATTCTGCAGCAGGATGATCGCCGCGGCGCCCACGAAGCCGCCCCACAAAGTCCCGACGCCGCCCAGAATCACCATCAGCAAGCCTTGTGTCGACTGTGCCAATGCGACGCTGTTCGGACTCACGAAATTATTCTGGAATACCGCCAGCACGCCGGCCACGCCGGCAAACATGCCCGAGACCGTGAAGCCGATCGCCAGCATCAGCGGCACGTTGTAGCCGAGCGTGCGCATGCGCGTCGGGCTTTCCTTGATGCCGCGTAAAGCCTGGCCGAACGGTGAATGCACGAAGCGCACGATGGCGCCCACCATCAGCAGCACCACGCCCAGCACGAAGTAGTAGAACACGATCGGGTCCTTGATCAGGTCCGGCCGGCCGACGCCACGAATGCCATTCTCGGCGCCCGTAATCGAAGTCCAGCGAAACACCACGCCCCACACGACCATGCCCAGCGCCAGCGTCAGCAGCAGGAAGTACACGCCGCTGGTACGCACTGCGAGCGCACCGAAAATCGCTGCGACCAAGGTCGCGCCAAGGATGCCGAGCACCACGCCCAGCCAGGGATCGCCGCCGACTGTAGCGACCGTGTAGGCGACGATGTAGCCGGCTGTGCCGAAGATCGCGCCATGCCCCAGCGACGTCCGTCCTGCGAAACCGGCGAGGATATCGATCGACATCGCATACAGGCCGTAGATCAGAATTTCCGTGACCAGGGTCTTGGAATATTCCGAGACAAAAAATGGCACGGCCAGCAGGAACAGCGCCAGCATTGCGAACAAAATCGGTTTTGCAAACTTGCGCATGATGTCAGGCCTTTCCAAACAGGCCGAGCGGCCGGAAAGCCAGCAGGATCGCCATTGGCCCAAAGATGATGAAGTACGACAGTTCCGGGAACCAGACCTGGCCAAACGTGGACAAAAAGCCCACCAGCACGCTGCCGACTGCGGCGCCAACGAGGCTGCCGCGTCCGCCGATGATGACGATGGCCAGACCAAACACGAGAATCTCCGAATCCGCGCCCGGATAGAGCGTCAGGAATGCGCCGCCGAGCATGCCGGCAATGCCTGCCAGCGCCGCACCGAGCATGAAGGTCAGCACGAACAGTTTGCGGATATCGACGCCCATGGCTTGTACCATTTCCTTGTCGTCCACGCCGGCGCGAATCAGTGCGCCGAGTTTGGTGCGGTTATAGCCGAGCCACAGCACGATAAAAATCAGCAGGCCCGTAGCGAGTACTGCGAGCCGGTATTTCGGGTAATACAGGTCGCCAAAGTTCGCTGCGCCCTGCAGCATTTCTGGAACAGGAATCGTGCGCGCATCGCCGCCCCAGATCACCAGCGCCTGGTCGTTGAACAGCATGGCCACGCCCAAGGTCAACAGCACCTGTTTGAGCTCAGTATCCTTGACGCGCTCCAGCAGCCAGCGGTCGATGCAATAGCCGATGCAGGCAATCGCCAGCGCGGCGCCGACGATGCCGAGCATGAAGGAGCCGGTAAATACCGCGACCGTCATGCCGAGATAGCCGCCCAACAAATACAGCGCGCCATGCGCCAAGTTCACTACGCGCAGCAGGCCGAAGATCAGCGTAAAGCCACTGGCAACGATGAACAGCAGCGCTGAAAACGACAGCGCGTTGAGGATTTGCAGGAGCGTGCCGATCATCATTGACCCTGTGCTGCGGTTTGCGTCGAATACCAGTCGAGGATTTCTTCGCCGGTCCAGAACAGCACGCCCGGCTGCTGCTTCAGATAGGCCATCGCCTGCTCGAAATACTTGATTCGGTGCGGTACGCCCGACAGGAAGGGATGCACTGCAATGCCCATGATGCGTGGCTGTTCGGCGCCTTCCAGATACAGACGCTCAAAGCTGTCCTTGACGCGCTCAAGAAAGACGTCGGAGCGGTGATGCTGTACCGCCATCATTGGAATGTCGTTCAGTTCCAGCGTATAGGGCATCGCCACCATGTCGCCACTATTGGTCTTGAAGCGCATCGGCTGGTCATCGATGGCCCAGTCGCCGATATAGCGGATGCCGGCAGCAGCCAGATGGTCAACGGTATCGAAGGTCTGCGTCAGCCCAGGTCCGAGCCAGCCGACCGGACGTTTGCCGGTGAAGCGCTCGATCGTGTCGAGTGCCTGCGCGATCATCTTCGGCTGGTCTTCGACGTGATGTGTCGGCATCTGGATATGGCCATGACCCATGAATTCCCAGCCCGCGTCGCGTGCAGCGCCGGCGACAACCGGATAGGTTTCGCAGACGCGGCCATTGACGGAGAGGGTCGCGCGGATGCCGAGTTTGTCGAGCGCTTCTTTCAGGCGCCAAAAGCCCACGCGCATACCGTATTCATGCCAGCCCCAGTTGGCGATGTCGGGCGAAACCGCAGCACCTGTGGGCGCCGGCAAGACCTGACGCGCCATCGGGCGGGCAACGTCCCAGTCTTCGACGTTGACGATAGGCCAGACTACGACGCGCGCATCGCCGGGCAGTTTGAGCTTGGGCCGATCATTGATCGGCGAATAATCCAGCCGTTGGGAAGGCGTGCGGCCGGGCGCTGAAGGAGTGTTCATATAGTGGAATTGTTTCAATGATGTATCAATGGGTTTTCAATGCCAATCGCTTAAAATCATCATATGTTTCAGCAATAACATGCGTCAACCGGATTCAATAAAGTTCCACTATATGGATCATTTAATTTTTTTGTGAGGGTAATCATGGACAAGCCAGCCGCCTCGTCGGGCGCACAAACGATCCGCCGCGCCATTCGCGCACTCAAACTGGTAGCGACCCAGCCCGCTCCCGGCATGCGCTTAGTCGACATCGCCGAGCAAATGCAGCTGGAGCGTCCGACGGCGCATCGCCTGCTCAAGGCGCTCACCGCCGAAGGCATGCTGACACAGCATCCGGAGTCGCGCCGTTACAGTCTCGGCTCATTGCTGTTCGAGCTGGGCCTGGCGGCCTCGCATCAATTCAACCTGCGCGATATTTGCGAGTCGGCGCTGAGCCGTCTGGCCGAGCAGACCTGCGACACGGCCTTCCTGTTTGTACGCAGCGGTAACGATGCTGTTTGCATTGCACGTAAGCAAGGAACATACCCAATCCAGACGCCGGCGGTGCCGGTCGGTGCGCGCCAGCCGCTGGGCGTGAATGCCGGTGGACTGGCCTTGTTGAGCGCATTACCGCTGGCCGAAGTGACGCAGATCATTGAGGCGATCGCACCAAGATTGAGCATTTACGGTGAGCTCGATGCCGAGCAAATGCTGGAGCACTGGAGCCGTGCGCGCGAAGCGGGTTATGCCTTGATCGGTAATCGTGCTGTGCCGGGTGTGACGGCCATGGGTTTGCCGGTGATGAGCGCGACCGGTTTGCCGATCGCAGCGGTCACGGTCGCGGCGACCAGCGCGCGCATGGTGCCGGCACGGGTGAATGAAATTCTGCCGCTGCTGAAAAATGCGGCACGTGAAGTGGCGGAGTTACTGCATCAATGACAGCGGCGATTGCATGGTCCATACTCATTGTCCCTACCGGAGACTATTCTGAACACTTCTGCATTCGCCCGAAAAAGCTCTTCGCTCATCGTCGCGCTGCTGCTGACCTTGCTGCAGGCATTCTGTTTCGCTGCACAGCCGCTGGTAAAAGCACCGCAGATCGACATGCCCATGCGCGTTCTGTTTGTGGGCAACAGCTACTTCTATTACAACGACAGCCTGCATAACCATGTCGCCCGCATGCTGGCAATTGCTGAACCGCTTCGAGAGAAGCGTATTGATTTCAAATCGGCCACGATCGGTGGTGCGTCATTGGCGCAGCATAATGTGGATTACCTCACGCAGGTAGGTCGCCTGGGCGTCAAGCAGCCCTTCGAGCTGGTGATTTTGCAGGGGGGCAGCGGTGAGCCCTTGTCCGAGCGTCGTCGCGCCGCATTCCAGCGCGCCGTACTGGAGGCCAATCAGGTGGTGACTTCGCGCGGTGCAAAACTCGCGTTGTACATGACGCCAGCCTATGTCGCGCCCCACGCCCACGCCAGGCCGGAAAATATGCGTCTTACGGAAGACGCGTATGTCGCTGTCGGCAATGAAGTGCAGGCGCTGGTGATCCCGGTAGGTTTGGCCTTCGAAGAAGCCTATCGCCGTCGCCCCGGACTTCAGCTGCACAATAAAATCGATGGCAGTCACCCCAGCATGGCCGGCACCTATCTGGCGGCCTGTACTGTGCTGGCCAGCGTGTATGGCATTTCACCTGTGGGTAATAGTTACGATTACTACGGTGCGATTGATCGTGAGACGGCGGCGTTTTTGCAGCAGGTGGCGTACGAGACGGTGGAACGATTCTTTACTGCGCATTGAGCCCTGCGAAGTATACTGGGACATGTTGACCAAGAGCGCTGCAGCTCTATACTAGAGTCGTTTATCAGCGGAGGTGGTATGGGTAAAACAGCAGATATGAAGATTGAGCAATGGGGCAACGGTCTCGCGATACGGATACCTTCTGAGCTTGTCCGGTCTGCCCATTTCACCTTGGGCCAGTCCATTCAATTGAGCCTGCATGCGTCTGGCGTGATGATGACGCCTACAGGCGCGCCCAAGCTGACATTGGCACATAAGCTGGCGATGTTTGACCCGGAGGTGCATGGTGGCGAATTCATGCTGACGTTGTCTGCAAATCAATGAGCCGCCGCCTCGAACGTTAGTGCCTCAATGACTGCCGTCGGATTGTGAGCTATCACATTCAGCAGTACCAGTGCCGCGCCATGCGGTGCGCGATCACCTCGCTCCCAATGACGCAAGGTCGCGGTCGAAAATCCGAAGCGCGCTGAAAACTGTTCCTGTGTCATGCCGACTTTCGAGCGTAGGGCTTTCACGTCCACCGGTCGAGGACGGTGAACCCGTGTCTCCGGTACCCGACCTTCTGCATGCCCTATTGCTTCAAGCAGGCCTTGTTTAATGCTTAAAAATGCTTTTGTCATTTCTGTTTCCTTTGCCAGGCCTGCACCAGCAAGATGGTGAGTCCGGCCAGTTCATTGCGTTCAGCCTCGGAAAAGTCTGAGCGTATGAATTCCGATAATTCGGCGACGGTAAGCATGGACTTATTCTAATGCCATTAAGTTAGTGGCTTGCGGGTGTGCCGCTCTGGGAAACGCGGCTTGATCAGATTGAGCGCCGGACGGCCACCTCATCAGATCGAGACAGGGCTATCGGGCGCCACCAGACTGGTGACTTGTTAAGCCTGGCGGCGCCCGATAGCCCTGCCTCTGGGGCCTGCGTCGAAGCGCGACTAATTCAAAACCCCATCCAGCTGGGTCGCTGGCTGCGTCACGCTGGACTGTCAGAGGTATCCGGCCTGCGCGCCACATCCCTAAAAAAGTCAGCAGGGATGTGGCGCGCAGGGCGGATGCCGGGCATAGAAGTCGCCATAATGGCCTGATACTAATCCATTGGGACGGCTGTCGCAAAATATTAGTCAGCGGTGTGCATCACACCTTATCCCGTCCAGATAAAAAAAGAGCCCGGTTCAACTCGACCCGGGCTCTTTCATTTTTTTCAGCTAACTCTGACTTAGTGCGACGACCCACCACCCAAATAAGCCGCAATCACCGCCGGATCATGCTTGAGCTTGTCGGCCGGACCATGCACCGAGATGCTGCCATTCTCGAGCACATAACCGTAGTCGGCGACATTGAGCGCAGCCGCGGCGAATTGCTCCACCAGCAGCATCGTCACGCCTTCCGACTTCAGGCGCGAAATGATGCGGAAGACTTCTTCGACCAGAATCGGCGCCAGACCCATCGAAGGCTCATCGAGCAAAATCACTTCCGGGTTCAGCATCACGGCGCGGGCCATGGCCAGCATTTGCTGTTCGCCGCCGGACAAGGTGCCGGCTAACTGATGCTGACGCTCTTTCAGGCGCGGAAACATTTCCAGTGCGCGCTCCAGATCGGCTGCGATGTCGCCTTTCGGACGGGCCCGTGTGAAGCGCGGGAAGGCGCCCAGCAGCAGGTTATCGGTGACCGACATCGTGGCGAACACGCGTCGGCCTTCCGGCGAATGCGCCAGACCCGCACGGGCGATCTTGTGCGAATCCTGGCCGGTGATGTCATTGCCGGCCAGCGTGACCGTGCCGCCCTTTGGTTTCAGCATGCCGGAAATGGCGCGCATGGTGGTGGTCTTGCCGGCGCCATTGGAGCCGATCAGGGTGACCAGTTTGCCTTTCGGGACTTCGAGTGAAATACCGTGCAGGACTTCGACTTTGCCGTATGCGGCATGTAAATTTGAAATTTTCAACATGTCGGTATGTCCTTAGTGTGCCGCTGCAGGTGCAGAGAGTTCTTCGGCACTGCCGCCGAGATACGCTTCGATGACCTTCGGATCGGCTTGCACCACTGCTGGCGTGCCTTCGGCGATCTTCTGGCCGAAATCGAGCACCGTGACCGTATCGCAAATCGACATCACGACGTCCATGTGATGTTCGATCAGGATGATCGTGATGCCGTGATCGCGGATCTTGCGGATGATGGCTATCAATTCCTTGATGTCTGGTGCGGTCAGGCCGGCTGCTGGCTCGTCGAGCAACAAAAGCTGCGGGTTGAGACCCAATGCACGACCGATTTCAAGCAGGCGCTGTTTGCCGTATGGCAGATTGCGCGCTTCTTCATTGGCCAAGTCAGCCAGACCAACGAAGTCGAGGATGCTCGCCGCACGTTCACGTGCGCTTTGCTCTTCACGACGATAGCGCGGTGTCTGCAGCATTACGTCCAGCACATTGCTCTTGAAGGTATTGTGCAAGCCGACCAGCACGTTTTCTGTCGCGGTCATTTCGCCGAACAGCTGCACGTTCTGGAAGGTACGGGCGACGCCGCCGAGCGCGATTTCCGACGGTGTTTTGCCGGAAATGATCGCGCCGCCGAATTCGACTGCACCAGCGGTCGGTTTGTAAATGCCGGTCAGCACATTCATCATCGTGCTCTTGCCGGAACCGTTAGGGCCGATCAGACCGTGGACCGTGCCTTTGACGATATGCAGGTTGACTTGATTGAGTGCCTTCAGGCCGCCGAACTGCATCAGGATCTGGTCAGCTTGCAGCAGCGTTCCGCCGCCTTTGGTGCCAGCCTTGGCGCCGGCAAACGGATCGACATGGCTCTTAACAATCAGCGAAGCATCGTGTACTGCCGACTTGCCCGTCATGTTGCGCAGGAAGCCGACGATACCGTCTTGCAGGTAGTAAACGACGAACAAGGTCATCAGGCCAAACACCGTCAGGCGCCAGTCCGTGATGTTCTCGAGCTG
The DNA here is from genome assembly GCA_947448025.1 of Oxalobacteraceae bacterium. GTDB lineage: Bacteria > Pseudomonadota > Gammaproteobacteria > Burkholderiales > Burkholderiaceae_D > CANFLV01. Next base: position 39,753 of record CANFLV010000009.1, on the reverse strand, counting down.
GTAGGCAAACACGGCCATGCCGACAGTGGCGACGACAGGGACAGCCACATCGCGTGCAGACTTGCGGCCTTTTGCGAGCAGGAAAGCCGAGCCGAGTACGCCCAGGACAGCGGCGACAGTAGCGATCTGGCGGAACAGTTCGATGTCAGCCAAAAGGCTAGGCAACATGACCACGATCAGCGCACCGATGAGCGATCCGGAGCGCGTCTTGCGACCACCCATGATGACGGCCAGCAGGAACAGGATCGTCAGTTCGAAGTTATACGTGTTCGGCGAAATGTATTCTTCCGAATACGCGTACAGGCTACCCGCCAGACCGGCAAAACCGGCGCTGATGACGAAGGCATAGACTTTGTAGCGATACACCGAAACGCCCATGCAATCGGAGGCGATCGGGCTGTCACGCAAGGCTTCGAATGCGCGACCGAGGTTTGACTTCAGGATGCGATGCACGAGGATCAGCGACAAGACCATCAGGCCGGCGACGAGGTAGTAATAACCGACTTCGGACAGCTTGGTGCCAAACAGCAGTGGTTTGCTGATCTTGATGCCGAGCGGACCTTCGGTGAGGAAGGTCATTTCGTTAATCAGGATCTGGATGATCGTGCCGAACGCGAGCGTGACCATGGCCAGGTAAGGACCGGTCACGCGCAAGGCCGGCAAGGCCAGCAAGGCACCGAAGCCGGCAGTCACGCCGATACTGGCGGCAATGGCGAAGTAAAACGGTACGCCAAACTTGAACACGAGCACACCGGTGACATACGAGCCGATGCCGAACAGGCCGGCGTGACCCAGTGAGACCTGACCGGTATAGCCGACCACGATATCGAGGCCGAACAGCAGGATCGCGTAGATCAGGATCGTTTCAAACAGGTGAATATAATAAGGATTATGTACCAGCATCGGGAATATGCCCAATGCGGCGATGCCGAGCACGGCGATGGCTAAGATTTTCTTGTTCATGATCAGACTTTCTTGATGGCAGCTTTGCCGAACAGGCCGGCTGGCTTGATCGCCAATACCAGCAACAGCAATACGAGGCCAGGCACTTCCTTGTAGCCAGTGGAAATATAGAAGCCCGTCGTCGTTTCAGCGATGCCCAGGATCAGGCCGCCGACGATGGCGCCCATGCCCGAAGTCAGGCCACCAATAATCGCTACCGCAAAGGCTTTCAGGCCGAGCGCCGTGCCCATGGTCGCGCCGGTCAGTGTCAACGGTGCCACCAGCACGCCGGCAAAGGCCGCTGTCGCGGATGACAGTGCATACGAGAAGGTGATCACGACACTGGTATTGATGCCCATCAGGCCGGCAGCGTCACGGTCATTCGAAGTCGCAACGACCGCTTTGCCGTAAATCGATTTGCGGTTGAACAGTTCGACCGCGGCCATCATCGCCAGCGCGCCGAGCACAACGGCGATCTGCATCGGCTGCACATTCGCGCCGAGGAATTTCAGCGGTGCTGCCGACAATGGTGAAGGGAAGGTCAAATCATCCTTGCCCCAGATATTTTCTGCGACGTTCTTGGCGATGATCGCCAGGGCAATCGTCGACATGATCCAGCCGAATTCGGACTTGATCTTGATGGCCGGACGTACGCCGATCCATTCAACGATGACGCCTTGCAGCGCGCCAAACATGATGACGAAGGGGATCATCAGCATGTAACTCATGTAGGGGCCGCCGTGGATATTGCCCACCAGGCTCAAGCCCACCAATGCGCCCAGCATCAAGGCTTCGCCCTGGCCAAAGTTCAGCGTGCCGGAGGTGGCAAAGGTTAATTGATAACCGAAAGCGATCACCGCGTAAATCATGCCTAACGCGATACCACTGATTATTAGCTGTAAGAGAATTTCCATTATTTCACCCGGAAGACTGCGTCAGGACGGCACCACCAAGGCCCGCCACCAGACAAGAAAAAGGCCAGTCTTGAAAAAGACTGGCCGATAAAACAGTGCGACGCCGGATGTCGACCATTCCGGCGCACATGAAACTTACTTCGCGAGGATCACGCGACCGTCTTTAACTTCGCCAAAGGTGACCATGGAAGCAGCGATGGCTTCATGCTCAGTCTTGCTGAAAGGCTTGTTGTAGGAAGCCACGACACCATCCACTTTTTCGTTCAGGCTTTCCAGAGCGGCCAGGACTTTCGGGCCTTCTGTAGATCCAGCTTGCTTCATCGCAGCGGCGAGCAGGTAGATCGAGTCATAGCCCTGGGCTGCGGACACTGGCGATGGAATACGACCGCCAGTTGGCTTGTAAGTCTTGACGTAGGCGTCGATGAAGGCTTTACGCTTCGGTGTATTGCCTTCCTGGATGAAGGTTTGTGGCATACGCGCGCCATCACCATTCTTGCCGGCGTTATCGATGAAGTTACCCATCGACAGAGTCCAGCTACCCATCATTGGCACTTTCCAGCCGAGTTTTTCCATACCGTTGGCGATTTGCGCCAGTTCAGGACCGATACCGTAAGTGATCACGACTTGTGCACCGGCTTCCTTGGCTTTCAACAGCTGGGCCGTCATGTCGACGTCCTTGATGTTGTATTTCTCGATGGCGACAGCCTTGATGCCTTTTTTCTCGAGCGCCTTTTCCAGATCTTCACGACCGAGTTGACCATAGTTGGTCGAATCGGCCAGGATCGCGACCTTGGTCATCTTGCGGCGCACGATGGCTTCTTCAACGATCATCGCGGACTGGATCGAATCGTTGGCAGCGTTGCGGAAAATGTAGTTTTCAGGCTGGTCGGCGAATTGCTTGGTAACGATGGAGCCAGTCGCAACGTTGTTCATGACCGGGATCTTGGCTTCCTGGTAGAAGCGCTGCGAGGCCAGAGCCACGCCGGTGTTGATATAGCCGACGGTAGCGGCGACTTTTTCCTTGTTGATCAATTCCTGGGCGACCTGCACGCCGCGTTCGTTCTTGGCTTCGTCATCGCGCTCGATGAGCTGGATCTGACGGCCGAGGACACCGCCTTTGGCATTGATTTCAGTCACGGCAAGCTTGACGCCATCGCGCATCGACACGCCCATCGGAGCGGAGCCGCCTGTGAATGGGCCCGCTACGCCGATCTTGATTGGATCAGCAGCAATACTGGCAAACGATAAGCCGAGCATGGCAGTGGCAACGAGCGATTTCAACTTGAAATTCATGTGTCTTCTCCGATTTTGTACAGGTAATTTTTATGGGTTGTCGCGGGATATAGTTTCCCCATCGAATTGGCATTGTAGGGAAGGCGGCAGATGCCAGCAAGTGATGCTTGTGGTGCAATGCACCATTCGTCAATCATGCGACAAAATTGGCTGAATATGCCGCAAAATGATCAGTATTAGTACGTATAAGTACGTATGTGTAAGTTTCGTGAAAGCTTGGCGCGAATTGTCGTAAGTCGTGGTGACGCGAAACGCCTTCCAGGGCTGGCGGGTGTCAGTCGATCTCGCCTCATGCATCGGCCAGCCTAACCTCGCCGGCTGCTGCTGAATTGCTGCCCGGTTGCGGTGGATTGCTGGCTGCACGATAGGCGAATACGACGGAAGTCTTGATTTGTCCGCTGTCATTACGGCCGGCAGCATGAAACAGACCGCTATGAAAAAACAGGACATCGCCGGCATCGAGGTTCACCGGGATGCCTTGAGCGAACAGCGCCTGGTTTTGTGCGACATCCGGGCGCAGAAAGTCGAGCGCATCGAGCTGCTCGGGCGCGAGTTTCCAATGGTGCGAACCGGGGATCACTTTTAGTCCGCCATTGCTCGCATGTTCATTGCCCAGCGCCAGCCAGACGGAAATCAGCTCGGTGCGGGCGAATGACCAGTAGCGGCTGTCGCGGTGCCAGCCGGTGGCGGTGCCGAAATCGCGGTGTTTCGTCATCACGCTGTTGTGGTGTGCCAGGGTCAGGATTACCGGCTCCTCGAGCAAGAGCTGCAGGCGCGCACCGACCAGTGGATTGAGCGCCCAGTCGCGCAGCAGTGCATCGCGGGCAAATGCGCCGCGCAGGCGTCGCACGGTGCGCCCGCCGAGGGCGTCGCGCGAACCGGGTGCGCCGGCATAACCGACATCGGCTTCGTATTCGAGCGGCTCGACTTCAGCCTGCAAGTCGCGCAGTGCCAGCGCCAGCATTTGCGCGCAGGTATCTGGCGCGACCATGCCGCGGAAAATCAGGTAGCCATCCCGGTGAAACTGGTCGATCTGTGATGCGCTCAAGGCCGGCGACATGGTGCTACTCCTGCGGTTCATAGTGTTCAGTTCGCCATTATCGCGCCAAAGTGCCACTGCGTGCCAGTGAGGGTAATGACAGGGTCGTCATCATTCCAGAAGGTGCGCGCATTTCCGTTATGATGGCGTCGGTATTCAACTCAAGGAGAATGTGATGCAATGGACTGCCTGGACAACCTTAGCTGCGCTCGCGGTGTATTTCTGGATGCTGGCCAATGTCGGCAAGGCGCGCGGCAAATTTAAAATCAAAGCGCCATCGACGGATGGTCCGCTTGAATTCCAGAGTGTTTTGCGCGTGCAGTTAAACACCGTCGAACAGTTGATCATGTTCCTGCCGTCGCTGTGGATGTGCGCCTTCTATTTCAGCGATCGCTGGGCCGCGCTCGGTGGCGCAGTATGGATCATCGGCCGCATCGCTTTCGCGCTCGGCTATTACAAGGACCCGGCCAAGCGCTCATTCGGCTTTGGGCTGACGATGCTGGGTACGCTGGGTCTGATGAGCGCGACCGTGGCCGGCCTGCTCACATACTGATTATTTACTGACCGATTCGGCGTCATTTGACTTGCGCCGCGCTGCAGAGACATCGACTGGTGCGAGCGGCGAGCCGGCCATCAATTGCGCGTCCGCGGCGCGCCAGCTGCTTACTGCAGCAGTTTCGGCAGGCGAGTCGCCCGACACGCCCAGCGTCGCGTAGGCGCTGGCATTGCCGACAAATCCCTTGGCGCCTATGACCGCGCCCTTGGTCAAGCCTGATGCGCAAATTTGTCCTTCGCGGATGAATTCGAAGGCGAGGTAATTCCAGCGTTCATCCCAGCACACGAGGCGAAAGCGCAGCGTGTACTGCTTGAAGGGCTTCAGGCCGCGGCGGAAATGGATGATCGCGCCACCCAGCATCGGCCGCCAGCCGCGCTTGAGCATGATGCCGGCAAAACCACAGCGTACAAAATATTCAATCAGCAGCAGGTCGACCACGGTCAGGTAGCGGCCGTTATTCATGTGGCCGTTAATGTCGATATCGTTGGGCAGCACGCGCAGCTGCGCTTCGATCGTGTCACCGACCTTGATGGGCGGTTTGAACAGGCTGCGCAAGATGGTCCAGAGTAGTCGCAAATAGAGATTCATGGTCGGCCCTGCCGTTAATTTTATTGAGTGGGATTGCGCGCGGTGGCGCTGCGCGCTTTTGTGCGGCAGCGATGGTAACAGCGAATGCGCATCTGTGGTCTCTTAAACCTGTCTGGCCTTGTGCGCCACTGTCAAGCCTCACAGCAGACGCGCGGTCCGATTGCTCAGATAGTCGGCGCAGTGCCTGCATCAACCGAACCTAGTCCCAGACTCTGATGCAGCGCACCTGAGGTGGCAATCTGGCCTGTTCGTGATTGCCGCCGTCTCTGATAGTCTGCCGCGGGAGAAGAGCATGTTTATAGCAATGGGTGGATATAGTTCAATGAATGGTGGCGATTTTGATTCTGGCGAGAGCGCTGGCGACGGCATGCGCTCGGACGGTCAGTCCTACGGCTATGGCTGCGGAACGGCATTCAGCGATCCGCTGGTGCCCGATACGATAGGCAACATGAATTTTCTGCCGGCCTGTGTCGCGCATGACCAATGTTATACGGCGGCGACATCGACGCGCAGTGCCTGTGATGCCGGGCTGGGCACCGGAGTACAACAGGCTTGCGCGGATGCCGGTTATCCCGCACTCGTATGCGTCATTATCGGCGTCACTTATCAATCCGGGGTGATCCTGTTTGGCGCCGGCGCCTACAATTCCAAGACTGCGGAGCCTGAATATGTGCCGCCTGTGAACGACTTTTATCTGTACTGAAGCACGGTACTAGGCTTCATTGGCCGGATTCCAGCGCTTCACCGTGCCGGCGTCGATATCGAAGAGGTCGAGTACCCGGCCCAGCGTATGGTCGACCATGGCGTCCAGTGATTCAGGCCGGGCATAAAACGCCGGCACCGGCGGGTAGATGATCGCCCCGGCTTCGGTGACAGCAGTCATGCTGCGTAAATGGCCGAGATGCAGTGGCGTTTCGCGCACCATGAGCACGAGTTTTTTACGCTCCTTGAGCACGACGTCGGCCGCCCGCGTGAGCAGGCTGCTGGTTACGCCTGTGGTGATTTCCGACAGCGACTTGATGGAACAAGGCGCAACGATCATGCCGGCGGTCTTGAAGGAGCCGCTTGAAATCGCTGCGCCGATGTCGGTGTTGGTGTAGTTCACGTCCGCCAGCGCCTTGACATCGGCCACGCTCATGTCGAGCTCATGGGTCAGGGTGACCTGTGCCGATTTGCTCATGACGAGATGGGATTCGATATCAAGGTCGCGCAAGATGCGCAGCAGGCGCACGCCGTAAATGATGCCGGAGGCGCCGCTGATGCCGACGATGATTTTTTTGCGTGCAGTGCTGCTGGTCATTCGCTGTCTCCATTCGTGTCATTGCAAGGCAAACGCAGTTCCTTGAGCGCGAATCTTAACAGAGCATGGAGGGCGGGATTTTTCGCTGGCATCCCGCAGGTGCCAACGAAATCGACGGGGCCGGCACCGTGCGTGCTTGCCCCATCGTGATGACTATATCGTCAGTGGTTTGTAACGAATCCGCTTCGGCTTGGCGCCTTCTTCACCGAGACGCTTCTTCTTGTCGGCTTCGTATTCCTGGTAATTGCCGTCAAAGAAGCTGACCTGTGAATTACCTTCGAACGCGAGGATATGTGTGGCGATCCGGTCGAGGAACCAGCGATCATGGGAGATCACCAGCACGCTGCCGGCGAATTCCAGCAAGGCGTCTTCGAGCGCGCGCAGGGTTTCCACGTCGAGATCGTTGGACGGCTCATCGAGCAGCAGCACATTGCCGCCCATGAGCAAAGTCTTGGCCAGATGCAGGCGGCCGCGTTCACCACCGGACAGATTGCCGACCATCTTTTGCTGGTCGCCACCTTTGAAATTAAAGCGGCCGAGATAGGCGCGCGACGGCATTTCAAAACGACCGACAGTGAGGATATCGGCGCCGCCGGTAACGTCGTCAAACACAGTCTTGCTGTCGCTGAGCGAATCGCGGTTCTGGTCGACGATGGACACGCGCGCGGTCGTGCCGATGACGACTTCGCCGCTGTCAGGCTTTTCTGCACCGGTGATCATCTTGAACAGCGTCGATTTACCGGCGCCGTTCGGGCCGATGATGCCGACGATCGCGCCGGCCGGAATGCGGAAGCTCAGGTCGTCGATCAGCAGACGGTCGCCGAAGGATTTGCTGACGTTCTTGAATTCGATGACTTCATTGCCGAGGCGCTCGGCGACCGGAATGAAAATCTCCTGGGTCTCGTTGCGCTTCTGGTATTCGTGCTCGGAGAGCTCATTGAAGCGTGCCAGACGCGCCTTGCTCTTGGCCTGGCGACCCTTCGGATTCTGCCGTACCCATTCAAGTTCTTTGGCGATGGTCTTCTGGCGCGAGGATTCGGTTGACTCTTCCTGCTTGAGGCGATTGCCCTTCTGCTCGAGCCAGGAACTGTAATTGCCCTTCCACGGAATGCCATGGCCGCGGTCGAGTTCAAGGATCCATTCGGCGGCATTGTCGAGGAAGTAGCGATCATGCGTGATGCCGACCACAGTGCCCGGAAAGCGCAGCAGGAATTGCTCGAGCCAGTCGACCGATTCCGCATCCAGATGGTTTGTTGGCTCGTCGAGCAGCAGCATGTCAGGCTTCGACAGCAGCAGACGGCAGAGCGCGACGCGCCGTTTTTCACCGCCCGAGAGGACGCCGATCTTCGCGTCCCATGGCGGCAGACGCAATGCGTCGGCGGCCATTTCCAGCTGCTGGTCGAGATTGCCGCTGCTGTCGGCAGCCGAAATGATCGCTTCAAGGCGCGCCTGCTCAGCGGCGAGCGCATCGAAATCGGCATCTTCCTCGGCATAGGCCGCATAGACGGCGTCGAGCTTGGCGCGTGCTTCGAAGGCTTCGCCGAGGCCGCCTTCGACCGCCTGGCGTACGGTCTGTTCCGGATCGAGCTGCGGTTCCTGCGGCAGGTAGCCGATGTTCAGACCCGGCATTGGCACGGCTTCGCCCTGGATGTCGGTATCGATGCCGGCCATGATTTTCAGCAGCGTCGACTTACCCGAACCGTTCAGGCCGAGCACGCCGATTTTCGCGCCGGGGAAAAACGACAGGGAGATATCTTTCAGGATTTGGCGCTTGGGCGGGACGATTTTGCCCACCTTGTTCATGGTGTATACGTAATTTGCCATCGATGGTCCGAATGAATGAAGGGTAAAGGTGAAAGGATACGTCAAAAGCGACCCGCGCCACCAGATCAGGCGGCGCGGTTTAGCCTGGGCAGCTTAGTTTGGTTTGGTTTGCACGCTGCGCTTGGGACCGTAGGCCTGCCATAGGCCTTCAAGCGAATACACGGCCAGCGCGCCCCAGATAATGGCAAAGCCGGTCAGGCGCGCCACACTGAAGGGTTCATGGTAAAGCCAGACGCCGAGCAATAATTGCAGCGATGGTCCGATGTATTGCAGCAGACCCAGCACCGACAGCGGAATGCGTCGCGCGCCCGCCGCAAACAGCAGCAGCGGAATCGCCGTGATCGGTCCGGCCGCGACAAGCAGCCATTGCGTCGTGCCGGAGGTTGCTGCAAACGTATTGTGGCCTTGCGTCATGAGGTAAATCAGATAGCCAAAGGCAAACGGGAACAGCAGCATGGTTTCCAGCGACAGGCCTTCCAGCGGCCCGAGTGATGCCGTCTTGCGCAGCAAGCCATAGGTGCCGAAGGTCAGCGCCAGCGTCAGGCCGATCCACGGTAAATGCCCACCCTGCCAGGTCAGCCAGGCCACACCCAATGCCGCCATCGCCACGGCCGTCCACTGTCCGGGGCGCAGCCGTTCGCGCAGGATCAGGAATCCCAGCAGGACATTCACGAGCGGATTAATGAAATAGCCAAGGCTGGCATCGATGATGCGGTCGTTATTGACTGCCCAGATATACAGGAACCAGTTCGTCGACAACAGCAGCGCGCTGATCGCAAAGCCGCCCAACACTTTCGGCCGGCGCAAGGTCTGGCCTATCCAAGTCCACTGTCGCCGCGCCGCCAGCAGCAGCAATATGAAGACCAGCGACCAGAGTATCCGGTGCAGCATGATTTCGATCGGTGCGATCGCCTGCATGGTTTTCAGGTAAATCGGCAGCAGGCCCCATATCGTATAGGCGCCGGCGGCGAACAGCATGCCAGTTTGCATAAATTCTCTATCCAGGAAAGCAATGATTGCTCGAAGTTGGACATCGTACGTGATTTCAGTGCGGGCTACTTGTCTGGAGTAAGCTGAACTGGCATTTGCATTATTGAAATGTATAATTTACAAAGCCGACTACGTTTCTTGAATCGTGCCGGGTCTGCACTTGCAGCCGCCGGATTGTTTCTGCTTTACGCTGTGCCGACGCGCTCCCGATCAGCAATGGCGAGGCTAGGTAAGAGCATCACTAAAGGATGGCATGACGCAAAACGTATCCCTGATTACAACCCTGGTCGCCGGCTTTGGCGTGGCCCTGGCCTTAGGCTATGTCGCCGAGCGCATCAAGTTGCCAGCCCTGGTCGGCTATCTGCTGGCCGGCATCGTCATCGGCCCGGCCACGCCCGGCTTCGTCGCCGACGGCCACATTGCCGCGCAATTGTCCGAGATCGGCGTGATGCTGCTGATGTTCGGCGTGGGTCTGCATTTTTCGCCGGCGGACCTGCTCGCTGTGCGGCGCATTGCGATTCCCGGGGCGCTGGTGCAGATGGGCTTCACGACGCTATTGGGCATGGTCATGGCCTGGTGGTGGAACTGGAGCATGGGTGGCGTGTTGATCTTCGGCCTGTCGCTTGCCAGCGCCAGCACCGTCGTGCTGCTGAAGTCGCTCGAAGCGCGCAATGAGCTTGCGAGCATGAACGGGCGGATCGCCATCGGCTGGCTGGTCGTGCAGGATCTGGTCACAGTACTGGTGCTGGTGCTCTTGCCGCCACTGGCCGGTGTGCTGGGCGGCCCAGCCCTGCCGCTGGCCGAGACCAAGCCGATCTGGATGACCATCGGCCAGACGCTGCTGCAGGTTTCCGCCTTCATTGCGCTGATGTTCATCGTCGGTCGACGTCTGCTGCCATGGCTTTTGCTGCAGGTCGCCCGCACCGGATCGCGTGAACTGTTCACGCTGGCAGTCGTGGTCTCGGCGATCGGTATCGCGTTCGGTGCCGCGGAAATGTTCAGTGTGTCATTCGCGCTCGGTGCATTCTGTGCCGGCACCGTGATGCGCGAATCCGAATTCAGCCATCGCGCAGCAGAAGAGTCCCTGCCTTTGCGGGATGCGTTCTCGGTGCTGTTTTTTGTATCGGTCGGTATGCTGGTGAATCCGGCTATTTTGATCGAGCAACCGCTGCGCGTATTGGGCGTGGTCGCGACCATTATTTTCGGTAATGGCATAGGCGCACTGCTGGTGGTGCTCGCGCTGCGTTATCCGCTCAAGACAGCCTTGATGATCGCCGCCGGGCTGGCTCAGATCGGTGAATTTTCCATCATCCTCGCGGGACTTGGTGTATCGCTGGGACTGCTGCCGGCCGAGGGCATGAGCCTGGTGCTGGCAGGTGTGCTGATTTCCATCACGCTCAATTCCTTCCTGTTTGCCGCGATAGAACCAGTGCAGCGCTGGCTGCTCAAAAAATCAGCATTTGCCCGACGCCTCGAACAGCGCCACGATACCAGTGCCGAACTACCCATGAGTACCGAACGCAAATATCTCGAAGGACAGGTCGTGCTGGTCGGCTATGGCCGTGTCGGGCGCCGCATTGCCGCTGCGATGGATGCGCGCGGCATTCCGTATGTCGTCGCGGAACAGAACCGCGAACTGGTCGAAGATTTGCGCAAACAGGGTGGCATCGCTGTGTCAGGCCAGGCGGGTGATCCGGCCGTGCTGATTCAGGCGCATATTGCGCAAGCCGCCATGCTGGTCATCGCTACGCCGGACACGATCAATGTGCGGCATATGGTCGATACGGCGCGGGCCTTGAATCCGACGATAGAAATCATCTTGCGCACGCACAGCGAAGATGAATCGACCTTCTTGCGCAACGAGGATATCGGCACGGTCTTCTTTGGCGAGGAAGAGCTCGCGCGCGGCATGGCGGCGCATGTGCTCGAACGCTTCGCGCCGCTACAGGAAGCAACGGCTGCCAGTCACGATTGAGGCCGCTTTATTCTTTCGCGTGGGTTTCTGTGAAGGAGTCACCGGGCGCGACCATTTCATGCACGATCACGCCGGTTTCTTGCGGCACGACGCGCATCCAGGCCGCATTTTCGACGGCGCGCTTGGCGTCGCGATAGCCCTGCTGCCAGCGCCAGTCGATCGAGCCCTTTGAAAAATTGATGTCCTTCGAGGCCATGTGCCAGTCGCGCCCGGCATAGGCCAGGCGCACGATGTGCATGGTCGTGTCGCTGCCGACTGCCGCCAGCGCCTTGTGGATGTCGGCCGTGCGCATTTCGGGCGGCAGCGATTCATACATTGAACGCACCACGCGGCGCAGCTGATGCATGCGCAGGTAATCATCAATATGCAGTTTCGAGCGCGAGGCGAAGGTGACATCTTTCTGGCGCGTCTGAACCTCATCGAAGGTCGTCGGTTCCTGGCCGATCGCGCTCCACAGGTCGACCATGAAGCACAGCGTATCGGCGCGCGGTTCGTCCTCGAGCACGGTTTCCAGCGGCGTGTTTGAGAACAGCCCGCCATCCCAATACAGGTCGCCATTGATGCGCACCGGCGGAAATCCCGGCGGCAGCGCGCCGCTGGCCATGATGTGGTCGAGGCACATATTGTGCGTCTGGCTGTCGAAATTGACGAGCTGGCCAGTCGTCACCTTCATTGCATTGACCGTCAGACGCATACCGCCCGGCGCATTCAGGTAATCGAAATCGACCAGCCGCTTCAAGGTTTCCGTCAGCGGACCGGTATCGTAAAAGCTCGCCATTTCCGGCGCCACCGGCAAACCGGCGGCAAATGGATTGGCGAAGCGCGGCTTGAAAAATCCCGGCACGCCTTGTGTGGTCGCATTCACGGTCGTGAGCCAGGTATTAAATTGACGCGCCGCATCGGGAATCTTGTTCATGTCGACGAGATCGTCGAAGGACACGGTGTGCCAGAATTCCCGCAGGCGCTCGATGCGGCAGTCGCGATGATTGCCAGCGATGATGGCGGCATTAATCGCGCCAATCGAGGTGCCGACGATCCAGTCGGGGCTGAGGTCATGTTCATGCAGCGCTTCATAGACGCCGGCCTGGTAGGCACCAAGTGCGCCACCACCCTGGAGCACGAGAACGATGCGTTGTTTGCTGCGATTGGGTTTGCGTTTTTGTACCATGAATGTCTTGTCCTTCTTTTCTCGCCCCGGGCCATGATCTGCGGGGCTTGTTCCGGCAGCGGGTCGGCTTCCAAGGATGCGCCGGCCTTCCTCGGATAGTAGCCTGTTACTGACCGCACTGCAGCATATCTGGTTTGCTGAATGTCCTGCAATCCGCGTTAGAATCTCCGCCAGGCAAATTACAATAAAAGGCCACAGAGACATGAACACGACCCACTACGCGCACTGGCCGCAAGGCTTGCCGTACGAATTGACGACGCCGGCGACCAGCGTCTATGAAAACCTCGCCAGCAATGCGCGACTTTCGCCGGATAGCCCGGCGCTGGTGTTTTACGACGCCATCCTCAGCTACGCGCAATTCCAAGCTGCCGTGGATGCGCTGGCCGGCCATTTGCAAACGGTCTGCGGCGTGCAGCGCGGCGAGCGCGTCTTGCTTGATATGCAGAATAGCCCGCAGTTCGTCATTGCCTATTACGCGATCCTGCGCGCCGATGCGATGGTGGTGCCGGTCAATCCCATGCTGCTTTCCGATGAGCTGCAACATTACGTCAGCGACAGCGATGCGCGCACGATCATCGTGGCGCAGGAAATCTTGCCCCGTGTGGCGCCGCTGTTGGGCAGCACGGGTCTCAGTCACGCCGTCGTGGCGACTTATTCAGATTACCTGACGGTGCCGACGACCTTGGCCGTGCCCGACTTCGTGGCTGCCCCGCGCGTGACATCCGACTTGCCCGGCGTGGTCAGCTGGCAGGATGCGCTCGCAGCGGGGCATGTTCCGGGGCCGCATCTGGCTGGACCTGACGACTTGGCCTGCATGCCCTATACCTCGGGCACGACCGGCAAGCCCAAGGGCTGCATCCATACGCATCGTTCGGTGATGTTCAATGCGGTCGGCAGTCCGACCTGGGCGGACACTTTACGCCCGAATGGTGTAACGCTGGCCGTGCTGCCGTTTTTTCATGTGACCGGCATGCAGTCGGTGATGAATGCGGCGATTTTTGCTGGTGCGGCGCTGGTGATATTGCCGCGCTGGGACCGGGATGTGGCGGGCCTGCTGATTACGCGGTATCGCGTCAATACCTGGACGCTGGTGCCGGCGATGATGATCGATTTCCTGTCGAATCCGCGTGTGGCTGAGTATGATATTTCCGGGCTCACGCGTATCTCTGGCGGCGGCGCCGCGATGCCGGCGGCGATCGCGCAGCAGCTGCTGGACTTGACGGGGCAGCGTTACATGGAAGGTTATGGCCTGTCCGAAACCATGGCCGCATCGCACATCAATCCGCCGCAGCGCATGAAGCAGCAATGCCTGGGTATTCCGCATTTCAATGTCGATTCGCGCATCGTTGATCCGGTGACCTTGGCTGAAGTCGCGCAGGGCGAGCAGGGGGAAATCTGGATCAACGGGCCGCAGGTGTTTGGCGGGTATTGGAAGGATCCGCAGAAGACGGCGGAGTCCTTTGCTACGCTCGATGGTAAGCAATTCTTCCGCTCCGGCGACCTCGGTTATATGGATGAGGAGGGGTTCTTTTTCTTTACCGACCGGCTTAAGCGCATGATCAATGCCAGTGGGTACAAGGTCTGGCCTGCTGAGGTTGAGGCCATGATGTATCAGCATGCGGCGGTGCAGGAATGTTGCATCATCGCGGCTAATGATGCGTATCGTGGCGAGACCGTGAAGGCGGTGATCGTCAAGAAGCCTGGTAACGAGGGCGTCACGGATGCGGACATCATGGATTGGGCGCATGAAAAGATGGCGGCTTACAAAGTGCCTAAGCGGGTTGAGTTTGTGGCGTCCTTGCCGCGGTCGGCTACGGGGAAGGTGATGTGGCGGGCTTTGCAGGAAAGTGAGAAGGCTCGATAGGCTTTGTCACTCCGTGGGTACCTCAGGAGTCGTGTTTTTCTTCGGTGCTGCAATGCTTTAGTGACTCCGTGGAGGCTTTGCCGGGAGCGGCCCGGCAGCCGCTCACTTTCTTTGCTTCGCCAAAGAAAGTAAGCAAAGAAAGGCGACCGCGGACGGCCGCCCCTTCGGGGTTCCCGTAAAAATGGCGCAGGAAACGGGAAACGGGGCAAACTCGCTGCGCTCAGACAGGCCCCGTTTCTGATCCGTTTCCTGCGCCATTTTTACGGCGGCCTCTAAGCGGGGTAGGTCAACGTCAACGTCAAAGGCCGCTGCCTCGCTGCGCTTCGATTCGGCCTCGCTACGCATCGGGATTGGCGATGATGGTGGCATTGCTTTGCTGCGCGTCGACTCGGCCTGCGTCACGCTCCGACAGAAACCACGTCACACCGAACCCAATTCCCCCCGGCAGTCTCCACCAGCACAGCGTAAAATGGCGCCTCGCCCCTGAATACTGTCCGCAATGACCATCCTGCTCTCGACCCTGAACGCCCGCTACGCCCACGCCTCATTGGGGCTGCGTTATCTATTGGCCAATATGGGAGAAATGCAGGAACAGACCAAGCTGCTGGAATTTGTCATCGGCACGAAGACCACCGAAGTTGTCGAAAAACTGCTCGCGCAAAAACCGCGCATCATCGGCTTCGGCGTCTATATCTGGAATATCGAAGAGACGACTAAAATCGTCGCCATGCTCAAGTGCCTCGCGCCCGAGATCAAGATCGTGCTCGGCGGGCCGGAAGTCTCCTACGAGTCGGCCGAACAGCCCATCGTGCAGCAAGCCGACTACCTGATCACGGGATGGGGCGACATAACCTTCGCTGACGTGTGCCGGCAAATCCTCAATGGCCCGCAGCCGCTGATGAAAATCCATGCCGGCGTGCAGCCGGCGCTGGCCGACCTGACGCTGCCGTACACGCTCTATACCGATGAAGACATCCGCCACCGCACACTCTACGTTGAAGCTTCGCGCGGCTGTCCCTTCAAATGCGAATTCTGCCTGTCGGCGCTCGACAAGACTGCCTGGCCTTTCGATATCGACCAGTTTCTCGCCGAGCTCGAAGTCCTGCATGCGCGCGGCGCGCGGCTGTTCAAGTTCGTCGACCGCACCTTCAACCTGAACATCAAGACCAGCCTGAAGATCATGCAATTCTTCCTCGATAAACTCGCGGCGCACCCCGATGATCCCGTGTTCGCGCATTTCGAAGTCGTGCCCGACCATTTGCCCGATGCGCTCAAGGAATCCATCGTCAAATTCCCAGCCGGGACGCTGCAATTCGAAATCGGCATCCAGAGTTTCAATCCCGAAGTGCAGGCGCTGGTCAGCCGCAAACAGAACAATGAAAAAGCTGCCGAGAACATCCGCTGGCTGTGCCAGCATTCACAGGCGCATTTGCACGTCGACCTGATTGCCGGCCTGCCCGGTGAAGACATCGCCAGCTTCGCCGCCGGCTTCGATAAGCTGCATGCCTTGCAGCCGCATGAAATCCAGTTTGGCATCCTCAAGCGCCTGCGCGGCACGCCCATCATTCGCCACACCGAGACCTTCGACCTGAAGTTCGACCCGCATCCGCCGTACACGATCCTGGCCACCGACCGCATTGATTTTTCGGACATGCAGCGCCTCGTGCGCTTCGCGCGCTATTGGGATCTGGTGGCGAATTCGGGACGCTTCGCGCATACGCTGACATTGATCCTTGCAGACTCACCGTTTGCGAACTTCATGGCGCTGTCGGACTGGCTCTATGCGAAGACCGATGCGACGCACCGCATCGCGCTCGACCGGCTGGCCGCACTGGTCGCAGAATGGCTGGCTTCGCGCGGCTACGATGTCGAACAAGTCGCTGCTGCCATCGACAGCGACTACGCCGGCAAGGCGCACAAGCTGCACATCAAGCAAAAAGCCGTGGCCACGCACAAGGCCGCCAAGGCTGAAGGTCAGCTGCAGCGGCAGGCGCGGCATCAGGCCGCTTGAATTTAGCTGGTCTCAGCTCAGGTGCGGCACGCAATTAAAAATTTTTAAATGCATTCATATTCGGTTGCGCCGCCGCATTAAAATCCGTTTTTCAGGCGCCTATCAACGCGACTAAACGGGGAAGTTCCATGCGAATCAATTGCCTGGAATCGTCGCGCCTGATTCACAAGGCGATGGCGCATCGCACAAGAATTTTCGTCCAAAATAGCATCCCTATCTGCGCGACTTCAGTGGCGCGGATTTTTCATTTCGACATGAATTTCCATGCTCCAATTTTTGATTTCAGGTGCTACACTTTCGCTGCGCATTATTAGAAAACCAAATCACGCGCATCAGTAAATTCATCCAGCCTCATCGTTTCTACATCCGTTGCAACTCGCTTCTCCGCCAGATTTTTCTGGCTGTCATTGCGAGCTTTTGTTTCCTCATCTCAGTACTGAAGAAAGGAAGTTGCGAACATGATTGTCAATTTTAAGAATAAAAAAAGTAGTGCCATTCCTGGAGCATCCCTGAAAGTCCTCGCGCTGTGTACGCCCTTGTTTCTGGCGGCCTGCAGTGGCAGTTCCGAGCCCCTGGTAGCCGGAACTTCCGTCGTTATCCCGGCGGCGAAGTCTGCCCTGCTGGCGCCTGAAATCACGTTTTCCTGCCCCATTACTGATTCGTCCGTGAGCGTACTGGCGACCAAGGGCAGCGGACTGGCATTCGGTGGCGCGAGCTTCGGCGCGGTAGGAACCTACACTTATATTCTGGCCGAAGCGACTGCTAAAGTTTCGGCGAAAGATCCCTGCGCTGCGACCATCGTCGATCTGAAAAACGTCGCCGATGCCAGTGGCAATGTAGTGTACAAATTTGATGTCGTGATCCTCACGCCGACCGATCCGACCAAGGCGAGCGGCACCCTGCTGTACGAAGTCAATAACCGGACCTCGTCACTGTCATTCGGTGCGCTCAATGAAAGTAACAGTAACGATATTTTCAGCAATACGAAGCCGGTCCTGCCTGCCGCTGCCACTGGCGTGGTCGCCGGTGCTGGCGCCGGCAATGGCTTCCTGATGAATCAGGGCATGACGATGGTCTGGTCAGGCTGGCAGGGTGATCGTCCGCAAAAGCTCAATGTCGCCACTGCCGCGATCAGCACAACGACAAAGTGGTATGCCCCCGGCATGACGCTGCCCGTGGCACATGAAGGCGGACTCAGCGGCGCAAGGATTACCGGCGGCGTACAAGACGAATTCATCGCCGACAATGCCACCAGCAATCTGCTGGGCACCTACTATTCGCGCGCGCCAAATACGGCGGCCACGCTGACGGTGCAGAAGACCGCGATGTCGCCTGCTGTAGTAGTCGACCCGTCCATGTGGACTTACACCGCCGGTGACGGCTCAGCCGAAGGCGGCAATACGACGGCGACAGGTTTCGGCTACGTGACGATCAATCGCGCCGCCGTCGTTGCCGACGCCAAGAATGCTGCAGCGCTCGACAGTGGTAGCGACAATGGCGCCATCTATCATTTCAATTACACGGCGATCGATCCCAAGCCTATGGGTCTGGGCTTCCTCGCGGTGCGTGACTTGATTTCCTATTTGCGTAATGCGTCCAAGGATACTGAGGGCAATAGCAATCCGCTCACGGGGCGGGTCAAGGTCGCACTGGCGACGGGGATCTCGCAGTCTGGCCGGTATTTGCGTGACTTTCTGTGGCAGGGATTCAATGCTGACGCCCAGCGCAAAATTGTCTTCGACGGCATGCTGCCGCTCGTTGGTGGTTCACGCAAGACCTACACAAATTATCGCTGGGCCAAGCCGGGTGATTATTCGCGCCAGCATGAAACGCATTACACACCGGGCGACCAGTTCCCGTTTTCATACGCGACGATCACCGATCCATTGACGGGTAAAACCGACGGACTGATGAAGAAATGTACCGAAGAGACGAACACCTGTCCGAAGGTATTTCAGTACGACAGCCCGATCGAATTCAATGGCGCGCGCGCTTCGCTGACCGTGACCGATGGCGCGGGCAAGGATGTTGCCATTCCTGCGAATGTGCGCATGTTCTATGTGCCGGGGACCTCGCATAGCCCGACGCAGCTGGTCGGTAATGCCATCACCCAGCCCGACTATTCGGTGGATCGCGCAGTCAGTGCCACAGCAGCTTCTGCGGCGCCGGGCGCGTTGGTAGCGAGTTCGGCGCTCTACAGGGCCTTGCTGGTCAATCTTGAAGGGTGGGTAAAGAATACCGCCAATCCGCTGCCCAGCACTTACCCGAAAGTCGCCGATGTCACCATGGCGGTGCCGACCGCGAGTCCGGCCAGCCTCGGTTCCCCCGATCTGCTCGCCTTGGGTCTGGACTTCAATGGCGGCTATAACACCTTGAGCGTCAACGACGAGAGCGTCATTCCGAGTCTGCCATCGACGAAGTTCTATGTCGTGCATTTGCCCACGACGAATGCGCAAGGTAATGACAAGGCGGGCGTATCGATGCCGGATATCGCCGTGCCACTGGCGACCTTCAAAGGCTACAGCCTGCGTCGTGCCGGCTTTGTCGCTGGTGACCAGAACGGCTTGAGCAGTTCGCAATTGGCGTTTGCGCTGAAGACCGACGCGAAGAAAGCCGGCGACCCGCGCAAGAGTACGCAGGAACTGTACAGCACGAAGGCCGGCTATCTCACTGCCTGGAATGCCGCGGTCGATGGCCTTGTCACGAGTGGATTCATGTTGAGTGAGGATGCCACGCTGTATAAAAATCGCGGCATCATGCAGAGCTTGCAGCCGAACTTTGCGACCTTGCCGTAAGCCTTATCACGTCATCGCGGTGTAGCAGCAAAGCCGGATTCGTCCGGCTTTGCTGTGTGTGCAGTTAGGTAAGGAGGCCGGCAATTGCGCAGGCCGATTGGTCAATCAGTTCCAGGTGGCCACCGTCTGGCGGCATGTAGTATGCGCAGCACCCGCACAAGTTCGCCAGCGGTGTCGTAGACAAGAATGTAATTTTGAGGTGCTACCAGCTCGCGGGTGCCGGCAACGCGACCCGGCCGACCTAAGCCGGGATGATCGTATTGTTTAAGGGCGGCGCTTTTCGGCTGAAATCCAGCGCACGATTTGCTGTTCAAGTACGTCCAAGGGCAAGGCGCCATTGTCGAGCACCGCATTGTGGAAACGTCGGATATTGAATTGTTCGCCGAGCTCAGCCTTCGCTTTTGCGCGCAGGGCCTTGATGCGTAATTCACCGATTTTGTAACCGAGCGCCTGTCCGGGCCAGACGATATAGCGGTCGGTTTCTGCGATCGCCGCTTCACGCATGACCCCGGCATTCGTTTCCAGGTAGGCGATCGCCTGTTCGCGGCTCCAGCCAAAGGCATGGATGCCGGTATCCATCACCAGCCGGCAGGCGCGCCACATCTCTTCGGACAGCTGGCCAAATTTATTGTACGGGTCGGTATAGAAGCCCATCTCATTGCCGAGACTTTCCGCGTACAAAGCCCAGCCTTCGCTGTACGCGGTGTAGCCGGCATATTTGCGGAATTCCGGAATGCCCTGCAGCTCTTGCTGGCGCGAGATCTGCAAGTGATGTCCGGGAACGGCTTCATGCAGCACGAGCGATTCCATCGAGTAGGATGGCGTTTTTTTCAAGTTATTGGCATTCGCCTCGAAATAGCCAGCGCGGCTGCCATCGCTGGCGCCGGCGGTGTAATGTTCAGCGTTGTCGCCTTCATATGCCTCCATTGCGCGTATGCCGTAGGGCGTGCGCGGCAGCTCTGCAAACAGTCGCGGCAATTCGGCATCGGCGCGTTTGGCGATGTCACGGTACTTCGCCAGCAGGTCTTCGGCGCGCGTGAAATGGAAGCGGGCATCGGTATTAATGAAGTGCTGGAACTCGGCACGATTACCCTTGAAACCGCTGAGACGCATCGCGGCATCCATCTCCGCATTGATGCGCGTGACTTCACGTAATCCCAGCTCGTGGATATCTCTCGCCGTCATGCCGGTCGTCGTGTTTTGCCGGATCATCAGTGCGTAATATGCCGGGCCGCCGGGCAGCGTCGAGGCGCTTAAGTTTTGCCGTGCCGCTGGCAGGTAAGTCTGCTCGACGAAGGTCTTGAGGCTGGCATAGGCAGCTTGCACTGATTTGCCGATCACCTCCAATGCCGCTGCGCGCAAACGCTGCTGCTCGGCGTCAGTGATGTCCGCAGGCATCTGCTTAAACGGCAGGTACAACAGAGACTGGCTCGCATCCGGGCCAAGGTGGGTGTCGATTTGCGAGGGCAGGGCGCGGATCGCGATCGCCGGTGGCATCCAGCCGCTGGCAATGCCTTGCTGCATGAGCGCGATGGTTTGTTCAATCTGCCGCGGCAGTGCCGCCAGGCGCTTGAGATAGCGTGCGTAATCGCCCGCAGTCTCGAACGCAGTTGCTTTCACTAGCGCCGGAAAATCCATCTGGATACCGCTCATTTGCGACATCGGCATCCAGTCATCATTTGCACCAAATGGCAGGCTGCCAAACTGGGCATTGAGCTGCATCTCGAGCTCCAGTCGAGTCAACAGTACTGCATGAGAAATCGCATCCTGCCCTGTCAGCTTTGCTGCGTTGATCTGCTTGAGCCTTGTCAGCAGCAGCTGCTGATGCTGCTTGCGCTTGGCGATCGCTGCCGGTGATAAATCGGTCAGGCGATCATCAAAGCGCTTATCGCCGCGAAATGTCGCCTGCTCCGGATACTCTTGCGTCTCCCAGGCCCATTGCTGATCGAGCAGTGCATGCAATTGGCGTGCTGCTGACGTGGTTTCCGCGTGACTGGCCAGCGGCAGAAAAAACAGCGCGCCCAACACGACTGCGCGGCAGGATTGGAATAACTGACTAGGCATAGGAATCGCTTTCGTATTTTTTTATTGAAAGTGTGAGGCTAGGCTGCGATTGTAGAGGCAATAATTTGCGTTGAGAAAATTAATGCTTAAGGCGGGAAGGCGAGCCTGTCAATCTGCGCGTAGCGTCCTGGCGCTGAACCGGGCGATGCGGAAATCCGTAATCCGCGCGGCGCCGATTCCGGAATGTCGCATCAACCCTGCTGGCACAAAATGTAAATGCCTTTTGAATCAGATGCTTGGATCGCGGCTATGGCGCCAACTTATCTGGCATGAAGTCTGCTATCGTTACAGCCGCAACCAAACCAACGGAGACAAACATGTTCAAAAAATTAATCGGCGGTCTCGCCGTAACGATGGCGTTCGCCGCTGTACCAGCCCAAGCAGCGGACGATGTTATCCGCCTCGGCAATCTCAAGCTCGCGCATTTCGGCGCTATCTCGTACATCAAGGAAATCGCACCGAAGTGCGGCATCAAGGTCGAAGAGAGCACCTTCGCCAAAGGCCTCGACGTGATGCAGGCGATTATCGCCGGTGAACTCGATGTCGGTGCGACCGCCTCCGAAGCGGCCGTCTCCGGTCGCGCCAAAGGTATCCCGATTTATATCGTTGCCGGTTTTGCCAAAGGCGGCGCGCGTTTGCTGGCCCGGCCTGACGCAGGGATCAAGACGGTCAAGGATTTGAAGGGCAAAAAAGTCGGCGTCACGCGCGGCAGCATCCAGGAATTGCTGCTGGCAGCCGAACTCGCACAGCACGGCCTGACTTCTGCCGATGCGCCGGGCAAGGACGTCACCATCATTTACCTGTCCTACCCCGACCTGAACCAGGCACTGCTGGGCAAAAATGTCGATGCCATCATGCAGACCGAACCACAAGGCTCGCAAGCCCTGAACAAAGGTTTCGGCGTCGAAGTCCTGAAGCCTTACGATACCCCGATCGGCGAGCCGGTGCGTACGCTCGTGATGACAGAAAAGTTCTACAACGAGCGTCGTCCACTGGCAGAAAAATTCATGCGCTGCTTCGTCGAAGCGACCAAGACCTTCATCGACAATAAGCCGCTGGCTGAGAAATTCGTGACCCAGACCCTGTTCAAGGGCCAGATCACGAAAGACGATTTCAACGACGCGATCGGCAATTCGCCGTATTCGTATGACATCACGCCGGCGCATATCCAGATCACGACCGACATCATGTTCAAACAAGGCATCGCCAAGATGAGCAATCCGCCAGTGGCCAAGGACTGGGTCAAGACGGACTTGCTTGAGCAAGCCAAAAAATCCCTGAACGTCAAATAAGCGAAATCATCATGGCAAAAATACAGTGGCGCGAAGTCGGCGCCGGATTGATCGTACCGCTGGTGCTGATCGCAGTGTGGCAGGCAGCGGCATCCCTAGGCTGGGTCAATCCGAATGTGCTGCCGTCGCCGGTGGCGGTGGTACAGCGCTGGATCGCCTATCTCCTGCCGCCGGTGCCGTTCGCCGAAGCGGGCGGCAGCTGGCTTGCCTGGGCCGTCTCGGGCGAGCTGATTATCGATGCGCTGGGTAGCATGTACCGTGTCGTCGTCGGCTTTTTGATCGGCGCCGGTCTGGCGCTGCCATTGGGGCTGATGATGGGCGCGAGCCAACGCGTCTACGCCTGGCTTAATCCGCTGGCGCAGGTACTGCGGCCGATTCCACCGATCGCCTATATTCCCTTGGCGATTTTGTGGTTTGGGCTCGGTAATCCACCTGCGGTATTTCTGATTTCGATCGGCGCATTTTTCCCGGTGCTGATCAATACCATCGCCGGCGTGCGTCATGTCGACGGCATCTACCTGCGCGCCGCGCGCAATCTCGGCGCGAGCCAGAGCACGATGTTCCTGCGCGTGATTTTGCCGGCGGCTGTGCCTTACATCCTGTCGGGCGTGCGCATCGGTATCGGTACCTCCTTCATCGTCGTGATCGTGTCGGAAATGATCGCGGTGAACAATGGTCTGGGTTTCCGCATCCTCGAAGCGCGTGAGTATTTCTGGTCCGATAAAATTATCGCCGGCATGATCAGCATCGGCATGCTGGGTCTGGCCATCGACGTCGCTGTAAACAAGCTGAACAATTATTTGCTGCGGTGGCACCGTGGCCTGGAGCACTGACATGAGCGCAAGTCATATCGTCGTCAACGGCGTCAATAAAATCTTCAAGACCGGCGAGCGCGAAGTCGTCGCGCTCAAGGACATCAATCTGGACATCCCGCGCGGCCAGTTCGTCTGCCTGCTCGGGCCTTCCGGCTGCGGCAAGTCGACCTTGCTGAACGCGATCGCGGGTTTTTCGCCGCCGACTTCCGGCAGCATCAGCGCCGACGGCAATGTCGTTACCGGCCCGGGCCCGGATCGCGGCATGGTTTTTCAGGAATACGCACTGTTCCCGTGGATGACCGTCGAGCAGAACATCGCCTTCGGCCTTGAGATCAAGGGCATGGATGCGGCGCAGATTCGCCCCGTCGTTGCCGCCTTGCTGGAAAAGCTCGGCCTCGCCGATTTCCGCAGCCGTTTTCCGAAAGACCTGTCGGGCGGCATGCGCCAACGCGTCGCCATTGCGCGCATCCTCGCGCTCGATTCACCGATCATGTTGATGGATGAGCCCTTCGGTGCGCTCGATGCGCTGACCCGCCGTAACCTGCAGGATGAGCTACTGCGCATCTGGTCGGAAACCGGCAAGACCGTCATCTTCGTCACCCACAGTATCGAAGAAGCGATTTATCTTGCGGACCGCATCGTGGTCATGACTTACCGTCCGGGCACCGTCAAGCGCGACATGATCGTCGATTTGCCGCGCCTGCGCGATCCTTCGTCGGCGGAATTCAATGCGCTCAAGCGTGAGCTCGGCCACCTCGTGATGGAAGAGCAACAGCGCCATCATCAGTCGGAATTAATGGCGGCGGTGGACTGATCATGACAACACGTGAAAAACGTATTCCCTCCGTCGCCGATGCTGAGCTCGGCCCGACCGAGGTCGTCGCCGCGATCCAGAAACGCCGCGGCGGCAGCCTCATTAATCTCGACCGCATGCTGCTCAACAGCCCGGCCTATGCGGTCGGCTGGAATGGCTTCCTCGGCGCAGTACGCAACGGTTTGTCGCTGGACGCCAAATTGCGCGAGCTGGCCATTTGCGCCGTGGCAGTGCTGAATCGCGCCGATTACGAACTGTCCCAGCATGCGCCGGAATTGCTCGCCGCCGGTGGCAGCCAGGCGCAGCTCGACCGTCTGCAAGACTATGCAGCAGCGCTGGAAGACACGGTCCTGTTCGATGCGGAAGAACGCGCAACCTTGGCCTTGACGCGTGAGATGACGCAGAATGTGCAGGTCAGCGACGCGTGTTTTGCGGCTCTGCGAACGGTCTTGCCTTCAACCCAGCAGCAAGTCGAGCTGGTGGGTGTGATCGCTGCCTACAACATGGTCTCGCGCTTTCTGGAAGCCTTGCACGTCGAGCATGACTGAGCCGATGTCCATCGATCCCCTGTTACCATCCGTCCTGCCCGCCGTCACCACCTCGCAAGACCGGCATATCCGCTACCTGCACCTCGGCACCGAGTGGATACAGGGCGCCATGCGCCTACGTAAGCCCGATGCGATCGAACTCGAATACGTGCAGCAGATGATGATGTGGATGCTGTTCGAAGACGCGCCGAAGCATATCGTGCAGCTCGGTTTAGGCAGCGCGGCGCTGACAAAATTCTGTTACCGGCGCTTTCCCGAAGCGCGCGTGACGGCTATCGAACTGAACCCTGACGTGATCGCAATCTGTCACGCGCAATTTGCCTTGCCATCGAATGATGCCCGGCTGCAGGTCAAGGAAATGGATGCGCAGGCTTTTGTCATGGATCCTGCCAATCATGGCAAGGTCGATATTCTGCAAGTCGACCTGTATGACGCCGAAGCGCGCGGGCCGGTGTTCGACAGCGAAGCGTTTTATCAAGCCTGCGCCGACTGCCTCACGCCCGGCGGCATGATGACGACGAATATTTTTGGCGACCATGCCAGTTATGCGAAGAACCTGCAGGCGATGCAGCCGGCCTTCGATGCGCTGACCTGTCTGTCTTCCCTGACCGAAGAAGAGAACGTCGTCGTGATCGGCTTCAAGCAGGCGCCCGTGGTCGATTTCGGCGAGCTTTACCAACGTGCGGCCGTGATCCGCCGCGAAACGAATTTGCCGGCGCGTGGGTGGGTCAATGGGATGAAGGCGTGGATGCTGGAGCAGTGACGATAGCAAGCGTGTGTGCCTGCAGAGGGTGGCGAAGTCATGGGTGCGATGCTTAAGGCTAGACTCGCTTGCATGGTGTGCCACGCAAGGCTTGGCAATCTTGGCGCCTGCTGCTGAGAGCAACAGGCGCCAAGGCTTAAGCTTCTTTCACGCTCTGCGTTTCAAAACTAGATAATGGGGATATCGAAAATTGAAAAGGCAGGCGCCGGATTGCCTGCCAGATCCCGAATGCCAATGCCTCCGTATTCGATGTCGACGATGCTACCGGCGAGCGCGCCGATGTCGAAAAATAAGGTCACCGTTTTATCAGCGGCAGATACGTACATTAAGGTGGCGGCTATTGTGTCGACATTTTCGTCATGGTGGCGAGTGACAGTAAATCCATTGATGTCATTGCCTAACTCCTGTAGTCCGATATCCTCAAAAAAATTCAACACCAGCTCCGATTCGTTTGCAATGACGTTATAGGTGTTTATCACAGGCGCCCGCAAATCGAGCGTGAATAACAGTGGCAGCGAGGGCTGCGAAACATTTAAGTAGTCATCGATCTGGCGTACATAAACAATGTTGAGTGCCTGGTCAATGGGGGTAGGACGATTTACTTCCCAGCTACCATCAAGGCCTGTAGTGGAAAATTCGAGCGTTCCGCCAGGTTCACAATCAACTTCATAGCCGCTCGAGTTGGTAAAGCCGGGTGAGTGGCTTATACCGGTATCGTCGACCAATCGAAGAATGGGCCTGTCCGGCGGCGTGGTATCGGGCTGTGCGGGAATACTCACCGTCACGTCCATGGGCAGGGAGTTCGCCTTCCCATCCGTTACATAATACGTAAAATGCGCGTCACCTTCGAAGTCCTTGGTCGGCCTGAAAATGACCTGATTGTTACTTTCCAGACTGACTGTGCCGCCGGTGCCGCTTTTGACCTTGGCGATTTTCAAGGAACTGAGGGGGCTGTCGACATCGGTGGCGTTACCGAGTAGTTCCGCTGGTGCGAAGTGTGCGACAGCATTTTTTGTGTAGGGCAAAGGTTGCTCTAAGGCTGACAAGACCGGCGCATCATTTTTGCCATAAATTGAGAAGTCGGCATTCGTTGTCTTCGTGGCGCCGCTAATGTCGTGGACCGTGATCGCAAAGCTGTCGACCACCTTATCGCCTGATTTCAGTGCGTTGGTAGCCGGGTTGCTGTTATCGAGCACATAGCGCACGACGCCCTTGTTGCTAGTGTCATTGGTATCTAAAAAGGCGGTGCCATAGGTCCCGGCTTTGTGAGCCGTTGTCGCGGATTCCCTTACCCATCCTGTCAAATCCCAGTTCGCCGTGTCACCGAGGTCCGGATCGGCTTTTGTGAAAGTGATACTCGCATTGGCAGTACCGAGACTGCTATTTCCCGCCTCCACCAGAAAGCCACTTACCCTGCCGGCCGTCAGCGTAGGGGCATCATTGGTGCCATTGACGACGACAGTGATGGTCTGCGGTGTTTTGCCATCCAGGGAGGTAATGACCAGATTCTCGTGCGCCGTCGTTCCGCCTGCCAAGGCATTCGCTGCGGGGTCATTGAGCACGTAAGTCCAATCACCTGAAGTGACATCGAAGGTAAATTGTCCGTAAAGGCCGAGCATGCTGGAGGCTCTGGGTGCCAAAAACCCAGCTTGATCAGGGTCGCTGTCGGTAATGGTCAAATAGCCTGAGGCTAGACTTTTGACTTGCACCGGAGAGTTGTCGGGCTGAACGCCAGCTTCAGTAACTTCGGTTACAGTATCATGCGCGGTGATAGTGGCAACGTTGTGGTTAGCGGATTTCGCCACCCTGGGACTTGAATTGGGAATCATAATAAAATCCTCCATTAAAAATAAGTTGAGTTCCAGTAACAGCAGCGCAAGACAAAGGCATTCTTGTAGTGACAAAGCAGTCAACGCAGCCTGTTGAAATTCTCGTGAGAAATCTGTGTCTGTAGTTAAAGATTATTGTCAGGGAACAGATTGCGTCAATTAACTTTCCTGCCGGATTTGCAGACTCTGCGCGAGTGTCGTGGAGCTGATGTAGAAGTGTCGGGGAAACGTGCTGGGTGTCGTTTTGCGTGTTGCGTCAAGGCACCAAAGCACGAGCGAGAACGGCATTGCTGACATGAAATTTCAGCATTCTTGATTGAAATTTTGGCCATCCAAGATAGACTCTATTTCCTGAGCGCATAAGTTTTTCGCTGATCCAGAGGCCATGTCATGCACGCTTACGCCACCTTGACCGACGCTGTTCATCACCATATTGCCGCGGGTAATTTTGAGGCGGCTGGCGAACTTTACCGGCAGGTGTTGGCGACCGATCCGCAACATGCTGCTGCACTCGCCGGAATCGGTGCACTTGAGGGGCGTGCCGGTCATCCGGAAACGGCGCAATGCTATCTCGAGCAGGCATGTGCCTTGGCGCCAGACAATCCGCTGTATCTGCATAACTTTGGCGAGTCGCTGCGCCAGCTCGGTCAATTGGCGCGCGCTGAAGAAATCTTCCGCAAAGTCATTGCGCTCGATGCCGGCTTTGGCCCGGCGTATGAAAGCCTGATCAGCATCGTCGACATCGCCCATGCCGATGCACAAAGCCGGCGCGACGGTTCGCGCAGCGCGCAACTCGCCATGGAGCTGGCAATCCTGTTGAATAATTATGGTAATGCCTTGCTCGCTATCTGCATGGTGCCGGACGCGCTTGTGCCTTATCGTCGCGCCATCGCGGTCCAGCCCGGCTATGCCAATGGCTGGTCCAATCTCGGCAATGCCCTGCGTCTCGTCGGTCTGGTGTGCGAAGCCGAGGCCGCCTGCCGCACAGCGATCACGCTCGATCCTGCCTGCGCGGCGGGATGGAATAATCTTGGTAATGCTGTATCAGAGCAGGGGCGTTTCGAGGAGAGTCCGGCCTGCTACGACAAGGCGCTGGCCTTGCGTCCGGATTTTCCGGAAGTGCTGCACAATCGCGGCAGCGGCGAGTTGATGAATTTGCTGTATCTGCCGCAATTGGATGCGACCGAAATTTTCGAACGTCATCGCGCATGGGGTGCGGCATTTCCAGCGCCTGAAATAGCGCGCGCACTGAGCGGGCGGCGACCCTTGCGCATCGGGTATCTGTCGGCGGATTTTCGCCAGCATGCGATGGCGCATTTTCTCGAGCCGCTGCTGGCGCACCATGACAAAAATTGCGTCGAGCTGACCTGCTATGCGCAAGGTCCGGTGATGGATGCGCATACACAAAAGCTGATGGCGTATGGACATCAGTGGCGCTGGATTCATGAACTTGATGATGCCGCACTGGCAGCGCGCATTGAGCAGGATGGCATCGATATCCTCGTCGATTGCCTCGGGCATACCAACGGCACGCGGCTGGCGGCATTGGCGTGCAAACCGGCACCGATCATGATGTCCTGGCTCGGCTATCTGGGCACGACCGGATTGCCGGCGATGGATTATCGCCTCACCGATGCCTGGGTCGACCCACCGGGTCTGACCGACGCACAACACACCGAAACACTGCTGGCCATCCCCGGCGGCATGATGGCGTATCAGCCGCATCAGGGCGCGCCCGATGTCAGCACCTTGCCGATGCTGAAAAACGGCGTGACGACTTTCGGCTCGCTCAATAACATCCAGAAAATCAATCCGGTCGTCGTTAGCCTCTGGGCGAGGGTGCTGCATGCGGTGCCGGATTCGCGGCTGTTGCTGCAGTCGATTCAGCTCGCTGATGCTGGCATGGTCGGACGCCTGCGCGGCATGTTTGAAGTGTTCGGCATCGCACCGTCACGACTGGACCTGCGCCCTGCCAGTGCGGACTTTTTGAACACCTATGCCGAAATTGATATTGCCCTCGACACCACGCCCTATGGTGGCGGTGCGACGACTTGTGACGCCTTGTGGATGGGCGTGCCGGTTATTACGTTGGCGGGGCGACGTCCGGCGGGGCGTCTGTCGACCAGTATCCTGCATCAGATCGGTCGCAGTGACTGGATCGCGGGCTCGGATGGGGCGTATGTCGGTATCGCCAGCGCGCTCGCATCGAGTCCGATTTTGCTGGGCGAAATCCGCGCTGGTCTGCGCACACAGATGCAGGCATCGTCGCTGTGCGATGGGAAGGGATTCGTGCGCAGGCTGGAGCAAATGTATGTTGATGCGGCAGTCCGGCAGTCACTCGCCGAACTCTACCGCAGCAGTGCGCTAGTTCCCGCTGGCATGCCGTGTTCGTGATGGATCAATAGTCACGGCATGATGCACCTTGCTGCTGCTTAGGCCGCCAGACCTTTCGTCAAAACTTCGGCGACGAGCGCATTGAGGTCGAGGTCACGCTCTTTCGCCAGCGTCTGTAATTGCAGTACAAGTGCACTGTTGAGTTTGACCGCAAACGGTACCAGACCTAGCGCCTGATCCAGTTTGCGTTGCTCGCGACGGTCGATGATCGCCACGTCGCCAGCACCCAGATGTCCCGCGCCAGGCGCGACCATTTTACCCATCAGTTTTTTGGCGTCACTCTTTGCCATGCCGGTCTTTTTCATTTTCTGCATCCTCGATTAAACAAGGCGCCAATTCTACGCAGCATTCGATGGATGCAGTCGCTTTATCCTGCCCTAAGCTTGCGTTCGCTCGACTGCGCTACATCGCGACGGGCATAACGCTGCGCCAGTACCGCGCATACCATCAGCTGGATCTGATGGAATAGCATCAGCGGCAAGACGACCGCGCCGAGCGCATGGCCGGCAAACAGGATTTTCGCCATCGGGATGCCGCTGGCGAGACTCTTTTTCGAGCCGCAAAAGACGATCGTGATTTCATCTTCCTTGTTGAATCCGAGTAGGCGGCTGCCGTAAGTCGAGATCAGCATGATCAGCCCCAGCAGCAGCGCATCAATGACGATCAGGCCGAGCAGCGAATGCATCGGCAGCTGCTGCCACAAGCCCTGGTTCACGGCTTCGCTGAAGGCCGTGTAGACCACCAGCAGGATAGAGCCCTGATCGACCACTTTCAACAGCGCCTTGGCACGATCCACGCGCGCCCCGATCCAGCGGCGGGCGATCTGTCCGGCGACGAAGGGTAGCAATAACTGCAGCGCGATATTGCGTATCGAATCAAACGAGGACGCGCCGCCGGCATGGGCGACGACCATCAGGCCGACCAATACGGGCGTAAGAAAAATCCCGATCAGGTTCGATGCCGAAGCCGCACACACCGCTGCCGGCACATTGCCGCGCGCTACAGACGTGAAGGCGATTGAGGATTGCACGGTCGATGGCAATACGCACACGAACAGGATGCCCAGATACAGTTCCGGCGTGACGAGCGAAGACACCATCGGTTTTAACAGCAGGCCGAGCAAGGGCAGGATCACGAAGGTGCAGGCGAGCACAGTCAGATGCAGCCGCCAGTGCGTGATGCCGGCCACGACCGCTTCACGCGGCAGCTTGGCGCCATGCAAAAAGAACAGCAGGCAGATCGCCACATTGGTTACGCCATTAAAAATCTGCGCGCCGGTGCCGGAGCACGGTAATAGGCTCGCGCTGATGACGGTAGCGATCATCAGCAGCATGAAATTATCAGGGAGGAAACGCGGTCGCTTCATGATTCACAATCTTGATGTCGGTATTTCAAATTTGCCGCGTTGTGCGGCAGAGCTTGCAAGCTTTGTCGGGCGCAGTATTGCGCCCGATGCCTTTGCTTAGTAGCCGGCTACGCCACCGTCGGAGCGCGGATCACTCGCACCTTCCAGCGTGCCATCGGGATGGCGCACCAGCGCCCCTGCATGCCCCATGGTTTCATCAAACGGCAGCAGCACTTCAACATCATGGCCGCGCGCAGCCAGCGCATCGATGACGGCTTGCGGGAAGCGCTGTTCGAGTTTCAGCGTATCGCTGCTCTGTCCCCAGGTGCGTCCGAGCAGCCAGCGCGGCGCCGTCACCGAAGTTTGCAAAGGCTGGCCAAAGACGACATGCCGTGTAAAGACTGCGGCTTGCGTTTGCGGCTGGCCATCACCACCCATCGTGCCGTAGACCATGGTGCGGCCATCCTTGAGGCGCGCGGCAGCAGGATTCAAGGTATGGAAGGGCTTCTTGCCGGGCTTCAGCGCCAGCAGTTTGTCGTCATCGAGGCTGAAGGACGCGCCGCGATTCTGCCAGTTGATGCCGGTCGTGGGCAGCACGATGCCGCTGCCGAATTCATGATAAATACTCTGGATGAAGGACACGGCCAGGCCGCTTTCATCGATCACGCCCATCCAGATCGTGTCCCCGGGTCCGCGACCTTTGCCCCAAGGCGCTGCCACATGCAAATCGATCGTCGCGGCCATTGCGTCGAGCTTGTCGGCCTCCAGCAGGGATTGCGGATCGACCGTCATGTAAGCCGGGTCGGTGATGAATTTGTCGCGCAGCTGGAAGGCGCGCTTGGTCGCTTCGACGACGAGGTGTACATGGTCGGCGCTGTCGGCTTCGACTTCAGCGAGGCCGGCGCGATCGAGCAGGCCGAGAATCGCCAGCGATACCGCGCCTTGTGTGGGTGGCGTCATGTTGTAGACGTCACCGGCGGAATGCGCGAGGTGTAGCGGTACCTTGCGCTCAGCCTGATACGCGCGCAAATCGTCGCCGGTCAGCAGCGTGCCGATCGCGGCGAGATCCGCGGCGATCTCTTCCGCCAGTGCGCCACGATAATAACTGTCGAGGCCGTCGCGCGCGAGCATGCCGAGCGTGCGTGCCATGCGTGGCTGCTTGAAGCGCTGGCCGGACAAAGGCAGTTCGCCATTGATGAGGAAGGTATCGCTGAAGCCCGGTATCTTCGCCAATTCCGGCAGCTTCGCGCGCGTGGCATTTTGCTGGCTGTCGGTGACCGGCACGCCATCGGTGGCATAGCCGATCGCGTCGGCCAAGAGGCGCGCCAAGGGCAATTTGCCGCCGAGTTCATGGGCGACTTCGAGCGCCTTGTTCCAGCCGCCGACGGTGCCGGCAACGGTATTGGCCGCGAGTGATCCGCGCATCGGGATCGCCTGGAAGCCACGGCTGTGATAAGCCTCGATGGTCGCTGCAGCGGCCGCCTGGCCGCAGCCGGAAATGGCGATCGGTGCGCCGCCGGGTGGCACGATGACCCAGAAGGAATCGCCGCCGATGCCATTCATGTGTGGATAGACGACGGCGATGCTGGCGGCAGCGGCGACCATGGCCTCGATCGCATTGCCGCCATCGCGCATGACGGACAGGGCGGATTGCGCGGCGAGATGATGCGGGGCGACGGCGATGGCGTGGGTGGCGCGGGCGGTGTTTAACATGGTGTTCCTTGTTTGGTGTCTATGGTGTTTTTTTACGCTGGCGTGGTGCGCCGGATTATCGCATCAGGACTTCATGGGCGCGGCGCTTCGTCCCATGCCGGCGACATGCGTGCGGCCGCACTGCGCGCCGAGAGCAGATGCGCGCGCATTTCACGGTAGCAGGTCGTGACATCATGCGCGAGCAAGGCTTCGACGATGACCGCATGTTCTTCGAAGGACGCGGACAGGCGCTCAAGGTTCCTGAATTGCGAGCGGCGGTAAGGCGAGATGCGATGGCGCAAACTGAAGGTCATGTCGATCAGCACAGGATTGCCGCAGCCTTCGATGATTACATGATGCAGTTCCTGATTGAGCTTGTCATAGAGCTCGAAGTCGCCGGCGCGCATCGCTGCGCGCGACTGCGCGTGCAGTTCCGACAGGCGTGCGCGACCTTCTGCCGGCATGCGTATTGCGGCATGCCGCGCGCAGGTCGCTTCGAGTTCACCGATGGCTTCGAACATCTGGTTTAGCTGCGCCGGCGTCATCTCGGCGACGACTGCGCCGCGGTTCGGACGGCAGACGACGAGACCTTGCAAGTCGAGCTGCTTGAGCGCTTCGCGTATCGGCGTGCGCGAGACATTGAACATCGCCGCCAGGCTCATTTCATCGAGGCGCGCGCCGGGCAGGAAGCGGCCGAGCACGATGTCATCGGCGATTTTTTTTGCGATCGCGTCGGCACGGGCACCGCGCACCGAGGCTGACACAGTCGTGCTGTCTGTCATGCAGCCTCCGGCAGCGGCATCAATGGGTGCCAGCAGGCGATGCGCGTATTGCCTTCGTCGACGATTGTCGGGCGCTCGATGCTGCATTTCGCGCTGGCGTGCGTGCAACGCGGCGCAAAACTGCAGCCCGGCGGCAGTGCGGCGAGATTCGGTGGCGATCCGGCAATGGCGACCAGCGGCTGGCCGCGATGCTCGCTGCTGACGGTCGAGGCGAGTAATCCTGCGCTGTAAGGATGGCGCGGCGAACGCACCATGCCGGCGACGGTATTTTCTTCGACGATGCGACCGGCATACATGACCGCGATGCGGTCGGCGACTTCGACGGCGGCTCCGATGTCGTGCGTGACAAAAATCACGGCCATGCCAGTCTCGCGCTGCAGTTCGCGCAGCAGCAGCAGGATCTGGATTTGCACGGTCGCGTCGAGCGCCGTGGTCGGCTCGTCCGCCAGCAAGAGCTTGGGTTTGCAGGCCAGCGCCAACGCAATCATGGCACGCTGGCGCATGCCACCCGAGAGTTCATGCGGATACGCATCGAAGCGGCGTCGTGCCTGCGGGATTTGCACGCGCTCCAGCATTTGCAAGGCTTGCGCGCGGGCGCTGGTCTCGCTGATGGCTTCATGCGCGCGGATGGCTTCAGTGATTTGCTGTCCGATCGTATAGACCGGATCGAAGGCGAGGCCCGGCTCCTGAAATACCATCGAGGTCGTGCCGCCGCGATATTGTTCCAGCGCGCGTCCCTGCAGCGCCAGCACATCCTGGCCATCGACATGAATCTGGCCGCTGATGCGCGTGGTGCGTTGCGGATGCAGCTTCAGCATCGTGCGCAGGGTCACGCTCTTGCCCGAGCCGGATTCACCGAGCAGGCCGAGAACTTCGCCGGCGCGTAAATCAAAGCTGACTTGATTCAGTGCGCTCGCCTTGCGGCTGCCGTGGAATTCGACGGTGAGGTCGCGTACCGAAACCAGTGGTGGATTGTGCTGTGCGTTCGTCATGCTGCTTGCTCCATCACGGCGGCGCTATGGCCGGATTGACTGTCGTTCATGTGGCAGGCGACCAGATGGCCGGGCAGATGCGCGGCCGGCACCAGCGCCGGAGCCCGCACCGCACAGACCGGTTCGGCATGCGGGCAGCGTTCACGAAAGCGGCAGCCTGCCGGTGGATTGATCGGGTTCGGCGGATCGCCTACGAGTGGCGGCTTCTGTGTGCGATTGGCCGGGTCCATTGAGGGCACGGCCGACAGCAGCGCGCGCGTGTAGGGATGCGCGGCATTGCCGTAAATTTGTTCGACCGGGCCGATCTCGACGACCTGGCCGAGATACATCACCATGACTTCATCGCAGATGTAATGCACGACATGCAGGTCATGCGAAATGAAGAGGTAAGTCAGCTGATGCTCGGCCTTCAGTTCCTGCAGCAGGTTCAGTACCTGCGCCTGCACGGATTTATCGAGTGCGGCGACGGCTTCGTCGAGGATCACGAGGCGCGGCTCGAACGCGAGGGCGCGGGCGATGTTGATGCGCTGGCGCTGGCCACCTGACAATTCATGCGGATAACGCGAGCCGAACTGGTCCGGCTCGAGGCCGACGCGGGCGAGTAATTGACGCGCGCGTTCGGTCGCATCAGACTTCGACAAGCCATGCGCCATCGGACCGTAAGCGATCGTCTCGACGATCGTCAGGCGCGGATTGAGCGAGGCGAAGGAATCCTGGAACACCATTTGCAGATTGCG
This sequence comes from Oxalobacteraceae bacterium, assembly GCA_947448025.1. Taxonomy (GTDB): domain Bacteria; phylum Pseudomonadota; class Gammaproteobacteria; order Burkholderiales; family Burkholderiaceae_D; genus CANFLV01. The sequence goes on along the minus strand of CANFLV010000009.1, from coordinate 4,427 downwards.
CCGGAAGGCCTTCAATTCAATGCCGCCGAATTCGCCCACGCCATCGCCGTCAAAGATCATCGAGCCGCTATCGGGCTCCATCAGTTTGGCGATCAATCGCGCGGTGGTCGACTTGCCGCAGCCGGACTCACCGACGATGCCTAGCGTGGTGCCCTTGGCGATGGAAAAGTTGATGCCATCGACGGCGTGCACGAATTTCTTTTCGCCGTTGAGCAGCCCATCAAGCAGACCGCCGCGCACCGGGAAATACTTTTTCAGGTCGCGCACCACCAGCAAAGGCTGGGCAGGACCACCGCGATCTGGAGACGGGGCATGCAAATTGGATGAAGGGTTCATTTGCGAATATCCATGGCAGAGCGCACACCGTCGGCGAGCAGGTTGAAGGCAATCGAGGTGAAGAAAATCATCGCGCCGGGCAGGGCGGCGACAAGCGGATTACGGAAAATCGCCGAGCGCAAAGTGTTGAGCATCAAGCCCCATTCCGGCTCCGGCGGCTTCACGCCAAGGCCAAGAAATGACAGGCCGGAGCCGAGGATCATGGACACGCTCAGGAGACCCGTTGCATACACGAACACGGGACCCAGCACATTGCCGAGCACATGCACGCGGATGATGGACATGGCACTGGCGCCACTCATGCGCGCTGCTTCAATGTAGTCGAGGCGGCGTACCTGCGTGGTGACGCTTTCGGCGATGCGCACGACTTGTGGCACAAAGACCAGCGTCAATGCGATCAGACTATTACTCATGCCGGGCCCGAGCGCGCCGGCAATGGCGACTGCCAGCAGCACCGACGGGAAGGCGTAGAACACATCGAGCATGCGCATGGTGATCATGTTCGCGCGTCCGCCGACATAACCGGCAGTGACGCCGATGGTCGTGCCGATGAAGAAGGCGGCGAGCACGGGCACCACGCCCATCAGCAGCGACAGACGGCCGCCGTACATCAGTCGCGTGAGCATGTCGCGGCCGAGTTCATCGGTGCCGAGAATATGGTCGGGCGAGCCTATCGGCAGCAGGCGCTTGAGCATGCTGGCCTTGTAGGCATCGTCGGGCGCGATCCACGGTGCGAACACCGCCGCGCCGATAATCAGCAGCAGCACGAAGGCGGCAAACATCGCCACCGGGTCATGGCGCAGCTGGCGCATGACGACGGTCCAGAAGCTGCGGCTGGGCGCGACTATCGTTGGCGCGGCGAGAGTCGAAGTAAGAGCGGGAGAGGCGGACATAGTGGTTTCCATTCAGGCACGACCCATCCGCGGATCGATCAGCGGCTGCACGATATCGACCAGCAGGTTCAGGGCCACAAAGAACATGCACAGCACAAGGATCGTGCCTTGCAATAAGGGGATATCGCGCTGGAAGATCGCGGTATTGAGCAGGAAGCCGGTACCGGGCCAGGCGAAGACAGTTTCGACCAGAATCGAGCCGCCCATGAGGTAGCCGATTTGCAGACCGGCGACAGCGAGGATGGTCGGTGCGGCGTTCTTGGCGACATGGCGGAAGATGGCGCGATTGTTCAGCCCGCGTGCGCGCAGGGCGATCACGAATTCCTGTTCCAGCATGTCGGCGACGAGTGCGCGCACAGTGCGCGTGATGATCCCCAGCGGGATCACCGACAGCGTGATCGCCGGCAGGATCAGATGGCGGACATGCGCGTAATCGAACAGCCATTCGGCCGAGCCGCCCGGACCTGCGCCCATGGCCGGAAACCAGCCTAGCCAGGTCGAGAAGATGATCGTCAATACCAGACCCAGCCAGTAGTGCGGAATACTCACGCCGACAACGGAGAGGACGGTAGCAATGCGGTCAATCACGCCGCCATGCCAGTAACCGGCCAGCGCGCCAAGCATGCAGCCCACGAGTACGCCAGCGACACCGGCCACGCCGGCCAGCAGCAGGGTATTGCTGACGGCGCTCATGACTTCCGTAGCGACTTCGCGACCCGATGCGATCGATTTGCCGAGATCGCCCTGCACGGCGCGCAGCAGCCATTTGCCGTATTGGACAGGGATCGGTTGGTCCAGGCCGTAAGCGCTTTTTAATGCGGTGATGACTTCAGCGGGCGCATCGGCCGGGGCGATTGCATTGAGCGGATCACCGGGCGCGAGATAGACGAGCATGAAGGAGACGACCGTGACGCTGAGGGCGATGGGAATCGTGTAAAGCAGGCGCTTGAAGATATACGAAAACATGAGCGACTTTCAGTGCAACATAAAACGAATTGGGGAAGGCGGGTGGGCCGACAAGGTAGTCACCCTGTCGGCCTGTGCTACAAAATTACATACGCAAAGTCGTCAAATCCTGGAACCAGTGCTGTGCCTGAACATAGCTCTTGACCTTGGGTGACATGGCATGTGGATTGACATCGTGAACGACCCACAGCATCAGCGCATCGTCGACCATGGTCTGGTGCACGGTCGCCAGCAAACTGTCCTGGGTTTTCGTGTCGAAGCTGGTGCGGATCTTGTCGAGTGCCTCGTCGACTTTCGGATTGCTGTAACCACCCCAGTTCACGCCGTTCGGTGCGACATAGCGGCTGTCGACGAAGCGCGTGATGCCGTAGAACGGGTCGGACGTGACATAGCCGAGATTGATCGCGCTGATGCCTTTGCCGCCATTCATGTCGGCTTTCACGCCGGCGCGCCAGTGCAGGTACAGGGCTTCGAGTTCGACGACTTCGAATTCGAGCTGGATGCCGATTTCGGCGAGGCTTTGCTGGATGTATTCATTCATCGGCAAGGACAGCATCTGGCCGGTGCCCCCTTGGGCGATGATGACTTTCGCTTTCAATGGCTTGGCCTTGCTGTAGCCGGCGGCGGTCATCAGTGCTTTCGCTGCAGGCAAGTCATAGGCGAGCTTGAAGGACGGCTTGCCGAACCATGGGCTCGTGCTATCCATCTGCCCTTTGGCAGGCACGGCGAGGCCATTCATGAGCTTGACGATGCCGTCGCGGTCGATGGCGAGGTTGGCGGCTTTACGTACGCGGATGTCGGCCCACGGCGAACCTGGCTGGGTGCTGAAGTGATACGGCCAGACGTGCGGTGTCACGTTCTTGACGATCTTGAAGCCGCCGCTTTGCAGCTGCGGCACGACGTCGGGTGGTGGCGTCTCGATCAGGTCGACCTGGCCGCTGAGCAGTGCGTTCGAGCGCGTCAGTGCATCCGGGATTGGCAGCAGGACGATGCGGTCGGTTTGCGCGAGGCGTTTCTTGTCCCAGTAGCCGGGGTTCTTGATGAGTTCTGCGCGTTCGCGCGGCACGAGTTTGTCGAGCTTGAACGGGCCGGTTCCGGATGGCGTCGAGGCGAATTTATTCCAGTCGCGACCGACTTTTTCCCATTGTGCCGGGCTCGACATCAGCAGCCATGGTAATTGGTATGGAAACAGCGCATCGACGGCTTTCGTTGTGATCTCAATCGTGTAGTCGTCGATCTTGGAATAGGTCGCGATCGATGGAATGCGTGGACGGACTTGCGCGCTTTGCTTCGCGTCGAACTGTGGTGACTTGTCGTTCAGGACCTTCTCGAGATTCCAGATGACCGCATCGGCCTTGAATTCTGAACCGTCATGGAACATCGCGCCTTTGCGCAATTTGAAGATCCATTTTTTATTGTCCTTGGCATCGACTTTCCATTCGCTGGCGAGGCCGGCGACGAGCTTGCCCGGACGTGAATCGATATTCGATTCCCACGCGACCAGCGGATCGTAAATCGTGTGACCCGTAAATTGGTAAGCGCCAGCGCCGCGATCCGGCTGGCCCGTCGTCAGTGGAATGTCGGCCATCGAAATGCCGTAACGGGCGACCGTCTCGGCGGTGGCGCCTGCATGCAGGGCCAGCGCCACAGGCGCGGCTAACAGGAAGCGGGAAAATTGCTTGGACAGCGGATGCATGGAGGTTCTCCGGAGGTTGGGAATGACTCACCTCATATTGCATACACCGTGCCAACTATTGAGTTTTTGAGAATGTATTTATTAAGTTTATGGTTTGATTGATTTTATTCTTCTTTGTTCTATTTTTATTGGCATGGATTGTGTCAGATGCACGATTTCGTGCAGGGTGATTTACATGCAAGCGCACCATTTAAGGTCGAAAAAAGCCCGGATTGTATTCAATCCGGGCTTTGATGTTTCTGGCTTTGGTGACGAGAAGGACTGCTCGCTTATCAGGTCGAGAAAGACTAATACCTCATAAGATCGAGAAAGACTAATACCTCATAAGATCGAGACAGGGGTATCGGGCGCCGCCAGACTGGTGACGTGTTAAGCCTGGCGGCGCCCGATACCCCTGCCTCTGGGACCTGCATTGAGGCGCGACTAATTTAAAACCCCATCCGGCTGGGCCGCTGGCAGCGCCACGCTGGACTGTCAGAGGTATCCGGCCTGCGCGCCCCATCCCTTAAAAAGTCAGCAGGGATGGGGCGCGCAGG
>CANFLV010000008.1 GCA_947448025.1 Oxalobacteraceae bacterium | reverse complement strand
GCTGCCGGCTACTTGAGCCTGTGGAGCATTTACTGGCTGTTCAAGCTGGCGACAGGCAAGGAAGGCATGGGCTATGGCGACTTCAAGCTACTTGCAGCGCTGGGCGCCTGGCTAGGCTGGAAAATGCTGCCGGTGATTATCTTCATGTCGTCGCTGGTCGGTGCTGTCGTCGGTATCGCGCTGATCGTGATTGCACGGCGCGGTCGGCATATTCCGATTCCCTTCGGCCCTTACCTCGCTGCAGCCGGTTGGCTGACACTGTTGTATGGCCGTGATATCGTCCGGTTTTATTTCGAACGAATGGTGTGAGCCATGAATAGCAATGCATAGCGCAGCACGATTTTCAGTCGGTCTGACCGGCGGCATAGGCTGCGGCAAGAGTACGGTCGCCGACCTGTTTGCCGCGCGCGGTGCCAGCATCATTGATACCGACCTGCTCGCCCATGCGCTGACCGCACCCGATGGGGCGGCAATGCCAGCCATACGTGCCGCCTTTGGCGCCGACTTCATTTTGCCCAATGGTGCAATGGATCGTGCACGCATGCGCGAACGGGTCTTTACAGATCCCGCTGAAAAGCAGCGCCTCGAAGCGATCGTGCACCCGCTCATCGGCATTGAAGTCCAGAAGGCAGCTGCCGCAGCCGATGGCGCTTACCTCTTGTTTGTCGTGCCACTGCTGGTCGAGTCAGGCAAATGGCGTGAGCGTGTGACGCGCATTCTTGTCATCGATTGTCCGGAAGAGATGCAAATCGAACGCGTGGTTCGTCGCAATGGCCTCGATCCGGCGCAGGTGCGCGCGATCATGGCAGCACAGGTAGCGCGCCCGACGCGGCTGGCCGCGGCTGACGACGTCATCATCAACGATGGCGATGCGGCGGCTTTACTGCCGCAGGTGGATAATTTGCATCGCCAGTATTGTTTAATGGCCGCAGTCGCGTCCGAACAGTAAAAGAAAACCATCGCAATATTTGTAATTTCTTGCCGCATCGTTCAGAATCACGGAAATGTGATTATTTCCACCCTCTTCCACTTTGCGCGGGCCCTATTTTGATCGTCTACGAATACCCTTTCAACGAGCGTATTCGCACTTTGCTGCGGTTAGAGGACCTGTTCGAAAAATTCCGTTACTTCCTCGGCCAACACCATCCCCAGCAGCACCATGTCGCCCTGTCGACGATTTTCGAAATCCTCGAAGTCGCCGGGCGCTCCGACATGAAATCGGAAATGCTGCAAGAACTGGAACGTCAGAAGCAAACCATCCTCGGCTTCAAGAGCCACCCCAACGTGGAAATCGATCAGCTCGACCAGATCGTGGCCGAAATAGACCGCATCACAACGAGCCTGATTGCGGTGCAGGGCAAGACCGGTCAGAGTATCCGTGACAATGAATGGCTGATGAGCATACGTGGGCGTACCATCATTCCCGGCGGCGCCTGCGAATTCGACATCCCTTCCTATTACGCCTGGCAGCACCGTCCGGCGGAACTGCGCTATAACGACATCACAAATTGGTTTGCGCCAATTGCCCCGCTCGCGGACGCGATCTGCATGGTGCTGCGACTGTTGCGCGGCTCAGGTATTGTGACGCAAATACTCGCGCCAGCCGGCAATTACCAGCAAATGCTACAGGGTAAAACCTATCAGATGCTGCGTTTGACGCTGGATGAAAGCCTGGGCGTCATCCCCGAAATTTCAGCCAATAAATACATGCTGTGGATACGCTTCACTTCACAGGATGGCGACATGAAACCGAAATCCTACGACGGCGATGTGCCGTTCCTGCTGACCCTCTGTAACTTCTGATTCCCGAACCATGGCTTTAATCGTTGACTGCCCGACTTGTCAGGCCAAAGTCGAATGGACCGAACTGAACAAGTTCCGGCCCTTCTGTTCCAACCGCTGCAAGCAAATCGATCTGGGCGCCTGGGCCGAGGAAAAGTACGTCGTCCCGGCGGTAAATCCGCCGGAAGACCTTGATGAGGATGCGGCCTGACTTCAGATCACGGCCAGATTTGCTGCAGCATGGCGGCGAAGCGATAGCCGCCTCGCACGAGCTGGGACTCGGCCAACTTTTCTGCGAAATCCCGGTAATCATCCGGCGCCGTAAGCGCCCAGTTAAAATGGGTCACTCCCTTGCTGTCCACACTGGACGTACGCTCGCCCAGCTTGAGCGGTGCGTGCGCAAGCCTGGATAGCGCCAAGGCATCGTCAGCCAGTTGCACGGGCCAGCTGTCGACCGCACCACGCAAGGCATAAGCGGGCAGCTTTCCGGCCAGGGCTTTTTGTGCGAACGCGTCTGGCGAACTCACGCCAACCCGCTTGAATACCATCTCGACTGTGCTGTGATCCCAGAAAGCATGCAGGTTTTGCTTGCGTATAGGCTGGTTCGGATAGGGTGCGCGATCGTAGGACGGATCAGCAAAGAACAGACCGTTGCCACCTGCCAGGTCAAAAATATTGACGTTATCAATCTCAGCATTCGATGCCGGCACGACGATGTGGTCGTTCTTGTCGACGTACAAGGCGCCGACATGCAGGGGTTGATGGATATCGCTGGCGAGATGCGCCAGCAGCAGCAGCGCCTGACGCGGCGTGAGCCGGTTCGGATTCACCTTGGAGTCATCATGTCCCTGCAGCACGGCGATGGCCTGCTGCATCAGTTGCACGATGTCGTGATCGGTGGTGCCTGCGCTACCGGCACGATACGCGTTGTCCTGCACCGGGACATCGGTGTAATGATATTCCGTATGCTTGGGATTGGCCTCGATATAGTCGCGCATTTCCTGCGATTGCGGACCGCAAAACGAGCCTGCCTTGCTCTTGACACAATCAGCCCAGATGGACGCCAATTCCAGCGTTTCGCCGGGCTGCAGAATCGCGGCGATGCGCGCCTGGGCATGCGTGCCGACCAGCAGACGGTCTGCCATTGCGCCGATCGCGCGGTGGCCATTGTCGCCCCAGGCCAGCGCATTGCCACTGATGAGCGTACCGGTCAAACAGAGTGCTACTGCGAATCGCTTCATGAACCACTTCCTCCCTAAACTATTTTAATGACGGTGAATGATACGTCCGGCCGACTTCTCGCTACCGACCGGTATGCCAGCACGTTCGCGCGCGGCCAGATAATTGAGCAAGGCGTCGAGATCGAGTATGCCAGTGTCAAGAAGCGCAGTGCCCTCCTTGAACACGGTAAAGCCGTCACCGCCCTGTGCGATGAAATTATTGATGGCGATGCGATACGACTGCTGGTCCGCCATGGCCGCGCCATTGAGCTGCATCGAGCCTGGAACAACGCGGCTGCCGGCAGCACGCTGCGCGTCCCAGCGATAACTGAAGCCGTCCGAGACCTGCAGCATGCGACGTCCGCCGCTGCTTTCGCTGGCGAGCCAGTTTTGCTGCTCGAGCACGGCGCGGATTTGTGCGCCCGTGAGCGTCATCAGCACCAGCGTATTGCCGTAAGGATGAGTCACGGCGACCTGCGCGTAAGTCGCGCTATAGCTGGCGCCATCAAGACTGCCGACGAGTTCACCGCGCAGGCTTTTATGGTTGATGAAGACCAGCTGCGCGCCGAGTGCGCGGGTCGCCGCGAGCTGCGCATCGGTAGCAATATCGCCCAATGGTGACTCACCGGCAGCGTCGAGCACATCACTGATGCGCGGCACGGCCAGCCGCGCGACCGGCCGCTGCAGCACGACCTCACTGCGTCCTTTGACTTCCGCCAGCAATGTGGCGAGCAGCGGATCGGCTGCAAAGCGCCCCTGCTCCATCAGCACATTGCGCACCTCGATATCAGCCACGCTGCGTGACTGCGGATCGATGCTCAATTTGATGCGCGTCAAGACATGACCAAAGGACTCCGCCTGCGTCACGGTGCGGCCATCGATCTTGCACTGGTAGCCTTGATGCGAATGTGCACTGATGACGAGACGAATTGCCGGATCGAGCGCCTTGACGATATCAACGATCGGGCCTTTCAGACGGGAACAGTCGACCTGGTCGAATTGCTCATCGGTTGTGCCGCCTTCATGGATCAGCAACACGATGGTAGCAACATCCTGTTTGCGGATTTCCGCAGCCCAGCGATTGATGCTGGCGACTTCATCCAGGAATCGGACGCTGGCAATGCCCGCTGGCGAGACCATTTGCTCGGTATTGCGCAGCACGGCGCCGATAAAGGCAATGCGCACGCCCTTGACTTCTTCAATGCGATACGGCGGCAGCAGCGGCGTGCCGGTGATGGCATCGACGACGTTAGCCGACAGATAGGCAAATTGGGCGCCGCCAAATTGTGCGCGTAATTTACAAGCCTTACCAGGACTGGGCGAGACACAGCCGCCGTTTTGCTGGCGCAGCAGTTCAGCCGTGCCACGATCGAATTCATGATTGCCGACTGAACTCAGGCGCAAGCCGAGCAGGTTCATCGCCTCCACCGTTGGCTCGTCGGCCCACATGGAGGACATCGCCGGCGTCGCACCGAGCAAGTCGCCAGCACCCACCAGCAGTAGCTGTGGATCTTCAGCACGCCAGGCTTTCAGTGCGCCGCCCAGGGTGTCGATGCCGCCTACGCGAATCGTGCGTTTCGGCTCGCCCTTGAAAGCATAGGTTTTGTCATGCGCTTCGAGCTGGCCATGGAAATCATTGATGGCGACGAGATTGACTTCAACCGGCGCCAAGGCGCGCGTGGCGCAGCCATTTACGCTGAGACAAATTGCGAGCGCCAACAGCACAGGTTTGATCATTGAAAAACGCATGAATTCACCATAGAGATACAGGGAGGAAGCACATTACATTAAAAAATCATTCAAAAATGCAATGACAAAATATTCAGGCAAAAAAATACGCCGGCGTGGCCGGCGTATCTTTTACTCAAGATACTGCAGCGCTGCGGCCGTCACAAAATGATGGCCGCGTCGTGGATTAGAAATCCGATTGCAGTGTCAACGATATGGCACGTGGTGCACCCATGTAGTAGAACACCGTCTTCGCTGTCACGCCTGGGTAGGCGAGTGCATTCGTCACAGACTGCGATGACGGATTGCGATACTGGGTATTAAACAGGTTGCTGATGCTGCCGCGCAGTGTCGGCTTCTTGAAGAAACCTGTGTCTGGCAACTGGTAACCCATGTCGACGCCGGAAATCATGTACTTCGGCACTTCCTCGTCGTTCGTCAGAGTCGCTTTTTGTGTACCAACGAAGTTAGTCTTGAAGCGGGTGTACCAAACACCAGTTTCATATTGCGTCGAGAAGCCAGCTTTCCACATTGGTGTCAATGGGAAGGCGCGGTCCACTGTAGGCAAAGTGGCTGTCGCACCGACGCGCAAGTCACCTTGAATGACGCTGTTGTTATAACCCAGCGAGCCATAAGCAGACCAGCCATCCACCGGTGTGTTACCGATTTCAACTTCAAAACCATTACTCTTCACACGGCCGGCATTGACAGTGGTGCTAAGGGTCGTTGTTGGATCATAGGCAGTTGCCATGCGATCCTTGAAGTCCGAACGGTACACGGTAACCTGAGAAGTGAAATCCTTGCCCTGGTAACGGTAGCCAATGTCGAGGCTCAGAGAAGTTTCAGCCTTCACGTCGCTAGCCCAAATCGGCTGGAAAGTGCTGGTGAAAGTCGAAGTTTGGTACACGAAGTTTGCCGGCGCTTTCATGTTCTTGGCCAGGCTGGCAAAGAACTGGCTAGTGTTCGTCAACTGGTAACGTGCACCCAACTGCGGCAGGATATCCGTATAAGTGCGCTGGATATTGTAATTGTAGACCGAACCTTCGTTGGCATAGTTCGTGAAGTCACGCTTGATCGTTGGTGCACGAACGCCGACGTTGACGACGAGCTTGTCGTTCATCAGGTTGACTGTATCTTGCAGGAACACTTGATAAGCAGTACTGATAGTCTTCTGGTCGCGCGACTCAAATGGTGTGCCGTCAGCACGGTTGATCTGGCCATCTTTCAACCATTGGTCAACCGGATTGCCGCCATTGTCGACACCAACCATCGGGCCAGTTTGACGATGCTCTGCGCGCTCGAACCAGAAACCACCGAGGATCTGGTGATTATCGATGGTGTGCGTGACGGATGCGGTCATGCCTGGACGCTGGGTCTTGGTCACGCTCGAGTTTGCCACGATAACTTTATCGAGGAAATCGCCGTCGCCATTGAGGTCAACTGTGCCTGTGAGCTTGCCGGTAACCTTATCGAGGAAGGCGTTTTCAGCTTGCAGACGCTGTTGCACGCCACCTGTGCCAAAGCCGTACCAGAAATAGGGAACGACCTTGATATCCGTGTTCTCGCCAATACGGAATTTCGCCGTAGCAGAGGCAACGATGTTTTCAAACGGATTCAATGCCAATTTGTAGAACTGCGGTGACGGTGCTACGTCAACGTTTGCCACGCCCTTGACTGCCGCTGCATGTCCTGGGAACACAGTACCGAAGTCGTACTCGTAACCGTACTTGTTCATATCAGCAACAGAGATGCTGTTGATATTGTTGTTGACCGCACGGTTGTACAGGAAGGTACCCTGGATGTAATTGAATTTATCGAATTCAGTCAGGAAGCCAGCGTCGAGGTGATCACGCTTCGCGCCGCCTTCACCCTTCCATTTGTCGGCTTGCGAATGCGAGCCGGAAATGAACAGACGAGTATTTGTGTTTGGCAAGACGCCCGTGTCGTAACGCATGAAAGTGCGCGACAGGTTCAAGGTACCGATCGTTTGCGCAACGCGGAAACGACGTGTCTTTTCAGGCGCGCAAGTAACGATACCGAAGTTACCACCGGTGGCGCCAACTTGCGGCGAATCAACATCGGTCGAACCCTGGGTCACGAATTGCGAGCAAGTGTTTTCCTGGTCAACATATTCTTGTGGATACACAGCGAAGTTACCGGAGTCATTGACTGGCACGCCGTTGATGGTGGCACCGATCTGGTCGCTATTAAAGCCACGCAGGGTCAGGCCGCCGCCGAACAGGCCGGTTGCATCGTAGTTGAAGCTGTTAACCGCTGGCAGCAACTCAAGCGCTGCATAAGCGTTACCTGTTGGACGCTGTTTTGCCAATTCTTCGGCAGTAATGGTCGAACGTGCTTTAGGCGCATCTTCTTGCACCATCAAACCCATGCCCAACTTCGCGCCAGTGATCGTCACTTGTGCGCCGGAATCATTTACCTGCGGTGCATTCTGAGCATACGCGCTCGACATGCTGAGGACCGCAACGGCGATCATGGTCAGACGGGTCGGGAATTTCTGATCCCGAGGTTTCTTTTGCTGCATGGAGCACTCCCTGTGATTACGTGGTTAATTATTTTTGCTAATGATTCTTCTTGCTGATTATCTATATTGGTTGTCGATAAGCAAACTACATGCCCGACATTTCCATTTGGAAACGGAATTTTACACTTTCGTTCAGATTATGGTTGTTGCAAGCCGCAATTGTGATGTGTTGATGCGACAGCTTTATTACATACATAATTAATGTTGCAAAAACTCAACAGATCTTTCGCCAAAGTCCCTGGTTTGATGCGCAACCATAGTGCGATTCATTGCAAAAATTGCGTAATGCACCAATTCAAGGCGCGACTCAGTTCAACCCGTATCTGCCTGTTACCAGCCATTTGACCAATCGGTCAGATCGGACTGGCTTTTTTCAGCAAAGACTATCGAAGTTGATCCACAGAAATGTATGATTCGGCTACCTTGCTTGCATTGTGCCGGGATGCAAGGAAAAGCCGCCAATCTCATTTTTGGAAAGATCAAGACCGATGGAAATTCTTCGCAGCCTGTCCGGCATCCTGATGTTGTTGCTGATCGCTTATGTATTCTCGACAAATCGAACGGCCATTGACCGCCGCACTGTGATCAGCGCACTGCTGCTGCAAGTAGCCATCGGCGCGCTGATCCTGTTCGTGCCTGCGGGCAAGCAGCTGCTGTCGGGTGTGGCGCAAGCCGTGAATCACGTTCTCGATTACGGTAACCAGGGCATTTCCTTCATGTTCGGCGGCCTCGTCGATGCGAAGATGTTCACGCTGTTTGGCGGCGGCGGCTTCATCTTTGGCCTGCGCGTTTTACCTATGATCATTTTCGTCACGGCGCTGGTCTCCGTGCTGTATTACCTCGGCATCATGCGCTGGATCGTCATCATCATCGGCAGCGCCCTGCACAAACTCATCGGCGTGACCAAGATCGAAGCCTTCTCCGCCGTGACCACGATTTTCGTCGGCCAGAGCGAATTGCCGGCGCTGGTCAAACCCTTCACAAAGCAAATGAGCGGTCCGGAATTATTCGCCGTCATGACCAGCGGCATGGCCGCGGTTGCCGGCTCAGTGCTGGCCGGTTATGCCGGCTTGGGCGTGAAAATGGAATACCTGCTGGCCGCGTCCTTCATGGCAGTACCGGGCGGGCTGCTGTTTGCCAAGATCATTTGCCCGAATACGGCGCCGAGCACCGTCGTCATCGGCGATATCGGCTTTGATGAGCACCGTCCCGCGAACCTGATTGAAGCAGCGGCCTCGGGTGCGACCGTCGGCTTGAAAATCGCCGTGTCTGTAGGCGCAATGCTGATCGCTTTCGTCGGCCTGATCGCGATGATGAACGGTCTCGTCGGCGGCATTGCCGGCGTGCTCGGCTTTCCCGGCATGAACCTGGAAACCCTGCTCGGCCTGGCCTTCTCGCCGCTGGCTTACATGATCGGCGTGCCTTGGGAAAATGCGGCGCTGGCAGGTAATTTCATCGGCCAGAAATTGATCCTCAATGAATTTGTCGCCTATGTCGGCCTCGCGCCTTATCTGCAAGATGCAGCGGTGGTCAAAGCGGCCGGCTTGGCCGTGCTGGATGCGAAAACACTGGCCATCCTCTCGTTTGCGCTGTGCGGTTTTGCGAATTTTTCGTCGATCGCCATCATGACCGGCGCCTTCAGTGCGGTCGCGCCCGAGCGCCGTTCCGAAGTTGCGCGATTTGGCGTGCGCGTCGTGATAGCGGCGACCTTGTCGAACTTGATGAGCGCCACGCTGGCCGGCTTGTTCCTCAGCCTCGCCTGACATTTTCCAATCAATCTGAGGAGATCACCATGCATCAAGAAAATCACGACCAATTGATCGCCGAAGCGAAGCTAGCGCGACTGCGCGCCTATGCCCCGTATTCGAAATTCCTCGTCGGCGCCGCCTTGCTGTGCCGTGACGGAAAAATTTTCCATGGCTGTAATGTGGAGAACGCTTCCTATGGCCTGTGCAATTGTGCCGAGCGCACTGCCCTTTTCAGCGCGGTCGCAGCCGGCTACAAGCGTAATGATTTCAGCGCTATCGCGGTCACCGGCGACACCGAAGGACCGATCGCGCCTTGCGGCGCCTGCCGTCAGGTGATGATCGAACTCGGCGGCCCCGAGCTGAGCGTGATTCTGACGAACCTGCATGGCGCCGTCATGCACACGACCGCCGGCGAACAGCTACCGCATGCGTTTTATCTTGAGCCATTTGCAGATTGATTTTTTCTGAGTCCGTTCATGCAACCTGTTTTTGAAGCTTGGTCGATGTCAAAATTCCAGCGCACCTTGTGCGGCTTGCTACTGTCCTTCTGCACCGTCGCACAGGCAGCCAGCCCACTCACTCAGCGCGAAATACTCATGGCCACGCTATGGGTGCAGCGCGCAGCCGAATTCCAGTATTCGACCGAACAGATCTACAAGACCGCGACCAGCCAGCTGCGCGCCGCACTGCGGCCGGGCACGGCGGCAATTGAGCAGGAAAAGCGCGGCCACTATGCGAAACTACCGCCGGCTGTGATCCTTGATATCGACGAAACCGTACTCGACAATTCTGCCTACGAAGGCTGGGCCTTGCAGCAGGGCGCGGGCTATTCGGAAGAGAATTTCCGCACCTGGGTCAGGATGAAACGTGCACCGGAAATTCCGGGCGCGGCGGCCTTCACGCGCGCTGCTGAAAAATTGGGCATCAAGGTATTTTATGTGACCAATCGCGGCTGCGATAAGCCAGCGACCGAGAGCACGCCGGCCAGCTGTCCCGAGAAAACAGACACAATGGAAAACATGGCGCTGCACGGCTTTGCGCGGGCCAGTGATCCGTCGGCTTATCTGCTGCTCGGTGAACAGCCCGACTGGACCAGCGACAAGACTTCACGCCGCGCCTTGCTGGCGAAATCCTACCGGATTGTCATGCTGCTCGGCGACGACCTGAAAGACATCCTGCCGGGCGAAACCGTCAATGCCCTGCGCCGCAATGGCGACCACGCAGCGTACAAAGAATACCTCGCACGTTTTGGCCAGCGCTGGTTCATCCTGCCCAATCCGGTCTATGGTTCATGGGAACGCGCCTTGCCAGCAGCGGTGGATGCACGCTATGCGCTATTGAGGGCGGCACCGATGGCGCCCTTGCCGGCGCCGGCGAAAATTGAGGCGACTACCGGCGACAAACTGTATTGCGCCACCGTCGAAGGTAAGGCTAATCAGGCGTATTGTGCAAACCTGCTGGCAGCACCCTAGACCTCCGTTGACTCGTCCTTGACCGTCTTCAGAACGGCCGCCAGAACCATGTCGACGATTACTGTCTCGGCGACATCGAAGTCACGCCGCGTGAGCTGTTTGCGGTTCAGCACCAGCGCCATCTGCGCCGAAAAATCGGCATACGACTGGGTCATGGCCCAGATCGCAAACATCATGTGCATGGGATCGATCGGCGCGATCTTGCCGGCGGCGATCCACTTTTCAAACACGGCAATATCCTGGCGCAGCACCGGCACGACGCGCTTTTTGATGGCCGAGGCATAGACGCGCGCGCCGGTGATGACTTCCATCGCATAGACGCGGGAACCCCAGGGCTTTTCTCTTGAAAAGCGCAGCTTGGCTTTGATGTAGGCGCGCAGCAGGTCGGCCGGTTCCTGACTGTCGTCATCAAGCGCACTCATGCGCGCGAGCCAGTCGTCGAGCACTTCATCGAGCACATGCTGGTACAGCGCGAGCTTGTTCGGAAAGTAGTACAGCAGGTTCTGCTTGGAGATGCCGGCGCTTTCGGCGACCAATGCGATCGACGTGCCTTCATAGCCACACTCAGCAAACAGGCGCACGGCCTGCTCCGTGATATCGCTGCGCAGCTGGTCGCGGTTTTTGGCGCGGCTGAATTTCTCTGGCGCGGGCGCCGGTGCTGGTTCTGCGTTCATGTCACTGTTCATATCTGAGCATATCCAGAAATTCAATCAGTGGAATTGTCGCCGGCAGCAAGGGCGCCACCGCGACACTACCCTGCCAGGCAAAAGCTTGCCCTTCCAGACTTTGCGGTTCGCCCTGCCATTCACGGCTGATGTAGAAATGCAGTCGCACATGCGCATGCGGATAGACATGTTCGACGCCGCACCAAGGTTCTGCGCTGACGATCTCGATGCCGAGTTCCTCGACGAACTCACGCTTGAGCGCATCGAGGATGGCCTCGCCAGCTTCGACTTTACCGCCCGGGAATTCCCAGTAGCCGGCATAGGGCTTACCCGCGGGTCGCTGGCCGAGCAGGACATCGCCATTGGGCTGCATGAGAATACCCACGGCGACATCGATCGGTGGCGCGACGGCATGTGTCATGAATGCTTGCCTGCATGGTCGCGCGCAAATTGCCAGGCCACGCGACCAGAGCGTGAGCCGCGCTGCAAGGCCCAGCGCAAGGCATCGCCGCGCGCTTCTTCGACCTGCGCCGGCGTGCAGCCGAAATGCGCGAGCCAGTGGGCGACGATATTGAGGTAGTCATCCTGCTGGAAGGGATAGAAAGACACCCACAGGCCGAAGCGCTCAGAAAGTGAAATTTTTTCTTCAACGGTCTCGCCCGGATGCAGGTCGCCATCGTCGGTGTGCGTGTAAGTCGCGTTATCCGACATTTTTTCTGGCAGCAGATGACGCCGGTTCGAAGTCGCATAAATCAGGACGTTATCGGACTGTGCCGAGATGCTGCCATCGAGCGCGACCTTCAAAGCCTTGTAGCCGCCCTCGCCTTCTTCGAACGACAGATCATCGCAAAAAATGATGAAACGCTCGGGACGACCGGCGACCAGATCGACGATATCGGGCAGGTCGGCCAGGTCATCCTTGTCGACCTCAATCAGGCGCAAGCCCTGCGGCGCGAACTGCTGCAGGCAAGCCTTGATCAAGGACGATTTACCGGTGCCGCGCGCGCCGGTCAGCAAGACATTATTGGCCGGGGCGCCGTTGACGAACTGACGCGTATTCTGTTCGATCTGCTTTTTTTGCGGCTCGATGCGATGCAGGTCATCGAGGCCGAAGCCTGAAATGTGCGCCACTGGCTGCAGGTAACCAAGGCCATCCTTGCCGCGTTTGCGCCAGCGGAAAGCGATGCCCGCATCCCAGTCTGGCGCAGTGCCGGCTTGCGGCAGCAGCGTTTCCAAACGGCCGAGCATGGCTTCGGCGCGCAGCAGGAATTGCTCGAGTGCCGTCGCGCTCATGAACGGTAATCCGCGTTAATGCTGACATAGTCATGCGACAGGTCGCAGGTCCAGACGGTTGAAGCGACCTTGCCGCGACCGAGCTTGACGCGCACGGTGATTTCGCTTTGCTTCATGACGCGCTGGCCATCGGCTTCCTGATAATCGGGATTACGTCCGCCATCCTTGGCAACCCAGACATCGTCCAGATAGAGATTCAGTTTGCTGACATCGAGGTCATGCACGCCGGCATAACCAATCGCAGCGAGAATGCGGCCGAGATTCGGGTCCGATGC
Source organism: Oxalobacteraceae bacterium (assembly GCA_947448025.1). GTDB lineage: Bacteria > Pseudomonadota > Gammaproteobacteria > Burkholderiales > Burkholderiaceae_D > CANFLV01. The sequence goes on along the minus strand of CANFLV010000008.1, from coordinate 131,439 downwards.
GAAGAAGGCTGTCTTGACCAGCGGCGAATGCGCGATCGAGTAAGCGACCTTGCGGCATTCCTTGATGCTCTTGCCTTCTTCCACGGTGATGGTCATAAACTTCGTCGCGCCTTCGCCATCGCGAATGATGGATTGCGCGAGGAATTGCGCGAGTTCGATCACAGCCGCTTCGAGTGCGGCGTAGTCGGGCGATTCGATGCTGCTGATCTCGAGATCAGCTGCGCCCGTGGCGATCAGGATGAAGGAATCATTAGTCGAGGTATCGCCATCGATGCTGATGCAATTGAAGGAATGGTCGGCCGTCTTCTTGACGAGATGATCGAGCACTGGCTGCGCGACTTTCGCATCGAAAGCCAGATAACCAAGCATGGTCGCCATGTTCGGCTTGATCATACCGGCGCCTTTGGAGATGCCCGTCAGCGTGATCTGCTGGCCGGCGATCGTGACGGTGCGCGAACCGGCTTTCGGCTGCGTGTCTGTCGTCATGATGGCTTCAGCGGCATTGAACCAGTTATCGGCCTTGAGATTATCGATTGCAGCAGGCAGTCCGGCAGTAATGCGCGCTACCGGCAAAGGCTCGAGAATCACGCCCGTCGAAAAAGGCAGGATTTGCGCCGGTGTGCAGCCCATCAAGTCGGCCAGGGCCTGGCAAGTTTCCTGCGCATCGGCCAAGCCTTGTTCGCCAGTGCCGGCGTTCGCGTTGCCGGTATTGACCAGCAGCGCACGGATAGGCGCGCCTGCAGCCAGATGCGTTTTGCAAATTTGTACCGGGGCTGCGCAAAAACGGTTTTGCGTAAAGACGCCAGCCACGGTCGCGCCTGCTGCCAGGCGCATCACGAGCACGTCCTTGCGATTTGGCTTGCGCACGCCCGCTTCAGCGTAGCCGAGCTCAATGCCAGCGACAGGAAACAGGTCGGCGGCGACGGGAATAGGGGAATTGACAGCCATGGTGGTTCTCAGTTGAAAGAGGAAAGACCGCTATTGTAATGGAGCCGGTTTGAAAACCCCATCATGGGATTAGCACCTGGATCAGGTTCTCCGCGATGCCGCATGCGCATCAAGTTCGGCGATCGCCGGCCTGCTTGAAATTACAACAAGCGTGCGTCCCGCCAGCAGTTTATCTGGACGCGATTGCAGGCAATTTTGATAATGGATGCGTTCACCCGCTACCCCAATTCAGGAGCGTATTTTGCCCACACCGCCCAAGCAGTCGCCGGCAGCCGGATCACATGACCGGAAACGAGATGCAGCAGAGGACGACAATGCTTACCAGAAGCCCTTCGATGCATCGCGCTTGCGCGGCGCCCGGCCTTTGCCTGGCGCGCATGGCGGCGACGATGGCTATGATTCATCGCTGGAAGAACCAGCGCAAAACTATTTTGAAAGGAGCACGCGCGAGCGCGACCGCAAACGCCTTGCCGACCGCAAGGAACGCAAGAGCCAGAGAATCGCCGCCAGCGAAGGCTGGACGCATGATGCGAAAAACACCAGTCCTGGTTTTTATGTCAGGCGCGACAGCCTCAGGTTCAAGCAATTTGTCGGGGATGACAAACGCGGCTCGTGCAAGACGATTTGCACCGCCTACATCTGCCTGCGACATCTCGGCTATTCCTTGCAGCAGACCTTGCGTATCCTGCAGATCCCCTTCGTGTCCGAGCTCATCCATAACAAGCATCGCAGTACCTATCGCTACGAGGATAAAAAATTCCCCGGGAATCCACAGCTTGGCATTCGTACGGCACCGTCGATTGTCAGCGCCAGGTTATTTGACGTCATGTGGCGCGAGCTGATCAGTTTATCCGTGCTTTTCCAGGAAACCTTAGCTGCGCCTTCTGCCGCAGAAATGGTGAAGCGGCGGGAAGCCATGGGGTACACGAGTGATATTTTTTTCAATCAGGTGATAGGTTGCTACGCTTCTCCAAATACGAAGTTGCCTGACAGTGATGAATTTTTCAGTACCTCCCATGAAAAAAATGACAATATTGTCGAGAACATGCCCATACGGCCTCCAGTGATATGGACCTCAACGATGCAGGCGAACCTGCTGGGGGGCTACGAAGCCTGCAATGCACGCACACTACGACATCCCGAACGCCACGACGTGCGCCTGCATCGCACACCCATGCCCTTCGTCGTCATCGATATCCTGCGCTACAAGCAATTTCTCAGTCCGGGGGAAACCCCTGCCGCAGGACATGAAGTGCTCGTCGACTTCAGCGATCCCGACCATCCTGGCATTTTCGATCCGAATTTTGGCTGGATGGAACCGGAACAGGGATTTTGCACCCTGAGCCTGGAACAGGCGCTCACCACGATTTGGGAAACCTACACCCAAAACCGCAGCACAAGGCTCGACAGAAAAGGCCACCGGCACTTCGCACCGATCAGCGATGGCGTGTATATGCTGGCTTATCAAATTTATGTGCAATCGGCACACAAAGTCATCCTGCCGCCCGCACCAAAATCATGGTTCCGCTCAAAATAGGAAACCCGACCGCATCGGCATCGGCATCGGCATCGGCATCGGCATCATGATTGCGCTAAAAAAAACGGATGCACATTGCTGGGCATCCGCTTTTTAAATCCTGCTTGATTCAACTTACTCAAGTCGACCGTGGCAAGCCTTGTACTTCTTGCCGCTGCCGCAAGGACATGGATCATTGCGACCGACCTTGAGCATGGTATTGACTTCCGGCTTGAGCTTGGCGAAATCGAACTCCGGCAGCGGCGCGAGCAATTCTTCGGGTGCCGCATTTGGGTTGAAGTCGGCATGCTGGTAGTGCACATTCTCGACATGCGACTGCGCCATTTCTTCCTCGGCGGCCTCGATCTCTTCGCGTGATTCGATACGTACTGTCATCACGATGCGTACGACTTCATTCTTGATCAGGTCGAGCATCTGGCCGAACAGGTCAAAGGCTTCACGCTTGTATTCCTGCTTGGGATTTTTCTGTGCATAGCCGCGCAGATGGATACCCTGGCGCAGATGGTCAAGTGCAGCAAGATGCTCGCGCCAGTGGCTGTCGACGCTTTGCAGCATGACGCTGCGCTCGAAGCCGCCGAAACCTTCCTTGCCGATGACGGCGACCTTCGTGTCGTAGGCATCTTCGCCGGCTTTCAAGACGCGAGCTAGCAAATCTTCTTCCGACAGATTCGGCTCGGCTGTGAGCATGGCGCGCAGTGGCACATCAAGCTGCCATTCGGCGGCCAAGGTGGCTTCCAGACCAGCGAGGTCCCATTGCTCTTCCATCGATTCGGCTGGTACATGCGCATGGAACAGGTCGGTATAGACGCCGGTGCGCAAAGACGCGATCAGGTCAGAGACCTCGGCCGCTTCCAGCAAATCATTACGCTGCTGGTAAATCACTTTGCGCTGGTCATTGGCGACGTCGTCGTACTCCAGCAATTGCTTACGCACGTCGAAATTTCGCGCCTCGACCTTACGCTGCGCTGATTCAATTGAGCGCGTAACGATGCCCGCTTCAATTGGTTCGCCTTCCGGCATTTTCAGGCGATCCATGATGGCGCGAACGCGATCGCCGGCAAAAATGCGCAGCAGCGGATCGTCGAGCGAAAGATAGAAACGCGAGGAACCCGGATCACCCTGACGCGCCGCACGGCCGCGCAGCTGGTTATCGACGCGCCGCGATTCATGGCGTTCGGTACCGATGATATGCAGGCCGCCGGCACTGACCACGTGGTCATGCAGGGACTGCCATTCGCTCTTCAGCGTTTCAGCGCGTTGCTGTTTTTCAGCGTCCGACAGGCTGGCGTCGGCGTCGATGAGCTGGATCTGCTTTTCGACATTGCCACCCAAAACGATGTCGGTACCGCGACCGGCCATATTGGTGGCGATCGTGATCATCTTCGGACGGCCGGCCTGGGCGATGATTTCCGCTTCGCGCGCATGCTGCTTTGCGTTGAGGACATTGTGCGGGAGCTTGGCTTTAGTCAGGATTCCTGACAGTAGCTCGGAATTTTCAATCGAAGTCGTGCCGACCAATACCGGTTGGCCGCGCTCATAGCAATCCTTGATATCGATGAGCATGGCGTGGTATTTTTCCTGCGCCGATTTATAGACCTGATCTTGCCTGTCCTTGCGCTGGTTTGGCCGGTTCTGCGGGATCACGACTGTCTCCAAGCAGTAGATTTCCTGGAATTCGTAGGCTTCGGTATCGGCCGTGCCGGTCATGCCGGCAAGCTTGCCGTACATGCGGAAATAATTCTGGAAAGTGATCGAGGCCAGCGTCTGGTTCTCGTTCTGGATCGCCACGCCTTCCTTGGCTTCGACGGCCTGGTGCAAGCCTTCCGACCAGCGGCGGCCCGTCATCAGGCGACCGGTGAATTCATCGACGATGACGATTTCATCATCGTTGACGACGTAATGCTGATCCTTGTGATACAGCGTATGCGCGCGCAATGCCGCGTACAAATGATGCACGAGCGTGATGTTGGCTGCGTCATAGAGTGATGCGCCTTCCGGCAGCAGACCCATGCCGGTCAGGATCTGCTCGGCCTTGTCGTGCCCGGCTTCGGTCAGCAGGACCTGATGTGCTTTTTCATCCTTGGTGTAGTCGCCGGGGACTTCGATCTTGCCTTTGCCGTCGGGCGTTTCTTCACCGATTTGCAGCGTCAGCATTGGCGGCAGCAGATTGATTTTCTGGTACAGGTCGGTGTGGCTCTCAGCCTGGCCGGAAATGATCAGCGGTGTGCGCGCTTCATCGATCAGGATCGAATCGACTTCATCGACGATACCAAAATTCAGGCTGCGCTGGACGCGTTCGCTGGCATCGTAGACCATGTTGTCGCGCAGGTAGTCGAAGCCGAATTCATTATTCGTGCCGTAGGTGATGTCGGCCGCATACGCTGCCTGCTTCACGTCATGCGCCATCTGCGACAGGTTCACGCCAGTCGTCATGCCGAGCCAGCCGTACAGGCGGCCCATCCAGTCGGCATCGCGCTGGGCGAGGTAATCGTTGACGGTGATGACGTGCACGCCTTTGCCGGCCAGTGCATTCAGATAAGCGGGCAAGGTCGCCATGAGCGTCTTGCCTTCGCCGGTACCCATCTCGGCGATTTTGCCGTAATGCAGAACCATGCCGCCGACCAGCTGGACATCGAAGTGGCGCATTTTCAACACGCGTTTGCCGGCTTCGCGGCAGACCGCGAAGGCTTCCGGCAGCAAGGCATCGAGCGTCTCACCGTTGGCGTAACGTGCCTTCAGTGCTGGCGTCTTGGCCTGCAGTTCGGCGTCGGAAAGCTTTTCCATGGCCGGCTCGAGTGCACCGATTTCACGCACGGTCTTCTGGTATTGCTTGAGCAGGCGCTGATTGCGGCTGCCGAAAATCTGGGTCAGTAATGACATGCTCGTATTCTAAAAAGTCGCCGAAAAATCCCGCTGCCTGGCCTGATTGCCCTGCAGCGAGTCGGACTTGGGCTGAATTGCGAATTTTATCACGCGTTGAATCACACTCAGCTGACGATATGGGGACAAAGCTTCATGAATCAATGGCGACGCGCAATGATCCTTATTTTTTCGCCGCCGATGCCAGCCTTGCCTGATCCGCGCCAGCATCGAGAAACTTTTGCGGATTTTGCGGCACATTCTTGACCAGCACCTCGAAATGCAGATGTGCGCCTGTGGACCGGCCAGTCGATCCGATATTGGCTACATGCTGACCGCGAATGACGATGTCGCCGGGTTTGACCAGCAGTGTCGACGCATGTGCATAACGCGTGACGATATCGTTGCCGTGATCGATCTCGACCATGTTGCCGAATTCATTGTGGTATTCCGCGGCGATAACGACGCCGCTGGCAGCAGCCACGATCGCCGTGCCGGTGGGCGAGGAAAAATCCAGTCCCGCATGAAATGAATGGCGACCGGAAAACGGATCGAGGCGCCAGCCGAAACCGGACGCCTTGTAGCTGACATCGACCGGCTGTACCGTTGGCAGCTGGCGCGTGCGCAGCTTGTCGTTCATCAGCGTGGTCTCGACCACATTGAGGTAATCCGAGCGCAGCTCAAGATCCGCGGCCAGCACATCCAGCATGGCCTTGAATTCGTCCATGCCCAAGGCACGCGGCGCATATTGTCCCTCGGCGCGATATTCGACACCGCCACGCCCCGGCTTTTCGCGGAAATTGAATTCTTCCGGCTTCACGCCCGCCAGACCCTGGACCCGTTCACCGAGCGCATCCAGACGCATCAGCTGAGCTTGCATTTCACCGAGCCGGATCGCCATCGCGGTCAGGTTTTCTTTGACGAATTTATCTTTTTTACCTTCGCTGCCAAATGAAGCGGACGTCTGGGTGAACGGTAACTTCAGGTCGTCTGCATGGCGCACGATGTACACGGACATGAGCATCCCCAGCAGCATGGCGGCAAGCAGAAACAGCGTCAGGAAGATCGCGATATGGCGACCGTCGAGCTTGATCGACTTCGCCATGAATCGAGGGTGCAACAAAATGATTTGCATTGGTATCCTATTGCGTACTCTTGCATACTCTCACCACCTCGATCCTGATCAGGTGTGATAAGGTCTCGTGATGCAACGTCTCAATAACTTCACGCCCGCACGATCTGCCGGGCGCCGGCCGCAAACGACCAAGGGAGCGGCTGATTTCCTGCGCGGCGACGATAAAATGGCGGCTCTTTTGCCGACCGCAATGCGTATGGCCAGCCTGCAAAAAGATTGCGCGGAACTGCTACCGGCGATGTTCGACGCCTGTGCCATCGTCCAGTTCGAATCAGCGCAGCTGGTTCTGTCCACGCCCAATGCAGCACTGGCCTCACGCCTCAAACAACAGTTGCCAAAATTGCAATCAGCATTACTTCAGCGCGGCTGGCAGGTTAATGCAGTCCGGCTGAAAGTGCAAGTCAGTGCTGGATTACAAAAAGTCATCTTGCCCAAACAAGCGGTACTACCTGTCCGGGCATTATCGGCATTGGCCGAGCTCGGTAATACGCTTGAAAAAACCAAACGTAATGCGACTTTGGTGGCCGCGCTTGAGGCGCTAGTCCAGCGTCACCGCAAGGTCTGATCAGTTCAGTGCCCACTCCTGCGCGACTTGACCAATATAGCCATATTCGGCATCTTGTTTCGCCGTAAAACTGACGATTTCATACGCATCCGGCTGCTGCAGCAAGGCGCGCAGCAAGAGATTATTCATGCCGTGGCCGGACTTGTGCGCGACATAACTGGCCAGCAGTGGATGGCCGACCAGATACAGGTCGCCGATCGCGTCGAGAATTTTATGGCGCACGAATTCATTGTCGTAGCGTAGACCATCGGGATTGAGGATGCGATATTCATCCATTACGATCGCATTCTCGAGTGAACCGCCGCGCGCAAGACCAATGCCGCGCAACATTTCCACATCCTGCATGAAGCCGAAGGTGCGCGCGCGCGCAATTTCCTTCACATACGATTCGAAGGCGAAATCAACTTCGGCATTCTGCCCCGTACCGTCAACGGCCGGATGCTTGAATTCGATGAAAAATTTCAACTTGAAGCCGTCATACGGTTCCAGCCGCGCCCATTTTTCCGCGTCGCCCGTGCCTTCACGTACTTCGACCGGACGCAGCAGGCGAATGAATTTCTTTGCCGCCTCCTGCTCCTGCAAGCCCGCCTGCTGCAACAGATAAACGAAGGACGATGCCGAGCCATCCATGATGGGGATTTCCTCGGCTGTGAGATCGACGATCAGGTTATCAATGCCGAGTCCAGCGCAAGCCGACATCAGGTGTTCGACAGTCGACACCTTGACGCCGTCACGGTCCAGCGTCGACGCCATACGCGTGTCGCCTATGCCGATCGCCGTGGCCGGCAATTCGACCGGCGGCACGAGATCGACGCGGCGAAACACGATACCTGTGTCAGGCGCAGCCGGACTCAGGGTGAGCGTGACCTTGGTGCCGGAATGCAGACCGACGCCGACCGTGCGAACGACTTTTTTGACTGTGCGCTGTTTCAGCATGTTGGCTTTCAGCCCAACTGGGCGAGCATCGCTTCCGCTGTCGAGACTTCGAATTTACCCGCGGCTTCGATATTCAATTGTGTGACGATGCCATTGTCGACCACCATGGAATAACGGCGCGAGCGCATGCCCATGCCGTGGGCAGTGAAATCGGCCTCGAGTCCGAGCGCCGTGCTGAATTCAGCACTACCGTCAGCCATCATGCGCACTACACCGGTGGATTTCTGGTCACGTCCCCATGCACCCATCACAAAGGCATCATTGACTGAGATGCACCAGATTTCATCGACGCCTTTGGCATGCAGTTCAGGCGCATGCGCCACATAACCCGGCACATGTTTGGCCGAACACGTTGGTGTAAAAGCGCCCGGCAGGCCGAAGATCGCGATCTTTTTGCCCTTCGTAATTTCTGCGACATCGAACTTGTTCGGGCCGAGTGCGCAGCCGGCAGATTCGACTTCAATAAATTCAGCCAGGGTACCTGCAGGCAGGTGATCGCCAATCTTGATGGTCATGAGGGGATTCCTTTAAAAAAAGTCGAAAAAAAACGCCGCGTCGCCAAGACGCGGCGTACAGACCGCAGTATGCCTTGTTCCCTTCAATCCTGCAGCCGGGAACTTTGGCAGTGACACTGCCACTAACAGTCTATTAGTCAGCCTGCTTGCGCAAAAATGCCGGAATGTCGTAAGTCTCCATACCGTTCTTTTCGAGCGCGCGCACGGTGTCGGATGCCGACTCGCGACGCCATACTGCTGGCGCCTTCATACCGTTCATGCCGCCCATACCAGTCATGCCACTGGCCATTTGCGGTGCGCCATTCTGCTGCATGCCACTATGCGCCATGATCGGCTCATTGTGGGTGCCGGTACGCAGCATCGGTGTCTGCACCAGCTGCACTGTCGCGCGCGAACGGCCCAGGCCAGTCGCCACTACGGTCACGCGGATGTCGTCGCCCATCGTGTCGTCGTAAGCGATACCTTGCGCGATCGATGCGTCTGGTGCGGCGAAAGCGCGCACGGTCGACATGACTTCCTTGATTTCCTTACCCTTCAGGCTGCGGCTGGCAGTGACGTTGACCAGCACGCCGCGCGCGCCGGACAGGTCGATACCGTCGAGCAGCGGCGAAGCCACGGCCTGCTCGGCGGCGATACGCGCACGGTCCACGCCGGACGCAGTCGCTGTACCCATCATGGCCTTGCCCTGCTCGCCCATGATCGTTTTGACGTCATTGAAGTCGACGTTGATATGACCAGGCACATTGATGATCTCGGCAATACCGGCGACGGCATTGTTGAGAACATCGTCGGCGTGCTGCAGCCATTCGATCATGCTGTCATCTTCGTAGATGTCTTCGAGCTTTTCATTGAGGATGATGATGAGCGAATCGACATGCTGCGACAAAGCCTCGAGGCCTTCATCGGCGATGTCCATGCACTTCTTGCCTTCGTAGGAGAATGGCTTGGAGACGACAGCGACCGTCAGCGCGCCCATTTCCTTGGCGATCTGCGCCACGATCGGTGCTGCGCCAGTACCGGTACCGCCGCCCATGCCTGCCGCAATAAAAACCATGTGCGCGCCGCGCAATGCGTCTTCGATACGGCTGCGCGATTCTTCCGCGAGCTGGCGACCTACGGATGGCTTCATCCCGGCGCCAAGGCCAGTCTCACCGATCTGGATGATGTTATGCGCCTTCGACATCAGCAAAGCCTGGGCATCTGTATTTGCGGCGATGAATTCGACGCCTGAGACACCTTTGTTGATCATGTGTTGTACCGCATTGCCTCCGGCGCCGCCGACGCCGACGACTTTAATGATGGTGCCGAGGGATGCGTTATCAAGCAGATCGATTTCCATGACTACTCCTAAAGTAATACAGTTTTCAGTGGCTAGGCATCACGCGATGTGACACCTAGCCACTGCTAACTGCGGGTGAATTCAAATTTAATTTAATTTTTTTGGTACTGCTCATTTTTGCTGCTAATTCTTTGCTGCGTACTGTGCTGCGTATTTGCTGCTTATTCTTGATGCATGTTCGGCTACTTATTTTGCGCTACTCAATTTCTACGACTTTAGTACTAATTCTGTGCTACTGTGCGGCCTTGCCCGGAAGTTTAAATTCTTCATACTTCTGATTAAGGACAGCGCGTGAGGCCTTGTTCTTACTGATCATTTTCAGAAATTACCGAGCACCCATTCCTTCATTCTTTGCCATACCGCCTTGACCGATCCATCCTGTCGCGTGACGATATGACCGCGCAAATACTGCTTCTTTGCTTCTAACAATAATCCCAACACCGTAGCATAACGTGGACTGCGCACTACGTCAGCTAATTGACCACTATATTCTGGTGTTCCTATGCGCGCAGGCTTCAAAAAAATGTCTTCTGCGAGTTCCGCCATCCCGGGCATCATGGCAGAACCGCCGGTAAGCACCACGCCGCTCGATAAAACTTCTTCGTAGCCTGATTCGCGCACGACCTGCAGCACCAGCGCAAACAGCTCTTCGACGCGTGGCTCGATCACTGCTGCCAGCGCCTGACGTGACAGCGTACGTGAAGTACGGTCGCCTAAACCTGGAACTTCCAGCGAGTCGGAAGGATCAGCCAATACCTGTTTGGCTACGCCGTAACGCAGCTTGATTTCTTCCGCTTCCGATGTCGGTGTACGCAAGGCCATGGCGATGTCATTGGTGATCTGGTCGCCTGCGATCGGGATCACGGCCGTATGACGAATCGCGCCCTCAGTGAACACCGCCACGTCAGTGGTGCCGCCGCCGATGTCAATGAGGACCACGCCAAGTTCCTTTTCATCTGCCGTGAGCACCGCATCGGCTGACGCCATCGGCTGCAGGATCAGGTCCGAGACTTCAAGCCCGCAGCGGCGTATGCATTTGACGATATTCTGTACCGCCGACACCGCGCCGGTGACGATATGCACCTTCACTTCGAGGCGGATGCCGCTCATGCCGATCGGCTCACGCACATCATCCTGGCTGTCGACGATGAATTCCTGCGGCACCGTGTGCAGCAGCTGCTGATCGGTCGGGATATTGACGGCCTTGGCCGTCTCGATCACGCGCGCCACGTCGGTAGCGGTGACTTCCTTGTCCTTGATGGCGACCATGCCGCTGGAATTGAAGCTGCGGATATGACTGCCGGCGATGCCGGTATAGACGTTGCGGATCTTGCAGTCGGCCATCAGCTCGGCTTCTTCGAGGGCGCGCTGGATCGATTCGACGGTGGCCTCGATATTGACCACGACGCCCTTCTTCAGGCCCTTCGATTCGGCCTGACCAAGACCGATCACCTCATGGCGCCCATTGGGCATCACTTCGGCCACGACTGCGACCACTTTCGAGGTGCCGATATCAAGACCGACGATTAAGTTTTTCACATCTTTTGTCATATCGTTCCGCTTACTTTTTTTTGCTGTTCTTTTGAGAGTTCAGCGAGGAGACCAAGCCACTGGCCTTCAGTGCCAAACCATTCGGATAACGCATATCCACGCTTTCAATACGGCCCTGCAGTCGTGACGCCAATTGCGGGTAAATCGCGATGAGCCGGTCGACACGGTTACGCAGGGTCGTCTTGTCCTGCTCACGCCCGAGTTCAACGACCATGCCATTTTCCATCGTCACTGACCAGGCATATCGATCCGACAGCTGCACCCCGCTCGGCACCAGATTGGCCGGGCCAAACCATCCCTGCAATTCACTGAAACGTGCCATGACTTCCTTCTCGCTGCCGGGCGGCCCGCCAAATGCAGGCAGGTCGCCATCCTCTTCAGCTTCATCGAGATTGGCAGTGAATACATCGCCCTTCTCGGACAATAATCTGCCGTCTTCACCCCAGGTTGCCATGGGCGCATGTTCTTCCAGCGCCACGATCAGCTGGTTCGGCCATTCGCGCCGCACGACGGCCTTGCGTACCCACGGTACGGCTTCAAATGCCTGGCGCACTGCATCGAGATCTGCAGTGAAAAAATTACCCTTGATACGCGGCAGCGCACTACTGCGTACCGTCGCCTGATTCACGCGCCGCAGCTGCACATCGGCTGCGCCTTCGATGCGAATCTGCCGCAGCGTAAACATCGGCCGCTGGCCCAGCCACCAGATGCCGGCGCACAGCAATGCCGCCACGACCAGGCCGAACAGGGCATTGGCGGTCGCGTTCAACATTTTTGTGTCTTGCCACATCGCTTATCGTGCTCCACTCATCATGATCTCAGGCCTGACCCTGCGACAGATGCAAAGCCGCCATGCCGAGAATTTCAACACACAGATCTTCATAGCTGATGCCGATCGCCTTGGCCGACATCGGCACGAGCGAATGACTGGTCATGCCCGGTGAGGGATTAATCTCCAGCAGGAAGGGTTCATTATCCGATTCGCGCAGCATGAAGTCGACGCGCGCCCAGCCGGTGCTGCCCAGGGCATTGAATGCGCGCACAGCCAGCTGCTGGATACGCGCCGTCAGCGCAGCGTCCAGCGGTGCGGGACACAGATATTCGGTCGCATCGCTAAAGTATTTATGTTCGTAGTCGTAATTACCCTGTGGTGCACGGATCTCGACGATGGGCAAGGCGCGCACATGCCGACTTGCGCCCAGTACCGGCACGGTCAGTTCGCGACCGGTAATGAATTCTTCGGCCAACACGACAGCATCGTATTTCGCACATTCCGCAAAACCGGCCTCCATGTCGGCATAGGCGCTGACTTTGCTGATGCCGATGGACGAACCTTCATGCGGCGCCTTCAGCATCAAAGGCAGGCCGAGCCGGTCCGGCACCTGCGACAGCTGTTCAGGCGTGGCATCAGCGTCGATGCTCAAAAAGCGCGGCGTCGGCAAGCCATCGCTCTGCCAGACGCGTTTGCTCATCAGCTTGTCCATGGCAATGGCCGAAGCCATCACGCCAGAGCCCGTGTAAGGAATACCGAGCTGCTCAAGCACGCCCTGCAAGCTGCCGTCTTCACCGAAGCGGCCATGCAGAGCGATGAAGACGCGATCGAATTTTTCCGCGGCGAGTTCAGCCAGGCTGCGCTCGGCAGGATCGAAGGCATGGGCGTCGATGCCCTTGCTCTTCAGTGCCGCCAGTACGCCGGTGCCGGACATGATCGAAACTTCGCGCTCGGCGGAACGACCACCAAACAGCACACCTACTTTGCCAAATTGATTCATCGTCATATCGCTCATGATTTTTCCTGCGCCGATAATTTACCGGCGACTGCGCTGATCGAACCAGCACCCATCGTGATCACTACATCGCCATCGCGCACCATATTGCGGATCGCGTCCGGCATGTCGCTGATGTCTTCAACGAAGACCGGATCAACCTTACCGACGACACGCAAGGCATGTGCCAAGGCCCGGCCGTCAGCGGCGACGATCGGTGCTTCGCCAGCGGCGTAGATTTCTGCCAGCACCAGCGCATCGGCGCTCGACAGAACCTTGACGAAATCTTCAAACAGGTCGCGCGTACGCGTGTAACGATGCGGCTGGAAAGCCAGCACCAGACGGCGTCCGGGATAAGCACCGCGGGCCGCAGCCAGGGTGGCCGCGGTTTCGACCGGATGGTGACCGTAATCGTCGACCAGCGCGAAGCTGCCTGCAGCACGTCCATCCCTTGCGGGAATCGCGACTTCACCGTGGCGCGTGAAACGCCGGCCAACACCGGAAAAGCCTGCCAGCGCTGACTGGGTCGCCGTATCGGCTACGCCCAGTTCACGCGCAATCGCGATGGCGGCGCAGGCGTTTTGTACATTATGCATGCCGGGCTGGTTCAGGCGCACGGGCAGCGGCGCGTAGCCCTTCTGGATGACGGTGAACTGCATGAAGCCATCGATGGCGACGGCATCAATGGCGCGCACCTGGGCTTCTTCATGGAAGCCGTAAGTCAGGAGTGGCTTGGCGATGAAGGGCATGATATCGCGCACATTTTTGTCATCGAGACAGACCACCGCAAGACCATAAAACGGCAGGCGCTGCGTGAATTCAATGAAGGCTTGCTTGAGCTTGGCGAAGCTGTGGTCGTAAGTCTCCATGTGATCGGCATCGATATTCGTGATGACTTCGATCACCGGTGACAGGCTCAGAAATGAAGCGTCCGATTCGTCGGCTTCGGCCACGATGAAGTCGCCTGCGCCTACGCGCGCATTCGCGCCGGCGCTGGTAAGACGGCCACCGATGACAAAGGTCGGATCGAGTCCGCCTTCAGCGAGCACGCTGGCGACGAGACTGGTGGTGGTGGTCTTGCCGTGGGTTCCGGCGATAGCGATGCCGCGCTTCAGGCGCATCAACTCACCCAGCATGATCGCGCGCGGCACGACCGGAATGTGGCGCCCACGCGCAGCGATGACTTCGGGATTATCGGCCTTGACTGCGGTGGAAGTCACGACGACGTCGGCGCTGTCGACGTGGGCCGCAGCATGGCCGAGCTTGACGTCGGCGCCGAGTTCGATCAGACGTTTAGTCGCGACATTGCTGCCGATATCGGAGCCGGAGACCGTATAGCCGAGATTGAGCAGCACTTCGGCGATCGGACTCATGCCGCTGCCGCCGATGCCGACGAAATGGATATTTTTTACGCGATGCTTCATGTCTTGCTGCCTGCCAGTTCTTCCAAAATATTGGCGATCGTTTCATTTGCCTGCCGCTGTCCGACTGCATAGGCAGCTTCCGCCATCGCCAGGCAATCCGCACGACTGATCGCCTGCAGCCTTGCGGCCAACAGCGGCGCCGTCAATTCCGTTTGCGGCAGATGGATGGCAGCGTTCTGGCTGTGCATCCACGCTGCATTGTCGCGTTGATGTGAAGTCGTCGACACCATAAGTGGCACCAGCAAGCTTGCCACGCCTGCAGCCGTCAACTCGGACACCGTGATCGCGCCGGCACGGCAGATCACCAGATCGGCATCGGCATAACGACGCGGCATGTCATTAATAAAGTCCACCACTTCCGCATTGACGCGGGCACTAGTATACGCGCTCCGCAAGGCCTCGATGTGCTGTTTTCCGGACTGATGCACGACGACCGGACGCTGGGCTTCAGGGATCAGCGCGAGCGCCGCCGGCAGGCATTCGTTCAAGGCTTTTGCGCCAAGACTGCCACCGACGATCAGCAGTCGCAGCGGTCCCGCATGCGCCGCATAACGTTCGGCCGGCACAGGCAGCGCGAGGATTTCTTCTCGTACTGGATTGCCAGTAACGAGCGTCTTGCCACCCGCATGAGCAAATTTTCCAGGCAAGCCAAACAACACACGCTGCGCGACCGGCGCGAGGGTCTTGTTCGACAACAGCAGCGCCGCATCGGCATTCACGAGCGCCAGCGGCACGCCGCGCAAACGCGCCATCAGGCCGCCCGGCACCGTAACATAACCACCCATGCCGAGCACGACATCGGGTTGACGTTTGCCGATGATCGAAAAACAGGTACCGAAAGCCCGCAGCAGCTTGAGCATGCCTTGCAAGGTATGCGCGAGACCTTTGCCGCGCACCCCGGAAAAATCAATCGCATCAAGCTCGATGCGCTGTGGCGGCACGATGCTCTGTTCCATGCCGTGGCGCGTGCCGAGCCAGCTAACCTGCCAGCCGCGTTCGCGCATCGTGCGCGCGATCGCGAGACCTGGAAAGATATGTCCACCAGTGCCAGCCGCCATGATCAGCAGGCGCTTATTGATTTTAGCGATCTGCATCAGCGACTCCCCCTGCGCATGCGCAGACGGTTTTCATAATCAATGCGCAGCAAAATCGCCAGGCCGGCGCAATTGATCAGCACGCCCGAGCCACCGTAACTCATCAATGGCAAAGTCAATCCCTTGGTCGGCAAAAGGCCGAGGTTCACGCCCATGTTGATGAAGGTCTGTACCCCGATCCAGATGCCGATGCCTTTCGCGGTCAGGCCAGCGAAGGTCAAGTCCATGGCGATGGCCTGACGGCCGATTTCGAAGGCGCGCTTGACGATCCAGTAAAACATCAGCACGACTACGAGCACACCGACAAAGCCGAGCTCTTCGCCGATCACGGCTAGCAAAAAGTCGGTATGTGCTTCCGGCAGATAATGGAGTTTTTCAACGCTGCCGCCGAGGCCCACGCCAAATAACTCGCCGCGTCCGAAAGCGATCAGTGAATGCGATAACTGGTAAGCCTTGCCGAGCGCATTTTCTTCGACCCAGGGATTGAGGTAAGCGAAGATACGTTCGCGCCGCCATGGCGAGAGCATGATGACGAGGCTGAACAGGCCGACCAGCGTCGCGCCGATGCCGCCAAACCAGATGCCATTGATCCCGCCCAAAAACAGGATGCCCATGGCGATGCAGACGATCACGCCGAAGGCGCCAAGGTCTGGCTCAAGCAGCAGGAACAGGCCGACCGCACCGACCGCGCCGACCATGGGCAAAAAGCCCTTGGTCAGCTTATGCATGTATTCCTGTTTGCGCACGGTGTAATCGGCGGCGTACAGGACCATGAACAGCTTCATCAATTCGGACGGCTGCAGATTGAAAACCTTGAACGAGAGCCAGCGTTTGGCGCCATTGACACCCTTACCCACGCCTGGCACCAGCACCAGCGCCAGCAAGACGAGCGTGCCGACAAACAGGTAAGGCGCCCAGCGCTGCCAGGATTCGATCTTGATGCGCACGATCACCAGCGCTGCGAGGATGGAGACGCCGACAAACATCGCCTGACGCATCAGGAAATGCGAAGGCTTGTAAGTCGCGTATTTTGACGAATCCGGCAGCGAGATCGAGGCCGAATACACCATCACCATCCCGAACAGCATCAGCAGCAGGATGACCCAGACCAGTGGCTGGTCGTATTCCATCATGGTCGAACGTTGCACGCGCGTAGGAGCAGGGTTGGACGAACGGCCAAAGGAAAACGGCAGACGGAGATTGGCGATGAACTTCATGCGATCACCCCGCGCGCAAGCGCAATTTCGGTAACTGCGTCGATGAACACTTCGGCGCGATGGACATAATTTTTGAACATGTCGAGGCTGGCGCAGGCAGGCGACAGCAATACGAAGTCGCCGCTGACGGCGCGCGAACTGGCCTCTTGCACTGCGAGCGCCAAGGTCGCGCAGGCGACCAGTTCCGCTCCCGTTTGCGCCAATGCATTGCGGATGGCGTCGGCATCGCGGCCGATCAAAAATACGGCGCGCACATATTTTGCAACCGGGTCGGCCAGGGGCGTGAAGTCCTGGCCCTTGCCGTCACCGCCAGCGATCAGCAGCAGGTGTTTGGCGCTGGCCTCATTATTCTGAGGACCAAGACCAGTCAGTGCGGCGACTGTGGCGCCGACATTCGTGCCTTTGCTGTCGTCGTAATATTCAACTTCATCGATAGTATTGACCAACTCGACGCGATGCGGTTCGCCATGGTACTCGCGCAAGCCATGCAGCAACGGCGCCAGTGGCAAGCCAATAGCGCGGCACAAGGCCAGCGCGGCCAAGGCATTGAGCGCGTTGTGGCGACCGCGGATTTTCAGGGCGTCGGCCGGCATCAGGCGCGTGATCGCGACTTCCGGCAATTCGACCGCGCCTTTTTTACTGCGGCGTTTTTTCTGCTGCTCTTCTTCGAGCGCAAGCGACTGCGCCAGCCACAGCATGCCG
This sequence comes from Oxalobacteraceae bacterium, assembly GCA_947448025.1. Lineage (GTDB taxonomy): Bacteria > Pseudomonadota > Gammaproteobacteria > Burkholderiales > Burkholderiaceae_D > CANFLV01. The sequence goes on along the minus strand of CANFLV010000008.1, from coordinate 113,851 downwards.
TTTTCATCGAGCAGGCCGAAGCAATTCGCAAGTTCCGGCTCATCCGCGCCGAAGCTGACGACGGTCGCCAAAGCGGAAGCCATCTGCATCACACCGGCATCATCGCGATTGAGCACATGGATCGTATTCGCGCCAAAGATGCGCGCCTTGTCCGCAGCGTAAGCGGCCATGTCGCCATGCCAGTCGAGATGATCTTCAGTGAGGTTTAAAACAGTCGCGACATCGGCTTCCAGACTGAATGTCGTATGCAGCTGGAAGCTCGACAGCTCAAGCACCCAGACTTGCGGCAGGCTGTCCGCATCCAGCATCGCGCTCAAGACATCGAGCGCAGCAGGGCTGATATTGCCGGCGACCTGCACGCTGAGACCGGCGCGCTGGCACAGCAATCCGGTCAGGCTGGTGACGGTGGTCTTGCCGTTTGTGCCAGTGATGGCGATGACTTTTGGCGCATAGCCGCGCTCTTCTTTCAGCGCCTTGAGCGCCTGCGCGAAAAGTTCGATCTCGCCCCAGACGGGGATATTTTGTTCCTCGGCGACCGGCATGATCGCGGCGAGTTCACGCGCCGGCGCCAAGCCCGGGCTGACGGCGACGAGGTCGATACCGTCGAGCAGGCTCGCGGCAAATTCGCCGCCGATGAATTCCACATCCGGCAAGGCGACCTTCAAGGCATCCAGTCCCGGCGGCACGACGCGCGTGTCCGCCACGCGCAGGCGCGCGCCGCAGCGCGCGAGCCAGTGCACCATCGCCAGGCCGGATTCACCGAGCCCGAGGACCAGAACATGTTTGCCTTGATAGTTCATGAGCGACATTGCGTAATTACCGTAGCTTCAGGGATGACAGACCAAATAATACGAGCATCATGGTAATGATCCAGAAGCGAACCACGACCTGCGTTTCTTTCCAGCCTTTTTGTTCGAAATGGTGGTGCAGCGGCGCCATCAGGAAAATACGCCGGCCAGTGCCGTAGCGCTTTTTCGTGTACTTGAACCAGGTGACCTGCATCATTACGGACAGCGTCTCAGCGACGAAAATGCCACCCATGATGAACAACACGATTTCCTGACGCACGATCACAGCGATGGTGCCGAGCGCGCCACCGAGCGCGAGCGCACCGGCGTCACCCATGAAGACTTGTGCCGGATGCGCGTTAAACCACAGGAAGGCCAGCCCCGCTCCAGCCATCGCGCCGCAGAAAATCAAGAGTTCACCAGCGCCCGGGATGTGCGGAATCAACAGGTATTTTGCATAGGTCACACTGCCAGTCAGGTATGCGAACAGACCAAGGGCGCTGCCCACCATTACGATCGGCATGATCGCCAGACCATCGAGGCCATCGGTGAAATTGACGGCATTGCTGGTGCCGACAATGACCAGATACGTCAGGACGATAAAACCCCATACGCCCAGCGGATAGGTGACGCTCTTGAAGAACGGTACGAGCAAATCTGCTTTTGGTGGTAAATCCATGCTGAAGCCGGACTGCACCCAAGCTGAAAACAATTGCCAGACACCGCTGGTGGACGGTGCCGACACCGAGAAGGCCAGATAGCAAGCCGCGACGATACCGATCAAGGACTGCCAGAAGAATTTCTCACGCGAGCGCATGCCTTCAGGGTCCTTGTAGACGACCTTGCGGTAATCATCGACCCAGCCGACTGCGCCATAGCCCAGGGTCACGACCAGCACGACCCAGATGAAGCGATTACTCCAGTCACCCCACAGCAAGGCCGAAATCGCGATGGAAATCAGGATCAGCAAGCCACCCATGGTAGGCGTACCGCCTTTGATGAGATGCGTTTGCGGTCCATCCTGACGCACTGCCTGCCCGACTTTCAGACGCGTGAGCATGCGGATCACAGCGGGACCGGCCAACAGGCCGATTGCCAGCGCGGTCAGCGTCGCGAACACGGCGCGGAAAGTAATGAACGTGAATACCCGCATCCAACCGTAGTCGTCTTTGAGATATTGGGCTAACCAGAGCAACATTTAATGTATTTCCTGTGAATTGTCTTGCGAATGTTCTTGTATTAAGTGGCGCACCACGCGCTCCATCTTCATGAAGCGCGAACCCTTGATCAGCACGGTGGCTTGCGGCGTGAGCAGTTCATCAAGGGCTTGCAGCAAATCCTGCAGCGCGTCGAAATGCCGCGCTGAATCGCCAAAGGCCGCACTGGCATCGGCGGCCAAGGTACCCAGCGTGAATAAATGTTCAATGCCGCTGGCATGCGCATAAGCGCCGATCTCGCGGTGATAGGCAGGACCATCCGCGCCGACTTCGCCCATATCGCCCAGCACCAGCACGCGCGGCGTGGACGCCTGCTGTAGCACATCGATGGCGGCGCGCACTGAATCCGGATTGGCATTGTAGGTATCGTCGATCACACAGGCACCGATGCGCGCGGTCTTGCGTTGTAGGCGGCCACTGACCGGCGCGAATGCCTGCAGGCCACGACGGATCGCTTCGATGTCGATACCGATGGCCAGCGTGCAGGCAATCGCAGCGAGCGCATTGCGCACATTGTGGACGCCGGCAGCCGCCAGGCTGATGCTGAATTTTTCAGCAGCGGCGCTGACCTGAAGTTCACTGCCAAACGCATTCGGGGCATGGCTGCAGCTGACGTCGGCATCATTGGAAAAGCCGAAGGTCAGTGTCTTGCGCGATCCGCTCAGACTACGCCACAGCGGCGTGAATTCTTCATCGGCTGGAAACACGGCAATGCCATCATCCGCCAGCGCGCTCAGCACGGCGCCATTTTCAGCGGCCACGGCGGCGACGCTGGCCATGAATTCCTGATGCTCGCGCTGCGCATTGTTGACCAGCGCGACAGTTGGCTGGGCGATTTGTGCCAGCACGGCGATCTCGCCGGGATGGTTCATACCGAGCTCGATCACAGCCGCGCGGCAGACCTCATTGAGGCGCAAGACCGTCAAGGGCACACCGATATCGTTATTCAGATTGCCACGGGTGGCGATCGTGTTCTCACCAAAGGCCGCGGTCAGAATCGCGGCGATCATTTCCTTGACCGTGGTCTTGCCATTGCTGCCGGTGACGCCAATGACGGGCATGGTGAAACGATCACGCCAGAATCGCGCGATCTCGCCAAGGGCGATGCGCGTATCGGGTACGACCAAGGCTGGCACGGCGCTAGCCGGTAATTGTTCGACGACCACAGCGACGGCGCCGCGCGTGACGACCTCGTCAATAAAATCATGCGCATCGAAATGCTCGCCGCGCAAGGCAACGAAGAGATTGCCGGGCATGACGGCGCGACTGTCTGTGGAGACGCCATCGAAGCCGGCTGCGCCGCTGACCATGGCGTCCTTGAGCCACGGCGCGAGTTCAAATAAAGAGGATTGCATCAATGCCCTCCCTTCGTTGACACTCGGGTCGCCAGCGCAATGGCTGCATGTTCAGCATCTTGAAACGGTAATTTTTTGCCCTTGATTTCCTGATGCGTCTCGTGGCCTTTGCCGGCCAACAAGACGACATCGGCGCGTGCCGCATGACGCACTGCCCAGAGGATGGCGCCGGCGCGGTCTTCGAGCGCGACATGCGGTGCTTTAGTGGCATCCATGCCGGCGACGATTTGCGCAATGATGCCGGCGATGTCTTCGCTGCGCGGATTATCGCTGGTGACGACGACGTGGTCGGCCGCCTGCGAAATCGCGCCCATTTGCGCGCGCTTGCCCGGATCGCGGTCACCGCCGCAGCCGAACACGCACCACAATTTGCCGCCGCGATCCTGTGCCACCTTACGCAAGGTGGCGAGGGTCTTTTCGAGGGCATCGGGCGTGTGGGCATAATCGATCACGACCAGCGGCGCTTCCTGCCCACCGAGTTGCTGCATGCGTCCGGGGACGGAATGGAGCGCTTCGACGGCCGCGACCGCGTCGCGCAAGCTCTCACCCCTGGCCAGCAAGACAGCGATCACGCCCAGCACATTGCTGACATTGAAGTCACCGATCAGGCGCGTTTTGACATTGACCGAACCGGCCGGCGCATCGAGATGAAAGACCGTGCCGGCATGGCTGGTGCGCACATCGCGCGCATTCAATACAGGCATGCCGTCGAACGTCGCGCCCTTGATCGAATAAGCGGTGACGGCCACATTTGGCGCCTGCGTGCGCAGACGTTCGAGCAGACGCAGGCCGGCAGGATCGTCGAGATTGATGACCGCACGACGCAAGCCGGGCCAGTCAAACAGGATGGTCTTGGCCGCTTCATAGGCGTCCATGTCGTGGTGATAATCGAGATGGTCGCGCGTCAGGTTGGTAAACAGCGCGACGTCGACATGCATGCCGCGCATGCGCTGCTGCTCGAGGCCGATCGATGAAGCTTCAATGGCCATCGCCTTTACGCCCGCGTCACGCAGTCGCGCCAGCTCACGCTGCAGCAGCGTTGCGTCTGGCGTGGTGTAGCCGGTGCTGCTAAATCCCGCATGCTCACCCTTGCGGAAAACGCCCACACCGAGCGTGCCGACGACTGCGGTCACGCTTCCCAGGCGCGATAGGGCATGGCCCAGCCATTGGGTGCAGGAAGTCTTGCCATTCGTGCCAGTGACGGCCACGGTGAACATGGATTGATCTGGCTGGGCATAGTAAGCATGGGCGACTGGACCAGCGAGTTCTTTCAAGCCAGTCACGGCAAGATGCGGCACATCCCAGGACGCGTCCCAGCTGAAACCCTCAGCTTCATAAATGACGGCGCGAGCCTGCTTTTCAATCGCGTCGGCGATGTAGCGCCGGCCATCATTGCCCGCACCCGGACAGGCGACAAAGACCTCCCCGGCAGCCAGCGTGCGCGAGTCTGATGTCAGCTGCGTTCCGGTGGCGTTGGCTTGCAGCCAGGCGATGATGTCGGCCAGTTTATCGCGCATCATCACATGCTCTCCTTGACGCCGTCGGTCGGGATGATGATGTTCGTGATCGATGAATCCGGTGCCACGTTCATTGAACGCAAGGCGTTCGCTGCGACCGTCGAAAAAATCGGCGCGGCGACATCGCCGCCGTAATGCATGCCATTGGTCGGCTCATCGACCATCACCGCGATGATAATGCGAGGATTCGAGGCAGGTGCAAAACCGACGAAAGACGCGACGTATTTATTGACGTATTTGCCGTGCTCGACCTTGTGCGCCGTACCGGTCTTACCGGCCACGCGGTAACTCGGCACCTGCGCCTTCGGTGCAGTACCGGTCGGGCTGGTGACCATTTCCAGCATGGCGCGCATTTCACGCGCGGTCTTTTCGCTGACGACGCGCTGGCCGACCGGCGGCTGGTCGAGACGCTGGAATGACAGGGGAATGATGTCGCCATCGCGGGCATAGACCATGTAGGCGCGCGCCAGCTGGATCAAGGATACGGAAATACCATGACCATAACTCATCGTCGCCTGCTCGATCGGGCGCCATGATTTATACGGCCGCAAACGCCCTGCAACGGCACCGGGAAAGCCGAATTTCGGCTGCGTACCGAAGCCGACGGTGGTGAACATGTCCCACATTTCCTGCGGCTGCAATTGCAGCGCGATTTTCGCGGTGCCGATATTGGACGACTTTTCGATAATCTGCGCGACCGTCAGCTGACCATGACCGTGCGCGTCGCCGATGGTGGCTGTGCCGATCGTCATTCGACCAGCTGTCTGAAATACGGTCTGTGGCGTGACGTGCTTGGTTTCCAGCGCGAGGCCGACGGTAAATGGCTTGAGCGTCGAGCCCGGCTCGAAGGTGTCGGTCAGTACTCGGTTACGCAATTGCGCACCCGTCAGGCCGTGACGGTCGTTCGGGTTATAAGTCGGCAGATTCGCCAGCGCGAGCACTTCGCCGGTACGAACATCAAGCACGACCACGCCGCCGGCCTTGGCCTTGTGTTTTTCCATGGCTTCGACGAGCTGGGAATGGGCGATGTACTGGATCTTGCTGTCAATGGACAGGGTCAGGTCGCGCCCGTCATGCGGCTCGCGCACGGCTTCGATATCCTCGACGATGCGGCCGAGGCGATCCTTGATCACGCGGCGGCTGCCTGTGACGCCGGCGAGTTCTTTTTGCGAGGCGAGTTCAATGCCTTCCTGACCCGCATCCTCAACGTTCGTGAAGCCGACCACGTGCGCCATGACGTCGCCGAGCGGATAGAAGCGTTTGTATTCCTTGCGCGTTTCGATGCCGGAGATGCCGAGCTTGATGATCTTGTCGGAGGTTTCCTGTTCAACCTGTCGCTTGAGGTAGACGAAGCCGCGATCGGAGTCGAGCTTCTTGCGCAGATCCGCTTCGCTCATTTCGAGCAATTGCGCGAGTTCGCGCAGTTTTTCCGGCGTGGCTTCGAGCACATCTTCCGGAATCGCCCAGACCGCCTTGACCGGCACGGACGAGGCGAGCACCTGGCCATTGCGGTCGGTGATCTTGCCGCGTGTCGCTGGCAATTCGAGCGTGCGTGCATAACGCGAAGCGCCCTGCTTTTGCAGGAATTCGGTCGACATGCCCTGCAGCCAGAGCGCACGAATGATCAGTGCAGCAAAGGCGACAAACAGGCAAAACAGCACGAGGCGCGAACGCCAGACTGGCAATTTGACGTCAAGCACAGGACTGGACGAAAACTGCATGCCGCGCGCCGCCGCTGTACGTGTTCCGCCGCGCATTATTTGCCCCCTTCGGACAGGTATTGCGTACGGTTTGCTGTCAGCGGCACCATTTTCAGGTCGCGCCGGGCATTCTCTTCGATACGTGCATGTTTGCCCAGGGTCGACTGGTCGAGCTGCAGCTGGGCCCATTCCACGTCAAGGTGGCGCGCTGCAGATTGGGCGCGCTCGAGTTCGATGAACAATCGACGCGCCTGGGCTTGCGCGTTCACGAGCGACAAGGCGCAGGCCATGAGGATGACGGTGAAGACAAAATTGATACGCCCGCTCATATGCCACCTTGGGACGCAGGTGCCGGCAGACGCGCAGCCACGCGCATGACCGCAGAACGGGAGCGCGGATTGGCGGTGATTTCAGCGTCGGAGGGTTTCATCTTGAGCAGTAGTTTCATTTCAGCTTGCGGCAAATCGACGGCGCGTATCGGCAGGCGGCGGTCCGGCTGCGGCACATTCGCCTTGGACGCCATGAACTGTTTGACCATGCGATCTTCCAGCGAATGAAAACTGATCACCACGAGCCTGCCCTGCGGCGCCAGATGTGCGTAAGCCTGCGCCAGCGTCACTTCGAGTTCTTCAAGCTCCTGATTGATGAAAATCCGGATAGCCTGAAAGGTACGAGTGGCCGGGTCCTTGCCTTTTTCGCGGGTTTTGACTGTGGATGCCACGATCGCGGCAAGCTGTCGTGTGCTTGAAATTGGCTCGACTGCCCGGCGAGCAACAATCGCCTTTGCAATCTGAAAAGCAAACCGTTCTTCCCCATAATTCCTTATCACTTTCTCGAGTATTTCTGCGGTTTCTGTGGCCAGCCATTCCGCTGCCGACAGGCCGCGGGTCGTGTCCATGCGCATGTCGAGCGGACCGTCGGCACGGAAGCTGAATCCGCGCGAGGCATCGTCGACCTGTGGTGATGAGATGCCCAAGTCCAGCAGCACGCCATCGACCTGGGTGATGCCGCGCGCTGCCAACGTGGCGCCCAGGGTTGCAAAACTTTCATGCACGATTTCAAAGCGCGGATCTGTGATCGTTTGTGCATTCGCGATCGCCGTCAAATCCTTGTCAAACGCGATCAGCCGACCGTTCGGTCCGAGCTGCTCCAGCAGTTTGCGGCTATGCCCGCCGCGACCGAAGGTGCCGTCGACATACACGCCGTCAGCACGCACACCATCGAGCGCCAGCGCTTCGATCGCTTCGTCCAGCAGCACGGTACGGTGCTGGAATTCGGCCACTACGTCTAAAGTCATCACTGCTCAGAAAGAAAAATTGTTCAATACATCAGGCATGCCGCTTTCAACCGCCTGCGACTCGTTTTCGGCCAGCTTGGCCGCATCCCAGATTTCGAAATGACTGCCCATACCGAGCAACATCACTTCTTTTGACAAACCTGCTGCTGCGCGCAATTCCGGCGCGACCAGGATGCGTCCGGCACCATCGAGCTCAACATCGACAGCATTACCCAGGAAAATACGCTGCCATGCGCGCGCCGACATCGGCCAGGCGGCAATTTGCTCACGATGGGTTTCCCAGACAGGACGCGGAAAGAACAGCAGGCAACCATGCGGGTGCTTCGTGAGCGTCACGCGACCTTCGCACTGAACGATCAGCGCGTCACGATGCCGGGCGGGGATGGACATCCGCCCTTTTGCATCGAGGTTGAGTGAAGAAGCGCCTTGAAACACCTTGTGCCTTTTTGATGATGAATTGATGCGAACAATTGTAAAAAAGCCAAGGTTTTTTCACTTCAAAAAACCCACAAAAATACACTTTTTCACACTAATGCCCACTTTAGAGGAAGTGCAATTTGCGGTCAAGTAATATTCGATTGTCGAAATCGTGTTTTTTCCAATGAAGTCAATGACTTAGCGCAACTCATTCATGCGACATTGCGATGGAAAACTGCATTGAATTAGACACTTAGCGATTACATTGCAAGTGGCACTTCAGCTGTTCACATGGGTTTGGTGTCGGAAAATTATTTGCGGGTATCTGCAAAATAATGGGCGCAGTGGTTTTGCTTGTTGCTTGTGGTGTTGGCGAAGGAAGGCTGCGCTGGCCAAGAGGCCATTTAGTTCAAGCGGGAGGGAAAATTGATGACAAGGCCACCGCGCAGGCAGCGGCCTTGGGATTGAATTAAGTGAAGCAGGCCGATAGGCCGGATTTTGTTACGGCGCGCCGGCGAACCTTTGCGCTATGACAGCCATTCCTCTAGGCCGTGCATTACTGCACGGCTCAAGCTTCCTACCCGCACGCTCCGCGAGCAACATCAACGCGTGCCTATTTGGAATTGCTCCGAGTGGAGGTTACCGCGTTTCACCGTAACTGAATACGCTCGTCTCTGTGGCCCTGTTCCTCGCCTTATACACAAACTTGCGCCTGTGAGTTTCGGCGGACGGCCGTTAACCGTCACCCTGCTCTATGGAGTCCGGACCTTCCTCCCGTGACCGTTTGACGGATCACCAGCGACTGTCTGGCCTGCTTCGGGCGCCATTGTAGCCGACCTTGCGCAAGCCAAGTACGTGGCATCGTAAAAAGCCCGGTGTTTTCTGCTAAGTTATTGCTGTGCAAATTACTCAAGGCGAAGACCATGTTGAAACCCCGTAGCGGTGGCCAAATCCTCGTCGATGCCTTGCAAACCCATGGTGCCGACATTGCATTCGGCGTTCCCGGCGAAAGCTATCTTGCCGTACTTGATGCGCTGATTGATTCCGGCACCCGCTTCATCACGAATCGCCAGGAAGGCGGCGCGGCATTCATGGCCGAAGCCTATGGCAAGCTGACCGGCAAACCCGGCATCTGCTTCGTCACGCGCGGGCCGGGCGCGACGAATGCGGCCATTGGCGTGCATACGGCCTTCCAGGATTCAACACCGATGATCCTGTTCGTCGGCCAGGTCGGCAATGACTTCGTCGAGCGCGAAGCCTTCCAGGAAATGGATTACCGGCGCATGTTCGGGCCGATGTGCAAATGGGTCGCGCAAATCGACCGCGCCGAACGCATCCCCGAATACGTCGCGCGCGCGTTTCAAGTCGCCACCAGCGGACGTCCGGGACCAGTCGTGCTGGCGCTGCCGGAAGATATGCTGGAAGCCGTCGCCAGCGTCGCCGACGGGCGTCGCTACAAGCCGGTGCAGGCCTCACCATCTGCCGCGCAGATGGCAGCATTGCGCGCCCTGCTCGCGCAAGCCGAACGCCCGCTCGTGCTGCTCGGCGGCGGTGGCTGGCGCCGCAGCGCCTGCGCCGACCTGCGCCGCTTTGTAGAAGCGAATCATTTGCCCGTTGCCTGTGCCTTCCGCTTTCAGGACCTATTTGATAATCGCCATGCGCATTACATCGGCGACGTCGGCATCGGCATCAATCCCAAACTCGCTAAACGCATTCAGGATGCCGACCTGATTATCGCCATCGGTGCGCGCCTTGGTGAAATGACCACCGGCGGCTATACCCTGCTGCAGGCGCCGCGACCAAGGCAGGCGCTGGTGCACATCCATAGCGGCGCCGAAGAGCTGGGCCGCGTGTATCAGGCGGATCTGATGATCAATAGCGGCATGGCAGAGATGTGCGCTGCGCTGGTCGCCATGCCGGTGGTCGATGCGACATCATGGCAAGACAGCGTGACTGCCGCCCGTGCCGAGTTCGAGGCATGGCAGACGGAGCCGGCAATTTTTGCGCAGACGCAGGCGCCGCTGAATTTATGGCGGGTCGTGCAAGACCTGAAAGCGGCGCTACCCACAGATACCATCCTGACAAATGGCGCCGGCAATTTTGCGACTTGGGCGCATCGCTACTGGCTGTATGGTGACCAACACACGGAATTGCGCACTCAGCTCGCGCCGAGCTCAGGCGCGATGGGTTATGGCGTGCCGACAGCGATCGCCGCCAAGATCATCGCGCCGCAGCGCATGGTGCTCAATTTTGCCGGCGATGGCGACTTCATGATGAATGGTCAAGAGCTGGCAACGGCCGTGCAATATCGCGCCGGCGGCTTGTTCATCGTGTTCAATAACAGCATGTTCGGCACGATCCGCATGCATCAGGAAAAGACATATCCGGCGCGCATATCGGGCACGGCCTTGCACAATCCCGATTTCGCGGCCCTGGCGCGCGCCTATGGTGCGTTCGGTGAAGTGGTGAGTGCGACCGGGGAATTTCCGGCGGCGCTGGCACGCGCTTTAGCGCACATCGATGCGACCGGTTTGCCGGCGCTGATTGAATTGCGTTACGACGGTAATCTGATTACGCCGGGGATGACACTGGAGGCGATGCGAACGGCGGCGGAGCAAGCAAAGCCATGAGCACAGATGCAAAAACGCCCCGCTGAAAAGTGAGGCGCTGGCGCTGAAGCTGGATTACTTGTGCTTGCTTAGCCTTGCAGAAATGCCTTCATGACCAAGGAAATAACGCCTGCAAGCAAGATGCCCATCATCCATTTGAGCAAGGTCAAATCAGTCCTTACCGGGGCTAGCTCGATCTGCAAATCTTTCTTGCTAACTAATTCCGCCGACTCTTGCGAATTTACGACCGCATCAACGACCGCTTCGGCTTGTGCCTGCGGAAACCCCGCGACCTGAAGCTGCTTGACGAATTTGTGCGTATCGAAAGTAATGGATGACATGCCTCGTTCTCCTGTGTCGGGAAGTTTAGCACAGCGCGGCACGGCCAAAAGTCCCCCGACCCATGCTTGACTCTTTACTACGACGTTTCTGAGGCAAGCCGCCGAACGCTAGCTAATGGGCCTTAGTCCGCCACCGCGCCACGCCACAAACCACTGCCGGCCGCATCCAGATACGTGAGATACATACGCACATCGAACTCGATCTGGTGATACGCCGGCTCCATGTAAGTGCACAGCTTGTAGAAGGCCTTGTCGTGTTCCTTCTCGCGGATGTGCGCGAGTTCATGCACGGTGATCATGCTCAGGAAGGCCAGCGGCACTTCACGGAATAGCGACGAAATGCGGATTTCATTCTTGGTCTTGAGCTTGTTGCCCTGTACGCGCGAGATGAAGGTGTGCGTGCCGAGCGCATGCTTGATCACATGCAGCTTGCTGTCGAAGACGACCTTGCTGACGGGATCCGACGAGCGCAGGTATTCGGCTTTAAGGTCGAGCACATATTGATACAGCGCGCGATCGGTACGCACCTCATGCGCGACCGGGTATTTTTTCAGCAGGACTTCGGCCAGCTTGCCTTGCTCGAGCAAACCGGCGACCTGCGCCTGCAGCTGCTCGGGATAGGCGGCCAGATATTTCAATGCGGGTGCACTCATGCGCGCGGAGCCCGAATGCGTTTGACATCGGCGCGCATGTGCGTCGGACTCAGCGCCAGGCCGAATTGCGTGAAAATTGCCACGTTCGCCGCATCATGACCGTAAGCCACCGCGACGCGTCCACCGCGGGCGGCATCCTGAGTCGCATCGAAACCATACCAGCGACCGCCGACATAGACCTCGAACCATGCATGGAAATCCATGGGCTGCAAACCAAACAGATAGCCGACCACCATACGCGCCGGAATGCACAAGGCGCGGCACAGGGCGATGCCGAAATGCGCGAGGTCGCGGCACACACCTTCACGCTGCTGGTTCACGGCGACGGCGGAAATCTGGAAATGCGGCGAGTCGGAATTGAACTGCACGTTGGCGCGGATCCACGCCACAATGCAGGCGACCTGATCGTAGCCGGGCGCAGCATCACCAACGATGTCCCAAGCCATATTCTGAAACTGATCGGATTCGCAATAGCGCGTCGGCAGCAGGTAGGTCAGGACTTCATCCGGCAGGCTCTGCACTGGCGCAAACGGCGCACCGGGGGCGACAGCGAGCTCATCCTCGGTCTGTACATCAGCCGAGGTACTGATCGAAAAGAGACCGGCCGGCGCAGTCAGGCGCTGGCACAGATTGCCATAGCTATCGGTGTATTCGACCACAGGGACAAAGGGCGCCATGTTGTAGGTCTCGCGCGCGACCCATTGATGCGGGCCGCTACGCGGTCGCAGCATCAGGATGAAGGGCGTCGGGTATTCGATATTGAAACTGAGCTCACAGCTGGTACGAAGCCACACGGGGAAATCCTTTTTGAACACTGCATAAGCCGTCTGGTGACTTGTGATTTTACTGTGTTTCAGCCGATACAATTTGGCCGATACAAATAATAACGGGCGCCGCAGCGCCCGTTATACTTTACAAGTCGTTTGAACTTACCAGATGATCACGCGCTGCTCCGGTGCGACATACATTTTGTCGCCGGGTTTGACATCAAAGACGCGATAAAAATCAGGCTGGTTCACCAGTGTGCCAAGAATACGGAACTGGTCCGGTGTATGCGGATCGGATTTGAGATAGACGATCGTCTGCGCATCGCGCATCTTCGAGCGCCATACCTGGCTAAAGCCGATATAGAAACGCTGCTCGCCACCGAAGCCATCGATCACAGGCGCGGGCTTGCCGCCCAGAGACAGCAAATAGGCCTTGAAGGCGACGGCCAAGCCCGAGTTATCGGCAATGTTTTCACCGAGCGTCAACTCGCCGTTAACCTTGAAGCCGGGCACCGGGCTGTAGGCATTGTATTGCGTGACCAGCGACGCCGTCTTTGCGGCGAAGCGCTCATGATCAGCCTTGCTCCACCAGTCGCGCAAATTGCCCAAGCCATCATATGCGCTGCCCTCGTCATCAAAGCCATGGCTGATTTCATGGCCGATCGTGGCACCGATGGCGCCATAGTTGACGGCATCATCCGCTTTCGCATCGAAGAAAGGCGGCTGGAGTATCGCTGCCGGAAAGACGATTTCATTCAGCTCGGGATTGTAGTAAGCATTGACCATTTGCGGCGGCATGCCCCACTCTTCGCGATCAATCGGTTTGCCAAGCTTGGCGACGTTGCGCTTTTGCTCGAAGGTGTTGGCACGCATGACATTACCGAATAAATCATCGCGCTTGATCTGCAGCGCGGAATAGTCGCGCCATCTTTTCGGATAGCCGATCTTCGGCATGAAGGTCGCCAGCTTTGCCTGCGCTTCCTTTTTCGTCTGCGGACTCATCCAGTCCAGCGCAGCGATGCCCTGTTTGAAGGCCTGCAGCAGATTCGCGACCATTTGCTCCATGCGCACCTTGTTCTCAGCCGGGAAATGGCGCTCAACATAGAGCTTCCCGAGCGCTTCACCGAGTGCAGCATCTTCAAGTTGCATCGCACGCTGCCATGCTGGCCGGTTTTCCGGTATGCCGCGCAAGGCCGTGCCCGAAAACTTAAAGCGCTGGTCGACCCAGGCTTGCGACAGGAAAGGCGAGGCGGATGCCAGCAAATGCCAGCGAAAGTAAGTCTTCCAAGTCGCCAGCGGCGTCGCCTTCAGGACTTCATTGAAACCGCTGAAATAGCTGGGCTGACTAACGACAAGAAAGGAAATCCTGCCGGCCACGCCGGCGTCCGCCAGATACGATTTCCAGTCATAGCCGGGTGTGAGGGCATTGAGCTTGCTGAGTTTGACGGGGTTATAGGCCTTGACGCGATCGCGATTCTCGACATTCGTCCATTGCACTTTTGCCAGCGCCGTTTCAAGCGCAAGGATATCTTTCGCGCTTTGTGCGGCGTCCTTGTCGCCGTACATCGCCAACATCGCTTCGATGTGTGCCTGGTATTTGCCGCGCATGTCGAGCAGCTTGGCATCATCGTCGTTGAGGTAGTAATCGCGGTCGGGCAAACCGAGACCGCTTTGTACGACGTCGGCGATGTATCGCGTCGCGTCCTTTGCATCCTGATGGATTTGCAAATCATAGGGAGCGATCACGCCGATATGATTCAGATGCGCGATCAGTGACGGGATCTGCTTCTTGTTCTTGAGCGCCGCGATACGCGCCATTTCCTTTGCGATCGGCTTTACACCCAGTGCTTCGCGCGTCTTGTCGTCCATGAAGCTGGCGTAAAGGTCGCCAATCTTTTGCGCCTCACTGCCGGGCTTGGCAGGCGTTTTCGCCGCCGCCTCAACGATCTCGCGCAATTGCGCCTGCGTCATTTCATGCAGGATTTCGAAACTTCCCCAGCTAGATTTGTCGGCCGGGATTTCCGTATTTTTGTACCAGGTGCCACTGACATACTGGTTGAAATCATCCTGCGCACGCACAGTAGTATCGAATTGACTACGGTCGATCCCCGAGCCCGGCGAACCTGTCTGTGCCAGTGCTGGAGTGGCGCCGGCCAATGCAAGGCAGAGTCCGGTGAGCGTACTGACAAATGTTTTTTTTAATGGCTGAATCACAAAATTCCCAGATCAATTTTTTCAGGATTGCCAAGCCGCTTCCGCGGTCAGCCGTCACGAGATTATGCCTCACCAATTGATGACGCGCAGCTGCGACCTCGCCCCTGAATGCGCTGAAAAGCGATGATTTCAAACCACTTTAATTGAGTTTATGGGGAAGGAGGATTGGGTGCTGCCGTAAAAACAAGGTGACTTGGCAATACCCGCAGCAATGTATTCAGTGATGCAAGGAAACGGTATAGTTAGCCCCGCATGACAGGCCACCGAAATCAAAACAGCGCCAGGAGAACACGCATGACCGCAGGCAGCACGACCTTAGCTACACCCTTATGGACGCCAAGCCCGGCGCGCATTGCCGACAGCCGCATGCAGGATTACCAGTGCTGGCTCAAGGAGCACAAGGGTTTGCAGTTTGACGACTACGATGCACTATGGTCATGGTCAGTGGCGCATCTGGAAGATTTCTGGGCCTCGATCTGGGAATATTTTGATGTGCGTAGCACTACGCCCTACACGCAGGTGCTCGATGCGCACAAGATGCCGGGCGCAACATGGTTTGCCGGCTCAACCTTGAACCTGACCGAGCAGCTGTTCCGCTTCAATACTGCCGCTGCTGACGCCGACAAAGCGGCGATTATTGCTAAGTCTGAAACGCGCGCAGAAGTGACGCTGTCCTGGCGCGCACTGCAGCAGCAAATCGCCAGCGTCGCGCAAGCCTTGCGCGGCATGGGCGTCGTCCCTGGCGACCGGGTCGCGGCTTATCTGCCGAATATTCCGGAAACCGTGGTCGCGTTTTATGCCTGCGCGAGCATCGGTGCGATCTGGTCCAGCTGCTCGCCCGACATGGGGCCGGCGAGCGTACTCGACCGCTTCCGCCAGATCGCGCCTAAGGTGTTGATCGCGGCTGACGGCTATCGCTATGGCGGCAAGGATTTCGACCGGCTGGCCGTAGTCGAGACCATGCGTGCAGAACTCCCTAGCCTCACGCATACCGTGCTGCTGCCCTACCTGAATCCGCAAGCCGAACTCAGCGATGCACACGCTTGGGACAGCCTCGTGCAAGACCTCGGCGCGCCCATGACATTCGCGGCGCTACCCTTCGATCATCCGCTGTGGATTTTATATTCGTCAGGTACGACTGGCATGCCCAAACCGATCGTGCATGGCCAGGGTGGGACACTACTCGAAAGTCTGAAAGGCCATGCGCTGCATCTCGACCTTGGTCCGCGTGATCGCTTCCTGTGGTTCTCGACGACGGGCTGGGTAATGTGGAATTCACAGATCACGGGCTTGCTGGTGGGCGCGACGATCTGCATTTATGACGGCAATCCCGGCTATCCTGATCTGGGCACGCTGTGGCAGTTTGCCGAAGAGACGCAGCTCAGCTTCTTCGGTGCCGGCGCCGCTTATTTCGGAAATTGCATGAAGGCCGATGTCACGCCATCAGCGCGCTACGACTTAAGCCACCTCAAGAGCGTCGGCTCGACCGGCTCGCCCCTGTCAGCGGAAGCGCATGCCTGGATTTTCGATCAGGTCGGCAGCGACATTTTCCTCGCCTCGATCAGCGGCGGCACAGATATCGTCGCCGCTTTTGTCGGCGCCTGTCCGCTGCTGCCACTGTACGCGGGCGAAATGCAATGCCGCTGCCTCGGCGTGGCTGTGCAGGCGTTCGATGAAGCCGGCCAAGCGCTGGACAATGTCGTCGGTGAGCTGGTGGTCACCAAACCGATGCCGACCATGCCGCTGTATTTCTGGAATGACAGCGACGGCAAACGCTACCGCGAAAGTTATTTCGATACCTACCCCGGCGTCTGGCGTCACGGCGACTGGATCCGTTTTACCGAACACGGCGGCGCGGTGATATACGGCCGCTCGGACACGACGATCAATCGTCATGGCATCCGCATGGGGACGAGTGAGATTTACCGCGTGGTCGAAGATTTTCCGCAGGTGCTGGACAGCCTCGTGGTCGACCTCGAATATCTCGGTCGGCCTTCGTACATGCCGCTGTTTTTAGTACTGCGTGAAGGTCTTGTGCTGGACGAGAAATTGACACAAGAAATCCGCGACAAAATCCGCAGCGCGCTGTCGGCCCGTCATGTCCCCGATGCGATATTTGTCGTGCCGGGCGTTCCGCGTACCCTCACCGGCAAGAAGATGGAACTGCCCGTGAAGAAGCTCCTGCTCGGCATGGCGATCGAAAAAATCGGTAATCGCGATGCGATGAGTAATCCCGAGAGCCTCGCGTATTTTGTCGATTTTGCCGCGCAGCGATCAGCATCGGCCGCATAAAAAAATACCCGCGGACCTTTCGGGTCGCGGGCATTTCATTTTCAAAGCAGATCGGCTTAACGCGCTTCCGCGTCTGGCAGCACCACGTTTACTTCGAGTACTTCCAGATTACCCTGGCGGTCGAGAGACAGCTTGATGTCATCCGCATTCACATGAGTATATTTCGAAATCACGTCGATTAATTCCTTGTGCAATTGCGGCAGGAAATCCGGACCGTCACGGCCATTGCGCTCGCGTGCAATGATGACTTGCAAACGCTCTTTCGCGGCAGTGGCTGTTTTCGGCTTCGGATTAAACAGGAAGGATAAGAGCGACATCTCATTTTCCCCCAAACATGCGTTGGAACAGGCCCGGCTTTTCGTACTTGGTGAAGCGCATTTCAACTTCTTCGCCGAGGAAGCGCGAGACCACATCGCGGTAAGCCTGCGCCACGTCGCTGCCTTCGATATGAATCGCCGGATTACCGGCGTTCGAAGCATGCAAGACCGATTCCGACTCAGGAATAATGCCGATCAAAGGTATGCGCAGGATTTCCTGTACATCGCCAAAGGACAGCATTTCGCCGGCGTCGACACGCTTCGGTACGTAACGGGTGATCAGCAGATGTTCCTTGACCGGTTCTTCGCCATTCATGGCGCGACGCGAGCGTGCCTGGATGATGCCGAGGATGCGATCTGAATCGCGCACGGACGAGACTTCAGGATTGGTGACGATGATCGCTTCATCGGCAAACGTCAGGGCCATCAGCGCGCCATGCTCGATACCGGCTGGCGAATCGCAGATGATGTATTCAAAGTCCATTTCAGCGAGATCCTTGAGCACGCGTTCGACGCCCTCTTCACTGAGCGCATCTTTGTCGCGCGTTTGCGAGGCTGGCAGCACGAACAGGTTTTCGCAATGCTTGTCCTTGATCAGCGCCTGCTTGAGCGTGGCTTCCTGATTGACGACATTGATCAGGTCATACACGACGCGACGCTCGCAGCCCATGATCAGGTCAAGGTTACGCAGGCCGACGTCGAAATCGATGACAACAGTCTTGTGGCCGCGCAGGGCCAGACCAGATGAAAAACTGGCGCTGGAGGTCGTCTTGCCGACACCGCCTTTACCGGAGGTCACAACAATAATTCTCGCCACAAAAAGCTCCTTCGATGAAATGTTATTTAGTTGAATTCAATGCCAGCAAATCGATCCGGTCGCCGACAAGGCGCACCTGCACCGCCTTGTGCGCCAGCTCGGCCGGAAAACCATCTTCAAATGTGCGATACATGCCGGCGATGGAGACCAGCTCCGGCTCCATGCTGACGGCAAAAATGCGCGCATTCGCATTACCGCTGGCGCCTGCCAGTGCCCGGCCACGCAAAGGCGCGTACGCATGGATACTGCCGTCGGCGATCACTTCAGCACCGTTATTCACAGTGGCCATCAGGATCAG
The DNA here is from genome assembly GCA_947448025.1 of Oxalobacteraceae bacterium. GTDB lineage: Bacteria > Pseudomonadota > Gammaproteobacteria > Burkholderiales > Burkholderiaceae_D > CANFLV01. Next base: position 95,252 of record CANFLV010000008.1, on the reverse strand, counting down.
GTCGCAGCCGCGCGCATAAATGCGCTGGCCGGCGCGCACCGGCGTATCGATGATCATCGAACCGCTCCATTCAGGCCGCGCTGCTGGTGCTGGCGCGGGTGCTGCGACTGGTTCGACTGGTTCGACGGGAACGATCACGACAGCTTCTGCGGGCGCAGCCTGCGGTGCTTCCTGGCGCGGCCGGGCGACGACATCGATACTCAGTTCATGCGCGACGATCTCTGCATGCATGTCCACTGGCGCATGGCGCACCGCGACCGGATTGAGGCGATACGACTTGAACAAGGCGATCAGTGCCGCCCAGTCGATCGCGCGTTCGGCCAAGTCCAGCGCGCCCAGATCGAGCACGGCGAATTCGTTATCGAAGTATTCAGCATCATCGCCGGTCAGCTCACGCAGCGCACCATCGAGCGACGCGAGGTCGGCATCATGCAGGATAGCCAGCACGGCGACCACGGTGGAGATCTTGATTTCTATCGGTTTGATCGATGGATTATTTGACATAGTTACCAATGATGAAGCTACTTAACAAAGACACCCGACGCTACTGATATCAGTCATCGTGAGCGCAAATGCATATGTCACGGGCGACCGCGACCGCACGGGTTCGGCTCGTATTATAACCTCGCAAGTGCGTCGAAATGTCCTCGGAAGGCCGGCAAAGCCGTGATTAATGGCGAATTCAGCATTATCAGGCCGACCACGCTCGGCGTTGGCAGCATTTCACGTATTGTCGCGCTGCGTGGCAGATCCTGTTGACGATGCTGCCACGGACGATGGCGCCGGGACAGCGGCCCAACGTGCCACTTTTTTCAGCAGCAAGTCAAGGTTTGCGCATGATATTGACGACCGTCTTCTCGCTCTCATTACCAACCCGGTCAATAGCGCTAACGACCACTTTTCCAGGCGCTTTGCATTTGCCATCACTGCCCGGCTGAATCACGCTGCGTACGGCCGGCTTGACCATGAAACGCCAGCCGCCATCGCACTCCGACCAGATTGCAAACCAGGCGACCGGCTTGCCTGCGCCGGGCTGCAATGTGATCTCGGCCGGCAAATCGGCTTTGCTGCTGACGCTGACGGAAGGCTGCGCCGGCAGGTTTTTGTCCAGCCATGGCATGGCTGGCACCAGCGCCGGCGTTGCATACTGATTCGCGGCCAGCGTTTTGCTGAGACCATCGCGATTCTGGCTCAGCGCGGCCATGCTGAAATGGACTTGCCCACCGACGCTGCGCGCACGCGTGATGTCGATCTGGCCGGTGATTTCTTCCACAGGAAAGGCGCGTGCAGTCTTGTCGCCAACGCGGCTGGTGTACAGGCCCGGCCATAGCGCGCGACCAGCGAGGTTTTGCGTCATCCAGTAATCGAGCAGGACAGGGAAAGCCTGCCCTGCCTGCGCCGCAGGCCAATACAGCTGCGGTGAAAAATAATCGACCCAGCCTTTGTTAAACCAGAGCTCGGCATCAGCATACAGCTTGTCATACTGGCTAAAGCCAATGATGCCTGCCGGGCGCCGCTCAGGCTTGGGCAAACCGAAAGGACTGATGCCGACCTTCACCCACGGCTTTTCCTTGTGCACGCCGCTGTAGATGCGCGCGACCAGCGCATTGACGTTATCGCGACGCCAGTCGGCGCGGCCGAGCTTGCCACCGCCGGCGACATAACGGCCCCATGAAGGCTCGTCCGGAAAATCGATTTCAGGACGATTCGCCGTCGCGCTCAAGCCATTGTCACCGGGACCGGCATCAGCCGTGATCGGATACGGGTAAAAATAGTCGTCAATATGCACGCCATCGACGTCATAACGTTTGACGACATCGAGCATCACCGCGAGGGTCTGGTCGGCCGCCGCGGGCTCGCCCGGGTCCATCCACAGGGTTTTGCCATAGGCTTTGACAGCCGCTGGATTGCGCACAGCGATATGCTCGCGCACGTTCGGCGTCTTGGCGGTTGAATGGCGTGCGCGATAAGGATTGAACCAGGCATGCAATTCCATACCGCGCGCATGGGCGCTGTCGATCCAGGTCTTCAGCGGATCATAAAACGGTTCCGGCGCGCGTCCCTGCCGGCCGGTCAGGTATTCACTCCATGGTTCAAGCTGAGAGGGATAGATCGCATCGGCACTGGGACGCACCTGCAGGATGATGGCATTCAGGTTCAGGGCGCGCGCGCGATCCAGCGTCGTTTCAATCTCGGCCTTTTGCTTCGCAACGCTCAGGTCCGCACGACTGGGCCAGTCGATATTGGCCACGGTGGACACCCAGACCGCGCGGAATTCCCGCGGCGCCGGTGGCGGCATGCCGGACACTGAGGTGGTGGCAGGCACTGCGCTCAATGGCGCGACAGCAGGCGCGGGGAGCGTTGCTGGCAATGCTGTTTCAGCCGTCGGCGATTTCAAGGCCGGCGTGGTACAGCCGAACAGCAGCGTGGCGCAGGCGATCGCCGCCAAAACAGCATACTGTGCACGACGCCGATACGGTGTAAGGGGCATGGAATTTTTCTGGATCATTACGTCAGTTCAAAAACGTTGGCGCTGCAGGGTGAGGTCATTCCTTCTTGCCAAATTCAGCATCAATTTTCAGCAAGGCCGCCACTATAAACGCCGGCACCGTCGCCACGCAAACCCAAATGAAAAAATGCGCATAGCCGAGCTGCGCCTGTATCCAGCCGCTGGCCATACCCGGCAACATCATCCCCAGTGCCATGAAGCCGGTACAGATCGCATAATGCGCCGTCTTGTTTTCGCCTTCGGCGACCATGATCATGTACAACAGGTAAGCAGCGAAACCGAAGCCGTAGCCGAATTGTTCGATCGCCAGAGCCGCGCCGATCAATACGATATTGTCCGGCAGCGCCAGCGACAGGTAGACGAACACGAGGTCCGGCAAATGCACTGACAGCACCATCATCCACAGCATGCGCTTCAAGCCATGGCGCGCGATCATGTAGCCACCAAGCAGGCCGCCCAGCGTCAGCGCGAGGATGCCGATGGTGCCATAGACGATACCGACTTCCGCCGTCGTCAAGCCAAGTCCGCCCTTGCTGGCCGGATCGAGCAGGAAGGGCGTGGCCAGTTTCAGCAGCTGCGCTTCGCCGAGCCGGTAGGTCAGCAGGAAGGCCAGCGTCAGCGCGATGTCTTTCTTCGTAAAGAAAGCTTTGAAGGTCGCAAAAAAATCGCCGAGCATGTCGCGCGAATGGCGCACTGCCTTGTCGCTGACGGGCTTGGGCAAGATGACATGATGGTAAATACCGAGCACCACAAACATCCCGGCCAGAACAAACATGACGACCGACCAGGCCAGCGCCGGCTTGCCGCTGACTTCGGTCAATTTGCCGGCGAGGTAGACCAGCCCACCCTGCCCGGCGATCATCGCCAGCCGGTAGAAGGTGCTGCGCACACCGACGAAAGCGGCCTGTTCATGCTGTTCCAGCGCCAGCATGTAATAGCCATCGGCGGCGATGTCATGCGTGGCCGAGCTGAAGGCCATGAGCCAGAAAATCGCCAGCGTGATCTGAAAAAATGCCGGCATCTGTATCGTCAGCGCCACCAGCGCGAGCGCCGCGCCGATCACGAATTGCAGGCTGACGATCCACAGCCGCTTCGTGCGCAGCATGTCGACCAGCGGCGACCAGAGCGGCTTGATCACCCACGGCAGATAGAGCCAGCTGGTGTAAAGCGCGATGTCGGTGTTGGAGACATTGAGGTTCTTGTACATGATGACCGAGAGCGTCATCACCACGACATACGGGATGCCTTGGCCGAAGTACAGCGATGGCACCCACCACCATACTTTATTGCCGGGCTTGTGTTCTGTTTTTTGCATCGACTCTTGTCAGCTAATTATCGGAAACGCGCTGACAGGAATAAGCCAGCGCCACCCGCATGATGCGGCTTGCGCCCGGCCTTGGCAACACTACCAGCTTGGCTGGGTGGGCGAGGCGGCCAAGGCGGCGCGCACGCTGCCGTCGACGGTGGCCAGCAGCAGCTGTGCCTGCACGGTGTCGAGCTTGCGGCACAGGATGACGATGGCGACCTTGACCTGGTAATCACAGGCTTCCAGCGCAGCGCGGGCGGCGGCTTCCTCAGCGCCGCTGGCCTGCATGGTCATCGTGAGGGCGCGCTTGAGCAGCTTCGCGTTCGAGGCCTTCACGTCGACCATGAGATTGCCGTAGACCTTGTTGAGCCGCACCATCAAGGCGCTGGAAAAAGCATTGAGCGCGATTTTTTGCGCGGTCCCGGCTTTCAGGCGCGTACTGCCGGAAATGACTTCAGGTCCGGTATCGAGCGTGACGCCGATCTCGGCCTGCAGCGCGATGGGCGCTTCACGGTTATTGGCAAGGCCGATGGTCAGCGCTCCGGCGGCGCGTGCCGCCTGTAAGGCACCAAGTGCATACGGCGTCGCGCCTGAGGCAGCGATCAGCAGCACGACATCCTTCGTGCCGACCGCATTGGCGACCATATCGGCGGCGCCCTGCTCGCGGCTGTCTTCGGCGCCTTCAATGGATTCGAACATGGCTAGGCGGCCACCGGCGATCAAGCCAATGGCGCGTTCGCGTGGCCAGGAAAAAGTCGGATACAGTTCGACGCTGTCGAGCACGCCCAGACGGCCCGAGGTACCGGCGCCAGCGTAAATCAGGCGCCCGCCCGCAGCGATGCGCAGCACCGCCGCATCGACTGCAGCGGCGATCTGTGCTGAGGCGGCTTGCACGGCGCGCACCGCATTGAGCTGATCATCGATGAAGGCGTCCACCAGCGTGGGCGTTGGATACTGGTCGAGACCGGCGTGCTGCGCGCTCGGCGTTTCAGTGTTTAACACGATGCGTTTCCCTGGCTGCGACCCTGCGGTAGATACAGGATTTCCAAAATGAAAGTCCAGTGTAAACCCAAAAGCCAGCGGCGCGCATACCCAGACAGATGTGCGGCATGTGAAAAAGTTATGGCCGCGCCGGCGATTTTTTCTCGTTACGCAGGTCTGGATCGATATCGAGATAACGCCAGTTCGTGAATTCGACCGGATGCCGTTTGTAATTCAACAGCCAGGGCTGGCGGATATCGGCCGACAGCGGATGTTTGCGAATCGCCCACGGCGCATAGGCATGGATCAGCTGGTTCATTTGATTATAGCTCGCGGTGCGCTGCGGCGAATCTGTCAGCGTCAGCGTCTGCTCGTACAGCCGGTCGTACGCGGCCAGTTTGAAGCGCGAATAATTCATGCGGCCGATATTGGCGCTATAGAGCAGCTGATAAAAATTCTGCCCGTCGGGAAAATCAGCGAGCCAGTTCGCCTCATTCATCATGACCTTGCCCAGCCGCGCAGCCTTGATGATTTCAGCATGTTTGTCGCCCTTGATTTCCAGGCGCAAGCCGATTGCCTCGAGACTCTTGCGCCAGACTTCGTCACGCAGGCGGCCGGTATTGTTCGCTTCCGAATGCATCACCAGCGTCAGCGGCTGGCCGCCCGGCGCCAGTCGGTAGCCTTGCGCGTCGCGCTTATCGTAGCCAAAGCGGTCGAGCAAGGCGCGCGCCAGCGCCGGGTCATACTGCACCGGGCTGCGGTAGGCCGGATCGAAGCCGAGCACGTCCGGCGCCAGTGGCGACTGTGCCGCCAGCGCAAGACCTTTGTCGATCAGGCGAATGTCTTCCTCGCCATTGCGGCTCAAGATGATGGCGCGGCGCAGGGCGATACGCTCCTTGGTGTAGCCGCCGATGACGGGGTCATCGAGGTTCATCCACATGTAGTAAGTCTGCAGGGTCGGAAACAGCGACAACGTGATGCCCTTCGCTGCGAGTTCGGGACGCAATTTACCATCGGCCAGCACCATGCCCGAGACCGCTTCCGGGACCTGCTCGAGATAATCGAATTCACGATTCAAAAAGCCGAGCACGCGCGACTGGTGTTCTTCCATGATGCGCACTTCTATGCGATCGGCGCGCGGCAGGCGTTTGCCTTCCAGCGCCTTGGCGAGCACCTGGTCGGCGGCGTCCTTGAGTGGTCCCGCATGAAAGACGCGGTGATAATTTGGGTTCGCCTCGAGCACGACCTTGTAGCTGCGCTGCCATTCGCCGAGCGTGAAAGGACCAGTGCCTACGGGATGGCTGGCGGCCTGTCCCGGATAAGCATCCATGACTTCGCGCGCGACCGCGCCGGTGGCCGGCATGGCCATGAGAAAGAGGAAATTTGCGTCGGCCTCCTTAAGGCGGATTTGCAGCGTGTAACGATCCGTCACCTGCAGGCCTGCCACGGCAATGTCGACATTGAATTTGCCGGCGCGGCCACTGTCGCGCAAGGCTTGGTCGCCGACGACCTTGTCTTCAAATACATACAGCCAGGGCGACTTCAGCGCCGGGTCGTACATGCGCTTGAAGCTGTAGAGATAATCGGCGGCGGTGAGTTCGCGCTTCTTGCCCTTGAAGGCGGCATCGGCACTGAAAAAAATCCCGGGGCGGATGCGGAAGGTGTAAGTCTTGCCATCGCTACTGAGCTGCGGCATGTCTGCCAGCGTATTCGGCTGCAGCTTCACGGGACGCGCCAGATAGTCGTAGGCAAGCATCGCGTCGAACAGGTTTTCGGTCAGGTTCAGCGTCGCCAGATCGGACACGACGGCAGGATCGAAACCCGACTCGGGCGTGGTGATCATCATGTGCAGCACATGCGCCTTCGCAGCCTCGACGGCATGGCTGGCGCAGGCGGCGATACCGAGGGAAAACGCCAGCAAAAGCCGGCCGATAAAATTTACGTTGATGATTTTTTTCACATTCAATTCCGCTGGAAGCACTGTCCGCTCTGCGGGCGCGCATAACATTTTGGCATGCGTAGGGATGAAGCTGGCATGTCCAGGCTTGCCCACGGCCTCTATAATCAGGCTTTTCCGCCCCGCCATGCAAGGAGTAACCGTGTTCCATCGTGCTGTCATGACTGCCGTCCTCTGCCTTGCAGCTTTTGCCACCCATGCCGAACTGCCGGCGCCAGTCGCCGAAAAACTCGCGCAGGCGAACATCAGCCAGGATGGGATCGGCAGCATCGTAGTGCGTCTCAGCGATGGCGCGACGCTACTTTCGCATAATGCCGACATGAGCCTGCAGCCGGCCTCGACCATGAAGCTGGTGTCGACGATTATCGGCCTCGACACGCTGGGGCCGATGTTCCGCGGTCGTACGCTACTGCAGTCGGATGCGCAAATCCGCAGCGGCCGCTTGATGGGCGACCTCGTCTTGCGCGGCGGCGCCGATGTCGACCTGAACTGGCAAGCCCTGCAGGGCATGCTGCAAACCCTGCGCGACCGGGGCATCAAACACATCCATGGCGACTTGCTGATCGACCGCAGCCTGTACCAGCCGGCGCGGCTTGATCTTGGCGTCGCGCCCTTCGACGAAGGACCGGAATTCCGTTACAACGCGATTCCGGATGCGCTCGGATTAAATCTGAATTTGCTGCAGCTCGAACTCAGCGCCGACCACAAGGCACTCAGCGTGCACATGCTGCCGGCGCTTGAGCGCGTCAGTGTCACGCATGACATGACCCTCATCGACGCCGCCTGCAAGGATTGGGACAATGGCTGGCTGCCACCGACGATCGAACGTCAGCGCGGCACCATCCGCATCGTCCTGCATGGCACGTATCCGAGAGGCTGCACGAAGGCGACCGAGATCAATGTACTCGACCGCACGGATTATGCCGAGCGGCTGTTTCGCGCCTTGTGGAAGCAGCTTGGCGGCAGCTTCAAGGGTCAGGTGCGCGAGGCATCGACGGCGGCCAGCATGACCATCCTCGCCGAACACAAATCACGCGCGCTGGCCGAAGTCCTGCGCGACATTAACAAGCAATCCGACAATACTTATGCGCGCCTGCTGATGCTCAACATCGGCACCTACGCCGTCGACAATGCGATCGCAGGCAATCTCAGCCTGCGCGCCGCTGAGCCCGCGAACACGCTGCAGCGCGCCGAGCGCGAAATGCGCAGCTGGCTGCGCGGACATGACATCGATGATGCCGGCCTGGTGCTCGATAACGGTTCCGGCCTGTCACGCAGCGAGCGCATCAAGCCGGTGCAAATGGCAGCGCTCCTGAAAGTCGCGCAGCAAGGCATCTGGGCGCCCGAGGTAATGGCCAGCCTGCCGCTGGCGGGCATGGATGGCACGATGCGTTCGCGCCTGAAGGACAGTCCGGCGGCAGGTCGCGCGCGCATCAAGACCGGCGGACTGAACAATGTGGTGGCAGCGGCCGGTTATGTCCTCGATGCGCAGGGACGCCTCTGCATTGTCGTCGGCATGATCAATGCGAGTCCGATGAAGGGTTCGGAAGGTCGTGCGGCGCTCGACAGCCTCATTGACTGGGTCGCCCGTTCGGGAAATTAAGCGCAGGCTTTGATAGCAGCCATAGTCCGCCAGCCACAAAGAGCGCATTCAGCGCCAGCAATTCAAGACCGATCTGGTAAGTGCCGAACAGCCGCGCCTGGTTCATGTCGATCAGATAGCACAACGCCGGCGCCGCCAACGCAACAAACGGCACATAGCGGTCATCGACCACGCGCCGACTGAAAATGCCGAACGCGAACAAGCCCATCAGTGGCCCGTAAGTGTAGCCAGCCAGTTTCAGGATCACGCCGATCATGCTGGCCTTGTCAACGACCCTGAAACCCAGGATCAGCAGCAGGAATATCCCCGCAAACAGCAGATGCACGCGATGCCGCGTGCGCGTGCGCTCGGCTTCCGTCAGTGCCGTGCGGCGCTGGATTCCAAGGATGTCGATGCAAAAACTCGAGGTCAGCGCCGTGATCGCGCCATCCGCGCTTGGAAACAGGGCCGATATCAAGGCGACGATGAAAATCAGCTGCACGAATCCCGGCAGATAGCCGAGCATGATGGCCGGGAATAATTGATCGCCACTCGCCATCACGCCCAGCGTCGTCGCGTACAGCGACAATAGCCCGCCAAGAAACAGGAACAGCAGCACCACGAACAGCATGATGACGCTAAGGACGAGGATATTTTTTTGCGCATCCTTGAGCGTCTTCACCGAGATCGTCTTCTGCATCATCTCCTGATCAAGTCCGGTCATGGCAATGGCGATCAGCATGCCGGCAAATAGCTGCTTGAGAAAAAATTTCCGGCTATCGAACTCCATCGAAAACACCGTCGCCATTCCGCGTGCCTGCATCTGCTGCCAGCTGCCGGCGAGATCGAGCTGCAGCGCCTGCAGCACATACACGACGCAAATCACGAGGCCGCCGAGCATGCAGACCGTCTGCAGCGTATCGGTCCAGACGATGGTCTTCACGCCGCCCTGATACGTGTACAGCAGGATCATCACCAGGATCACCAGCGTGGTCAGCCAGAACGGCACACCCAGACCATCGAGGATCGCATCCTGCAAGATGCGGATCACGAGGTAGAGCCGCGCAGTCGCACCGAGGGTACGCGAGAGGATGAAAAAGCCGGCGCCGGTGAGGTAGCTGCGCCGTCCCAGCCGCTGATCGAGATAGTGATAAATCGAGGTCAGATTGAAACGGTAATACAACGGCAGCAAGACATAGGCGATCACGAGATAGCCGAAGAACTGCCCGAGGATAATCTGGAAATAAGTGAAACCATCGTGCGCGACAGCGCCCGGCACGCTGATGAAGGTCACGCCTGACAGCGAGGTGCCGACCATGCCGAAGGCCACCAGCATCCAGTGGCTCTTCCTGTTACCGATGAAAAAAGACGCATTGTCGGCATCGCGCGCAGTGACTCTGGCCACGGCCAGCAGCACGATGAAATATTTTACGACGACGACCAGCAGCAGCAGCGGCGACATTCAGCGGATGCGCACGTACCCGGCGCGCACCTGCACACGGTCGCCGCAATCGAAATGCCACCATTCTGTATTGATGCCATGCCAGCCGCCATGATGCATGGCCGCGCGCAACAGACGCCGGTTCGCCACTTGCATATGGGTCAGCTGGCCGCTGGCGAGAAAGCCTTCTTCGAGCGCCGGATGCGACAAGGCGGTGAGGTCATCGAAGGGCGTGCCCATGTCGAGTTCGCGGCCATGCCGGTCGAGCAGGGTCAGGTCGAGCGCCATGCCAAAGGAATGAATCGAGCCACCGGCCGGGTTAGCCAGATACATCAGCAGGTCCGTGCCTTGCAGCGCCGCCCAGAGCGCTTCCTGCACGCGCTGCGGGCGCAAGGCATCGAGTACCAGTACGCTCAGGTCGGGCCGCTGGTGCTGCAGCCAGGCGATCGATTTTTCCAGCGCCGCAGCGGCGTCAATGTGCAGCCAGGCGCAGTCAACTTCGCCGTATAAATCGCGGCCGACAAAATTATTTGGCGTGGCATAACGCAGCTCGACAGAGACGCCGGCAATGCTGTCGAGGCGACGAAAATCAGGCGAGCTGGCGATGGCTTCAATGTACATGCGCGCCTCAGCCCTTGCCCATGATGGCGCCATCGAGGCAGGCGCGCGCAGACGCGGCAATGCAGGCAGCGAGTTCGCGCGCGCCATGTGACAGCGGCGCATTGGCCGCGGTGAGCAGATAGAGTCGAATCGGGATCGCCGGTGAAAACGGTCGCTTCTGCAAATGGCGCGCCTGCGCCGCCGTGAAGGGGTCGACGACCGCCATGCTGTTGCCGGCTTCGACGAGCGCGCTGGCCAATTGATAGGTCTGCACGACGGTGCGCATCTGCGGCTGCTTGCCATGTGCATCAAAGACGGCCGCGACGAGACTACCCAGCGGATCGTTGTCCGGCAGTCCGATCATTTCATCGTCGAGTTCATCGACCGACAGCGGTGTAGCGGCGCATTTTTGCGTCCATCTGCCGGCTGGCGCGATCACCGTCATCACGCCTTCAGCGATAGGTTCGGCGACGATGGCCGGATGGCGCGGGTCATGCAGCAGGAAGGCCATGTCGGCTTCGCCCAGCAGCAGAGTATTGACGACTTCACTCGTGTGATGCGTGGCCAGTTCGCAGCGCGTTGCCGGAAAATCGCGCCGCCACTGCGTCATCGCGTTCGGCAGAATCCCTACGGCGATGGCCGGCGAGGACACCACACGAATTGATTCGACATGTTCGCCTTTCAAGCTCGCGGCGAGGCGCCGGATGCTTTGCAGATCGCGATTGAGCTTGCCGGTTTCGACGAACAGCCGGTGCGCCTCGGGCCGCGGATAGAGCTTGCCGCGCACCCGCTCGAAGAGCTGCATGCCCAGCTGCAGTTCGCAGTGCTGCAGCACTTTCGTGACCGCCGGCTGCGAGATATGCAGCACTTCGGCGGCGCCGCTGATGGTACCGACCTGCATGATCGCGTGAAAGACTTCGATGTGGCGCAGGCGCATGGCGTCAGGCTTTCCGGCGGTGGACCGACATCATTTGCGCGCGGTCGTCACGACTGCTGCAGGTGCGGCTGGCGGCGTGGTCAGGACATCAAGAATGGCCGCGGTTTCCGCATCGGCCACACCATCGAAACGTGCCGGACGATATTTCATTTGCAGCACACTGATGACGTTCATCGTCTCCTTGTCAAACTGTGCGCTCTGCGGCACCAGATACCCGTGCAGCGCGAGCTTTTGCTGGAACCAGCGCGCGTCCGGCAAGGACATGCCGAACTCCGTCTGCTTGAGCGCGACGCGGGCCGCATCCGGCCACTGGATCAGGCCTTCATCGGCGAGCCGCTTCCACGGAAACAAAGGTCCCGGATCGGTCTTGCGTTGGGGCGCGATATCGCTATGGCCGATGACATTCTCGGGCAGGATCTGGTGGCGTTTGACGATCTGCTTGACGAGCTTGACGATGGTCTCGACCTGCTCGGGCGTGTAGGGAATCCAGAGCCGGCCCTCCGGCGTGTCCTTGTAGCCGAGATTGACGATCTCGATACCGATCGAATTGTAGTTAAGCTGCGTATAGCCGCGCCAGAAGCTAAGGCCGGCATGGTAAGCGCGACGGTTCTCGTCAACGAGACCCCAGACCTTGCTGTCTTTGTCGTCGATCAGGTAATGCGAGCTCACCCCTTGCTGCGAGAGTATCTTCAGGGACGCCGGCGAATCGGCCGCCGTGTAATGCAGCACGAGAAAGCGCACGCGGCTGTCCTGGCTCACGGCGCTGTAGCTGGTATCGATGCGCGGTCCGGTAGCGCAGCCGGCGAGCAGGAGGACCAACAGCGCGAGTAAAAGTCGTTTCATGAATCTCATCATTCCTATTTAATTAATCAGAGTAGCCGTCAGGCCTGCACCGTCGCATTTTAGATACATGTCCGCCACAAGGTGATTATTTTTTCCGTAGACCGGCAGCGAGGCGCGCGGCCGCGCAATGCGCGCTGCTCAGACGCACATCGACTTCAGACCCAGCCGGCAAACCGGCGCGAAAACTCGCTTCTATCAGTGGATGCAGCTGCGAAACCCGACCCGCCAATACGAGAGGCCGCGCACCAAAACGGCTCACTAATGCCAGACCCAAACGCGCGAGTTCAGCGCCGGCATCGCGCAAAATCGACTCGGCCAAGGGATCCGTATCGGCGGCTTGCGCGACTGCCAATGCCAGCTTGCCCAACTCACCACGGTCACTCGCATTGATCAGCTGGCGCGTATGCTGCCAGTCACTGCCGCCGATCAGTGCGAACATCGCATGCGCCATCGGCGAGGCTTGCCAGCTGCCCGGCTGTTCATCTTCGGCACGCCAGATCTGGCGCAGGGCGGCGCGGGCAATCCATACGCCGCCGCCGCCGTCATCCAGAAAATAACCGCGGCCACCGGCGCGATGAAAAACGCCGTCAGCATCGATGAACGCTGCGATCGAGCCCGTGCCGGCGTAGACAAGATAACCTTCTCCCGGCGCGAAGGCGTCATGGTAGGCGATCTCGATATCATTACCGACCGTCAGCGCCGCAGCAGCGATCCCCAGTGTTTCAGCGATCAAGGCATGCAGCGCTGCGCCATCGCCGCCAAAGCCGGTCAGTCCGGCATGCACACGCAGCGCCTGCCCCGGGCTCAGCGCCTGACTGACCTGCTGCTGCAGACTGGCCAGCACCGCGCGTACGGCAAGGCGCCCCGCTCCGGTCTCCATCTGCGCGGCACTGAATCCGGCGACCTCACCTTCAGCCAAAATAGCCCCGGCCGTGTCCGCCAGCGCCCAGCGCGTACGCGTGCCGCCGGCGTCAAAACCGAGGCCGGCGGGCGTCATGCCAGACGCACTATTTTGGGTGGCTGAGCTCGTCATCGTGTCAACTTTTCGGTGCATGCGTTCATCTTGGCGGCCACCGGCAATATCGCTGTGCCGGGGCCACTCTGCCTGTCGTTAAAAAATTATAGGGCAAGCGCCAAAGCCGCCATCGGCCATGGCTTATGAAAGCTTCCGGGTAAGGTATGCCAAAAAGTTATGGATAGGCAAACCTTTTTCATTAGCAACTAATTTCAGTTGCTCTTAGGCTAAGTTGTCTATAAAAGTATTGATTCACAGAAATATTACAAGCAATACGCGCCGCAACTGTTTTTTTCGAGCCACGAAGTGTGTCGCCAAGTCACCATTCAAAAATAAGAAATCCCAGGGAGAGTACGTCGTGAAACTACACAAGCTAGCGCAATGCATCGCCATGATCGGGCTCGCCGCACCCGCCTTTGCGCAGGATGCAAAGCCTTTGGAACGCGTCGAAATTACCGGCAGCAGCATCAAGCGCATTCAGAGCGAAGGCGCATTACCGGTGCAAATCATCACCCGCGCCGAGCTCGATCGTGCGGGCATCGTCACGGCCGAACAATTAATCGCCACGCTCAGCAGTAACGGCACCGGCGCGGATAACTTGGCATCGAACGCCGACGTCACCTCGGGTGCGCAGCGCGGCAATAATGGCGCGTCCTCGGCGAACTTGCGCGGTCAGGGCGCCGACAGTACGCTGGTCCTGCTCAATGGCCGCCGCGTCGCTACGCACGGCATGAAAGGCCAGGCAGTCGATCTGAATTCGATTCCGATGGCCGCCGTGCAGCGCGTCGAAGTCCTCAAGGACGGCGCCTCGGCGATTTACGGTACCGACGCCATCGGCGGCGTGATCAACTTCATCCTGCGCGAGAATTACACCGGCGCCGAAGCGCAGCTGTTCACCGATGTCACGCAACAAGGAGGCGGCAACATCACGCGCGCCTCGATCGTGGCCGGTCATGGCGATCTCGACAAAGATGGCGTGAATCTGCTGTTCACGCTCGCACGCAGTGAAAATCAAGCCTTGCGCGGCGACCAGCGCAGCTTCGTCAATACTTTCCAGCCGAATCGCGGCCTGTCGGTCGATACGCGCGGCACACCGTATGCGACGGTCTTTGCCGCGAGCCAGGGTGACAACATCCTCAGCCGCAAGAGCACGACCGGCCCGATCCAGCCCGGCACGACGCAAGCCATGACGGGTATTAACGTGCTCGACTTGCCGGGCCAGGCTGGCTGCGACTCGATTCCCGGCATGGCCGCTTACGATGAAAAACTGTGGGACACCGCGTCCGCGAAATGGGGCTGCGCTTACGATACCGGCCGCGCCGCCGTCCTGCAGCAGCCTGTAGCGAACACGAATTTCGTCGCCCGCGCCACCGTCAAGATTGATGAGCACAAGCTCTTTGCCGAAGCTGTCGGCTCACGCGTGGAAGTCGCGAAATCATTTTCGCCGAACCAGATTTCGGCCGGCGGAACTTTCGGTCCGGCGTCCTGGTATCCGAGCACAGGCGCTGCCTATAACGGCGTCTTCAATGCCATTGCTGCCGTCTTCCCGACGATCGAAGCAAACCGTGGCTTGCCGATCGCTTACCGCTGGCGCTGCATGGAGTGCGGTAACCGCGAAATCCAGACGAACACGACGGCAGGCCGGATGTTGTTCGGCGCCGATGGCCCGATCGGCAGCTGGGACTACAAGGTCGGCGTGTCGCAAGCCTTCAGTGAATCGGAATCGAAACTCGGTAGCGGCTTCTTTTACCAGACGCCCTTCATCGCTGCACTCGGCACTGGCATCATCAATCCTTTCCTCGCCCCGGGACAGAAGCAGAGCCAGGCAGCGCTGGACCTGATCGCCAGCACCTCGGCGCGCGGCGTGGTGCTGTACGGTGGCAAATCGACGGTCACGGAAGCCGATGCCAGCTTCTCCGGCGAATTGTTCAAAATGCCGGCAGGTACAGCGATGGCAGCGGTCGGCTTTGACGCACGCAAGGAAGAGTACAAGTTCAACGGCGACGTGCGTGAAGCCTTGAATCGTCCAGTCGTTTTCAATGCGCCTTTCGATGACGTCAATGCCTTGACGAACGTGAGCCGCTCCGTCATCGCCTACTACGGCGAATTGCTGCTGCCGGTCGCAAAAGACCTGGAAGTGACACTGGCGGCACGCCACGATGATTACACCGGCTTCGGCGGCACCACGAATCCGAAAGTATCGTTCCGCTGGGTCGCGGCCGAAAAGATTTTGTTCCGTGGTTCTTACAATACCGGCTTCCGTGTACCGGCCTTCAATCAGCTGTTCAATGGCGTGACCGAGTCGCCGTACTCCGGCAAGGACCTCGCCGATCCGGGCAAGTGCGCTACGCTCAAGGTCGACACGACCAAGGCTGGCTGCGAATCCGTAACGCCAACGATTCTCACTGGCGGCAAATCGACTTTGGGACCAGAGACATCGAAGCAGGCTTCGCTCGGCTTCGTGATCCAGCCGGTCAAGGAATTCAACGCCAGCGTCGATGCCTGGGAAATCCGTCGCGATAACACGATCCGCAGCATCGACCTGACGACGCTGGTGAATAACTATGCGCTGTTCGCCGGGAACTTCAATCGCGATGCGAACGGCAATCTCGTTTCGGTCGACCAGCGCTGGGTCAATACTGGCGCGAGCCTGACCCGTGGCGTAGACCTTACCGCCAACCTCAGCGGTAATGTCTTCGCCGGCAAATGGACGGCCAGCCTCGATGGCTCCTATCTGGCGGAAAAGAAGTCGCGCCTGCTGAGCAGTTCGGCCTATGGCGCCAGTGAAGTTGGCGTGTTCTCCTTCACGGGTGACCTTGGCCTGCGCTGGAAGCACACTGCGGCCATCAATTACCAGCAAGGTAACTGGACCACGGTTTTGCAGCAGCTGTATCGCTCCGGTTATACCGACCAGGTATTGCCAGGCGTCGCCAGCGGCAAGGTCACGCCATCCGACTGGCAAGCACGCGTGGCAGCCTATTCACTGTTTAACGTGAGCACGACTTACACCGGCTTCAAGGACATCACGCTGACCGCCGGCATCAAGAACCTGTTCAACACCGACCCGCCATTTGCCGTGACTTACGACGGCAATACCGGCGCCGGCAGTTCGTGGGAAGCGCGCGTGGCCGATCCACGCGGCCGCGCCTTGACGCTGATGGCCAATTACAAATTCATGTAAGGCAGTCGGTCATTGCAATAAAAAACAGGGCGCGCGTCGCCCTGTTTTTTTGTCTGTCATTTTTGAGGAATCCACTGCATGCCTGAACACCGCATCGTCAATCGCCGCGCTTTTGGCAAACTGCTGGCAGCCGGCACCGGCGCCCTCGCCCTGCCCGCTGCGGCATCGGTGCAAGCATTGCCCATCAAGGGAAAGCCGCTGATCAAACCGGCGCGGCTCAGGGAGGGCGACCTCGTCGGCCTGATCACGCCCAGCGGTCATGTCAGCGATGCCAAAATCGAAAAAAGCATCCGCAATCTCGAGTCGCTCGGCTTGCGCGTGAGGACCGGCAAATACATCCGTGAAGGGCGCGGCAATTATGCCGGCACGGTGGCGCAGAGGCTTGAGGATTTGCATGCGATGTTCGCCGACCCCGACATCAAGGGCATCTGGGCCGCGAATGGCGGATCAGGCAGCATCGCGCTGCTGCCGCAGATCGATTACACATTGATCGCGCAACATCCGAAAGTCTTCGTCGGCTATTCCGATACGACGGCGCTGCATCTGGCGATCCACAGCCAGACCGGACTGGTGACTTTTCACGGGCCGCTGGGCGTGTCGACATTTTCCGATTACTCCGTGCGCCAGCTGCGCGCGGTGCTGATGGAACCGCAGTCGGCCTGGACGATTTCGATGGCAGAGGAAAATCGCGCCAAGGCACAAACCGCGCCGCAATTCCTCATGCGCACGCTACGCGCAGGCCAGGCCGAAGGACGCCTCATCGGCGGCAATCTCAGTCTCGTCGCGGCGCTGTCCGGCACGCGCTATGGCGCCGACTTCAAGCACAAATTACTGTTCCTCGAAGATATCAGCGAGCCACCCTACAAGGTCGACCGCATGCTGGCGCAGCTGCACATGGCTGGCGATTTCAACAGCGCTGCGGCCGTCATGCTGGGCATTTTTGAAAAATGCGAAGCGACCGACAATGAACCCTCGCTGTCGCTGGCGGAAACGATCGATGATCAGGCAGCGGCACTCAGAGTGCCAGCCGTCTACGGCTATTCATTTGGTCATGTCGCGCATCAGTGCACCTTACCGATGGGGGTGATGGCGAGGCTGGACACGGATGCGCAAACGGTGACCCTGCTCGAGTCGGCGTGCAGTTGATTTTTAGGGCGCTGCATCGATGAGAAACAAGACCCTGGCTCTCATTGCGCGAAATGCGCTTGACCAAAGTATTTAGCGTGCATACACTAAATCGTATGGAAATCACTTACGATACCAACAAGAACGCCAGCAACCTTGCATTGCGCGCATTGAGTTTCGACCAGGTAAGTGAATTCGATTTCCAGACGGCGCTGTTCTGGATTGACGCCCGTAAGGACTATCCCGAAGTGCGTATTGCCGCGCTCGGCTTGTTGAGCGGTCGGGTACATTCGCTAGTATTTACAGAGACAGCAAATGGCATCCGGGTAATCAGTTTTCGCAGGGCAAATCACCGCGAGATCAAACGATATGAACAAGACACCAAAACCTGAATTGATGGATCAAGACAACCCGGAATGGACGGAAGAAATGTTCAATGGGTCTGTGCGCTTTACATCGCTACCTGAATCATTGCAGGTCAAGCTACGCGGTCGCCCCAAAGCAGCCGTCACCAAAGAGCGCATCACCATCCGCCTGTCACAAGACGTTGTGGATCGCTTCCGGGCAAGTGGCGCAGGCTGGCAAACTCGCGTCGACGCTGCGTTGAAAGATTGGCTCAATTCGCATCCCTTGGTTTAGGGCACAGGCCTGCGCTAGCAAGAACAGCACCTAAGCCACGCGCAAGGTCTGCTCCCGCGCATCCAGCACGACCTCCACGCCGAACGGCAAAGGATAATTCGGCACACAATGCCCAGCCGGCCAGCCGCACAATACAGGCTTGCCCAGCGGTGTGAGCAATTCACTAATTACGCCCTGCGGATCATCCGCATCGCTGAAGCTGCCGATGACAAATCCGCACACCGCATCAAGCACGCCGGCATGGCGTAATTGCGTCAGCATGCGGTCGACTTTATAGGGCGCCTCGCCGACGTCTTCGAGGAACAGGATGGCGTCGCGCGCATCCATGGCATAGGGCGTGCCGAGCGCGGCGCTCAACACGCTGAGGTTACCGCCGGTCAGGCGGCCTTGCGCGCGCCCGCCGACCAAGGTGTGCAATGCCATTCCCTCAGGCGCGAGCGACATGCCGGATTGAACGCCGCCCAGCAGCATGTCCAACAGCGCATTCGCCGACGCGCCATCGTCATTGACCAGCAAATCCGAGGTCAGCATGGGCGCATGCAAAGTCGGCATGCGCGCTAACTGATTGAAGGCGGTATGCAGGTAGGTGATGTCGCTGTAACCGACGAAGGGCTTCGCGTGTTCGGCGATCAGCGCGAAGTCGAGTTTGTCGAGCAGGCGTGAGCTGCCATAACCGCCGCGCATGCAGATGATGGCAGCGACAGCAGGATCAGCAAAAGCCGCAAGCAGGTCATCCGCGCGCCGCGCATCGCTGCCGGCCAGATAGCCTGTCTGCTCGTAACAGCCGGGGAATATTTTCGCGCGCAGGCCGCGTGCCGCCAGCCAGGGCGTGATCGCTTCGACACGAACGGACGGCGAAGGTCCGGCCGGCGCAATGACAGCGATCGTCGCATCGGGCGCGATCGCCCGCAATGGGGTGAACATGGTGTTCCTTTAATCGTTCTGGCGATGTTGCCAGTATCAAGGCCGATACAATAAACCATCCAGCGCAATCGGTGCCGGCTTGCCGCGCATGAGGGCACTGAGCACGCTGGCCGAACCGCAGGCAAACGTAAAACCCAAGGGTCCATGACCGACGTTGAGCCACAGATTGGCGTACGGTGAAGGCCCGAGTATAGGCGCACTGTTTGGTGTCGCCGGGCGCAAGCCGGCCCAGGGTTCGGCCTGCGCATAATCGGCCGCCTGCGGCATGGTCTCGCGCGCGATGCGCAAAAGGCTGTCGATGCGATCCTGGTCGATGCGCGCATCCACGCCGACCAGATCGACCATCGCCGCCACGCGTAAATGCCGGTCGATGCGCGCGTACAGGACCTTGCGTTCAAAATCGGTGACGCTGATCTCAGGCGCAAGATGCGCAGCCGCGATCGGCGCACTGAGGCTGTAACCCTTGAGCGGATAAATCGGCAATTTCATGTCGGCGGTCGCGGCAAGCTCGCGGCTTTGCATGCCGGCGGCCAGCACGTAGTGATCACTGCTCAGCACGCCAGACGTCGTCGCGAGCCCGGCAATGCGCCCTTGCCGCGCGATCAGCGCAGAAGCTTCGGCATGGACCACGCCGAGGAAATTCGGATGCGCCAGCAAACGCGCCTTGAGCATTTCGCAAAATGCATGGCAGTCGGCGACTGCTTCGCCCGGCGTGAAAATCCCGCCGGCCAGCTGTGACTGTGAGGCTGCCAGCGCCGGCTCCAGCGTCACGCATTGCTGTGCTGTGAGCGTTTCACCGGCATCCGCCAGCGCGGCCGCTCGTGTAAAAACTTTAGGGGAGCGATAGACCACAAGCTTGCCGGCGTCGCGCCAGGAAAAAGCCGCGAGCGGCAAATTCAACTCCGCCATCGCGCGGCGACTCAATTCACCCAAGCCCAGCAGCTGCTGTGTCGTGCGCCGGTTCGCCGACCTGCTGCAGTTGAACAGAAAGCGCGCCAGCCAGCTCCACTGGCGCGGATCACCCTCGAGACTGAAACGCAGCGGCCCATCCTTTTGCAGCAGCCATTGCACGGCCTTCAGCGGCACGCCGGCATCGGCCAGCGGCGCGACATAACGATAGCTGAGCTGGCCGCCATTGCGAAAGCTGGCACCGGTGCCGACAGCAGCGGCCCGCTCGAGCAGCGTGACGCGAAAGCCCGCTTCAAGCAGCCACCATGCCGATGTCAGTCCGACGACACCACCACCAATGACGATTACTTCTTGCATGCAGGCTTGCCTTGACGTCGCCATTTTTCAGGCCGGATGATCAGCATAGGTGGCGCTCACCAGCCGGGCAAATGAATCAGTGATGGCCGGTCATAACCCTCGGTAATGCGCCCCGATACAGGCTGTCGAGGATGCGTTCCTCATAACGGTATTTCGCCGAGTATTTGCCGGGCGTGGTCTGCGGATCGAAACCCGGCCCGCCGACGAGGAAGATCATGCCGTTCTTGCGCTGCGCATCGAACACGAAGGCGGAAGTCAAGCCCCAGGCGTCACCCATATGCCCCTTAGCGATGAAGCCGCCATCCTCGACCAGCCGGTCACCCGTTCTGTTACCAGCGATATCGAGAAAATGCTGGTTACCGAGACCGAAAGCATTCATGGAGCGGCGCTCACTGTAGCCATTGCCGTCATGACCATCATTACGCCACTGCTCGGAAAACATGGCCGTGATCGACGCCGGCTGCAAGATCTGTTGGCCGGCAAGGCGCCCATCCTGCATCAGCATCAACATGATCTGGCCAAGTCCGGCGGCGGAAATGCGCAGGCTGCCGTGCGGGCCGAACAAGGTACCGTTCGTGCCGGGAACATAAGCAGCGCTCGCGCGCACTGCGGGCGGTGTCTGAGTGTAATCATCGGTCTGCACGATCCAAGGGCCTTCAGGCTGCCAGATTTCCTGGCCCTCGCGCACTATGCGTTTGCGATACAGCGTGGCGATGTCTTGCACATCCTGCGCAGCAAACTCTGCCGGATTGTAGCCGCCGCGCAGGCCCATCGGTGACAGGATCAGGCGCTGCATGAGACGGTCAAAGCGCTCGCCTGTGACACGTTCCATGAGCGTGGCGATCACACCCCAGTTCAGATTCACATAGCTGAAATAGCCGGGTCCGTGATCGCTAGCCCATGCCTCACCCTTGCCATACTGCGCGCCATCCGGCAGCAGCACATCGCGCAGGGCGACCTTGTCATCGAAGTTATAACCTGCGTCATCGCGCAATGAGGAAGTATGCGACAGCAGCTGGCGCAGCGTGATCGGCTGCGCTGGAAAATGCGGATTGCGTAATACATAGCCGAGCACAGTGCTGACATCGGCGTCGAGATCCAGCAAGCCTTGTTCGACCAGCCGCATCACGGCCAGCGAAGTCACGAGTTTTGAAATCGACGCGACTCGATACAGGGTGTGACTATTTGCGGGCAAGAGGCCGGCCATGCTGCGGTAGCCTGCCTGATGCTGGTAGACGACCTTGCCGTGCCGGATCGCCAGCACTGAAATGCTGGCCAGCGGCGCGCTGCGGTCATTGGCGATGGCGCTGATTTCAGCATCGAGCCGGCGTTTGTTCATGCCCTTTGCCAGCACAGGTCCACTAAGCAGCAAGGCGGCAATGCCGATAAACAGAAATGCATACTTCATCGTCATGCCTCCTGTTGCTTTACGTGAGCGAACGCTTATTGCGCGTCCAGCCAGGCATCGATGAGCGGGCGCCGCTCCGTGCGTACCTTGATGCGATACGCAACGTTGGAAATCGCCGCGTCTACTTCACCGCGCGCACCCGGCGCCAGATTGGCCGCAGCATAGGCATTGAGTTTAGTGATCATCTGCGCATCTTCAGATCCGCTGGCCAGCCGCGGGAAATAACGGCTCCTGGCAGCAGCATCCACCTTGTTTTTGACGACATCTAAATTGGCGAGCGCAAAATCAAACGCCAAGTCCGGATGCAGGTAAGCGACCCGGCCGATCATGGCGGCACTGCTGGTCTCGCCCGGTTCGGCAGTCAAGGCCAATTCCAGCGCACGCTGTGCAAGTACCTTGTCCTCGCTTGAGGCGAGCATGTCGTAATACTGGTCCTTGATCAGCGGTGTCCTTTGTGTCATCGCCAGCGCATGCATCTGCTCCCAAGTCGCGCGGTCGGCATTGTGCGCCACAACACTCAATACCGCCTTGCGAATCGCGACCGGCATCGCTGTGACGTCACTCGCTGGCGACGCAAACCGTCGGCGCGCTTCGTCGATGACGGCCGGGTCGCCAAGCGTGCCCATGGTAGAGATCAATTGATTACGCAAAATCCCGATCTGGTCAGCTTCGCCGCTGCGTGCAATCCAGCCGATCTGCGCAAACACCGGCGCCATGCGCGCGAGCGCGAATTTGCGCAAGCGCGCACGGTGCACAGGGTCATCCTTGTACATTTCGTCGAGACTGGCAAAGCTGCTGATAATCTTGCCCCAGACTTGTGGATGTGCGCTGACCGGTGTCGACTTTGCGAGGTCAAGAAAATCGGCTGGCGACTGCATGCCAGCCATGCCCTCAGCCCAACTGTCGGACATGATGCCGAGCTGGTCGATAGTCGGCAAGGCGGCGAAATTTTGCGCGATCGCGGCGAACTGCGCCGGTGCATACGCGGTCCGGTAATAGCCGGCCTGGCCGGCATTGACGATGACTGGCGTACAGCCTGGTACGATCAGGCTTGCGCGGCCATCCGTAACCAGGGTGCGGCTCAGTGTGGGCGAGCCGAGCGCTTGCGCGATCACCGGCACGCGCCAGGCGAGCGGCTTTTTGTCGGGGCGATCCTTGCTGAATTCAGCCTGCGTCAATTGCAGCGTTGTCATGCCATCCTTGCAAATGGCGCTCTCGACACGAATCAGCGGTACGCCCGGCTGCAGCGTGAAATCATGGGCGATCGCCGTAATCGGTTTGCCGGCAGCTGCCTCGACCTGCAGCCACAGGTCATCGGAGACGGTATTGCCATAGGCGTGCACCTTCATGTAATTACGCACGCCCTTGCGCCAGACATCCGCACCCACATAATTTTCCAGCATGCGTATGACTGCTGCACCTTTCTGGTAGGTGATGCCATCGAAGGCATGGCTGGCCTGCTCGACAGTGTCGACATGTTGCACAATCGGGTGCGTCGCGACCGATGCATCACGACTCATTGCTCTTTCACGCGCATTGACAGCATTGAGCGCCGTATCCCATTCCGGATGCAGGCGTGCCGTAGTCCGGGCTTCCATCCATGAAGCGAAGCCTTCATTGAGCCAGAGATCATCCCACCAGCGCATCGTCACCAGATCACCGAACCATTGGTGTGCCATTTCATGCGCTGCAACCGAAAACGCACGACGTTTGTCCGAAGCATTCGAAATCGCCGGATCCAGCAAGATCACACTTTCAAAGGAAAAAATCGCGCCCCAGTTTTCCATCGCACCGAAAGTTTGGCTGCGTCCTGGCGCAGCAATATTGTCGAGCTTGGCCAGCGGAAAACGCACGCCGAAATAATCGTTGTATTCGCGCAGTACATCCTTCGAAGATTCGAGCACGAAATTCGCCTGCGCCGCAGCGCCCTTCTTCGTGATCACGCCGAGATCGGTGCCATCGACACGCAGCTTGACGCGTTCGAAATCACCGACGCTAAAGAACAGCAGGTAAGTCGACATCTTCGGCGTCGTTGCAAAGCTCACGAGGCGCTTACCGCCGGCCAGCTTTTTCTGCCTGACGACAGGCATATTACTGACGGCCATCTGCTTGGCCGGCACGGTCGCCTGCAGCGAGAAGCTCGTCTTGAAATTCGGTTCATCCCATGACGGAATCATGCGTCGCGCATCGGCGGCTTCAAATGTCGTGTACAAAGCGCGCGCCGAGCCAGCCGCGGTTGGATAGTCGAGTGCAAACATGCCCGCTGCCTGTGTGCCGATCACACCCGTGTAATCAAGCGCGAGTCGGTAGCGGCCGGGCAGGATGATCCGCTCAAACGTGAAAGTCGCGGTTTGCGCTGCCTGATTCACGCTCACCGTTGGCGCCGCAATTTTGCCTTTGCCGCTGATCGCCTTGAGACTGGCGCGGTCAAAAGTCAATTCGAGCGCGTTGAGCGTGATGCTTTTCGACGGTACCAGTATCTCGATCGTGATCGCCACCCGGCCCTTGAAGCGCATCGCATTCGCATCAGGCGTGAGCGCTACGTCGTAATGTACGGGAATCACATTGGCTGGCAGCTGGGACGTGACGATCGCGGTCGAGGGCACCGCAGCATGAGTAAGAGGCGCAAAGGCGGAGCCAAGAGCAATGGCGGCAGCGGTGAGCAGAAGTGAACGCATGAGGATACTTTCAAAACAGGGACAATTAAATTAAGCCGGATCAGGTACTACCGCCACGCGACTGGCCAGCCACAGCGGCAACAATTGCACGGCCATGATGGCGCCGAAAATCAGCGCCGCGCCGCACAGGCGAATGGCATTCATGGTTTCACCCAGCCATAGCGCACCAGCGAGCGCACCGAACAGGGTTTCCGAACTGAGCAGGATGGCGGAGTCGCTGGCGTGCGTATGGCGTTGCGCGACGACTTGCAAGGTAAAGGCGATGCCGACACTGAACACGCCGGTGTAAGCAATCGCGCCCGCGCCATTGACGAGGCCTTGCAGGGACACTGTTTCAGCATGCAGCGCCCAGCCACCGGCGAGCACTGCGCAGACAATGAACTGCGCCACCGCGACCGTCAGCGGCGCACCACGACGTGCGGCGACATGGCCGACCAGCAGCACATGGCCGCCCCAGAACAGCGTGCTAAAGATAACCCACAGGTCGCCGGAATTGAGCAGCGACAGTTCACCGCCGCCGAGCAGAAAGGTACCGAACATGCAGGCCAGCGCCGCCGGCCAGATCGACCAGTGCGGCGTATGGCGAAACAGCAGCCAGCCGAGCAGCGGCACCAGCGGCGTGTACAGCGAAGTAAAGAACGATGCGTTCGTCACGCTGGTCGTGACCATGCCGATTTGCTGGAAGGCAGCGCCAAAAAACAGCAAGCTGCCCAGACCGACCCACGACAGCAGATCATGTAAATCGAATGACACGCCGGCTGCGCGCAGCTGCCGGCATTCACGCCAGGCAAACGGCAGAACGATCAAGGCACCGAGCAGAAAACGCGCCGAAGTAAAGGTAAAGGGACCGACCGCCTGCATGCCTAAATTTTGAGCAACGAAGGCGCTACCCCAGATCAGCGCGACAGCGAGCAGAATCAGGTCGGCGCGCGCGCGCGACAGGGTGGATGAATTCGACATAGGAAAAACAGACGACGATAACATTTCACAAGGGAAAGATATTACCGCAGTTCATAGAGCAATAGGATAGCTAGTTTCAAGGTGATCGCAGCGTCACCCTCCTGGCTACTGGGGCATGCCGAGCGCGATGCCTTTGAAGTCGTTCACTTCACGCAAATTCGTGACATGGCCGATGAAAGGACTGCGTTCACTCCAGCCATCGGTGCGCGCCGGCACCAGCCAGAAGCCTTCGTCGTCATGGACGATCCAGTAGTGTGGCTGACGCGAGTATTCATAAATTCTGATCATGCTGTGCGGCTCCCTCATCGCGGTTTTGGACAGGCTAGCACGCATGGGAAATCGCTGCGCAGTGCTATCATCGACAGCTTGATCTTTGACCACTTTACTGATGCCGAATTACGACCGCCTGCTCGCTGCATCCACTCAACGCGAACGCGCCGCCAGTCGCCGGATTGCGGCTGGCAGCGGATTGTCGGCGGAGCAAGCGCTGAGGCAAACGCTGACTGCGTTGGCGGGAACGCTGACGCTGACGTCACTGGTGCAGGCGCGCGAATTGCTGGCCGCGCAAGAGCGCGCGAAGGTCACCCTGCGACGCGCGAAAAAGGCCGAAGCGCGCGCGCTGAAGCTCGCTGCTTTACAGCCCGATCCGGCTGCATGGCTGGCGTGGTTTGACGGATCCAGCCATCCGAATCCCGGCAAGCTCGGCATCGGTGGCGTGCTGCGTAGTCCGACCGGAGAGACGCTGGAAATTTGCCGTATGGCCGGTCACGGCGACAGTAACGAAGCGGAATATATGGCGCTGATCTCAGTGCTCGAAGCCGCCCTCGCCGCGGGCGCCGGGCAGCTCGTCGTTTATGGCGACAGTCAGGTCGTGCTCAACGCCGTGAGCGCGCCGATGCTAGCGGTTCAGGTCGCGCATTTGCAAGAGCTGGCGCTTCATGCGCGGCAGCTGGCGACGCGCATCACCAGCATCGGCTGGCGCTGGATTCCGCGCCAGAAGAATGCTGCGGCTGATGCATTGTCGCAGCGCGCCATCGAGATGTTCATGAATCTCGACGAGCACCGGTAGGGCTCGGTGCCAAAGACTCCTGGCGAAATTGACCCTACGCGAACTGCGTAAAGTCTGGCTTGCGCTTTTCGAGGAAAGCCGAAAAAGCTTCTTTGGCTTCCGGCGCTTTCAGCATGGCACTGAAAAACTGCATCTCTTCGACCATCTTCGCGGCATTCTGTGCCTGCTGATCGCGCTTCATCAGCTGCTTCGTTGCGCGAATTGAGGCCGCCGGCAAGGCCACCAGTTTCAATGCCTGCCCGCGTGCATAGGCCAGCAAATCGGCTGGCGCCAGAACCTTGTTGACGATGCCCATGGCGAGCGCTTCGTCGGCCTTGAAGACTTCGCCCAACAGCAGCTTTTCGGCGGCGCGATGATAGCCGGCCACGCGCTGGACTGTGAGCGAAGAAGCGAATTCCGGACACAGGCCGAGCTGGCTAAAGGGCATCGCAAATTTCGCATCGTCAGCGGCATAGACGAGGTCGCAATGCAGCAGCAAGGTCGTGCCAATGCCGACGGCCACACCGGAGACGGCCGCCACCACAGGCTTGCTGGCATGGCTCAAGGCATGCATGTATTGCGCCACAGGGCTGTTTTCGCCCTGCGGTGGATTCTTCAGGAAATCCTCGAGGTCATTACCTGCTGTGAAAACGCCCGGCAAGCCGATCAGCATGATCGCGCGCACTTTGGGATTGCTCTCGCCTTCCTTCAATGCATCGGCCATGGTCTGGTACATGGCCGAAGTGATCGCATTCTTTTTTTCCGGCCTGTCGAAACCGATCGTCAGAATTCCGTCGGCTTTGCTGATTGTAATGTCCATCTCGTCTCCCGTTTCCCTGATATGAAAAAAGCCGCCCCCTGGGCTGGCGGAGCGGCTTCCTGACTTTCTGTTTCTGCTTACATCCGCTCAAAAATACCGGCTGCGCCCATGCCGGTGCCGACGCACATCGTCACCATGCCATATTTCAGGTTCTTGCGGCGCATCGCGTGGATAACTGTCGCAGAACGGATCGCACCGGTTGCGCCCAAAGGATGGCCGAGCGCGATTGCGCCGCCCATAGGATTGACCTTGGCCGGGTCCAGACCGAGGTCCTGGATCACTGCCAGCGATTGCGCTGCAAACGCTTCATTGAGCTCGAACCAGTCGATCTGGTCTTGTGTCAGGCCAGCTGCGCGCAGTGCCGCCGGAATCGCTTCCTTGGGACCAATGCCCATGATTTCCGGTGGTACGCCGCGCACCGCGAAGGACACGAAACGCGCCAGTGGCGTGAGGTTGAATTGCTTGAGGATTTTTTCGCTGACGATCAGGAGTGCACCGGCGCCGTCCGAAGTCTGCGAGCTGTTACCGGCCGTGACCGAACCCTTGGGCGAAAACACCGGGCGCAATTTCGCCAGTGCCGCCAGATTCGCATCGGCGCGCGCGCCTTCGTCCTGGCTCACGGTGCGGGTACGTACATCGATCTGGCCGGTGGCAAGATTCGGTACGCGTTCGATGATGTCGACCGAAGTCATCTCGTCATTGAATTCGCCGGCCAGCTGCGCGGCGATGGCGCGCTGGTGCGACTCGAGCGCAAACTGGTCTTGCGCATCGCGCGAGACTTTCCATTGATTCGCGACTTTCTCGGCAGTGAGTCCCATGCCGTAAGCCATGCCGATATTCTCATCGCGGAACATGTTCATGTTCATCGACGGGTGATGGCCCATCATCGGCACCATCGACATCGACTCAACGCCAGCGGCGATCATGACATCAGCCTGACCGACGCGAATGCGGTCCGCGGCCATCGCTACGGCAGTGATGCCCGAAGCGCAATAACGATTGATGGTCACGCCGCCGACAGTGTTCGGCAAGCCGGCCAGCAAGACTGCCATGCGCGCCACGTTCATGCCCTGCTCCGCTTCCGGGAACGAGCAGCCGACGATAGCGTCTTCGATCAGCTTCGGATCGAGATTCGGGACCTGCGCGACGGCCGACTGGATCGCACGCACCAGCAGGTCGTCGGGACGGACATTGCGGAACATGCCGCGCGGTGCCTTGCCGATTGGCGTGCGGGTCGCAGAGACGATGTAGGCATCTTGAAGTTGTTTACTCATTTATTGCTCCTGATCAGATTGGGACCGGCGGCGCGTTCACGCGCCCAAGCCGGTCCGGCAGTGTTAGTTTCGAACCGGTTTACCCGTCTGCATCATGCCCATGATGCGTTCCTGCGTTTTCGGATTGTCGAGCAATTCAACGAAGGCACGGCGCTCGAGATCGAGCAGCCATTGTTCATTGACGAGGCTGCCCTGGTCGACATCGCCGCCGCAGACGATTTCAGCAATCATCGCGCCGAGCTTGAAATCATGCGCCGAAATGAAACCGCCATCGCGCATATTGATCAGCTGCGCCTTGATCGTTGCCAGGCCATAGCGACCGGCGACCGGCAGCAGTTTTTTCAGCGGTGCACGATAGCCGGCGTCGAACATCGCGCGCGCTTCAACTTTAGCGACATGCAGCAATTCGTAGGCGTTGAAGACAATGACATCGTCAGTCGAGAGGTAGCCCATCTGTTGCGCTTCAATCGCCGACTTCGAGACAGCCGCGGTAGCCGCATTCTGGAAATAGCCCTTCAAGAATTGCAAGATGTCGTTGCCTTTGGCATCGGCTGCGGCGCGTACGGCCGCTTCCTTCAAGCCACCGCCGGCAGGAATCAAACCTACGCCGACTTCTACCAGACCAATATAGGACTCGAGTGAGGCGACGCGTTTGGCTGCATGCATCATCAGTTCAGCGCCACCACCCAATGCCAAACCAGCGACTGCTGCCACGACTGGCACGCTTGCATATTTCAGCGACTGATGCGCCTGCTGCAGGATGGCGATGGCAGGCTCGATCGCCTTGCCGCCACCGGCCATAAATTCAGGCAGCATCGCCTGCAAGTCGGCACCGGCCGAGAAGGCGCCGCCTTCGGCTGCATCGGTATTCCAGATCACGAGGCCTTTGAAATTCGCTTCGGCTTCGGCGATCGCTTTTTGCAAGCCATAGATCACGCCAGGGCCGAGGACATGCAGCTTGGTCTTCAAGGACATGATCAGGATGTCGTCATCCTGGTGCCACAGGCGAATCGACTCGTCTTCAAATACGGTCGTGCCGGCAGTCGTGCCGTCGATCGCACCATCACCGATCAAGCCGGCGCGGAAAATCTGACGTTCGTAGACGGCCAGCGTCGAGCGCGGCACATAGGCGTGCTTCACTGGCGACCATGAACCTTCAGGCGTATGCACACCGGTGCGGCCATCGAAGACCCAGGCTGGCAACGGTGCATCGCACAGCGCGCGGCCGGCGTCGATGTCTTCCTTGACCCAGGTGGCAATCTGCTGCCAGCCGGCCGATTGCCATGTCTCGAAAGGACCGGTCTTCCAGCCAAAGCCCCAGCGCAGCGCGAAGTCGACGTCGCGCGCATTGTCGGCGATGGTGTCGAGATGGATCGCCATGTAGTGGAAGGCGTCACGGAAAATCGCCCACAGGAATTGCGCCTGCGGATTCGTTGAGGCATGCAGCGCCTGCATGCGCTTGGCGACGTCTTTCTCTTTCAGGATGCGCGCGACGACATCGTCAGCCTTCGCGCCGCCCGGAACGTAATCGCCCTTGGCTGCATCAAAGCGCAGGATGTCCTTGCCGACTTTCTTGTAAAAGCCGCCACCCGTTTTCGAGCCGAGCGCGCCGGCTGCGACGAGCTTGCCGAGCACTTCCGGCGTCTTGTAAATAGCGAAGAAAGGATCGGCAGACAAATTGTCCTGCATGGTCTTGATCACATGACCCATGGTGTCGAGACCCACCACGTCGGCGGTACGGAAGGTGCCCGAACTGGCGCGGCCGAGCTTCTTGCCGGTCAGGTCATCGACGACGTCGTAGGACAGGCCGAATTTTTCCGCTTCATGGATCGTTGCCAGCATGCCGAAGATGCCGACGCGGTTTGCGATGAAGTTAGGCGTGTCTATGGCGCGCACGACGCCTTTGCCCAAGGTGGAGGCGAGGAAGCCTTCGAGCTGGTCGAGGATTTCCGGACGCGTCGACACGGTAGGAATCAATTCCACAAGGTGCATATAGCGCGGCGGATTGAAGAAGTGCACGCCGCAAAAGCGCGCCTTCAATTCGGCATCGAAACCTTCCGACAAGGCCGTGATCGACAGGCCGGATGTGTTGGAGGCGAAGATCGCATTCGGTGCAATGTGCGGCGCGACTTTCTTGTACAGGTCGTGCTTCCAGTCCATGCGCTCGGCGATGGCTTCAATGATCAGGTCGCAGCCTTCGAGCAAGTCGAGATTGTCTTCGTAATTGGCGACTTCGATCAGTGAGGCGTGATCCTTGTTACCGAGTGGCGCAGGATTGAGCTTCTTCAGATTTTCGATGGCGCGCAGGACGATGCCGTTCTTGGCGCCTTCCTTGGCCGGCAGGTCGAACAGCACGACGGGAACGCGTGCGTTGATGCAGTGCGCGGCAATTTGCGCACCCATCACGCCGGCGCCGAGCACGGCGACTTTTTTAACGATGAAATTTGACATAAATAATTCCTTTAACGAGTGGCGCATGCAGCGCCGGTACTTGGTTCAGGTGAGCTCGGCGCGGCTTAAAACAGATCCGCATCCAGCGCCATCAGGTTCGCACTACCGGCGCGCGCCTGCTGGAACAGCATCGCTGTCTCTGGCAGCAAACGCGAGAAGTAGAAGCGCGTCGTGGCCAGCTTGGTCTTGTAAAACGCATCGCCGGAATCCTGCTTCTCGAGCGCGATCTTGCCCATGCGTGCGAAGAAATACGAAAACACGAGGTGACCGACAATACGCATGTAAGGCACGGCAGCTGCGCCGACTTCATCCGGATTCTGGAACGCCTTCATGCCGATTTCCATCGTCAGCTTCGTGACTTTCTGACCGAGATCAGCCAGTGGCGTAATGAATTCCGACATGGCTTCATCGGTCGCATTCGCTTCGACAAAAGCCTGCACCTGCTCGCCGAATTTACGCAACTTGGCACCGTTATCCATCAAGACCTTGCGCCCCAGCAGATCGAGCGACTGGATCGTGTTGGTGCCTTCGTAAATCATGTTGATGCGCGAATCACGCACATACTGTTCCATGCCCCATTCGGCGATATAGCCGTGGCCGCCGAAGACTTGCATGGCTTCCGAAGTCGCGATCCAGCCGTTATCGGTCAGGAAGGCCTTGATGATTGGCGTGAGCAGCGCGACCTGGTCGGCGGCTTCCTTGCGTACTTCTTCATCAGGGTGGTTCAATTCCTTGTCGATCTCGAGCGCGACATAGGAGCTGAAGGCACGGCCGCCTTCGGCAAAGGCACGGGCTGTGAGCAACATGCGGCGCACATCAGGATGAACGATGATCGGGTCAGCGGCCTTTTCCGGTGCTTTCACGCCAGTGAGGCTACGCATCTGCAGGCGGTCTTTCGCGTAGGCGGCGGCATTCTGGTACGCGACTTCGGTCAAACCGAGTGACTGCATGCCCACGCCAAGACGCGCGGCATTCATCATCACGAACATGGCGTTGAGGCCCTTGTGCGGGGCGCCGATGATCCAGCCGGTCGCGGCATCCATATTCATCTGGCAGGTCGAATTGCCGTGGATACCCATTTTTTCTTCGAGCGCGCCACAGAAAATCGGATTGCGCGCACCGGCACTGCCATCTTCGTTCGGCAGGAATTTCGGCACGATGAACAGGGAAATGCCCTTGGTACCTGCAGGTGCATCGGGCAGGCGCGCGAGCACGAGGTGGATGATATTGCCCGACATATTGTGTTCGCCAGCGGAGATAAAGATCTTGCCGCCGGTGAGTTTGTAGGAGCCATCGGCTTGCGGCTCGGCCTTGGTGCGCAACATGCCAAGATCCGTGCCGCAATGCGGTTCAGTCAGGCACATTGTGCCGGTCCATTCGCCCGAGACCAGCTTCGGCAAATACATTTTTTGCTGTTCTGGCGTACCGTGTGCGTGGATGCATTCATAGGCACCATGCGACAGACCCGGATACATGGTCCAGGCCTGGTTCGCCGAATTGAGCATTTCGTAAAACGAATTATTGAGGATCAGCGGCAGACCCTGGCCACCGTAGGCGGGGTCGCATGGCAGCGCTGCCCAGCCGGCTTCAACGTATTTCGCGTAGGCTTCCTTGAAGCCTTTTGGCGGCGTGACTTCGTGTGTGACTTTATCGAGGTGGCAGCCTTCGCGGTCGCCCAAATGGTTCAGCGGGAACAGCACTTCCGAGGTGAATTTGCCGCCTTCTTCGAGCACCTGATTGATGATGTCGGCGTCGATGTCGGCATGCGCCGGCAGCTGCTTGAGCGTTTGCTCGACTTGCAGCAGTTCATGTAAAACGAATTGCATATCGCGCAATGGTGCTATGTATTGACCCATGATGTGTCTCCTGAAGGCTGATGAATTTCGTTAAGTTTTAAATCGCGTAATGACAATGATGTTACAGACGCCCTGGATTATTGCGGCGTCGTAGGCTCGATATAAGTGTGCAGCAGTCGCTCGAAGCCGGTTTGCGCACGGTCGACACTGCCGGGCCGTTTAATGAAGCGTGCTTCATGATGCAGCGCGAGGACCAGGCCATACATTTCATAGACCAGCTGCTCGGGATCGGTATCGGCGCGTAAATGCCCCATTTCGCGCGCCTGGCCCACGCAACGGCGCAAGGCGTCCTGCCATGCCAGCACCATGCCGACCAGTTCTTCGCGGATCGGACCGGGCCGGTCGTCGTATTCGACCGCGCCGCTAATATAAATGCAGCCTGAAGCGATTTCGACTGTGACGCGCTTGATCCAGAGCGCGAACATTGCTTCGAGGCGCGGCAAGCCACGCGCCTCCTTCATGCTCGGGTAAAACACTTCCTGTTCAAAGTGATGGTGATACAGCTTCAAGACTTCAATCTGCAAATCCTCGCGCGAGCCGAAGTGGGCGAACACGCCGGATTTGCTCATGTTCATGCGATCGGCGAGTAAGCCTATCGTCAAGCCTTCAAGGCCGTCGCGACTGGCCAGATCGAGCGCGACATCGAGAATCGCCGCGCGCGTAAGCTCGCCTTTGCGCATGTATTTTTGCGCTGAAACGCCGGGTGAACTGCCGGGTGAACTGCCTGCGTTAATTGCCACGGAATATGTCCTGTCGTGTAGTTTTGCCCTGTGCCGGCGCTGCGGATAGCGGCGTGGTATCGGGACTTTCGAATAAATCGAACGTGCGTACTATTATGCACCCTCCCGCAAATGTCAAACACGAACTTAGAGCACTGTGTCTAGGAATTTGAAATGGGCGCAACACCGGCTTTGGGCGACGAGGTAAAGCCTTGCGTCAAGGTGGCTCAATGTCCGGATTTATCGATCAGTCGGCGGTCGCGCTTGGTCGGCCGGCCTTTCATGGCTGCGCCCGGCTCGCTGAAATAACGACGGTTTTCGGCCATGGCCTGACGTTTGAGCTGGCTGGCTTCAGTTTCTGCATACAGACCCTGCGCGATGGTGGCCGATCCGCGCACGTCCGCCAGGCCAAGCACCAGCACTTCCCAGTTTGTTGTGCCGTTATCGATGGCCAGCGTATCGCCGACGCGCACATTGTGCGCCGGCTTGATCAGCGCGCCGTTGTGGCGAACGCGGCCACGATCGACGGCTTCAGTGGCCAGCGTGCGCGTCTTGAAAAAGCGCGCCGCCCACAGCCATTTATCCAGACGCACCACA
This sequence comes from Oxalobacteraceae bacterium, assembly GCA_947448025.1. Lineage (GTDB taxonomy): Bacteria > Pseudomonadota > Gammaproteobacteria > Burkholderiales > Burkholderiaceae_D > CANFLV01. The sequence continues at coordinate 61,135 of CANFLV010000008.1, read as the reverse complement.
TCTTGCGGCTCATTTTTTTTCATTCGCTCGATTTCCCCATGGTGACCAGATGCAGGATGTTCTTGTATAAAAAATAGGCAAAACGATTCCAGGCGCGCTCGACCCATGGAATCTTCTGGAAAGCGCTCGGGTTGACCGGCTTACCTTCGGCCAGCGCCGTTTCGATATGTTCGCGCAGCGCCGTCGCAAAGCCGGCATCACGGATGACAATGTTTGCTTCGTGATTAACGAACAGGCTCAGGCCATCGTAATTGCTCGAACCGACCGTGGCCCAGGCATCATCAATGACGGCGACTTTCGCATGCAGCTGGGTCTTCTGGTATTCGACGATGCGAACGCCCTTTTCCAGCAGCTGCGGATAATACGCCTTGGCCACCGCGTCTTGCATGCGGAACTGGCCCACGCCAAGCAGCAGCGTCACCTGCACGCCGCGCTCGGCTGCGCGTGACAGCGCCACGCGCAACTTGCGCCCCGGTGCGAAATAAGGATTGGCGAGGATCGCCGTCTTGCGCGCGCCGCCCAGCGCCTTGAGGTAGGCGCGCTGTATCGTCTGGCGATTACGCAAATTGTCGCGCACCACGAGCGCCGCTTCCATAGGCTGGATGGCGGCGATGGCCTTGCGTGCGAGATTGCCGCGAAACAGTTCCCAGCGCCGCTTCAAATGCAGGTGCCAGTTCAGATTCAGGGGACCGAGCCGCAGCCATTGCGCGTGAGCTTCGCGCCGAATGGCGTTGACGAGCGGACCGCGGATGCTCACAGCGATATCCCAGCGCGGCGCGGGCAAAATCATGGCCGCATCATCGTCAGAGCGCATATCGTCATTAATATTGAGCCCGCCCACGAGCGCAACGTGGCGATCGATAACGCAAATCTTGCGGTGCGAACGCGCCAGGCCGCGGCGGAACCAGGGATTGAAAATACGGTAATTAACGCCACCGGCGAGGAAGTCGCAGGCCAATGCGTTGGCCTGACGCCGGCCTGTGCCGATCCAGTCGGTGATGACTTGCACGCGTACGCCGCGGGCGGCAGCGTCTATGAGCGCCGCCTTGACGAGGCTGCCGGTTTCATCGTCGGCAAAAATATAGGTCTCGAGATAGATTTCTCGTTCGGCCGCGTCTATTTCCGCCAGCAAGGCGGGGAAATATTCGGCGCCGCATTGCAGAAGCGTGACGGCATTGTTCGCGGTGAATCTGACCTTTTGCATCGGGGGCCCGCGCTGATGGGATAGTTGATTCTACCCTAGCGCCCGCCCCTGCCACTGCTAAACGGCCCAGTTGAATTCACAGCAATTCGAGATTGGCGACGATAGGTGCATGGTCGGACAAACGTGCCCACAGCGGCCCATACAGGACCTGCGCCGATTCCACATGAAAGCCACGCACATAAATCCGGTCTAGCCGCAGACAGGGCATGGCCGCCGGGAAGGTTCGCGCCGGACGCAGCTTCTGGCTGCGCATGCGCCTTAGCATGTCGACGAAGCCATTACCGGGCCGGCGTTGCTCGAACACTTCATTGACATCGAGGCCATCGCGCAGCGCGTCGCCCAAATGGTCACCCCAGTCATTGAAGTCGCCGGCGATGATCACGGGTGCACCGGCAGGCGCAGATGCCTTCACGGCTTCAATCAGGGCTTGCACCTGGCGTTTGCGCCCGCTGGCAAACAGGCCGAAATGAATCACGTAGCAGTGGATGTCCTGCTGGCGCTCAGCTGCATGCACGACGCAATGCAGGATGCCGCGGGCTTCATAGGCATGATCCGAAATATCCTGGTTACGTGACGACAGGATAGGAAAATTACTGAGCAAGGCATTGCCATGATGGCCGTGATCGTACACCGCGTTCATGCCATAGGCGGTCTGATGCGTATCGCCGGCGAGGAAATCATGCTGGCCCTCTTCCGGCCAGAATGCCGCATGGCGCGTGGCGTGCATGTCGTGGCGACCTTGCACTTCCTGCAGGAATACCACGTCGGCGCCAAACAGATTGATGGCTTGCTTGAGTGCGTGGATACGGGGACGGCTGCCGAAAGAGGAGACGCCTTTGTGGATGTTGTAAGTCGCGACGCGTAGTTTCATACGGCCATTCTAGACCCCGGCTTCGCTTCCTGGGAAGGGAAAAATTTTGACTGGAGGAATCATTTTTGGGGAACTTCAATGAGCCGGTGATATGCCGGCGTCCAGGCAAACGAACTCTGCCCCGGGACCACCTCGGCGCTCAAGGACTCAGCGACTATATTCAGGCAATTGCAAAATCGCCTCGGCATTGGACGGTGAAAAACAGGCATCGGCGGCAGCGCGATAATCGAGCCAGCGATAGGCGACATGCTCGCGCGGTGCCAACGTGACGATGACATCGCGCGGCACCAGCAAGCCGAATACATGTTCCGTATTGCGCGTCACGCCCGGTGCATAACGATGACGCCACACCGGATAAATTTCGTAGTCGTTTGCCAGCTGCCAGTCAGTCAGGTTCGCCAGCGGCACATCGCTGCCGACCTTGATGCCGGTTTCCTCGCCCACTTCGCGCATCGCCGCAGCGGCCAGCGGCTCGTCAAGAAAATCGAGCGAGCCAGTCACCGACTGCCAGAAGCCGGCCTTGTCGGCTCGCTCGATGAGCAAGACTTCCAGCGCGCTGGTGTAAATGACGACGAGGACGGATTGGGGAATTTTATGCACTGCGCTCATGGTCGACTTATAAAAAAAGGCGCGGAAATCCGCGCCTTTGATTATGCCTTGAAAGCTGTTCTTCAGCAGGACGCAATGGATTGCGCCCCGTGAATCACTCAGGTCTTGACGACTGGCTCGACGTTACGCAAACGGATATGCAATTCGCGCAGCTGCTTCTCGTCCACGGCCGATGGCGCCTGCGTAAGCAGACATTGCGCACGCTGGGTTTTCGGGAAGGCGATCACGTCGCGAATCGATTCGGCACCGGTCATCATCGTGACGATGCGATCCAGGCCAAACGCCAGGCCGCCATGCGGTGGCGCGCCGTATTGCAGGGCGTCGAGCAGGAAGCCGAACTTCAGCTGCGCTTCTTCGGCATCGATCTTCAAGGCGCGGAAGACCTTGCTCTGCACGTCGGCACGATGGATACGCACTGAGCCGCCGCCGAGTTCCCAGCCGTTCAGGACCATGTCGTAGGCCTTGGCGATGCACTTGCCCGGATCGGTCTCGAGGTAATCTTCGTGGCCGTCTTGGGGCGCTGTGAACGGATGATGGCAGGCAGTCCAGCGATCGTTTTCTTCGTCGTGTTCGAACATCGGGAAGTCGATCACCCACAATGGTTTCCAGACGTCGAGGAACAGGCCATGCTTCTTGCCGAAGTCGGAATGGCCGATCTTCACGCGCAAGGCGCCGATGGCGTCATTGACGACTTTCGCCTTGTCGGCGCCGAAGAAGATCAGGTCGCCATCCTGCGCGCCGGTCAGCTCGAGGATTTGTGCCAGGGCTGCGTCATGCAGGTTCTTGACGATAGGCGACTGCAAGCCCTCACGGCCTTTGGCCTTCTCGTTGACCTTGATGTAAGCCAGGCCCTTGGCGCCGTAAATCGCCACGAACTGGGTGTAAGCGTCGATCTCGGAACGCGGCATGGCAGCGCCACCCGGTACGCGCAAACCGACCACGCGACCGTTGTCCATCGTTGCCGCAGCGGAGAAGACCTTGAAGTCGACATCCTTCATCACATTCGTCAGGTCGGTGAATTCGAGCTGCACGCGCATGTCGGGCTTGTCGGAACCGTACATGCCCATCGCGGTCGCGTAGTCCATCACCGGGAAAGGATTCGGCAGGTCGATGTCGAGCGTCTTCTTGAACACGAGGCGGATCATGTTTTCAAACATGTCGCGGATTTCCTGCTCGGACATGAAGGAGGTCTCGCAGTCGATCTGCGTGAATTCCGGCTGGCGGTCAGCGCGCAAATCTTCATCACGGAAGCATTTGACGATCTGGTAATAGCGGTCGAAGTTCGCCACCATCAGCAGCTGCTTGAACAGCTGCGGCGACTGTGGCAAGGCGAAGAAACTGCCGGCATTGACGCGCGATGGCACGAGGTAATCGCGCGCGCCTTCTGGTGTCGATTTGGTGAGCATCGGCGTTTCGATATCGATGAAGCCGTTTTCGTCGAGGAATTTGCGCACTTCCATCGTCACCTTGTAACGCAGGCGCAGATTGTTTTGCATCTGCGGACGACGCAGATCAAGCACGCGATGTGTCAGGCGGGTCGTCTCCGACAGATTGTCGTCATCGAGCTGGAACGGTGGCGTCACTGAAGGGTTCAGCACTTCGACGGCATGCGCCAACACTTCGATCTTGCCGGAATTGAGATTGCTGTTGCTCGTGCCATCCGGGCGCGAACGTACCAGACCCGTGATGCGCAAGCAGAATTCATTGCGCACCGATTCGGCCGCCTTGAAGACATCGGCGCGGTCCGGATCGCACACGACTTGCACCAGGCCTTCGCGATCGCGCAGGTCGATGAAAATCACGCCGCCATGGTCACGCCGGCGATGCACCCAGCCGCACAGGCTGACAGTTTGACCCAAATGAGCTTCGGTCACGAGACCGCAATAATCAGTACGCATAGACATAATAAGTTTCCAGTTCCAGGTTCTTACAGGTTCTTTAATGTGAACCCGGCATGCGCCAGGTCCGTTATTGCAATCTCAGCCAGCCAGGGTCGGCACTGCCTTGGACGCAGCCTTGGCGCCATTTTCAGGAGAGACGACGCCCATGGAGACAATGTATTTCAATGCTTCGTCGACGTTCATGTCGAGTTCAATTGCTTCAGCGCGCGGCAACATCAGGAAAAATCCGGAAGTTGGATTCGGCGTGGTCGGCACGTACACGCTGATGAAGTCGCCCTGCAGGTGATTCTTTACATCGCCGCCCGGAACGCCCGTCAGGAAGGCAATGGTCCAGCAGCCGGCGCGTGGATATTCAATCAATACGGCTTTGCGAAAGGCATTGCCGGACGAGGAAAACAGCGTGTCCGAGACTTGCTTGACGCTGGAATAAATCGAATTCACGACGGGTATGCGCACCAGCAGCGACTCCCACATGTTGACGACATAGTTACCGATGAAATTGCGCGCCGCCAGACCGGTGACGAAAATGATCAGCAAGGTCAGGATCGAGCCGAGCCCGGGCAAATGCATGCCGAGCAAGGCTTCCGGGCGCCAGCTGACCGGCAGCAGCAGCAGGGATTGATCGAGCGTGCCGATGATCAGGTTCAGCACCCACAGCGTGATGGCCAGCGGCACCAGAATCAACAGGCCGGTTACAAAATATTTACGCATCAGTTCCATCCTCAGGCACAGCGCACGAACATGCGCGACAGCGCCCTTGGTTAAGTGACATAAAAAAACTAAATCAGGGTTTACTGCTACCAGCGTCAGAGCTGCTAGCGGCAGGCGCTGCCGGTGCCGCTGCAGGGGTTGCAGCAGCGGACTCGCTTGCTGTCACCGATGGTGCTGGGGCGCTGGTACCAGCGGCAGGCGCGCCCGTAGCGGAACCATTGCCACGGAAATCCGTGACATACCAGCCAGTACCCTTGAGCTGGAAGCCGGCGGCAGTCAATTGTTTCTTGAATGTCGATTTGCCGCAAGACGGGCAGTCGGTCAGGGGCGCATCAGAAACTTTTTGAAGCGCGTCCTTGGCGAAACCACATTCTTCACAGCGGTAAGCATAAATAGGCATTGAGTTTCCCGCGAAAATTCTACAAAACCCTGAATTATAAAGGTTTTTCAGGGGAATTTTTCAGGGTTTGTGAAGAAGGATGGCGTCCATCCAGCCGGCGGCGGATCAGTCGGCGCGCCGCTGCCAAACCTGCCAGCGCTCTTTGCCTTGAAATACAGCGATGGAATCCGGAACCGACCGGTCATCGATCTGCTCGAAATACGGCGTCATCAATGCATCGAGCTGCGCGATGTCGATACCGAATGGCGGCCCCTTGGGTGAAGCATCAAAAAAGAAGTAGCCGGCCACGCGGCCACCAACAGGCAAGAGTTCCGCCCAACGCGCCACGACCTGCGGCCACAGCCGCGGTGGCATGGCACACAGGAAGGCGCGCTCGTAAATCAGCTGCACGGCGCGCGGCGGGATGAAATCAAAAAAATCGGCCTCGCATACATGCTCCCCCAGAGCGCCCAGCAGCAGGCGCGCCGCCATCACCGCCGCCGGTGAAAAATCAATCGCTGTCACATCCCAGCCAGCCGCATGCAGGTAAGCGACTTCATGCCCAAGTCCGCAGCCCGGAATCAGCGTCACCAGCGGCTGCACAGCATGGTTCTGCACGAAGGCCTGCAGATCTGCCGGTACGCCGCCGCGATCCCAGGGTGTGAACGCCTGTTCGAAGCGCTCATCCCAGAATTGCGGCGCGCTAGGATCGCGTGAAGTAAAGGTTGGCGTGGTCATGGCGAGTTCAGTAAGCGTGGTAATACCAGCGCAAAATCATCTGCAGCAGCAATGCGCCACCGATCATGCCGCCACCAAAATACAGCACGAAGGACAGGATGCGATTCGTGCGCTGCTGCTCTGCCAGCAAGGCGCGCATCAGTTCAAATTCGCCATCGCGCGGCTTGGTCGCCAGCGTCAGGGCCTGATGCGCCAGACGTGGCAGCTGCGGCAGTATTTTGCTGTAACGCGGCGCTTCATCTTTCAGGTGCGCGAGGATGCCGCGCCAGCCGACCTGCTCGACCATCCAGCGCTCAAGGAAGGGCTTGGCGGTTTGCCACAGATCGAGGTCGGGGTCGAGCTGACGGCCAAGGCCTTCGATATTGAGCAGGGTCTTTTGCAGCAGGACCAGCTGCGGCTGAACTTCGATATTGAAGCGCCGCGACGTCTGGAACAAGCGCAGCAAGACCTGCCCGAAAGAGATGTCGCGCAGCGGCCGATCAAAGATCGGTTCGCAGCAGGCGCGCACGGCCGACTCGAGTTCATCCACGCGCGTGTCTTTCGGCGCCCAGCCGGATTCGATATGCGCTTCAGCGACGCGTTTATAGTCGCGCTGGAAAAACGCGAGGAAATTCTGCGCAAGGTAATCCTTGTCGAAATCCGTGAGCGTGCCGACGATGCCGAAGTCGAGCGCGATATAGCGGCCCAAAGTCTCCGGCTCGAGCGAGACGAGGATATTCCCGGGGTGCATATCGGCGTGAAAAAACCCGTCGCGAAATACTTGCGTGAAAAAGATCTCGACGCCATCGCGCGACAGCTTTTTCATGTCCACGCCGGCTTCGATCAGGCGCTCAGTTTGCGAGATCGGGATACCGCGCATGCGCTCCATGACGATCACGCTGTCGGAACAATAATCCCAATGCATTTCCGGCACAGCGAGCAAATCCGACTTGGCGAAATTGCGCCGCAGCTGACTGCCATTGGCCGCTTCGCGCATGAGGTCGAGTTCATCGTGCAGGTACTTATCGAACTCAGCGATGACTTCGCGCGGCTTGAGGCGTTTGCCATCGGCCCACAGACGCTCGACCCAGCTGGCGGCGATGTGCATGAGCGCGACGTCGTCATCGATGGATTTCTTCATGCCCGGGCGCAGCACCTTGACGGCGACTTCAGTGCCGTTATGCAGGGTCGCGAAATGGACTTGGGCAATCGACGCGGAGGCGACGGGCGTGCGCTCGAAGCTGGCAAATAATTGATCCGGATGGGCGCCCAGCGAGCGCTGGATCTGCGCAATGGCGAGGTCCGAATCGAAGGGCGGCACGCGATCCTGCAGCAGTGCCAATTCAATGGCGATATCAAGCGGCATCAAGTCGCGCCGCGTCGACAGCACCTGGCCGAACTTGACGAAGATCGGCCCGAGGTCTTCCAGCGCCTTGCGCAAACGCACACCGCGCGGCGCCGACAGGTCGCGCCAGAACAGCAGTTTGTCGATCAGCTTCGCCAGCCGCGGCGTGGCCAGTTCTTCCATGGCGATGTCATCAAGGCCATAGCGGATCGCCACGCGAATAATTTTAAAGAGACGGAAAAGTTTCAGGGTCATTTCAGGCGGCTTTCGAGCTTTTCCAGGCGTTTGATGAGTCGCTCGACATCGTCGCGTATCTTGTTGACGCCGCCTGTCAGCTCAGCCATGGCAGGCGGGCTGATGAGCAGCGGATTTTCTTCGGTGAAGTATTCAGCGAGATTCTGCGCGAAGGCTTCGTGCGTTTCGCGCGCGGTGGCGAACAGGCTTTTAGCGCCGGCAACGACGCGTACGGCGGCAATATCGCCTATCCATGGCGCGAGATCGGCTTCGGCTTCCCAGCGCAGGTTTTGCGCAACCTGGGAAATGCTGTTGGCGAAGTCGGCGTCGCCGGCGATGGTCACATAGGAAAAGGCGCGTTCGCGGTTTTGCGCGATCTGCGGCAGGTCGGCCAGTTTCACGGCGATGGTGACATTGACCGGTACATCGCTGGCCGCGGTCTCGAGCAAGCCATCGGCGCCCACGCGCAAGCGCAGCACGATCGCACCGGCGTCGAGACAGGCGACCTTGCCCGCATGGTCGCGCAGCTTGGCGCAGGCCCAGGGCTCTTGCGCGAGTAAATGATTGATGACGGATACCAGCATGGATCGAAAGCCAGACTTAAAGTGAAACTACGTGACACAAAACAAAACCGCCCGTGAAATAACACGGGCGGTTGCAAGTTTAGCAGTTTGGCGCCTTCACAGGCCCCGCAGTTTAATTCAAGGCAATTGCTGGATACCCGCCAGCACCCAGCCACCAGGACCAGAAGTCGGCTTGAGCAGATTCCAGATTTCGCTGAAGGGCTCGACCGGCGCATTCGCGGCTTCCTTGATCATGCCGGAGAACTTGACGCTGGCGAGGTAGTGATCGCTGGCCGTCTCGATACCGAGCAATTCGGCGTCCAGCGTGACGACGTCGGTCACGTTTGCCGAAGCACCGCGTTCCTGCAGCTGCAGGCGCAGTTCACCAAACATTTCAGGTGTGCTGAATTCGCGGATATCGTTAATGTCGGCCTTGTCCCATGCCGCTTGCAGGCGGATAAAGTAAGTCTTCGCATGCCGCAGGAAACCATGGGTATCGAAGTCTGCCGGCACGCCAAACGGCGTCACAGGTTCTGCCGTTGCAGTCGGCTCGATGCGCGAACCGATTTCAGGCGTGTACGCCGGGGCAGTCACCGGCGCAGGATAATCTTGCGGCTGAGCGGCATAAGCGCTGGCGCCGCTACCGGCAAATGCCGGCGTTTGCGGCTCATCCTTGCGGCGGAACATGCGGAAGATGAAGAACACGGCGCCGACCAGCAAGACCACCATTAACAAGGAGCCGAACATGCCGCCGACTGCGCCACCGAGGCCGAAGTGCGACATCAGCGCGCCCACGCCCAGACCCAGCAGTGCGCCACCAACGATACCGCGCCATGGGCTAGGTGGTTTGACGATCGGTGCCGGGGCAGCGGCCGGTGCGGCAGGCGCTGCAGGTGCAGGTGCAGGCTTGGCCGCTTGCGTAGGCGCCGACGTCGGTGCCGGGCGGCTCAGGCTTTGCGATTGCTTGCCGATGCTGCCGCCGCCGCCGAGCCGTTTGGCATCGGCGTCATTGACGACCATCGCCAGCGAGCCTATGGCCAGCAGTGCGGCAAATATAATTTTCTTCATGGTGTCTCCTAGAGTTTGATACCCGTGTGTAGTGCTGCCACGCCACCCGTTAAATTAAAATAATTGACGCGCTCAAGGCCCGCGTCCTGCAACATGGTCTTCAATGTTTCCTGATCCGGATGCATACGGATTGATTCGGCCAGGTAACGGTAACTTTCTGCATCGCCGGCAATGCGCTGGCCGAGCCAGGGCAAGACGGAAAATGAGTACACATCATACGGTTTCTTCAGAGGCTCCCAGACTTTGGAAAATTCCAGCACGAGCAGTTTGCCGCCCGGCTTCAATACCCGGCGCATTTCCGCCAGCGCAGCATCCTTGTGTGTCATGTTACGCAAGCCGAATGCCACCGAGACGCGATCAAAGTAATTGTCGGGAAATGGCAGCTTTTCTGCATCGCACAGCAATGTGGGAGTCGACAAGCCATTATTCAAGAGCCGGTCGCGACCAACGCGCAACATCGACTCATTGATATCGGTCAGCCAGACTTCACCGGTAGGGCCCGCCTTCTTCGCAAACGCCTTCGCCAGGTCGCCCGTACCGCCGGCAATATCGAGCACCTTGAAGCCGGGCCGGATCGCCGCTTCGGCAATCGTGAAGGCTTTCCAGACGCGATGCAGACCGGCCGACATCAGGTCATTCATGACATCGTATTTGGCTGCGACGGAATGGAAGACTTCGGCGACTTTATGGACCTTGTCCTGCTCTGCGACGGTGGCGTAGCCGAAATGGGTGGTATTGGTATTGGTCATGGCTGCTGAGGGGTGGGAGTTGGCCGCATTATACAAGTTAGCGCTGTCACAAATGGTGAATGTACGATGACAGTGTGACCGCCATGCACAGCGTCGGTTTCAGGAGCAGGTCCGGCAGCGGCCACAGGCAATTAATGCTGATGGCCGCAAGCACTGGCCGGCGCCGCACCCTGCGGCACATCACGACCTGTGTCTGCAGGATAGCCGGCATCGACCAGCCGCTGCAAATAATCTTGCCATAATTTTTCCTGATTCGCACCCAGCCAGTACAGGTAAGTCCAGGAATAAATGCCGCTATTGTGGCCATCTGAAAATTGCGGCTGAACCGCGTAATGACCGACTGGATCGAGTGCCGTCATTGCAACATTGCGCTGACCCGTCTGCAATACTTCCTGGCCCTGACCATGCCCGCGCACTTCCGCCGAGGGCGAATAGACGCGCATCAATTCAAATGGCAGCAGGAACACGGCGCCGTCATCGAAGGCGATTTCGAGCGTACGGGTCTTGCTGTGCACGGTCAGTTCAAGCGGCTTGGGGTCTTTGTTATCGTTGGTCATGGAGCTGTGAAATACTTTCGTTCGGTCGTCATGGAGTTCAGCTCAGGCATTCTGCAGATTCTGCAAACGCGCACGCAGCTGGGGCAGCAAGGCACGTCGCGCTGCGATAGCCTGCGCATCAACCTCACGCTGCTCCTGCCCCCACACCGGCGCCGGAAAATGCAGGTCATCCCGATACCTTGGAATCACATGCCAGTGCAGATGCGGCACCATATTGCCAAATGCAGCGAGATTGATTTTATCGGGCCGCATGATGTCACGCACAGCCAGTTCGACCTGCCAGACGACATTCATCATGACTTGCCGCATCAGCGGCGACAGCTCGGTCATCTCCGCCACATGATCCTGCAGGATCACGCGACAGAAACCCGGATAATTCGCGTCGTCGACCAGCACCACGCGCAGGGAGGCATCCTGATACATGACTTCGCCACCCTCTTGCGCGCACAGCTCGCACGCGACGCCGGTCATACCAGCACGCGTTCGATGCCGCCGGTATTGGCTTTTTCGACGTATTCCGGCAGCCAGTTTTCACCCAGCAGGTGCTTCGCCATTTCCACGACGATGTAATCGGCGGTCGTGCCCGAGTCATCGTTATAGCGCGACAAACCCTGCAGGCAAGACGGGCAGGACGACAGGATCTTGACGTCGCCGGTAAAGCCGTCGGCACGCAATTTATCGGCGCCCTTGATCATTTCCTCTTCCTTGCGGAAGCGTACCTGGGTCGAGATGTCAGGACGCGTAACGGCCAGCGTGCCGGACTCGCCGCAGCAACGTTCGTTCTTTTCAATCTTGAGGTTGTCGATCGTGCTGATCAAGGTATTGACAGTCTTGACCGAATCCTGCAGCTTCATCGGATTATGGCAAGGCTCGTGGTACATATAGCGCGTACCGTTGACGCCTTCGAGCTTCACGCCTTTTTGCATCAGGTAATCATGGATGTCGATGATCTGGCAACCGGGGAAAATCTTGTCGAACTCATAGGTCTCGAGCTGGTCGTAGCAGGTGCCACAGGACACGACGACGGTCTTGATGTCGAGATAATTGAGCGTGTTGGCCATGCGATGAAACAGCACGCGATTATCGGTCATCATCTTTTCAGCCTTGTCGAACTGGCCCGAGCCGCGTTGCGGGTAGCCGCAGCACAGGTATCCGGGCGGCAGTACCGTTTGCACGCCGACATGCCACAGCATCGCCTGCGTAGCTAAGCCAACTTGCGAGAACAGTCGCTCGGAACCGCAGCCGGGGAAATAAAACACGGCTTCGGTATCAGCAGTGGTGGTCTGCGGATCACGGATGATCGGCACGATCTTGTCGTCTTCGATATCGAGCAAGGCGCGCGCGGTCTTCTTGGGCAGGTTACCCGGCATCTTCTTGTTGATGAAGTGGATTACCTGTTCCTTGATCGGCGCACGACCGACCGACGAAGGTGGCGCCTTGGTCTGCTTCTTCGCGAATTTCTTCAGCAAATCGTGACCCAGACGCTGGGCCTTGTAGCCCCAGCCTATCATGACCTGGCGCGTCGCATTGATCGTTGCTGGGTCGGTCGCATTGAGGAAGAACATCGACGCGCTGGTGCCGGGATTGAATTTCTTCTGCCCCATCTTGCGCAGCAGGTTACGCATGTTCATCGATACATCGCCGAAGTCGATATCGACCGGACACGGGTTCAGGCACTTATGGCAGACCGTGCAGTGGTCGGCGACATCGGAGAATTCATCCCAGTGCTTCAGCGACACGCCACGGCGGGTCTGCTCTTCGTACAAGAACGCCTCCACCAGCAGCGAGGTCGCCAGAATCTTGTTACGCGGCGAGTACAGCAAATTCGCGCGCGGCACATGCGTAGCACAGACCGGTTTGCATTTACCGCAGCGCAGGCAATCCTTGACGCTGTTGGCGATGGCACCGATATCGCTTTGCTGCATGATCAGCGACTCATGGCCCATCAAGCCGAATGAGGGCGTGTAAGCGTTGCTGAGATCAGCCTCAAGTCCGGCAAGGTTTTGCAGCTTGCCTTTATTGAAGTGATCATTGGGATCGACGCGCTGTTTATAAGCGCGGAAATCGGCGAGCTCATCGTCGCTAAGGTATTCGAGTTTCGTGATGCCGATGCCATGTTCGCCCGAGATCACGCCATTGAGTGCGCGCGCCAGAGTCATGATGCGATCCACGGCCTTGTGCGCGACCTGCAGCATTTCATAGTGATCGGAATTGACCGGAATATTCGTGTGCACATTGCCGTCGCCCGCGTGCATGTGCAGAGCCACGAAAACGCGGCCACGCAAGACGCCCTTGTGGATCGCCGCACATTCATCGAGGATCAGCTTGAAGGCTGCGCCGCTGAAGATCTGGCGCAAACGCGCGCGCACTTCATTCTTCCACGAGATACGAATCGTGCGATCTTGCACGACATCGAACACCGTCGCGTTTGGCTGCGTCGCCAAGCGCGCAGCAAACACCGGTAGCAGCTTTTCCAGTCCGACGCTGGCTAACGCCTCCTGCGCTTCGCTCAAAGGCAGGTCCAGATGCGTAAGCAGATACGACCAGCGCGCATTCGCCTGAGCGATTAACTTCTGTGCTTCCGTGACGCGGTCGTCAAGCATTTCAGCGGCGGAAATATCCTCGCCTTCGGCATCATCACTCTTGCCCAGCGGCAGATCGCCCTTGGCGAAAAACACCTGCAAGGCATCGAGGAAGTCGAGCTTGTTCTGCGTCGACAGTTCGATATTGATGCGCTCTATGCCGTCGGTGTATTCACCCATGCGGTCCAGCGGAATCACCACGTCTTCATTGATCTTGAAGGCGTTCGTGTGCTTGGCGATCGCAGCAGTGCGAGCGCGGTCGAGCCAGAATTTCTTGCGCGCTTCCGGGCTGATGGCAACGAAGCCTTCGCCGACGCGCGCATTCGCAATGCGCACCACTTCCGAGGCAGCGCGTGCAACGGCGTCGTCATCGTCGCCGACGATATCGCCAAACAGCGCGAGTTTCGGCAAGACGCCACGCTTCGATTTCGTGGCATAGCCGACGGCGCGCAAGTAGCGCTCATCGAGATGCTCGAGGCCAGCCAGGATGGCGCCGCCCTTGCGCGTTTCCGCGTCGAGGTAGTCCTTGATTTCAACGATCGAAGGAATCGCATCGCGCGCCTGACCGAAAAATTCGAGGCAGACCGTGCGCGTAAATTTCGGCATCTTGTGCAAAATCCAGCGCGCCGACGTGATCAGGCCATCGCAGCCTTCTTTTTGCACGCCCGGCAAACCGGCAAGGAATTTATCCGTCACATCCTTGCCGAGACCTTCTTTGCGGAAGGTACGGCCGGGGATGTCGAGGATTTCCGACTTGAACGGCGTATTGGTCTTGCCCTTCTCGGCCGGATGCGTCCATTCCAGCTTGAAGCGCGCCATCGGGATGTCGTGGATCTTGCCGAGGTTATGCTCGAGGCGCGTGACTTCGAGCCAGTCGCCATTCGGATCGACCATACGCCAGCTGGCGAGGTTATCCAGCGCCGTGCCCCACAAAACGGCCTTCTTGCCGCCCGCATTCATGGCGATATTGCCGCCGATGCAGGAAGCTTCCGCCGAAGTCGGATCGACAGCAAAGACGAAGCCGGCCTTTTCAGCGGCATCGGCCACGCGTTTCGTGACCACGCCAGCGCCCGAGTAAATCGTCGCGTAATCGCGCTCGACACCCGGCAGGCGCGTCATTTCTACAGCGCCCAGCTGTTCGAGTTTTTCGGTATTGATGACGGCCGACAGCGGCGTCAACGGAATCGCGCCGCCTGTATATCCGGTTCCGCCGCCGCGTGGAATGATGGTCAGCCCGAGCTCGATACAGCCTTTGACGAGGCCGGCCATTTCATCTTCGGTGTCTGGCGTGAGCACGACAAAAGGATATTCAACGCGCCAGTCGGTCGCGTCCGTCACGTGCGAGACACGCGACAGGCCGTCGAACTTGATATTGTCTTTTTCGGTGTAGCGACCGAGGACCTTGTTGGTCTTCTTGCGCAAATCATAGGTCTGGCGGAACTCGTCGCCAAAATCAGCCACGGCCTTGCGCGCCAGACGCAGCAGCGCTTCGACATTGGCGCTGCGCTGCTTGGCCTGGCTGTCGCCGGTTTCGGCGAGGTCAGTAGTCAGGCGACGTTTGTCAATTTCACCGAGGCGATGGTTCAATGCATCGACGAGCGCCTGGCGACGCTTTGGATTGTCGAGCATGTCGTCTTGCAAGTAGGGATTGCGCCGCACAACCCAGATGTCACCGAGGACTTCATACAGCATGCGCGCCGAGCGGCCCGTCTGACGTGATCCGCGCAAGTCATCGAGCAAGCCCCAGGCTTCTGCGCCTAGCAGTCGCATGACGATTTCACGATCGGAAAACGAAGTGTAGTTATAGGGAATTTCGCGCAGGCGCGTCGGTGCTGCGCCCTGTGGTGCATCGGAAAGTAGTGCCTGGATTTGAGCGGGGGCGTTCATTGCGTCTCTTATGATCCCTAAAAAGCCATTTTAGCGTATTGCGTTGCACGACGCGGGAACAGCCCTAGGGAATGTATGGCTTACCAAAGTTCGACTTAGCCCAGCCAGCCAAAGAGTTTGCCCCAAAAGCCATCCGGAACTCTGAGCAGCAGGTAAGTAATCGACAGGTAGCGCAATAATTTACCGAGCGCCATCCACGCAAAGCTGGGCCAGAACGGCAGCCTGAGCCAGCCGGCCAGCACGCACAGCGGGTCGCCAATGACGGGTACCCAGGCGAGCAACAGGGTTTTTGGACCAAAGCGTTCCAGCCAGCCAAACCAGCGCGAGTCGCGTTCTTTGGCAAACAGTTCATGCGCACCATAGCCCATCCAATAGTCAACGGCGCCGCCCAATGTATTGCCGAGCGTCGCCAGCGCAATGGCCGCCCAGTAAAGCTCGGCATTGGCCTTGATGACGGCAAACAGCGCCGGCTCCGAACCGAGCGGCAGCAAGGTGGCAGATATGAAACTGACAACAAATACAGTAGACAAGCCAACATCAGGTAAAGCGAGCATGGCATTGAGCCACGAAATTGCAGATGCGAGCATGGTTCCCTAAAAAGCCCTGAAGCCGCCATGCCGATCGATCCGGCATGGTTAAATATAAAACGTCAATGAAATCGGCAGGCAGGCGTCCATTATAATGAGCTGCAATCTTGCTTGCGCCACAGACTCTCTCATGACTATCGATTACCTGCAGAAAATCCTCACCGCGCGTGTTTATGACGTCGCCATTGAAACCCCACTTGAACTGGCGCCGACGCTGTCACAGCGGCTGGGGAACCGGATTTATTTCAAGCGCGAAGACATGCAAAGCGTGTTCAGCTTCAAGCTGCGCGGCGCCTATAACAAGATGGCGCATCTGACGCCGGCGCAAATCAAGCGCGGCGTGATCTGCGCCTCGGCCGGTAATCATGCGCAAGGTGTGGCGCTGTCGGCAGCGCGACTCGGCTGCCGCGCTGTAATCGTCATGCCGACCACGACACCACCGGTCAAGATTGATGCCGTCAAGGCGCGCGGCGGCGAAGTCGTCCTGTTTGGCGAGTCTTACACGGACGCCTACGGCCACGCACTGACACTCGAGAAAAAACTGAAGCTGACCTTCGTGCATCCCTTCGATGATCCTTACGTGATCGCCGGCCAGGGCACGATCGGCATGGAAATCCTGCGCCAGCATCCGGAGCCTATCCATGCGATTTTTATCGCCATCGGTGGCGGCGGCCTGATCGCCGGCATTGCCGCTTACGTCAAGGCCGTGCGTCCCGATATCAAGATCATCGGCGTGCAAACCACGGATTCCGATGCCATGGCGCGCAGCCTGGCAGCGGGCAAGCGCGTAACACTCACCGATGTCGGCCTGTTTTCCGATGGCACAGCCGTCAAGCTGGTCGGCGAAGAGACTTTCCGCCTGGCGCAAAAATACGTCGATGAAATCATCCTCGTCGATACCAATGCCGTCTGCACCGCGATCAAGGATGTGTTCCAGGATACGCGCAGCATCCTCGAGCCGGCCGGTGCACTGGCCGTGGCCGGCGCGAATGCCTATGTCGAACGCGCGCGACTGGCAAAAAAGCCGATCAAGAACGAAAGCCTGGTAACGATTGCCTGTGGCGCGAACATGAACTTCGACCGCCTGCGCTTCGTCGCCGAAATGGCCGATAGCGGCAATGCCCGTGAAGCCGTTTTCGCGGTGACGATACCCGAAGAGCGCGGCAGCTTCCGCCGTTTCTGTGAATTGATCGGGCCGCGCAATGTGACCGAATTCAATTACCGCATCAGTGACGCCGCCGCAGCGCATGTGTTCGTCGGCATGCAAGTCAATGCCGCCGACGAGTCCGGCAAGATCGCGAAAACTTTCGAGAAACAAGGCTTTACCGTCCTCGACCTGACCCATGATGAACTGGCCAAGGTCCATGTGCGCCATCTGGTCGGCGGCAAGAGCCCGCTGGCGCATGATGAATTGCTGTACCGCTTCGAATTCCCGGAACGTCCGGGCGCCCTGATGCGCTTCCTCGATTCCATGGCGCCGAACTGGAATATCAGCCTGTTCAATTACCGCAGCCAGGGCGGCGATGTCGGCCGCATCCTGATCGGACTGCAAGTGCCGAAAAAGGAAATGAAAGCCTTCCGCGCCTTCCTTGCGACGCTAGGGTACCGGCACTGGGATGAAACCGAAAATCCAGTCTATAAGCTCTTCTTGTAATCGATCGACGCGACAAGCTGACCATGCCCGATCTACTTGTCGCACTGACATCATTTAAGTACGCACTTGGCAGGAATTTCCCTTCTTTTTATCAGCAAATTACTGATAATAAACAGATCAGTCGTCGTCGCAGCAAATGCAAACCTCATGCATTTATGCACTTCGATCCGGAAAATTCCATCATGTGAGGAAGAAAAATGCCAGTCGATGCGAACAATCATAAAGGACGTATTGCCGCTGCCTACGCCAGAGACGCCGCCACCAACACCAGCGGCAGCGCCTGGCTCACCCAGTCCTCCGACATGTGCTGGGACGCAGTCATCCTGTGCGCATTCAATGCCAAGGTCATCAATAAGCAACTCTTCACCAAACTGTATAAAAATATCCATGCCAACAGTTATGCCATGTACGTCACTCCCACCGACACGGCCGTGACGTCGGCTGCAGAAATGCGCAAAGTCCCGCAAGGCAGCTTTATTGGCTTTTTCAATGAGCAGGTTGACCCGCCTGTGCTGCTGCATGCCATGATCGCCACCGGTCATGGCACGGCTTGTGGCAATAAGAACTCTTGTATTGGCGTAGGCAAACACGTAGGCTGGGAACTTCACGATTTAGCCGGCAAACTGCGCTGGGTGCCGGGAACCAAGGGCTTTGCCGCACCGCGCGGCACCACGAGCAGCGGAGAAGAAGTGACACTCCCCGTGCACATTCACTACAGGACACTGGAGTCAATTGCTTGAACCGGGAATGCCGGATGAGCTAGCCCGAATCGGGCGCCGGCATCAGCACATGGCCGCATTTATTTAGAATCTGTCAGAATGTGTCTTTGCGCTCACCTCCTGTCGACTCTTCATGCATATTCCATCTCATCCGGGCGCCTCGCCGCTCGGCAAGCCAGCGACCTACATTGCCGAATACGACCCTGCCCTGCTGTTCCCGATTGCACGGCAGGGCAAGCGCGACGAACTCGGCCTTGCCGCTGGCAGCACCCTGCCCTTTTTTGGCGTCGACATCTGGAATGCCTATGAAGTCTCCTGGCTGAACCTGCGCGGCAAGCCGCAAATTGCGATCGCCACAATCACCGTGCCGGCCGATTCACCCAACATCGTTGAATCAAAGTCCTTCAAGCTCTATCTGAATTCCTTCAACCAGACGCGACTCGCCGGTGCTGATGCCCTCACGGAATTATTGCGCGCTGATCTGTCGGCCGGATTTGGCGCCGCCATCCAGGTCAGCCTGACGCTGGCCGATCAGTTCGGCACGCTGAAAATGGGCGAATTCGACGGCTTGCTGCTCGACCGACTGGATCTTGAAATCAATGATTACACGCCCGACGCCAGCCTGCTGCATGCCAATCACGAAGCTGCGATCGTCGAGCAGACTTTCGTGTCACATTTACTGAAATCGAATTGCCTGGTCACAGGCCAGCCTGACTGGGGCAGCGTGCAAATCCGGTACGTCGGCGCGCCGATCGACGAAGAAAACCTGCTGCGCTACCTGATCGGCTTTCGTAATCACAATGAGTTCCATGAGCAATGCGTGGAACGGATCTTCATTGACATTTTACGTCAGTGCAAACCGCAAAAACTCGCCGTCTATGCGCGCTACACCCGTCGCGGCGGACTCGATATCAACCCATGGCGCAGTAACTTCAGCAGCGGTAAACGACCATCTAATTTACGCAATGCGCGGCAGTGATCAATTTGCCTGAAGGCGCAGCTGGCAAGGCAAGGGAGTGAACTGACAAGATATTGCTGGAAACGATGTGGCGTGGTTTTTGCTATGCCAATCGGTATA
Organism: Oxalobacteraceae bacterium; assembly: GCA_947448025.1. Taxonomy (GTDB): domain Bacteria; phylum Pseudomonadota; class Gammaproteobacteria; order Burkholderiales; family Burkholderiaceae_D; genus CANFLV01. Next base: position 41,720 of record CANFLV010000008.1, on the reverse strand, counting down.
GAATCAGCCTATAATTAATTCCAGACGTCATTTTTGCGCAACGTACCATGAACCATTTCAGCCAGATTCTGCCTCCTGCCAATGTCGTGCTCGATCTCGATGTCTCGAGCAAAAAGCGTGCATTCGAGCAAGCCGGCCTGATATTCGAAAACAACTGTGGCATCGCCCGCGCCATCGTCTCGGAAAACCTGTTCGCCCGCGAACGGCTGGGTTCTACCGGACTGGGCCACGGCGTCGCGGTGCCGCATGGACGCGTAAAAGGTTTGAAGGCGCCACGCGCGGCATTTGTCCGGCTGCACGAAGGCATTCCCTTTGAGTCTCCGGATGGCCAGCCCGTGACGCTGCTGATTTTCCTGCTCATTCCTGACAACGTCACCCAGCAACACCTCGAAATCCTCTCGGAAATTGCCGAGATGTTTTCCGATGCCAGCTTCCGTGAATTATTAAGTACCTCGCAAGATGCGGCCGCCGTGCATGCAAGACTGATTACCTGGCAACCAAGCGCCCATGCCGCTTGAATTGACTTCCGCTGCCGCCTGAATCGGGGCGACAGCATTGCTGGATATCACTGAGAATGAATCATGCCTTTTTCCGATCCGCTGACCATCCAGCAACTCTACGACGATAATCGCGAGACGCTATCGCTAGGCTGGTTTGCCGGTTTTCCCGGCGGTGAACGACTCATTTCCGGTGATGCGACCTCGGCAGCCGACCAGGTCGGCCATTTGAATTTGATCCATCCGGGCCGTATCCAGGTCTTCGGCCATCAGGAAACTGAGTATTACCAGCGCCTGTCGCCGGGCTCACGGCAATACCAGACCGATGAACTGATTGCCGGCAAACCGCCCGCCTTCATCATCGCCCAGGGACTCGATACACCGCAGTTCCTGATCGAGAAATGCGACGAACATAATATCCCGCTGTTTTCCACGCCCTTGCCGGCGGCGCAAGTCATCGACTATCTGCGCGTGTATCTGTCCAAGAAGCTCGCGCAACGCATCACGATGCATGGCGTGTTCATGGACGTGCTCGGCGTAGGCGTATTAATCACCGGCGAATCCGGCTTGGGCAAGAGTGAACTCGGCCTGGAGTTGATTTCACGTAATCATGGCCTGGTCGCTGATGACGCCGTCGAGTTCGCGCGCATTGCGCCGCATATGATCGAAGGCCGCTGCCCGCCTTTGCTGCAAAACCTGCTCGAAGTGCGCGGCCTGGGACTGCTCGATATCAAGACCATTTTTGGCGAGACTGCCGTGCGCCGCAAAATGCGCCTGAAACTGATCGTGCATCTCGTACGCCGCACCACACTCGAAGAAAACTACGAGCGCCTGCCGCTGAATTCGCAAACCGACGACGTGCTGGGTCTGGCAATCCGCAAGGTCGTGATCCCGGTCGAAGCCGGACGAAATCTTGCGGTACTGCTCGAAGCCGCTGTGCGCAATACAATCCTGCAACTGCGCGGCATTGATACACTCAAAGAATTCATGGAGCGCCAGCAGCGCGCCATGGAAAACGATTAGGCCACAATGCGCATTATCCTCATCACTGGCATTTCCGGTTCGGGCAAATCAGTGGGCTTGAATGCGCTCGAAGACGCTGGTTATTTTTGCGTCGATAATTTGCCGCCGGCGCTATTGCGCGCGCTGGTCGATACGCGCATTGCCGAAGGCGCAGAAAACCTCGCCGTGGCCATGGATGCGCGCAGCGCGGCATCTCTTGCGGGCTTGCCTGCCGATGTACAGCGCCTGAAAGAGGAAGGCCACGACATCAAGGTCCTGTTCCTGACCTCAACTACGGAAGCGCTGGTGACGCGCTTTTCCGAAACCCGACGCAGTCATCCCCTGTCACACCGCCTCGGTGACAGCGACAATCCGCCGACGCTGCTCGAATGTATTTTGAAGGAACGCGAGATGCTGGTCAGCATCGAAGGTCTCGGCCATGTGCTCGATACCTCGGGACTGTCAGCGAGTAAATTGCGTAGCTGGATCAAGGATCTGGTCGACACCAAAGGCACGCGCCTGACCTTGCTGTTCGAGTCCTTCGCTTTCAAATATGGCGTGCCGCTGGATGCCGATCTCGTCTTCGACGTGCGCGTCCTGCCGAATCCTTTTTATGATCTGGCCTTGCGCCCACAGACGGGGCGCGATCCGGCAGTGGCAGCGTTTCTTGACGCGCATGCGCAGGTCGCCGACATGCACAACGATATCCGCAGCTTCGTTGAAAAGTGGCTGCCGGCCTTCAAAAGTGATAACCGCAGCTACCTCACCGTAGCTATCGGCTGCACTGGCGGACAACATCGCTCAGTCTACCTCGCAGAAAAACTGGCGCGGCATTTCCGGACGACGGAGCATGTGATCTTGCGGCATCGCGAACTGGGCTAAATCCCGCGCGTTGACTTGTCCGGCCCGGGCGCAGCGCATCCATGGATTACATTCACAATATTGATTTTGTGCAATATTGCGACAAGTAAATGTAACGCTGGACGAGCCCATTGCATGGCGGCGTAAAATTCCCTTTCGGAAATTATTTGGAAGCTGAAATGACACTGTCAACTGATCGCTGGATCCCGCTCTTCCCCCTCAATACTGTACTGCTCCCCCTTGGAATTTTGCCCCTGCGCGTATTCGAAGCACGCTACACGGACATGGTGCGCGACTGCATGAAGCATGATGCGCCATTTGGCGTGGTACTGATTCGCCAGGGCCAGGAAGTGGGTGCGGCCGCTGCGCCGGAACAGATCGGTTGCCTCGCGCATATTCGCCAGTGGGATATGCATGACTTGGGCGTGTTGCTGCTGCAAACACAAGGCGGCGCGCGCTTCCGCATTCTCGCCACGCGTGAGACGCCGGATCACCGGCTGGAAGCTCAGGTCGAAATGCTTGCGGACGATACGCCAACACGCATCGGCAAGCAGCATGCCGATACCACCGCGACCCTGCAAAACGTCATCAATGAAGTCAAGGAACAAGGCGAAGCCGAACAGGGCGAGGCCTTCATGTATCCATTTCCGTTGCCAACCTGCCTTGATGACGCTGCCTGGGTCGCGCATCGCTGGACTGAAATTCTGCCGCTGCCGCTGGTAGATAAACAGCGTTTGCTCATGATCGAAGATCCGCTGGCACGACTTGAGGCTGTAGAAGAACACCTGATGGCACTCGGCGTGATCCAGGACTTGAAACTGCCTGTGGCCGCATCAATGCGACGGCCTGAATCGCTGCATTGAATGCCAAGCTTGCTTAAGGATTCGGGAGCACCGCGCCGCATGCGCCAAAGTCCAGCAAGCTTAGATCAGACTGTATTGCGGGAACAGCGCCAGCAGCAGTTTCTTGACCGGCGCCGGCAAAGGCGCATCGGCAATTTTCGCCGCATCGAGCCAGACATGCGTGGCTTCGCCGACGGTATCGAGGCGACGCGCGAGCGTGATGCGGTAAGGCGCGACATGCAGCTTGAAATGAGTAAAGCCGTGCGAAAACGGCAGCAGGCGCTCCAAGCCCATATTCTCCGGAACACCGTAGGGCAATAGCGCCGCGCCGAGCAAATCCTCGAGCGCGCCGCTGCCTTCGTCGAGCAAATCGGGCACTTCCGGCAGTGACAGCAAGCCGCCCCAGATACCACTGTCGGGCCGCTGCTGCAGCAGGACTTGCGCGCCATCGGTAATGACGAGCATCGCGGTATATTTTTCCGGCACGGTCTGTTTCGGTTTGCGCACCGGCAGTTCAGCGACCCGGTCGGTGGCCAGCGCGACGCAGACCTTTTGCAGTGGACATAGTCCGCACGAAGGCTTGCTGCGCGTGCATACTGTGGCGCCGAGATCCATCAAACCCTGCGTGTATGAACCGATGTCAGCCAGAGGCAACAAGGCTTCGGCGCGCTGCCATAACTGGTCTTCAATTTTTTTCTGCCCTGGATAGCCATCGACACCAAAGACGCGCGCAAACACCCGTTTGACGTTGCCATCGAGGATAGCGGCACGCGTGCCATACGCAAATGCCGAGATCGCCGCTGCGGTCGAACGTCCGATGCCGGGCAGATCCGCCAGCAAGAGCGTATCTGCAGGAAAGGCACCGCCATATTCATCGGTAACGCGCTGCGCGCAGCGATGCAGGTTACGTGCGCGCGTGTAGTAGCCGAGCCCGCTCCAGTGCGCCATTACGTCTTCGGAGGGCGCAGCGGCGAGCGTGGCAACATCGGGAAAGCGACGCAGGAAACGCTCATAGTAGGGAATCACCGCACTGACCTGAGTTTGCTGCAGCATGATTTCCGAGAGCCAGATGCGATAGGCATCGCGCGTGTTTTGCCATGGCAGCTTGTGCCGTCCATGCTGCTTTTGCCAGGCAATCACGGCGTCAGAAAAGGCCGGTTCATGCGCTACTGGTTCGACTTGGGTTTCTTCGATGATGCGCTTCATTTCTGGCAATTCACGCAGTAAAACGTTGAGCGCTGGCCCTGCACGATTTGCCGCACCGGCGCCTGACAGACGCGGCAGGGTTCGTCGGCGCGATTATAGACAAAATAATTTTGCTGGAAATAACCGGATTGACCGTTGACCGCAATGAAATCACGCAGCGTACTGCCGCCTTGCAGAATCGCTTCGGCGAGGATTTCGCGTATCGCCTGCGCCAGCTTTTCGTAGCGCGCCAGGCTGATGCGGCCGGCCGGCGTCTTCGGATTGATAGCGGCGCGAAACAGGCTTTCCGAGGCATAGATATTGCCGACACCGACGACGATATTCCCGGCCAACAGTACCTGCTTGATTGCCTGGCTGCGATTGCGCGTCTGGCGATGCAGCAGCGCTCCCGTAAAGCTGCCTTCGAGCGGTTCGACACCGAGGCCGCGCAACAAGGCATGTCCTTCGACCGGTCCGTCATCATGTGCATGCCAGAGCACCGCGCCAAAGCGCCGCGGATCATGCAGGCGCAAGAGCTGTTCGCCTATCACGAGGTCGAAATGGTCATGCTTGCGCGGCGCCGTGTCGCTGGGCAGGACGCGCAAATGACCGGACATGCCGAGGTGGATAATCAGGCTGCCGTGATCGAAGCCAAGCAAAAGATATTTGCCGCGACGGCCAATGTCGCGCACGACATGGCCGCGCAAACGCGTGGCGAGGTCGACCGGGAAAGGCCAGCGCAATCCGCTATGACGCAGCGTGACATCGGTGACCATGCGGTCTTGCAAATGCGGTGCGACACCACGCCGCGTGACTTCGACTTCAGGTAATTCAGGCATAAAACAGGAGATCTTATAAAAAATGGAATCATCAGCGGCATTGAACTGGCTCTGCCATCCTCTGCGGGTTGAGCGTAGAATCAAGGGATGCACGAATTGCCGAGATCCCCATTGAAAAACGTCCTGCTCATTGTAACCTTGTCGACCTTGATGACGGGCTGCGCCGATTATTTACGCCGCACGGATCCGCCTGCGGCTGTCGCGGCACCAGTCGTCGCTGTCGCAGCGGCTTCGGCTGGCGAGGAAGTCGAACCCGCCTTGGCCGCGCCAGTGATGGAGTCCCTTGCCGACCCACTGCCGGATGTCCCGCTGAGCAAGGATTTGCTGTTCAAGATCATGAGCGCCGAGATCGCATTCCAGCGCGGTGAATGGCAAGCCGCCTATGTCACGCTGTATGGCGCAGCCCAGCAGACACGCGACCCCCGCCTTGCACGCCGCGCGACGGAAATGGCGATTACCGTCAAGCGCAATGAAGAAGCGGTCGCTGCCATCCGCTTATGGCGCGAACTGGCGCCGCATGATGAAGAGGCGACACAATTCCTGCTCGGCTTCGTGGTCTTGGGCGATGAACTCGACAGTGCATTGCCGCTGTTTGCCGAGCGCCTTGCCAGCGCCAGCCCGGCGAGCCGTGGCTTCATGATGCTGCAGATTCAGCGCATGCTCAGCCGTGCCCGCGACAAGGCCGCCGCGTTCGACCTGCTGGAGAAACTGGTCACACCTTACGACGTCAGTGCCGAAGCCCATATCGCCCTGGCGCAAGCTGCCTACAACAAGCGTGATGGCGCGCGCGCGCTGGAAGAGGCTCATGCAGCATTGAAACTCAAGCCCGGCTCCGAACTGGCGGCATTAACACTGGCGCAGGTCCTGCCAGACAAAGAGCAGGCGGCGGCCAGGCTATCGACCTTCTTGCAAGCACATCCGACGTCACGCGTGGTGCGCATGGCGCATGCGCGACTGCAAATCGAACAGAAGCATTTCGCGCAAGCGCGCGCCGAATTCGAAACCCTGCTCTCGCAGCTGCCGGAGGATTTGGCTAGCCTCTTTGCGCTAGGCGTCATCAGTTCGCAAAACGACGACTTGGTCGCCGCCGATAAATACCTGCGCCGATACATGGCTGTGCTCGACGCCCATCCCGATGACGAGCAGGATCCGACGCAGGCTTTGTTGCTATTGGCGCAAATTGCCGAAGAGCGCAAGGATGCAGCCACAGCCCTGGACTGGCTGGCGCGCATCGAAAACGGCCCCGCCTACCTCGGCGTGCAGCTGCGGCGCGCGCAGCTGATGGCGCAGCAAGGCGACATCGATGCAGGCCTGGCCCTGCTCAATGAATTGAAGCCGGACAGCCCGCATGAACAGGTACAGCTGCTACTCGCCTCAGCCCAGCTCTTGCGCGATGCCCAACGCGTGCCTGAAGCGATGAGCGTCATGCAGGAAGCGTATCTGCGTTTTCCCGATGATCCTGACCTGCTGTATGACTACGCCATGCTCGCCGAAAAAGCCGAGAAGTACGAGCAGATGGAAACCCTGCTGCGCAAATTGATGGTGCTCGCGCCGGAAAACCAGCATGCCTACAATGCGCTTGGCTATTCACTGGCCGAACGCAATACGCGCTTGCCGGAAGCCTTGGCGTTGATCGAAAAAGCGCTGACGATCACGCCCAACGATCCCTTCATCCTCGACAGCCTTGGCTGGGTTCACTACCGCATGGGCAATCTCAATGAAGCCGAAGCCACATTGCGCCGCGCCCATGGCTTGCGCCCCGATGTCGAAATCGCGGTCCACCTCGGCGAAGTCCTGTGGATCAAGGGATTGAAAGACGATGCGCAAAAATTATGGCATGACGCGAATGCCAAAGATCCGCAAAACGGTACGCTGAAAAACACCTTGACCCGCCTGCAAGTGCGCCTGTGAAGATGCAGCTTACATTAACGCGCGCCGGTGCTGCCTGGCTGATCGCCGTGCCTCTCATGCTCTCAGGCTGCGCAGCCTTGATGCCAATGCCGGCGCCAAGCAGTAATGTCGTACTCGCGGTACCGGTCTATCAGGACAACATCGCGCTCAGTGGACGGATCTCGGTGCGCTATGAGCAAGACGGTAAGGAGGAAGCACTGCATGGCAGCTTCCGCTGGCTGCAAACGCGCGGGCAGATCACCGTGGCCCTGCTGTCGCCATTAAACCAGACGCTCGCCACGCTCGAAATTACGCCGACATCAGCGCGCCTGATCGAAGCTGGCAAGCCACCGCGCAGTGCTGACAATATCGACACACTGACCAGCGAGACGCTCGGCTGGACGCTGCCGGTGGACGGCTTACGCGGCTGGCTGCAAGGTTTCAGCCTGGCCAACGGCAAGCCCGTACCGATTGCTCAGCCAGGCAGTGACAACGCCGCGCCTGTAATGACGCCCGACGGCTGGCAGATCCAGTATATGAGCTGGTTCAATGAAGAAGCACCGCCACTGACGCGCCCCAGACGCATCGACTTGCAACGCACGACGCCAGGCTTGGGCGAAATGGCGATACGCATCGTCATCGATAGCTGGCAGCAGCCATAAATATTTTTCATTTCCCCATGACGCCCACGCTCACCCTCACGCATTGTCCCGCACCCGCAAAACTGAATTTATTCCTGCATGTGACCGGCCGCCGCGCTGATGGCTATCATTTGCTGCAAAGCGTATTCCAGCTGCTGGATCATGGCGACCTGCTGGATTTCAGCGTGCGCGAGGATGGCGCGATACGGCGCACGACGGAGGTTCAAGGCGTCCCAGAAGACAGCGACCTCGTCATCCGTGCCGCGCGCACCTTGCAGACAGCGGCACAGTCGCGCTCAGGAAAAAAAATCCCCGGCGCCGACATCGCCCTGCATAAAGTGCTGCCCATGGGCGGCGGCCTCGGTGGCGGATCATCGGATGCGGCCACGACACTGATCGCGCTGAATCATCTGTGGCAAGCCGGCCTGACGCGCGCTGACCTGATGGCACTGGCACTGCCACTAGGCGCGGATATTCCGTTTTTCCTGTTCGGGCAAAATGCGTTTGCCGAGGGCGTCGGCGAAGAACTGGTCGCCGTCACGACGCCGGATTGCTGGTATGTAGTACTCGAACCGGGCGTCTCAGTACCGACCGAAAAGATATTTGGTGCAAGCCAATTGACACGCGATTCCAAACCGGTCAAAATAACGGACTTTTCCGGGGCTCCAGATAATTTCGGAAAAAATGATTTGCAAGGCGTAGCCGCCGTGTTGTTCCCGGAGATCGCAGAAGCTTTACACTGGCTGGCGAAATTCGGCAACGCAAGGATGACCGGCTCCGGCGCATGTGTGTTTAGCGCGTTCGCGCAAGAACAGCAGGCCGATGAGGTACTACAATTGGTACCCGCCCGATGGCAAGCATGGAAAGCCAAAGCGCTCGCGCGGCATCCAATGGAGCATTTACTGATTACATGAACAACGCATGTGACTCAGAGCAATAAAGAATACGTTTTGTGTTGCAATTGCCACCAAGGTGAGTAAAATGCGGCTCGAAGCAAACGGTTGTGTAGGGGAATCGCCAAGCCGGTTAAGGCACTGGATTTTGATTCCAGCATTCGAAGGTTCGAATCCTTCTTCCCCTGCCATTAATTCAAGAAGAAAAATAATCTGAGATATCAAGCAAGCCACCAATTCAAGACTGAGCACAGTCCTGGATGCGTGGCTTTTCAAGTTTTTAACGTTTGCATTTAGGGATATCATGGCTCTCGAAAACCTGATGGTTTTTACCGGTAACGCAAATCCGGATCTCGCTCTTGGAGTGGCCAAGCATCTCAATATCCCGCTGGGCAAGGCAATGGTCTCGCGCTTTTCAGATGGCGAAGTCGTCGTCGAGATCAATGAAAACGTGCGCGGTAAGGATGTCTTCGTGTTGCAGTCGACCTGCGCCCCAACGAACGATAACCTGATGGAAATCATGCTGATGGTCGACGCGTTGAAGCGCGCCTCGGCTGGCCGCATCACCGCTGCCATTCCCTACTTCGGTTACGCACGCCAGGATCGTCGTCCGCGTTCAGCGCGCGTGGCGATCTCGGCCAAGGTCGTAGCCAACATGCTGCAGGAAGCCGGCGTCGAGCGCGTCCTGATCATGGATCTGCATGCAGACCAGATCCAGGGCTTCTTCGATATCCCGGTTGATAATATTTACGCTTCACCGATCCTGTTGTCGGATTTGGTGAGCAAGAATTACGATGACCTGTTGGTTGTTTCGCCTGACGTGGGCGGTGTAGTGCGTGCGCGGGCCCTGGCCAAGCGCCTGAACTGCGACCTGGCGATCATCGACAAACGCCGCCCTAAGGCAAACGTTTCTGAAGTCATGAACATCATTGGCGAAGTCGAAGGCCGTAACTGCGTGATCATGGATGACATGGTCGATACCGCCGGCACGCTGACCAAGGCAGCAGAAGTACTGAAAGAACGCGGCGCCAAAAAAGTCGTCGCCTATTGCACGCATCCGGTCCTGTCCGGCCCGGCGATCGACCGCATCACGAATTCGCCGCTCGACGAGCTAGTCGTGACCGATACGATTCCGCTGTCGGCTGCTGCCAAGGCCTGCCCGAAGATTCGTCAATTGACGTGCGCCGATTTGCTGGCTGAGACCTTCAAGCGCATCACCAAAGGCGATTCGGTGATGTCCTTGTTTGCTGATTAAAATTTCACCTGCCTCATTCGGGGCAGGTCTTTGAATCCCCTGGTCGCGGGGGATTTTTTACCGCGAGACGCGAGTCTTGCCTATTTTGGAGCAACACCATGAAAGTTATCGCATTTGCACGCACTGAGCAGGGGTCCGGAGCGAGCCGCCGCCTGCGCAACGCTGGCCAGACTCCTGGCATCATCTACGGCGGTACAGCAGCACCGGTCGCCATCAAGCTGGACCACAATGCGCTGTACCACGCGCTGAAAAAAGAAGTGTTCCACTCGTCGATTCTCGACCTCGAAGTCGACGGCGTTGTTGAGCAAGTCCTGCTGCGTGACTTCCAAGTCCACGCGTACAAGCAACTCGTTTTGCACGCTGACTTCCAGCGCGTCGATGCTTCGCAAAAAATGCACGTTAAAGTACCACTGCATTTCATCAACGCTGACATTTCGCCGGCCGTGAAATTGTCGTCTGCCGTCATCAGCCATGTGCTGACCGACCTGGACATTTCATGCTTGCCAAAAGACTTGCCAGAATTCGTTACTGTCGACCTGTCGACACTCGAAGCTGGTCATTCGATTCATTTGTCCGACCTGACACTGCCAGCTGGCGTGACGGCTGTCGTACATCATGGTGAGAACGCAACGATCGCTACTGCCGCTATCCCAGCTGGCAAAGCGGAAGCTGAAGTCCCGGCTGACAAGAAGTAAGCAATATCATCCGGAGCCTGTCTCCGGATTCGAAGAGCCCGCCACCACGTATGGCGGGCTTTTTTTATGTCGCCGGGTTTGTGGTTTATGACCTGCCGGGCTGGACGAGGCGCGCCCCTGCCGCGATAATCTCCGCAATGAAACAGCAAAGCCCACCATGCCAATACGCCTGATCGCAGGACTCGGAAATCCCGGACCGGAATACGAACAAACCCGCCACAATGCCGGCTTCTGGCTAGTCGATAATCTCGCCGGTCATGCGCGCGGCGGCCTCGCACGCGAAACCCGCTTCAATGCATTGGCAGGCAAGGCCATCATCGCCGGTCAGGAAGTCTGGCTGCTGGAGCCACAAACCTTCATGAACCGCTCGGGCCAGTCGGTCGGCGCGCTGGCAAGGTTTTACAAAATCAATCCCGATGAAGTACTGGTCGTGCACGACGAGCTCGACCTCGATCCGGGTATCGCGAAGTTGAAAAAAGGCGGCGGCGCCGGCGGCCACAATGGCATCAAGGACATCAGCGCCGCACTTGGCACACAAGACTACTGGCGCCTGCGCATCGGCATCGGCCATCCGCGTACACTGAACCTGGCGCAGCAAGTCGCCGACTTCGTGCTGCACCGGCCGCGCAAGGAAGAGCAGGCACTGATCAATGAGACGATCGATAAATGCCTGGCCATCATCCCAATGCTGTGCGAAGGTAAATTTGAAGCAGCGACGATGCAGCTGCATACGCATAAATGAGCAGCGACATCCCCGCCGACATCCTGCCGGCCACGCGCCGCGGACGCTGGCGCGTGGCATTACTGACAGTCATGGCAATCGCAACCTTGGCCGGCTTTCTATTTCTCGCCTTTCCGCAGCTGCTAGCCCTACTCGAAGACGCCGCAGCTCAGCCGCCGACGATGCACAGCCTGCGACTGCTGCAGGCTTTGTTCATTGGCCTCGGCCTGCTCGGCGTCATGACAGCCGCCATCGTGCTGCATAATGGCCTGCAAATTCTGCGGCGCGGGCAAACACCCCCCAACGATGTCTGGCTGTGGCACGATACGCCCATCGTTCGCGGCGTCAAGGCGCGACGGCGCGGCTGGATCAATATCGTCACGGCGCTGCTGACCGGGCTGATCTGCTGCAGCCTGGTCGTGTATATTGTGCTGACCTTGCAGCGTTTTTCGCCGTATACCTTGCGTGACGGCGTGACCATGGTTGAACCGAACGCCGCGCCGCGCTAGTGTGACCCCGCTAACGCCCCCATTACACGCCAGGCCCCGATGCACAATCTTATTTTTCACGCTGGTCCGAAGGCCTTGCAGCATGTGCGCGAACATGGCTTGCGCGCGCAGGACATCGCCGTCATTCCGGCAGCGGCTGGCGGACCGAAGGGTCTGATTTTCCAGGCGCTGGACCAGTGGCTGTTTGGCCATTGGCTGCCCAGCGCACCGCGTGAACGCATGCTGATCGGCTCGTCCATTGGCGCATGGCGCATGGCTGCGGCCTGTCATGCCGACCCGGTCGCCGCGTTTGCCCGCATGGGGGAGCTGTATTGCAATCAGCGTTATGATGCCAAGCCATCGGCACAGAACGTTACGGATGCCTGCATCGAGCTGATCGAAAATTTTATCGGCGGCCATGAGGAGGAAATTACTGAACATCCGCATTTTCGCCTGCATATGCTGACCGTGCGCGGTCGCCGCCTATTGCGCGCACCAAAACGCCGGGCAACGATGATCGGCGGTTTCACGGCAGCGACCTTGGCGAACCTCACTTCACGTTCACGCCTCGGGCGTCATCTCGAACGCGTCGTCATCGGTGATGAACGCGATCCGGCCTTCTGGCTGAAGGCAAAATTCGACGCCTTCGGGACGCATTTTGTGCCGCTCAATTCGGACAATATTCACGCCGCGCTGCTGGCTTCGGGCACCCTGCCCTTGATCATGGAACCGGTGCGCGCCATCCCGCATGCACCGAACGGTACTTACTGGGATGGCGGCTTGATCGACTATCACCTGGCTCTACCCTATTCACGCGTGGCAGGCGACCCGGCAGGCGGACTCGTGCTGTATCCGCATTTCACCGACCAGATGGTGCCGGGCTGGCTCGACAAATCCTTGCCTTGGCGCCGCGCCAGCTATGGCAAGCACAGCGACTGGCTCGACAATGTCTTGCTGGTGGCGCCGTCGGAATCCTTCCTTCGCACGCTTTCACGTGGCAAATTACCGGACCGCCAAGACTTTTTTTATTATGGCACCGACCATGATTTCCGCATCCGTAACTGGCAACTGGCCATCTCGGCGGGCCAGCTGCTGCGCGATGAATTTGCCACCTTCGTGGCGAACCCCGACCTGAGCCGGATACTGCCGATCTGATTTTTGCGGCAGAGTCCGTCACACACAATTATCGCGAATCACAAAAACGAATTTACCGGTCCGTATTTTCATAAGGACGGCAAATCAACGCTCATGCAGGTCGTCGATTTTTATAACCGCGGTGGTGATTTCCCGACTGAAAACGCCCCGGCCAATGTGCGTCTGCTGCAGCCGCTCGGATTGACGCAGTCACAAAAGGATGACCTCGTCGCCTTTCTTTTGTCGCTCAGCGATGAGCGGGTCCGCTTTGCCCGCACACCCTTCAATCATCCGTCGATTTGCCTGCCTGACGGCCATGAAGGTGATCAGGTCAAGATCCAAGTCGACATGAATGCAAAGGCCATCGACCGCTTTCGCTGCATTGATGCCGTAGGCGCAAAAGGGTCGACCGTGCCAGCTGCGCGCTTACTGGGCCTCAATCCTTTCCAGCGCTGAGCGCGCGTCCTCGTAGCAGGGTCAATGCGACATGAAGGCTGTCGGCCGCGATTTGAGGCTGACAGCCGCCTGAGCGGTTACAATATCGGCTTTGCGGACGCCCTCGCGCCCGCCGCGCCAGACGCCTGCCGGTGTTTCACCGGGTTGCGCGCATCGGGCACGCTATTACCTTGTTCTTGAAAGTCTTTCCATGAGTCTTAAATGCGGCATCGTCGGCCTGCCGAACGTCGGCAAATCCACCCTGTTCAACGCCCTGACCAAAGCGGGCATCCCGGCTGAAAATTATCCGTTCTGCACCATCGAGCCCAACGTCGGCATGGTCGAAGTGCCGGATCCGCGTCTGATCGCGTTGTCCGCCATCGTCAAGCCTGAGCGCGTGGTGCCGTCGACAGTTGAATTCGTCGATATCGCCGGCCTCGTGGCTGGCGCCTCGAAAGGCGAAGGCCTGGGTAACCAGTTCCTGTCGCACATCCGCGAAACCGACGCCATCGTCAACGTCGTACGCTGCTTCGAAGACGACAATGTGATCCACGTCGCCGGTAAAGTCAGCCCGCTCGACGATATCGAAGTGATCCAGACTGAACTCGCGCTGGCCGACATGGGCACCGTCGAAAAAGCGATCCACCGCGAAAACAAGAAAGCCCGTTCCGGCGACAAGGATGCGACCAAGCTCGTCGCCCTGCTCGAGCGCATCATGCCGCATCTGGATGAAGCCAAGCCGGTCCGCTCCATGGGCCTCGACGCCGAAGAAATGGCGCTGATCAAGCCGCTGTGCCTAATCACGGCCAAGCCGGCGATGTATGTAGGTAATGTTTCCGATACAGGCTTCAAGAATAACCCCCTGCTCGACCAGCTGGCCGCGTATGCCGAGTCACAGAATGCACCGATGGTCGCTATCTGCGCCGCGATCGAAGCTGAAATCGCCGATCTCGAAGATGCCGACAAGACCGAATTCCTCAACGACATGGGCATGGAAGAACCGGGCCTCGACCGCCTGATCCGCGCCGGCTTCAAGCTGCTCGGTCTGCAAAGTTATTTCACCGCTGGCGTGAAGGAAGTACGCGCCTGGAATATCCATATCGGCGACACCGGCCCGCAAGCGGCTGGCGTGATCCATACCGATTTCGAGCGCGGCTTCATCCGTGCGCAAACGATCGCGTATGAAGACTTCATCACGTACAAGGGTGAAGCCGGCGCCAAGGAAGCGGGCAAGATGCGCGCTGAGGGTAAGGAATACGTGGTCAAGGATGGGGATGTGTTGAACTTCTTGTTCAACGTCTAAATTTCTTGAATCACGACGTTTATTAGCGTCAAAAAAGCTTCGAAAGCCCTGCTTATGCGGGGCTTTTTGCTTTTGGTGTATCAGTGGTTCATGCTTATCGGATGCGGCTTGATGTATTTTAATTTGATCTTGTTAGACCTCGCGCAGCACATCATTGTATGCATCGGTTTCCATACCCGACACCCGCCCTGCGCGCCACATCCCTGCTGACTTTTTAAGGAATGTGGCGCGCAGGGCGGATGCCTCTGAAAGTCCAGCGTGGCGCTGCAAGCGACCCAGCCGGATGGGGTTTTGAATTAGTCGCGCTTCAATGCCGGTTCCAGCGAAAGGGCTATCGGGCGCCCTGGCTCGATCTGATGCACTTGCAATCCTTCACGCGATCTGAGCCCGTCCTATTCAACCAGCCAGATGCGTCGGGACGCAAGCGCACCAAGCACTCAATAAATTTTCCACCACGATCAGTGTGATGGCGAACGAATTTTCGCTGCATTTTTAAGTCTTCCTTCTACGTTCACACCAATTGAGGAAAACATGAATACCATCATCAACCTGATCATCTATCTGGTGGTCTTTGGGCTCATCTGGTGGCTGGTCGGCATGTTGCCGCTACCGGGTCCGGTGGCGCAAATTGTCCGCATACTTTTCATCGTCATGCTGATCGTGATTATTTTGACGGCCGTCGGCATTCTTCCTGGCGGATATTTACCGCATTTGCGTATCTAACTTCGACTATGTTCCCCGCCGTACATCGAAGATGATGCGTCTGGAAAAT
Source organism: Oxalobacteraceae bacterium (assembly GCA_947448025.1). Taxonomy (GTDB): domain Bacteria; phylum Pseudomonadota; class Gammaproteobacteria; order Burkholderiales; family Burkholderiaceae_D; genus CANFLV01. The sequence continues at coordinate 26,267 of CANFLV010000008.1, read as the reverse complement.
AGTGATGCATCGACGTCGGATGCGACGCGATTCAACCCTTGTTTCAAACATTGTTCAGGAGCTCTTCATGACACAACAAAGCAAAGACCAGCAACAAAAATCCGGACCGCCCCAGCCGCCCCAGTCAGAAAAAGTAATTAAACAAAAGCAGGCAGCGGAGCAAAAAGAAGTCGCCGGCCGGCATAAAAATGACGGTCAAAAAGATCACAAGGGCGCCCGTTAATTGCCCATCTTGTTGACTGCCAAATCAGGGCGCAGTCGCCGGCCGTATAAAAAAGAGGCGCCCACTATTTTTCCAAAATCAGCATGAGATCAATAGTGGGTGCCACAGTTCGGCTCGATCATTGATGGCACGACGCATGTTATGACGGGTCCTCAAGATTGGGACTAAATCGAAGATACCCTGCAATGACTGGCCCGCTTCCCGAACGCTTGTCATTGGGGTGTGTACGTCCTTCATTGACAGGAATCTCATCAAAGTCAAAGGGACTTATCCCTTCCAGGCAAGCTGCATTGATGCCGTATTGATGCGGATTGGAGCGCCGCTGGTGATGGGTATAGATGCCGCACTTCGAGCAAAAATAATGCTTTGCCTCCATGCTGTTGAATTGATAGAGCGTGAGCGCTGCTGCGCCCTCCATAATCTCGATATCGGCCAAATTCGCTGAAACAGCGACTGCACCGCGCATACGGCAATACGAGCAATTACAGCGCCTTGCGGTATTCAAGCCATCCGTGAGTCGCACATGAAATTTGACTGTACCGCAATGACATGCGCCGCTGATTCGATCCATGCTTTGCCCTTTCAAGCTGTTATTAAATGACGGCTTAACTGGAGCATAACAAAAAACGCAAATGCCAAGCGAAAAATCGGAACTACTACTGTCTTTACCTGGCGGCGCACGCCAAATCGGCGGTGCAGCCCAGGCACACCAGCTTTCCGCCAGGCGCCTATTGCACCTGAGCCTTCTCACACAAAGATTTACTGCCAACGACACGGCAGGCATTCATCTGCTGCCCCGCTGTGTCCCATACCTTGACATCCCACTGCTCGGCACCGCTACGCTCCATCGTCATGAAGCCAAAGCCATCGACCCAGGAACTAAGCTGATCGGCAATCGCGCCGGGTGCCGGCATCGCACCTTTGGGTAGCAGAGCCGGCAGTGGGACCTTGTCTTCTGCTGTCCCGGAGATACCTGCGATAAATTGCGTCGCGTGGGCACTGCCAAAGCTGACCTGCTGCCATAAATGAATGTGCCCGGAGAGCATGACGTTGATGCGCGGCGGCAGCATCAGCGGATACGCCGTACCCAGCACGGACTGCAAACCCGGATTGCCCGGCACCAGAGCGATTTTGCCGTCGGCGTTCTGTTTGCTGGAAAAGCCAAGAATAGGATGATGGTTCAAGCCGATGTTGTAAGCGGCTTTTTGTGACAGCGCGTCCGCCTTTTGCGCCATCTCGAGGTATTGCCTGAAGCGCCCATCAGACTCAGGAATCGGCGCGCCGGTCGTATTGGCCGTGTCGAGCACGATTAGCTGGGCGCCGCTACCAAGCGGCACTGCGTAAGGGTCACTGTAGTTGCCGATATCGTCGTCGGCAGCATTATTGCAATCCCGTTTGGGTTGCAGCGGACGTGGATCAATGAAGCGCCACCAACCTTGTCCGGCGCGCAGGCAAGACTCGTGATTGCCGCGCACCATGACCCATGGTGCGACCTGTAACAGGCGCTTTCCGGGGCTGAAGAAATCCGCCTGCCAAGCATCGAGGCCATAACCCCAAGGACTGTTGGCACAGCCGGCATTGCCTTCAGGGCAAGGATTCTCGCGGTAGTGGAGATCACCCACATGAATCACCAAATCCGGCTTCCAGTCGGCGGCGACGGCGGCGATGGTGGCGAACGGGTACTGCTTAATGTCGTTACAAGACTGGAAAGCGTTATCGCTGGCTTTCAGGCGGCAGCCGGTATCGCCGATGACAACGATCCGATTCGCGTCGGCTTTTGGCAAAGGCAAGGCGCGGCCATCGATGCTGGCCGACTTGAGGCTGGAAGCCAACTGCTTTTCACAGGTCAGTACGGGAAACGCCGAGGCCTTTGACAGCGTCGGCAGTGACTGCGTTGGTCGCTGCGGCAGCGTCGCCGGCAACGCCCGCACGTCCATGCGCGACGTTTGACCATCGAGCGTGATCATCGGGCAGCTTGCTGCAGTGGTCAATAGTCGCGCCACGGCATTACCGTCGGCGCCCATGATGACGTAGGGTGTGGCAAGGTCCGCAGCGGCCGGCTTACCGGGTTCAGTGGCGCAGCCGAACAGACTTATTGCCGCCAGCAGCAATACTAAGCAAAGCCGGACTGACGTACGCAAGCTCAAGACCATAAATAACTCCAAAATTAAGCGATGCGGCTGGCTCTATCAGACGTCCGCGAGAGCAAAGATGGTAGTTACCGGATATGACGCTAGCATGACAAAAAGAAAGTAGACGCGGCAGCTACTTAAAGCCAAGTTTTCCGGTGGTCGCGCGCCGAAAAACAACGATCTCTAGTGCTTGATATTAAAGGCGGGCTTTTTGGATGATTAAACCCAGCGACGTGACCGTATGCTCGCCAATCACCAATTTCAAATGGACGTCATGCTTATAGGGTGGAACGTCAATAATTTGGTCACCGCGGCCATCGCCGGGCGTCCAATCAAAGTCAACGGTGTGCCCGAGCGCATGCAACTGCCCGACTAGCCTCTCGATATCCTGACGCCGATATAGCACCGTCTCCCCTGTTTCAACCGTGGTCGAGTTTGACGACACATTGAATTCAGTTGTGTGTACGGCAAAACCTCCAGGCTTCAAGCACTGCATCGCATTGGCGATAAATTGCAAACCCTTCTCAAGGTTGCCTAAATGTTCCAGGGCGCACGAGGACCAGACAAAATCGTACTGATTATCAAATTTGTTGCCCAACTTGTTCATATCGAGGAATTCAAAGCGCACAAGCGTTTCCAGTTTAGCCGGTACACAAAGCTGGCGGGAATTGATCGCCTTGAAACCACTTGCATGCTGACGAGATTTTATCCAGCCACTGGCTGCGGCATCGTCAGCAAAGAGATCTGTCGCCGTAATTTGCGCGCCAAGGTTGGCAAATGCAGCTGTCAGCGGCTCCTGCCCTACCGCAAAGCCCAGTCCACGCTTTCCTGAAATCAGCATGCCGCGCTCCGCCAATGCCTGTGAAATAAAACACCATTCCCACACCTTGCGATGCAGATGACCTGGCGCCTCCTTTAAGCGCTCAGCCCATTCCAACATGGGTTTGGACAACAAAGATTTCTCGGTACATAGACAAGACGTGAGCATTACTTTAGTTCTCCAATATTTTCATCTGTCATGCATATTAGCGATATCAAAAAGCGCGGCCTTGGGCTGGATCAATGCCAGGACAGCAAAAACTTTGGTAGGCAACACAAAGCTAAACGCACCGCCGTTGCTGTGGATTGCCTTCCCGCCGCTGAAATCGACTACCGGAGCCATTACCGCCAGTCAGGCCGAACTATAAGTACGCCAACACGCCATACCGACTGGTGCGCAGGCCAAATTCCGCTAATATGGCGTTTTTTGACATTGAGGCTGTGATGAAACGAGATCAAATGCTCATGGAAGCCATTCTTGGACAGCTGCTGCAGTCACCAGAACCGCTGACCGGCATTAATAATATTGCGCAGCGCCTGAACGTCGACCTGCCGATCATCGTCTATCACCTCAATCTGCTGCAGGATAAAGGCTGGACGCAGGAGTCGGACAATGGCGGCTGGCGTTTGAGCAATCGGGGACATGACTACCTGGAAGGAACGCCAGATCACGGTATTGCCCTGAACCTGCCGTCCAAATAAAACCATGACGATCAAAGAACTTCCGTTTCGGGCGACAACGCAGCAAGCATGCGACTGGCTTGCGCAGCATACCGATACGCCATGGTCATTGGCGCGCCTGCTAGAAAATGGCTTGATTCCCTTTGTCTGGCTGGATTATGACGCCAATACTCCAGAGCTGTTTGGTGACGCCAATGGTGGTTACGCTGCGCCGATTTTTTTCGCGGACGATACGGCGCGACTCGCTGCCGGTAGCGACGATGTACTGATCACGATCACAAAAGACGCTTACAAGATTGTCACGACGCTGAAGGCTCCAGGAGTACGGAGGGAGTTGCATGAGTTGCGCTTTCTGAAGAAGGACGTGGAGCGACTGGCGAGTAATCTCGCCCGGCAGGCCGAGGCCGTAACTGAAACAGTTATCGTGGCAGCGGCAACAGAGTCCACGGCCGGCATCAGCAAAGTTCAAGTGCTGGCGGCATTTTCCAGTCTGGTAAAAATTGATCTGTTACAGGCGCTTGACAGTGCCGGCGGCATCTTCGGCGATGAGGGTGCGCGGGTCAAAGCCAGCGCCAAAAAATCCAAGCACAAAGTTGTCTGGAACCCGGTGACCCTGGCATTGGGATTGAATGAAATGTATCGGGTGCCGACATCACATCTGAAACGCGCGTTCAAGTCGCATGATTTTCTGGATGACTGGGCGATGGAATGGGAGCAGACCCTGACCCTTCTGGGAAAATAAAGGTAGGGTCGGACATCCATTGCGCTGTTAGAGGGGCCGGAACTGATTGAAAAATTTCCACTACATCCTTAATTATTTTTTTCGCGATCATTTCTTTATTGAATATTTTCATCGATTCACCACTCATGGTTACAATGGCAGCATTATTCCGCCCGCAGGCAATGAGATAACTCAGGCCTGTGCAATCGTTAATTCCTGACAAGCCTGATCAATAGCCATGAATGCATTCTTAGCAAGACTCTTTTTCGGCAAAGTTGAATTCCAGGAAAACGAGGAATATCTTGAATTCCGCTTCAAATTCCTGGCCATTGTTCTATTCTCCGGCGCCCTGTTTACACTGATATTTCTTGTGGGCGCCTATTCGAACGTCAATCCGATCACGGGTGGTCATTTGCGTTCGATGAGCTTGTTCACACTGCTCGCAGCAGCGCTATGGATATTTTTGCGCGGGCACAAGAAGCGGTATTTTGTCATTGCATGGATTTACGAAATCGCTTGTTTGCTCGAGTATGTCTCGGCGATGCTGCTGGTTCCAGAGGATGAGTTACGCTTGCTATGGTTTTATACAAATATTCCCGGCGTCTATATTTTGCTCGGCCAGCGGATAGGACTGGCGATCAGCCTGTCGACGATCGTCGGACTTGCCCTCGGCAATGCTCAACTCCCCCACCCCTACTCCGAGAATGCAATCGCGACAGCGCTTGTAAGCATGACGTATCTGACTTTGTTCTTTCACGTCTTCGGCGCCCGGTCGTTTTACTATTACACCCGCATGCGCGACGCGAACCGAAGACTTTTACAGATGGCCACGCACGACATGCTGACCGGCATACTCAACGCGCGCGCTTACTATGAACGATGTGATGCGCTGATCAATCTTTCGCGGCGCGCCCAAACACCATTTGCAGTTCTCTTCATTGATCTCGACCACTTCAAGTCAATCAATGATAATCATGGCCATGCCGCCGGTGACATCGTGTTGAAATCCATCGCTGAGTGCCTGCGTTCCGGAATACGTCAAAGTGATGCGCTGGGGCGGATTGGCGGTGAGGAGTTTTCAATTTTCTTGCCAAATACTGACATTAATGGCGCGTGCCAACTCGCCGAAGTGCTAAGGCGCGCCATTGAGGCATGCATGCCGGATATCGGCTCACAGCGCCTTAAAGTGACACCCAGCATAGGCGTTGCAGGCGGCACAGGCGCGCGCGATATCATGCGCGATATCCAGAAGCGCGCCGACGAGGCCATGTACGCGGCAAAGGCTGCGGGGCGCAATCGTGTGACCTGCCTCGATGCACCGACACCAATTACCGATGCGCAGATCAGCCTGGAAGCGCGGACGGCCTGATCGTCAGAGGCGAGGCCAGGACCGCTTACCTGAGCCGTTTTCAGCGCATGAATTTTTCAATTCCAGACAGCCGGGCAGCCCGGGCTATTTTTTTGCCGTCTTCGCCACTACTGGCTTTTTAGTGAGGGCCGGCTTCTTTTTCTCGCATTGATCGAGACATAACAAGGTATCGGCGTAAGACATGAAGCGGTTGAGATAATCGGGCGAGATATCGCGCATCAATGCCAGAGATTGCAACACCAGCATATGGGAATTGATCGGTCCGGCATTCACGGGGGCTTGCACCAGCGCCTGCGCGACTTGTTTGTCGGCGCTCAGTTTTGACCAGGTATTCCTGAAGTTTCGCAGGGTCTTCAGTTCGGCGCGTGATCCGGTATTACCCACCACGCGCACATCCGTATTTTCCGCAGAGTGTTGCTCAAGCTGACGCACGAGCGCGCCTAAGCTTGCGCCTGTTTCGCCGACCTTCAGAGTGGCGAGAACGCGTTGTAATCCTTTAAAGTCACCCGCAAGCATGAGCCGCTGCAAATCATTCGCCGCCTGGGGATACTGCAGCGTGCTTTGGGCGACGGTTTCCCTGAGTTCAGATTGCGCTTGATCGAAGCGAATTTTAAATGCTGCCAGCGCTTGCGCCAACTTGGCATCGAGCACGCGTTTGACGCTGCCTTGATGCGCGCTTGCCCGTTGAGCCAATACGGCCAGATAGTGCATATGCATGGGGTCAAACTGGTCTGCGCCAGCTGTACGCAGAGTCGCGATCAAGGCAATAAAATCAGGCGAGGACGCCGTCGCGAGTTGATCCGGCTCATTCATGCGGCGGGATACTGGCATTGGAAGACTTCGGCACAGGCGCCATTTCCACGCGCCGGTTTTGCGCCCGCGCGGTGTCATCGGTGTTGGGATTGACCGGCTGCTCGGCACCAAAGGCTGCGGCAAATACCATGGACGGCGGCATGCCTTCGTCGATCAAGGTGCGCGTAACCGTCAAGGCGCGCTGCGCCGATAATTCCCAATTGTCAGTGAAGACGCCGCCGCGAACAGGCTTGTCATCGGTAAAGCCGCTGACCATGAGCAGTTCATTACGTGAGGTGAGATAAGCGCGCAGCGGCGTGACCAGGCTATTCAAAAGCTGACGGCCATCCGGCTGCAGCTGGTCCGAATTGAGTGCGAACAGGACTTGGCCACTGATGCCGATGCGCCCGTTGTTCAAGGTGATGCGCCCGGTGGCCAGTGGAATGGCCAGAGCCTTTTCGAGGCTCATGCGGCGCTGCTCTTCGACTTGACGCTTTTTGACTTCGTCTTGCAGGTGCGAGGTCAATTCCATCTGCACGCCGACCACGCCCACCAGAATCAGCACGAAAGCGCCGAGCAAGCCGGACATCAAGTCGCCAAAAACAGCCCAGACCGGCGCGGTGTGTTCAACGCCTGCGTCACTGTCGTCCATTAGCGCGCCTCTTCAGCAAGCATGGCTTGATTTGCCGGCAGTTGGCGCAGCCCCTCCAGAACTTCTTTTTGCGACATCATGCTTAGGTCAATGATTTCACGCGCTTGAGCCACGTAATAGGCGAGCTGTTCGTCACTTCTGGACATGGATTTGTCCATCGCGCCTTCAATGCGCTGCAGGTTCGCGATCAGTTTTTCATTGGCTTCACTGAACGAGTGCACCGCGAAACCAAAGGCCTCACTGAGGCTGGCGACATCGACTGCGCTACTGGTGACATGCGCGGCAATGTCGCTCAGTTTCGCGGCTTCGCTAGCCACATTGTCTGAAAACGCGCTGCCGGTCGCTTCGAGCGCCACCGCTGACGACGCTACGAGCGAGTCGATCACGTCGCGCTGTTCGACGGAAGCATGATTGATCGCATCGAGCAGCGCATTCAGTGTTTCCATGATGCGGCTGCGTTCTTCCAGCAATTCGTTGTCGCGCGCTACATTGCTGGAAATTTCCTGACGCAATTGCACAATTACTTCGGCTGCGGCACGTGGCGCTTCGGATGCTGTCTGGATAAGGCGCGTGATCGGTTCCTCCAGTGCAGTACCGAGCGTGGTCAAATGACTCGTCAGCGCCGTTTGCAATTGGCCCAGCCGTTCAACTGCGGCATCACCGCGCGCGGCTTCTTCTACTTTCAGTGCGCCGAGTTCAGTACGCAAGAGATTGGCCAATTGATCCATGCGTTCGCGATGCTGTTCGAGCCAGTGCGCTTCAGCAGCGATGCGAGAATGCATCAACGCTTCTGCGCTCGCGATCAGGCGCGTGGTTTCATCCAGGGAATTGCTAGTGCTGGTTTGTGCATGCTCAGTAATGTCTTGCACGCTGCGAGTCAAGGTGCTGCAGATTTCCTGCTGCTGCGACAGTGTTTGGCTGCCCATCTTTTGCAATTCAAGGGTGAGCACCTCGGCCATGACTTTCAGGGACTCCGTCCACGCCAGCTGTTGCGCTGTGTCGCGCGCGCTATGGTCGGTCTGCAAGCTGGCATAAGCCTCGCCAACGCTCGCCACGAGGGCGCCTGACCGCGCCTCGAAGGTGTCACTGAATTTCTCCAGGGCACTATCCACGCCCGCGATAACGCCGGCGCTTGCCTGCTCATGGCGGCTGAGTGCCGCCGTCCAGGTGTCGACCAATACGCTTGAACGTTGCTCGAACGTGTCGTTGAATCCCGCCAGCGTGCTGCCCATTTGCGTGACTACGCCGGCGCTTGCCTGTTCGTGGCGGTTGAGCGCTGCTGCCCAGGTTTCAACGAGCGCACTTGTACGTTGTTCGAATATGTCATTGAAACCCAACAGCGTGCTGTCCATGCGCGTGACGATGCTGGTGCTTGCCTGTTCGTGACGGCTCAGCGCCGCCGTCCAGTTGTCGGCAACAGAGGTGGTGGCAAGTCTGAAACGCGCAGCCAGTCCGTCAAGTTGCGTCTGTACCGTATCGGCCATGCGTTCGTGCATCAAGCTCGCGTCACGGGCGATGGCAGTCATCGCAGCCTCGACCACGGGCTTGAGGCTTTCGCCGGCGACATGCGCGCTCTGGCTCAGGCTTTCGCGCAGGGAGTGATCGACGGCGACAGCAAGTTCGGTATAGACGCCTTTGACACTGCTGTGGAAGCTCTCTTGGTTGCTCAGCAAGCGCTGGCTTAACTCTAGCCCCAGTTGTCGGTTCATGTCGGCCATCTGCGCCATCATCGCCTGTAATTGCTCGACGACCAGCGGCAAGGCCTGCGCTTGCAACTGCTGCGCCTTGAAGGATTCCTGACGCTGATGGGTGAGCGAAAAACGACGCAAGACGGTGGCGATTTTTGTGTCCAGCAATTGCCCCGACAGCATTCTTTCGCGGCGGCTGAGTGCCGACATCAAGCCGAGCATGGCCGATGCGGCAACGCCTGCCACGGAGGTGCCAAATGCCAGGCCCAAGCCCTTGACCGGCACCGCAAGCGCCGAACGGATCGCTTCCAGATCAGTCGTTTTTTCCAGAGCAAAGACGGCGCCATTGAGGGTGACGACCATGCCCAGAAATGTGCCGAGCATACCGAGCATGACAAGCAGTCCAACCAGATACGGCGTGAGAGTGGGACCGGGCAAACCGACGCGTTCGCCCTCGATGCGCAAACGCACGCAATTTTGCAGTGACGCAGGCACGCTGAGCAGCCAATCGCCGAGTTCGGTGATGTTTTCAGGAATCACCTCCAGCGCCTTGGTCAATGTCGATGTCGCACTACGGAATTGACGTAATTCGAGGGCGCCAAACACATACACGGCGCCAATGATGGCTGTCATCACGAGTGCCAGAATACTGGAGTCGATAAAACCGACGCCCATCCAGACGATCCCAAGTGCGCCAAGGAAGAAGGCGACTGTATATAAATGTTTATTCATTATCTGTTCCGAATGCTTCCATGAGTCCCACTGTGACTTGCAAACGCAGCTCCAATTCAGCCAGCAGCAGCATTTGCATGTCATTGCAAAAGTCCGCGAGCCAGGCTCCCGCTTTCGTCCAGGCGGCAGGATTGTCTGCCTGCTGAGTATCAACAAGCCGCTGCTGATGCGCTTTAAACAATTGCTCAAAACGACTTTTCAAAAGCACCGGCACTTTTGCGAGTAATTTACTCTCGCGCTCACGCATGACTTTTTCAAGCGTCGCGTCCAGGTCGGCAAGTTTGCGCAGCCTTGGCGATGCCTTCGCGAGCGCATGGCGGGTATTGATGCGCAAGGGCTGAATGCTGAGTTCCATGTCGCGCTGATGTGCCTGGTAGAAGCGATGATACGGCGCGTAAGCCGTCGCAAAGTTCATCGGCAGATCGAGTTCCGGCGTGGGCAATTTGATGTGCGCCTTCCCTGATTTGGGCGAACAACTCGACATGATCGAATTCGTCAACATTGTTTGTATGCGCTCGAATTCGACAACGATGGCATCCCGCGCGGCGACTTTCGCTTCGGGTGGCTGTTTTAACGAACTTGGCATGCTGTCATTGTGCACAGCAGAGAGCGCGATGGCGTCAGTGAAGTGTATCCACAGGCCGAGTTTTTCTGCAAACGCCGCCTCCGGCTCGACCGCATCGACGAGGGCCAGATCAGCAAGACAACGTATGAGTTTGGAACTGTGGAAATTTGTGCGCGGTATTGCTCGCGTCATAGGCAGGTGCAATCAAAATCGAACAAAACAGAGGACGCCAGAAGAACACATCACACGCTGCATGAACGCTTGTTTTGGCCATGCTCTCGCTACTCCGAGCCACTTTCAGTGGACATTTTATTGCATAAATACAAGCGTGATTATATAGCGGAGCAGCAGCAAACTCAAAGCAGCAGGAACTACCCGTCCGGGTTGTAATGCCCTCTGTACTGCCATACTCGTCGCGACGCGTATCAATTCAAATAAAATTGGCCACAGCCCCGCTTGAGCAGCGATTTATGTCAATGACAGTCCACGATCGATCACCCGAGCATGCCCAACAACAAAAATGACGGCAGCGCTAGTCAAGCATATGACAGTGGCAGTAATTTCGTTTAGGCACACCCTTGATAGTTCACATTGGTCGCAAGTGCAGGAAGCCGGAGACAAGGGCTATTTACGTTTCCATTCAGCCACCACTTCCTGTGCGACACGGAATGCTTCCAGTGCCAGCGGCGCGCCGCAATACACGGCCGCATGGATCAATACTTCGCGCAATTCTTCCGGCGTTGCACCGTTGTTCAAGGCGCCGCGCAAATGGCCTTTCAATTCATGCGCCCGTCCCAGCGCGGTGAGCATCGACACGGTCGCGATGCTGCGCGTTTTCATGTCCAATCCGTCGCGGCACCAGACCGTGCCCCAGGCATTACGGGTAATGAATTCCTGCATAGGCAAACTGTATTCGTCGGCATTTGCGAATGCTTTATCGACGAAATCTTCGCCCATCACCTGCTTGCGTTTTTCCAGGCCGTCCTCGAATTGCTGATCCATGTGCATGCTCCCGTGGGCAAAAATAAGGACGATTATAGTGGCCAGTCCAGCATGTGCGTCTGCATAAACTGCTGATCCCCCCGAAGCAGCGTAGCAGTCAATATTGGGAACTCGACAGCACCACCTCGGGCGGGAAGCTCACCGGCCGGGCTGCATATCGATCGACCGCATAGCGGAAATAGAGCAGGAAACGATTCGGTGCGTAATCGGGCGAGCGCTCGATTTCAATCCGTGTTCCGACAAAAAGATCAGGCTGCAGCTGGTATTCCGCCGCCAGCGCCAGCGAGCGCCCCGAGGCTCGCCCTGCACCACCGGCATATTGCGCCTGAGCTTGCTGCTGCATGGCCGCATCGGTCGGGAAATAATCGGCTGCCTTGGTGCTGGACTGCGAGCGCGATACCGCTGCGCGGACTGACACCGAAAGTCGCGCATAACGCTGGCTATAACTCACCGGCAATGACAGCGATTTGTAATCCTGCGGGCTATAGTAGCCACCGTGGCCAAAGGTATATTCGCCGGCATTTTCGCTATAGCGCCAGGCCATGCCGGTCATGCCGACCGTCAGCAGCTGGTCTTCCTTGTTGATGAGGCGTCCGATTAAGCCAGCCATGAGTTGCAGGCGCTGATTGTCCTGTACGTTCTTGCCGCTTAGTGCATGCCAGCCCAGCGTGGACCAGGTGCCGAATGCGCCGCCGTCATCGCGACTCAGGCCCACACGCACACCGGTGGCCAGCACGCCACCCCAGACAGCGCCTGTGCGCGGATCGCGACTGCCGGCGTAGGACAGCAGGCTGCCAGTTAGCGCCCGGCGCGAGGCGTCGAAAGAAGTTGAAAACGGTCCCAGATCACCTTTGGCGAGTATGCCGCCGACCAAATTGGATACCGGAAAGCCTAGCGGCGTTGTGCCCAGGTCTAGCCGCAATGCTTCGCGTTCCAGCGTCGCGCTTAGTGCCAGCCCCTTGGATTGCTGTGCTGACAAGCCACTGGCGCAGTCCGACTGACACAGCAGCATGCTGCCGAAGCTGCGCGCGTCCTGACTGGCCAGATCGAGCATGCCGGCTTTGATGTCGACCACGTTCGCCTGTAGCGACAGTCGGCCATTGCGATCTTGCGGCCGCTTCCATTCCAGCAGCAATTCGCTTGCATTCAAAGCCGACATGCCGGCGCTGCCGCTACGGCTGCGTTTGTCAAAGGAAGATGAAACCCAGTTGGCGCTGCTGTCGAGCAGCAAAGCCAGACGACGATAGCGGCTGTCGTCGGCCGGCGTCGCTTTGGCGATTGCTGGATCGACGACAGGTTCTGATCGGGCGCGGTTCAGGTCTTGCGCCTGCTGGCTTGCAATCGAGCGCCGCAGATACGCAATGGCGGGCTCAAGATCGCCATTTTTTTGCGCCAGCTCGGACGCATAAGCCAACAGTTGTACATGGTCAGGTGCGCGCGCCAGCGCATTGTCGAGCAGGCGCGCCGCGCGCGCGTCGTCATGCATATCGATCAGCAGATCCGCAAGATCGGCGGCATAGTCAGGCGCATCGGCAGGCAATAGGGTCAATTGCCGTTCGAGTTCGTCGCTTGCCTCCAGCAACTCGCCAGAGGCAATCAGGGTCGCGATCAAGGCTGTCGCCGCATTGTTTTCAGCGGGCCTGGCTTGCAGTATCTGGCGATAGTTTTGCGCGGCCTGTGCAAAATGCCCTGCGCCGCGCAACAGGCGCGCTTGCGCATACAGCAGGCGCACATCGTCGGGCATGGCGCTGCGCGCAGCCGCCAGTACCTGCAAGGCGGCTGCAGCTTGACCGTCTTGCTCCAGGCGCGTCACGCGCTGCAACAAGACAGCGCGCTCGAGTTCGCGCTGCAGGCTCATCATGCCCTCACTGCGCGCTTGCAGGGTGACCGGTTTCAGCATAGCCAGCGCCTGTGTTTCACGCGCCTGGCCCGACAAAAACAGTGCGAACGCATAGCGCGTTTCGGGGTCAGCCGGGCGTCGCGCCAGCAAGCGCTCGAACAGGGCATCGCCCTTTTCCGGCTCGCCATTCGACGCATACAAACGCGCCAGATCGTAACGCAGCCAAGGATTGTCCGCATCAAGCTCTGCCGCACGTTCGAACAGCGGCTGCGCTGCGCGGGTTTGCTGTTGCGCCAACAGCGCTTCGCCCTGTGTGCGCATCAGCGCTGCACGCACGATATTGTGCTCGGACTCTAAAGCCTGACGCTGCGCTGCGGGCATGCGCGCCATGAGCGCAACGGCTTCCGCTTCACGGCCTGCACGCGCATAAAAATTCGCCAGTGCACTGAGATTGTCGACATCGTCGGGCGCGACTGACAAGGCTGTGCGGAAGGCGTGTTCAGCCTCCGCTCCACGTTCCTGACTGCTGTAGATACGGCCCAGCGCAATCGAGGCGGCAGCGATGCGTGGGTCGAGCTTGCGCGCTTCCAGCGCTTTTTGTTCAGCGAGCTGAAATTCGCCACCGTTGGCGGCGTCACCGGACTCACGCAGCAAGCCCCAGTATTGCGCGGTGCGTGCCAGGGCGCGCCATTCTGCACTGCCCGCGCCATCGAGCCGCTGCGCCTGCACGAAATAGGCCTGCGCTTCGCCATGGTGGCCCTGTGCCAGACGCAAGCGGCCCAAAGCGCCAAGCGCATCAGGATCGGCCGGACGCGCGGCCAGCGCCAATTCGAGTTTGGCCTCGGCCACATCCAGCTTGCCTTCGCCTAGCAGTGCGACACCGTCCAGCAAAGCGCGATAGTTGAGGTCGGCCATCAGCGTGCGATGGCGTGCCTGTGACTGCACCATCCGGTCCAGATATTCCCGCACCGCCGTGTCCGTGGTTTGCTCCTGCTCCACGTAAGTCTTGATCAGCGAAATGCTCGCCGGCCCCGGGTCCAGGCGCAGCAGCGCACTGCGTAATGCGCTGCGAGCCTGGCGCGCGAGCTGCGGCACTGCGGCCAGTTCATTGAGCGTCTTGATGGCGGCCATGCTAACCGGCCGGCGTGCAGTCTGATGCTGCGCCAGCGCCAAACGATAACGCAGGTTGTAGGGTTCCTCGCGCACCAGCGCGACCAATGCGGCTTCGGCGGCGCGCCGGTATTTCTCAAGCGAGCCGGCGAGTTGCCAGTATTCCAGCGCCAAATCACCGCTTGGCGGACCGTCCGGATACAAGGTATTGAACGCCGCTAGTGCGGCAGCGGTCTTGCCGTTTCTGGCGAGCAAGCGGGCCTGTTTCAATTTGTCCTTGTCGCGACCTTCGAGCCGCTCCAGGCTGGCAATGCGCACCAGCGCCGGATGGTCGGGGCTGATCTGGCGCAGACGCGCAAGGATTGCGCGCAGTTCGTCCGTGCGCCGTGCACGTAGCGCGATCGTGGCGCGCAGGGCGAGCGCATCGGGCTCGTCCGGCGCAATATTTTGCAGCTTGTCGAGCGTCGCCAGCGCCAAGTCATCACGCTGGCGCGAGACCCATAACCGCGCCTGATCCAGCAGTGCTTGCTGGGCTGGCGCGCTCGCTACCGCCTGAATCTTGGCACTGCTTGCCGCCGCGACGGGCGACTGCCAGGCGCAGACACTCAGGACGAGACAAATCAGTTTTTTACGCATGTCGATTGCACCAGCAAACGGCCATCGCGCGCAAAGCGGAAACGCCCCTCGCTCCAGCCGGCACCAAACAGCGTGAGCACCTGATCATAGTAATTATCGGTGCGTGATTGCGGCGCCCTGGCAGTCAGCCTGAGGCGCTGTTGCTGCAAGCCCGCTCCCTGCTTTGAGGCCGCCAGAAACGGCAACATGGCCGCCGAAAAGCCCGCCGGACCGACGCCGCTGGCGTTGCCTTCGCGGGTAGCGCTCTCGAGCGGCGGCGTACCTTGGCTGGCGGTATAGCGCGCCATCGGCGCAAACGTCTTGAGCAAGACTGCGCGCAAGGGCTCATCGTCAGCCAGCATGCCGGCCCAGAGATACACCCGGATAGCGTTGTAACTGCCAATCGCCTGCGTGGCAGCATCCGCCTGGAAGCCGCTACCTTGCTGGTACTGGATCCAGTCCGGCGCATACCCTTGCGGCGCCGAGCGCAGCAGGATTTCAACAGCAGGACTGAGCATGCGCGGCCATTCGGATTGCGGGTACAGAATCGCCATGCGCCGCACTAACTGCAGCGGCAGATAGCTGGGGTTGAGGCGATAGAGGCCAGGCTTGGGTTGGAAGCCATTCGGCCCCGGCAGCAAGGCGCGCCCCAGTCCGGCAATGACGGCCGTCTCTTCACGCACGATGCGTTCTGCCAGCAGCTGCGCCAGCGCCGAATACTGCGGCATCTGCCATAGACGCCCGGCTTCCGCCAGCGCATAGGCAATCCACAAGTCGGCGTCCGAGGCCGCATTCTGGTCAACGATGCCCCACGTATTGTCGGCGCGCCGACCCCATTGCCAGGCCGGCAGCCGTGCGCTCAGGTCGCCCTGCGCGAGATTGTCTTCAGTCCAGCGCAAGATACGCGCAAAACTGTCACGGTCATTGGCCGCCAGGGCGAAAAACAGGGCGTAGGACTGGCCCTCCGAGGTCGTATAACGCGCGTCTTCGGCCGGGTCAATCACGCGTCCTTCGGCACTCACGAAATGACTGCGAAAGTCATCCCAGGCCGACCAGGATACACAGGTCGCAGCGGCAGCATCAAGCGGTGCCGCCAGCACCATCAGGACCGCTACAAGCCAACTGGCAAACCGACGCGTCATCATGGGTGATCCTTCAGTCGGCGGCGGGCCAGCGAACTCAGCGAGCGCCACAGCGCAAAGGCAAATATCAGCACCGCCAGTACCGACATCAAAGCCAGCAGCAGAGGATGATCCGACAGCTGGAACCAGATACCGCTCCAGAACGGCAGGTGGCCGATGGTATAAGTCGCGCCAGCTTGCACGCTTTCAACGCGCTGCTGCGAGATGAACACAGCGCTGCCGCGCATGGACTTGGTGAGCTTGTCGCTCTCGAGCGCATCGAGTGCCTGCAGCATTCCGTCGGTCGTGACGGCAGTCAAGGCCACCACGCTACGCTCTGCGCTGAGCGGGGACTCAAAGCCGAGCAGTGCCGCCATCGTTCCGTTACCCTCGATCGTGGATTGCACTGCCACGTCCAGATTGGGCTCGCTGCCGAAACCGAACCAGTCATACAAATAATTTACCGCGCGCGTCGGTTGGCTGATTTTCCGGCGTTCGCCGGCGATCATGGCTGGCAGCTTGTCGCCCCATAGCGCCAACAGTGTCTGTTGTGGCGCGGCGCCGATGAGCAGCAGGTCGCGCTGCTTGAACTGCGCCAGATCACGCGCACCGGCCACTTGCACGCGGGTTGCCGGATAACCGGTCGACTCGCCCATGCGGCCCAGCAGGGTCAGCATCACCTCAATGTCTTGCGCGCCAGGCACATCGGGTAGCACCACCGTCGTTTGCGCCAGGTCGGCATATTTCGTAAACGGGAAGCCGGCCGTGGCGAAATAACCAAGATGCGGCATTTGCGCATAGTGCGGAAAGCCGGAGAAGTCGATCTTCGAATCAGCGTCGATCATGGCCCGCACATTTTCAACCTGGGTATCGCGACAGGCACTGTCCTTCTGGTAGGTGAAAGAAAAGCTGTACTGCAGCTGGTTACGGCTACCCAGCTTGAAAGCCGGAATCAGCACTTCACGCCCCTCACCCAGCAAGCTGTCGTCCAGCAGCGGCAAGAGCACGCGCGCGCCGTCACCGCCCTGCCCCGTTGCGCGCAGGTTGAACGACTGCACGAGTTCGTCGTTGACGCTCATGGCCAGGCGCGATTCACTGATGCGAATCGGTGCCGAGTAGCGGAATTTCAGATCGACCGGCACGCCGCGGCTGCGCCACGTGAACAGGTCGGGTGGAATGCGCACATTGACCCGTACCGTATCGGGCACATGGCCAAAGACTTGCAGTTGCTGCGCATCGTCGACCAGTTCACCGAACTTCATCGGCCGGTCAAGTCGCACCCAGTTTGGCGCATCGTAGGCCAGACGCGGCTTTTCATTCACAGGCGTGACGGCGCTCACGGCGCTGCCCGATAGCGCGGCATTCGCCAGCACGAGCGTGTCGACTGCGACTTTCAAGTCGCCGGCATCACGTCCGCTCACCAGCAAGAGCTTCGAATAACCGTCTTCGGGATTGGTCATGATGCTCAGACCCGGCCCACTATACGGCGGCAGTTTGCCGAGGAAGGCGGGACGCTCGGTATTGCTGACAAAGACGATGGCATGGCCGCGCGGCAGACGGTCAAGTTGCGCAGGAAAACGCGCGCCGCGCCAGCTGGCTAGCTGGCCGAACCAGGAGGCACTGACCGCCGCCGCACGCAGCGTCGCATGGCTGGGATGGGCGGCAAACACAAACGGCAGGGTCAGGCGATTGAGGTCATGTTTGTCAAAAAACGGCTCCGGTAGCCGCGCCAGCTCATTGCCCAGCGCCAGTGGCTGCACTGTCAGTTCGAGCTCACTTGCGCCACTGACGTCGGCCCACAAACTGGTATGCAAGGCATCCTCGCATTCAGCCGCATAGTGACCGATAAACAGCAAGGTAATGCGGTTGAAGTCGACGATGAGACGCGGGTCGATTTCCAGTTCGTGAGTCACCGGCCGGCCGGCATTTTCCTTGGTGATGGGGATGACGCCTAATGCCTCGCCGTTGAGCAGGATCTTGATATGCGATTGATTCGGAATCAGGGCCGGCGAGTAGGTATAACGCAGCTTGAGCCGCGCCTTGGTGATCAGTTCGTCGCGCCGGGCACCGAAGTTGATGGTCGCGCTGCCTTCAGTGGTGCGCAAGGCAATCATAATCCTGCCGTCCAGCCGGGACAGCGGAATATGTCTTACCTGCGTGGACAAGGCCAGCGGCTTATCGCTTGCTTCAGCCCTTGCGCCTGTTGGCAACAAGGCAGCGAAGATACCAAGGGAAAAAAGGATGGATGCAATGGTCATGGATAGCCGAAATAGAGAGTGGCGGTGGCAAAGGAAACAACCGAAGGCGTCAAGTGCGCTCATGTCATGCTTTCGCTGCTCTTGGTACAAATGCGCGTGGCGTGCGTGGCAGCAGGCTGCGCAGCCAGGCTTGGGCACGGGTGGCGCGCGGTCCGCAAGCAGGCATCGTGTATTCGACAATCTGGACCAAGCCGCGTACCCCGACGCGAAACACGCTTTGCAGTCCCTTCAACGGTCGGTCCCGCTTGCGCCCTTCAGTCCAGGATGACCAGGCATCGGCACGCGCAAAGGTGCACTGGACGTGCTGCATTTGCTGCTCCTGGCCAGTGAGCTCCCAGCATAGCCGCAGATGCGCTGCACTGTTGCCCACGACAGCGGCCGGAAATGCGTACTCTTCCTCGCCACGCCAGAGGGACACCGCCACCTTGTCGCCTGGTTTCAGATCAACCATGACGGGCAGGTCGAGCGCGACGCCGCTATCCGAAAAGTCGCAGGTATGGCAGCGCATGAGCGTGCCGTCCTGCAGAAGCAATAAGGCTGGCAAACGCATGGCAACGCGATGCGCGAGACGGACCTGGCGCGTTTCCGACGCCACTGCGAGCGCCGCACCGAGCAGCAGGATGTTGTAGCAGGTCCAAAGCAGATTCAACAGCGTCGTGCCAATTTCGTCGCCCGGCCCCCAGACCAAGCGGCCGAAACCGGTGAGCATGCCGACCACGTTGAGTCCCAGAATCAGCAGGTAAGGTAGCGAAATGGTCCAGTCAAAATAATCATGCTCGACCAGCCCCCCCTTGGCAGTAACGTTGAATTTGCCCTTGTGCGGATCGAGCAGCGCCACCATGGCCGGGCGCACTGTGTACCAGGCCAGTACCGTCTCATAAACCTCGGCCCAAAAGGAATGACGATGTTCGCCCTGGATGCGCGAATTCGTCAGGGTCGCGTGCATCATGTGCGGCAGCACGAACAGCATCACCGACAAGGCGGGCGTGTAAATGACATAGGCATGGAACAACAGAAACGCCAGTGGCGCCGTCAGGAAGACGAGGCGCGGGCCGCCATTGAGGAAATGCAGCATCGCGTTGCCATAACAGATGCGTTGCACCCAGTTCAAGCCCTTGCCGAAGAAGGGATTATCCAGTCGAAAAATCTGCGCCATGCCGCGCGCCCAGCGGATGCGTTGGCCGATGTGGGCTGACAGGCTTTCGGTCGCCAAACCGGCAGCCAGTGGCACGTTCAGATAGGCCGTGTGGTAACCGAGTCGTTGCAGTTTGAGTGCGGTGTGGGCATCCTCGGTGACCGTTTCCACCGCAAAGCCGCCGATTTGTTCCAGCGGCGCACGCTTGATCACCGCACACGAGCCGCAGAAAAACGTGGCATCCCATAGATCGTTACCGTCCTGAATGACGCCATAAAACAATTCGCCTTCATTGGGCGTGCGGCGAAACATGTGGAGATTGCGCTCGAAAGGATCCGGCGAAAAGAAATGGTGCGGCGTTTGCATCAGGGCCAGTTTCGCGTCGCGCTGGAACCAGCCCATGGTGGCCTGCAAAAACGCCCGGGTCGGGATATGGTCGCAATCAAATACGGCAATGTAGTCGCCATCGATCACCGACAAGGCATGGTTGAGGTTACCGGCCTTGGCATGTTTGTTGTCAGGGCGCGTGAGGTAACCAATGCCGACCAGCCCGGCAAAACGTTGGAATTGTTCGCGCCGGCCATCGTCCAGCAGATAGATGTTGAGCTTGTCGCGCGGCCAGTCGATGCCCAATGCCGCATACACGGTCGGCATGACCACCTTCAAAGGTTCGTTGTAAGTCGGGATCAGGATATCGACCGAAGGCCACTCAAGCTGGCTGGACGGCAAAGGTGCTGGCATACGTTTAAGCGGCCAGACATTCTGGAGATAACCGAACAAGAGTATCACCCAGGTATAAATTTCCGCGCACAGCAGCACTATGCCCCATAGCAAGTCCAGGCTTTGATCCCAGTTCAGGGTCGAACTGACGCGCCACCAGAGGTAACGGCTGGACGCCGTCACTGAGAGCACGATCAGCAGCAAGGTCGCTACCGGCCCGGGAATCAGGCGGATCACCAGGGCAACGCTCCACAACAGCATGACGAACAGCGCTTGGGCCAGCATGCTGAACGGCGTGGTGATGCATAAAATCCCCAGAATCGCCGCCACCAGATAGGCCAGGTAACTGATGGCCGGATTACGCCAGAAACTGTGCCCGGCAGCGAATTCACTGTTGCGTTGCGCCTCGGCAGGATTGAAACGAAAATTCTTTTTCAGGCGTTTGCTCAAGGCATGAGCACGCACCAGTAACTTGCGGGCGGCGGTCGGCAATCGCCACGGGGTAGCGGCATCGGTTTGCGGCTTGACGAGGGGCAACCACAATAACTGCAGCAGCAGGCGGATGACGTCGCTCGGCACCATGCGGGAAAAATCAATATGCGGAAAGTTGGCCCGGCTTCGGGCACGCCATAGCGCATTCCACGGCCCTGGCGGCACACGCCGGAAGAACAGTGTGACTAGCAGTTTGTACCAAGGCTGCGGCAGTGCAATCCCGTTATCGGCGAGCAAGCGCATCAACAATAAGGTCGCGCCGTTCATGTTACCTGCCCAAGCCGGGAAAGTGTCCAGGTTGCCAGCGCAGCAAACTCATGCGCGGCAGCGCTCGAAGGGGCAAAGTCGAATACCGTACGCTGGCATGCCAGCGCTTCGCGCAGGGATTCGTCGCGATGTATCAGCACCGGCGCCAGGTTCGCGCGAAAAGCAGTACGCCACAACACGGCAATATCGCGGTCGAGCCGGCGCGCCGCATCGAAACCATTGAGTACGACCATGGTCGATGGTCCACCCGCACGCTTTACATGTGCCGTCATGCGCGTGGCCACGCTGTATGCCACGGGATCAGGCAAGGCAACAATCAATACCAGGTCGGCGCATGCCAGGGCTTGCGTGCGAAAATTAGCCGGTGCGCGCGGACAGTCACATACGATGATCGTGTCCGCAGGCAGATCCAGCGCCGCCAATTGTTCGCCCAGCCATTGCGGGTGCTGTGCAAACCAGTCGCTCAGTATCGCCAACTCGGCATCCTCGTTCAACTGGCCAAACGGGACGAAATCGATGCCGCCGGCACTGCGATAGGTCGCCGCTTGCCACTCGAGACCGACCAACAATTGGGGCGCAAAGCCGCCCTCATCCTCCCAGCGCATACCAAAATGCAGCCGCAGCACGTTTTCCGGACACAAGTCGAAAGCCAGCACGAGACGATGCTGCGCAGTCAGTCCTGCTGCAAGATGCGCTGCCACGGTCGTGGCGCCCATGCCGCCACCCGCACCAATCACGGCGACCAACTTCATTACCTGAGGCCGCCTGTATCGATCAATGGAATACCCTGCATCGCAGCAAGAAGGGGCCAGCGCTGCGCTGCGTGACAGGCGGCTTCATGCTGCGCCACTTCCTGGTACAGCTGGCTATCGACCAGTGCGCCGAAGTGCGTGTAAAGACGGTCAACATCCCCGGCGATTGCAACAAGTGAATGAATAGGTAGGTCAGACTTACCCATGGCGACTCCTGTGTTTGCGCCTGACACTCTTGCAGGAAGCGCGGCTTGATGAGATAAACACGCAATACCATTGCGCAATCGAAAATTTTCCTGAGGCCAACGTTAGCAACAATTCTTGCTTTGCGCATTCACAATCGTTGCCAAAATACGACACGTTAATGCTAAAAAAAATATTGTCCAAACTAAATTCAGAACCTGTTCCAGAGATATAAAATGATTTTTAGTAACTTATCGAAGCTGTCGCGAATCAAGCAGCAACATTGTTATTGCGAAATGTTACATATGCACAATGATCAGGCCCAACTCCACATCGGTGGCATCGTCTCGAGCACCACCCTGCTCACGCCAGGCAATGTGTATGCTTTGATCGAGGACGAAGTTGAGTTCGCGGCAGGGTTGATAGAACAAACGTTACGGAACGCCTGCGCCGGCACGTTTCCAGCATGCCTGATCACTGCTGCCGACAATGTCGATTCCGTACTCGGTAGCGGCGCAGACCGCGCCACGCTCGCCTCGGCAATTGAGGCCGGACACATCGCGGTGTTGCTGCGCACACCGCCTCCAGCAGGGCGGGCCGACGCAGTGCATTCTGCTGCTGGCCTGATCGAAGAAATCACTTATTTTGGCAAGAGTCAGCATGCACTGATCGTCATCGACGAGGCCGACGACGTGCTCGCCGGATCGCCGTCTGAACAAGCTGCGCAGCTGCGTGATTGGCGTAGCTGGGCCGAGGCTGGTAATAACATGGTGTTGCTGATTTTCCGCTCCCGCGGGCGCGCGGGCGGCGAGCCTGTCGCGGCGCTGTTACCGCACATGCAATTGCTGGCGGGGCTGGCGCGAATCCGGGCCACGGGCGGAACGACTGTATGGGAAATTTTTCACTGGTTTCATCCCGGCGGCGTCACAGCAGGCACATCCAGCCTGCTGGCGCACGCAAGCGCTGGCGAGCTGCGACTCAGCGAACACCCGACACGGCACAGCGAGCAAACGCCGGCCGCCGACGAAGATGCGGTATTCGCCATGCGCGATGTCTTATTGCCGATCGAAAAGCCGCTTGCGCACTGGCAAATGATAGACGCGCTCGACGATTTGACCGCGCAAGCAATGGGCGCACAGGCGGCCACTTTTTTAATTGGTTTTACCCGGACGAGTTCGTATGAGCAGGTAGCGCGCGACATTTTTGCATTACGTAAATCGGCTGGTCCACGCCTGAAAATAGTGGTGCGCGAAGTCAACGTTCGCATGCGACAAAGCCAGGAACTGCTGGCAATCCGACTCGGCGCGAATCTGGTCATACCGGCTGGCGTGAGCCACCTCCGTTTTATTGGCATGGTCGCGATGGTGCAGGGCCAGGTGTTTCCGCATATTCTGCCCCACAGCTACGAACAGGCGCATGCCGAACTCATGCCGCAGCAAGAACATGGTTATTTACCCCCCGCAGAATTCTCCCGCAGCGTCATGGCAGCCCTGCAGCTTAGCGCAGCACAGCGGCTCCCCTGCGCGCTCATCGCGCTGCCACTGGCGCAGGGGCTGACTCCCATCGATGCGCTGCGCTATTGCCACATTGCGCGTGATGGCGACCTGTGCACCGCCGACCAGAACTGCGTCTATCTGTTCCTGCCCGCCTGCCGCGAAGGCGATGTCAGCCAGACACTCGAACGCCTGTTCCGGCTGCCGACAGGCGATCTGTTTAACAGCGAGCGTCGCTACCTGAGCTTGCCGGACATACGTGCGGCGAACAACGATGTCGCGGCACGGTCGGCATTCATGCCCGATTTGACTGCCGCATTGACAGCAATTGCCCAGGAAGAAAATGGCACGCCGGCGGCGATGCAGAGTGTGCCGGCAAGCATAGAAAAAAATGGACCTGCAATCAAGCGCTATAGCCCGCCCACGCCGGCGATCAGGCGCGGACTCACCCTGCGCGCAAGTCACATCACGGAAGAAAGCACATGAGTACAATGGAAGCATTGATTATCCTTTTCATCGGCATTGTCACAGGCTGGCAGCTGCCCGCATTATTTGCGCACTTGCACAGGTTTTATCGCCGCAAGACTTTCAAGCCGGTTCTGCTGCGACCTTATGTGGCCAGGGACACGACAGGACGCAGCAAGTAATGATGGCCAGCCCCAACCCGGAGTTCGTCAACGAGACTGAGACCGCGCCCCCAGCCGATCCATTACCGGACAAGGCGGCTTTACGGCTCCACCTGGGCGCCTGGAACTACTATTTCCTCATCAAAATCGTCTTGTTCTGGCGTGAACTGATCGGCTTCCATCCGATTGAAAATCTGGCGTTTGCGGCGTTTTTGCTGGCACCGGCAAATTCGCCTGCCTGGCGCCGCATCAAGGCTTGGCTGGCCTTGGTCGTTGGCGCAGCCTTGCTCTATTACGATTCCTGGCTGCCCGCCGCGAGCCGGGTTTTCTCGCAAACGCAATTGCTGAGCAACTTCAGTTTTGCTTATATGCTGGAACTGATGGGACGCATGATCAACTGGCAGTTAATCGCGCTGCTGGTCCTCGGCTGGTTCGTCTATCGTCTCGCCGCCTACTATTTGCGCGTAGGCGTTCTGACACTTGCCGGCCTGCTGGCCTTGTCGCTGTCGTCGGGACGACAAGTGCTGCTGCAGGACGGCGCCAGCGCCGGCAGGCCAGCCACGGCAAGTGCCACGCTCAGCAAAGAGAAAAGCCTGGACATCCTGTTGCAGGAATTTTATGCCAAGGAGGCACTGCGTAGCGTGCGCTTTCAACCGGCCGCAGATGGCGCCCCGGCCTTCGATGTGATTTTCCTGCACATCTGTTCGCTGTCGTGGGATGACTTGCAGGCGACCGGACTCGACGTGCATCCCTTGTGGCAGCGCTTCGATTTCGTCTTTCACCACTTCAATTCGGCAACGTCCTATAGCGGACCGGCAGCCATCCGCATCCATCGCGCGCCTTGCGGACAAAGTCCGAATAAGGGTCTGTATTCGGCCACCACACAACAATGTTATTTAATGCCGTCGCTAAAGCAGGCTGGCTTCGAACCCAACCTGGCATTCAATCACGATGGCCATTTCGATGATTTCCTGTCACTGGTGCGAGCCCAGGGCGTGAGTGCTGAGCTGATGCCGCTGAACGGGATCGCGATGCCACAACGCTCGTTCGACGATTCGCCGGTCTATGACGATGCTGCCGTGCTGGGGCGCTGGCTTGATAAGCGCAACAAATCCAGCACCCCACGCGTTGCCCTGTACTACAACACGATCAGTCTGCACGATGGTAACCGCATCCTGAACGGCGCGGGCGCAGGCAAGAGCAGCAGCGCGACCTACAAGGCGCGACTCGAAAAACTGCTCACGGAATTGGATGATTTCATGCGCCAGCTCGAACGCAGCGGCCGACGCGCGGTCGTCGTGCTGCTACCGGAACACGGTGCCGCCCTGCGGGGTGACAAGATGCAGATTTCCGGCTTGCGCGACATTGCCACACCGGCCATCACCACGGTACCCGTGGGCATCAAAGTAATCGGCCCGGACACTCACCGGCAAGGTGAGGCCGCCCATGTCAACGACGCCACCAGCTACACGGCAGTGTCACACATTATCGCGCGCATGCTGGCAGAGTCGCCGTTTGGGGGCGCCGGGTTCAGTGCGGACAATTACCTGAACAATCTGCCGACAACCGATTACCTTGCCGAGACTGATAACGGCATCATGATGCAACGCGCCGGGAAGTACTTCCTGCGGCAAGACAAAGAGGACTGGAAACCTTACGACGCGCAGCAGCGTTAAGGCGCCGGGGCGAGCAAGATCGTGCGAAACCCCAGATGACTTGAACCAAGGTCATCATCCTGAGGCTGGCGCGCGCCTGAGCGATAACGCATGCAATAGTTCGGCGCACACAGGAAGGAACCGCCCTTGATCACATGCTGGCCGGCGCTACCTCCCAGCATGGCGCTGGGCATCTGATCAGGCGGCGTCAAGGTCGGATAGTGGCTGTCATGCCAGGCGTCCGTGGTGAGCTCCCAGACATTGCCGATCATGTCGAACAGACCCAGCGGATTGGCCGGATAACAGCCGACCGGTGCAAGACCGACGAAGCCATCGCTGCCCGAATTCACCATTGGGAAAAGGCCCTGCCAGGTATTGGCGTCGTGCGGCTGATCATGCTCCGGCGCTGGTGCGGCACTGCCGCCGCGCGAGGCCCATTCCCACTGTACTTCAGAAGGCAAGTCGCGGCCCTTCCATTTGGCATAGGCGCGCGCATCTTCATAGGCGACCGCCACGACCGGAAAGGCGCCGCGGCCTTCAATGCTCGTCTCGGGTCCGCCCGGATGTCGCCAGTTCGCGCCCGGAATATAACGCCACCATTGCTTGATCTCGCCCGAGGTATCG